>NZ_JBEZCG010000004.1:0-115431 GCF_040647455.1 Streptomyces sp. NPDC041068
CGCGGCGCCGTCCGCGCCGTTCTTGTCACCCCGGCCCACCCAACGGCCCGCGGCCATCGCGGCCGCCTCGGTGACCCGGACCAGCTCCAGGGCCAGGTTGCGGTCGGGAGCCTCGGGGGAGACCTCGAGCTCGGACGGAAGATGATGCTCGGTCATCGGAGCGCACCTTTCTGCTTGATACGACGACGGCCGGATGAGGGATTGTGAATGACTCTATCCGCAGGTCGACAAAATGAGCAGGGGGCCCCACGCATGAGCGGACCGGGTGCCGAGGGAGATACCGGGGGAAGGTGCGCGATCGGCGCCTGAGACCATGAGGGTGTGGCAGGAAGACAAGGCAACCAGACCGTCAAGAACATGCTGTGGTCGTTGGTGGTGATCGCTCTCGTCGCGGGCGTGATCTACATCTTCATCCCGCATGACGAGTCCGAAACCCCGGTCGAGCGGAAGGACTACCGCGTCGAGCTCCTGACGGCGCGGCGGGCCGCGGCCTATCCGGTGGCGGCGCCCGAGGGCCTCTCCAAGGACTGGAAGGCGACGTCGGTGCGGTTCAAGGGCGAGGAGCACGACAGCTGGCACCTGGGCTTCCTCGATCCGGACGGCGAGTACGTGGCGATCAAGCAGTCCACGGAGAAGCCGGTCAAGTTCATCGAGGACGTCACCCAGGACGCCGCGCGGACCAAGGTCACCGACAAGATCGGCGGCCAGGAGTGGCAGCGGTACAAGGGCGAGACGTACGACGCCCTGGTGCGCACCGACAAGGGCGCGACGACGGTCGTCCTCGGCACCGCGTCCTTCGGGCAGCTGACGAAGATGGTGGAGTCGCTGAAGACGTCCTGACCACACGGGACCTGAACGCGCGAAGGGCCCCCGGCGGTGTGCCGGGGGCCCTTCGCGTTGCGTGCGGGGTCGCTCAGACCGTGGTGACGACGTCGTCGTACGACAGGCGCGGGGAGCGCGGGAACCAGGCGTCCTCGCCCGGCTTGCCGATGTTGACGACCATCAGCGGGGTGTGGTCGTCGTCCAGGAACTCCTTCTGGATGCCCGCGGCGTCGTAGCCGGTCATCGGGCCCGCGGCCAGGCCGGCGGCGCGCACGCCGATGATGAAGTACGCGGCCTGGAGGCCGGCGTTCAGGGACGCGGCCTGCTCACGGGCCGGGCGCTCGGCGAAGAAGACGTCCTTGGCCTGCGGGAAGTGCGGGAAGAGGGCCGGCAGCTCCTCGTGGAACTCGTTGTCCGCGGAGAGGATCGCGACGAGCGGGGCGCTCGCGGTCTTCGGCTGGTTGCCCTCGGCCATGTGCTTGACCAGGCGCTCGCGGGCCTCGGGGGAGCGGACCAGGGTGACGCGCAGCGGCGACTGGTTGAACGCGGTCGGGCCGTACTTGACCAGGTCGTAGATCGCCTGGACCTGCTCCTCGGTGACCGGCTCGTCGGTGAAGGTGTTCGCGGTGCGGGCCTCGCGGAAGAGCAGGTCCTGGGCGGCGGGGTCAAGGGCGAGAGACATGGATCAACCTTCTCGATGACGTACGGGGGTGTCTGCCATGCCCGTTTCCGGGCTTGCGTCTACGACAGTACGCCGCCACTGTTCAACTTTCAACCAAAGTCGGTGCCGGGTGATCCGCTTCACAACCCGCAGGTCGGGGCGGTGCCGTCTCAGGAGTCGGCGGCGGAGCCCTCGTCGTCCTCGTCGTCCGCCGTCCCGGGGCCCGCGAGGGCCGCGTCGAGCCTGGCCCGAGCGCCGTCCAGCCAGCGGCGGCAGATCTTCGCCAGCTCCTCGCCGCGCTCCCACAGGGCGAGCGACTCCTCCAGGGTCGTCCCGCCGGTCTCCAGGCGGCGCACGACCTCGATCAGCTCGTCCCGCGCCTGCTCGTAGCCGAGGGGGTCCGCCGGGCCCGTGGCCTCGTCCGTCTTGCTGGTCATGAGCCCCACCCTAGTTGTCGATTTGTGCGGTCTGTGTGGTTCGTACGGTGAATTCGCCCTCGGCGACGCGGGCCCTCAACTCCTCGTCGGCGCCCACCTCTTCGGGGTCGCGGACCACGGAGCCGTCCGACTTCTGCAGCACCGCGTACCCCCTCTGGAGGGTCGCGGCGGGGGAGAGGGCCACCACGCGCGCGTGCGTGTGCGACAGCTCCGAGCCCGCCCGGTCCAGTAGGTGCCCGAGGGTGCGGCGGCTGCGGTCGACCAGCGCCGCGACCTGCTCCTCGCGCTCCTCGACCATGCGGTGCGGATGCTCCATGGAGGGGCGGGCCAGGGCGTGCGCCAGGCCGCGGGCCTCGCGGTCCAGGAAGGCGTCCATGCTGCGCCGGGCGCGGTCCCGCAGCCACTGCACGCGCTCGTACTCCTCGCCGACGTCCGGCACGACCTTCTTGGCGGCGTCGGTCGGGGTGGAGGCGCGCAGGTCCGCCACGTGGTCCAGGAGGGGGTTGTCCGGCTCGTGGCCGATCGCGGAGACCACCGGCGTACGGCAGGAGGCCACCGCGCGCACCAGCTGCTCGTCCGAGAACGGCAGCAGGTCCTCCACGCTGCCGCCGCCCCGCGCCACGATGATCACGTCGACGTCGTCGAGCGCGTCGAGGTCCTTCACGGCCTGGACGACCTGCGGCACCGCGTGCACCCCCTGGACGGGGACGTTGCGCACCTCGAAGCGGACGGCGGGCCAGCGGTGGCGCGCGTTCTCCAGGACGTCGCGCTCGGCGGCCGACGCGCGGCCCGTGACGAGGCCGATCAGCTGCGGCAGGAAGGGCAGCGCCTTCTTGCGCTCGGGGGCGAAGAGGCCCTCCGCGGCGAGGCTCTTCTTCAGCTGCTCGATGCGTGCGAGGAGCTCACCGACGCCGACCGGCTTTATCTCGGCGGCCCGCAGGGACAGCTGCCCCCGCCGCTCGTACCACTCGGGCTTCGCGCGGACCACGACGCGGGCGCCCTCGGAGACGACGTCCGCCACGGCGTCGAACACCTGGCGGTAGCACGTGACGCTCACCGAGACGTCGTGCGACGGGTCGCGCAGCGTCATGAAGACCACGCCGGCGCCGGGCCTGCGGGACAGCTGAGTGATCTGCCCCTCGACCCAGATGGCACCGAGCCGGTCGATCCACCCGCCGATGAGCCGCGACACCTCACCCACGGGGAGAGGGGCGTCCGCGGACGTGTTGAGAGCCATGCGTCGAGCGTAGTCGGCGGCTGTGACACCACTGCCCTAGGCGCCCGCGCGCCCCCGCTGCTGCACGAACAGGACCACGAGGCCCACGGCCAGCCACACCGCGCCGACCACCTGCGCCGAGCCCGATGCCTCCCAGATCACCGCCACCACGATCGCCGCGCCGAGCACCGGGATCAGCAGGTGCCGCCACCAGCTGAACGCGTCGTCGCGGTGGCGCACCACGAACCAGCCCACCACGCTCGCGTGCAGCAGCAGGAACGCGGTGAGCGCCCCGATGTCGACCACCGACACCAGGTGGTCCATCCCGTCGTCACGCCGGGCCGCCCACACCGCGGCGACCATCGTGACCACGGCCGCGCACAGCAGCGCGATCCGCGGCGTACCGGAGTCCGTCCTGGACAGGGCCTTCGGCAGCCGCCGGTCCCGCGCCATCGCGAACAGCAGCCGTCCCGCCGCCGCCTGCCCGGCCAGCGCCGCGAAGGCCGCGCCGATCGCCTTGCTGGCGGCCACCACCTTGGACAGCCACTCCCCGGCCGCCGCCTCCGAAGTGTCGTAGAAAGCCGTCCCCTGCTTGGCCGGATCCGCCGCGAGCTCGGCCGACGACAGCGGTTCGAGGAGCGCCACCAGATACGTCTGGAGGATGAACAGGAAGCCCGCGAGCGCCAGACAGACAAGGACCGCCCGCGCGACCTTCGCCGAGCCCCCCGTCACCTCCTCGGCGAAGGACGCGATGGCGTCGAAGCCCAGGTACGACAGGACGGCGATCGACACCGCGCCCACCACCGCCGACAGCGCGAACGCCCCCTGCGAGCCGTCACCGGTCAGCGGCGACAGCCAGTCCCGCTGTGCCCCGTCCTGGATCAGCACGACCAGGGCGGCCACGACGAACACGAGCAGGACCACGACCTCCATCGCGAGCACCGCGAAGCCGACCCGCGCCGCCGCCCGCACGCCCCACAGGTTCAGCGCGGTCGTGACGATCACCGCGAGCGCCGTCCACACCCACCGGGACACCGAGGGGACCAGCGAGTTCATCGCGATCCCGGAGAAGAGATAGGCGACCGCCGGGATGAGCAGGTAGTCGAGCATCGCCATCCATCCGGCGATGAACCCGGGGCCCTTGCCGAGCCCCACGCGCGCGTACGCGAACACGGACCCCGCCTGGGGGACCACCCTCACCATCTGCGCGTAACTGAATGCGGTGAACGCCATCGCGATCGTGGCGATCAGATAGACGAGGGCGACGGCACCGTGCGACTTCGCGTCGAGCGTCCCGAAGACGCCGACCGGCGCCATGGGGGCGATGAAGAGCAGTCCGTAGACCACGAGGTCCCGGAAGCCGAGACTGCGCCGCAGCCCGTCGCCCTCGGCGGGATCGGCGGGTTCGCCCCCCGCGGCAGGTGCTCCCGTACTGGCGGACTGACCGGACATCGTGCCTCCGTAGATCAACGCAGGCCTCCAGTCTCCCCAACCCGGCGATCTTTGACGCGCTGGACGCGGCCTTACGATGGTGTGCATGACTGCTACGCCTGGCACCCGCCGTGTCCTGCTCGCCGCTCCCCGTGGCTACTGCGCCGGCGTGGACCGTGCCGTGATCGCCGTCGAGAAGGCCCTGGAGCAGTACGGGGCCCCGATCTATGTCCGCCACGAGATCGTCCACAACAAGTACGTGGTGCAGACCCTGGAGAAGAAGGGCGCCATCTTCGTCGACGAGACGGCGGAGGTGCCCGAGGGCTCCATCGTCATGTTCTCCGCGCACGGCGTCGCCCCGACCGTCCACGCCGAGGCCGCCGAGCGGGGGCTCGCGACCATCGACGCGACCTGCCCGCTGGTCACGAAGGTCCACAAGGAAGCGGTCCGGTTCGCCAAGGAGGACTACGACATCCTCCTGATCGGGCACGAGGGCCACGAGGAAGTCATCGGTACGTCCGGTGAGGCGCCCGACCACATCACGCTGGTCGACGGCCCGGACGACGTCGCGAACGTCGAGGTCCGCGACCCCGACAAGGTCGTCTGGCTCTCCCAGACCACGCTCTCCGTGGACGAGACCATGGAGACCGTCGGCGCCCTGAAGAACAAGTACCCGAACCTCCTCTCGCCGCCCAGCGACGACATCTGCTACGCCACGCAGAACCGCCAGACCGCGGTGAAGAAGCTCGCCGAGGACGCCGAGCTGGTCATCGTCGTCGGCTCCAAGAACTCCTCGAACTCGATCCGCATGGTCGAGGTCGCCCTGGACGCGGGCGCCGCCGCCTCGCACCTGGTCGACAACGCCGGGGAGATCGACGAGGCCTGGCTGGAGGGCGTGACCACGGTCGGCCTGACCTCCGGCGCCTCCGTGCCCGACGTCCTGGTGGACGGCGTCATCGAGTGGCTCGCCGAGCGTGGCTACGGCGACGTGGAGACCGTCAAGACCGCCGAGGAGTCGATCACCTTCTCGCTGCCCAAGGAGCTCCGCAGGGACCTGCGTGCCGAGGCGGCCGAGCTGTCACAGCGCTGACCGAGCCGTAACGTGGGCGCCATGCAGATCTTCGGTGTGGACATCGGCGGATCCGGTATCAAGGGCGCTCCGGTCGACCTGGAGCGCGGTGACCTGGCACAGGAGCGGCACAAGGTCCTGACCCCGCAGCCGGCCACCCCGGAAGGGGTGGTCGAGGGCGTGTGCGAGGTCGTCGAGCACTTCGGCTGGACGGGCCCTGTCGGCGCCACCTTCCCCGGCGTGATCACCGGCGGTACGGCGCGCACTGCCGCCAACGTCGACAAGAGCTGGATCGGCACGGACATCAGGAAGCTGGTCTCGGACCGCCTCGGCGGTGTCCCCGTCACCGTCCTGAACGACGCGGACGCGGCGGGCGTCGCCGAGATGCACTTCGGCGCGGGCGCCGGCCGCACGGGCACGGTCATCCTGCTCACCCTCGGCACGGGCATCGGCAGCGCGGTCTTCACCGGCGGCCGCCTGGTCCCCAACACCGAGCTCGGCCACCTCGAGCTGCGCGGCCACGACGCGGAGAAGAAGGCTTCGTCCAAGGCCCGCGAGGACGAGGACCTGAGCTGGGAGCAGTGGGCACGCCGCGTCCAGCGGTACCTCGCGCACGTGGAGATGCTCTTCTCGCCGGAGCTGTTCATCATCGGCGGCGGGGTGAGCCGCAAGGCCCACAAGTTCCTGCCGCTGATCGAGGGCGTCTCGGCGGAGATCGTCCCGGCGCGGCTGCAGAACAACGCGGGCATCGTGGGGGCGGCGATGGCGGCGGCGGACGAGGCGTAGCGCCTGGCGGAGTCCGCCGTGGACCGTCAGGAGGCGGGCAGCCGCTTCCCCCGGGCGGGCCCCGCAGTCTGCCCCTTCGGTCCCTTCTGCCCCTTCTCCGGGCGGGCCTGCCGCCGCTGCGCCATCAGGCGGATCTTGCGCACGGTCACGATGAGCCCGGCGACGAGCGTCCCGCCGTACAGCCATCCGGCGTGCAGCGCGAGCGACGTCACGAGCCCCATGAAGTGGCCGCCGAAGCCGCCGGAGCCCCCGGAGATCGGCAGGATCCCGGCGGCGAAGGCGATCGGCACACCCACGGGCGCCGTGACCAGGTCGGCAGGGCGCACCCACAGCGCCGTGAGCGCGGCCACGGGCAGGAAGAGCACGCCGTACGCGACGGGCGACTCACCCACGAGCAGCCGGATCAGACAGGCGAGCACGAACATCACGGCAGCGCAGAACAGCCCGCTGCCGAGTCCGGTGAGCCGCGGGTTCGGCATGCGCCGCAGCGTGCGGTACAGCGGGGTGCGGCGCAGCGCCCGGACGAACGGGGGCGCGGGGCGGCGGGGACGTGCCGAGGCCCGGTACACCGTGCCGGACCCGGCAGGTCTGCCCTGCTCGGGCAACGGCGCGGTACGCCGCTGCCGGGCCTTGGGAGTGGCCTTGGGGGCGGACTGAGGGGGACGCGTCCTGTGTTGCTCCACTGGACCAACCTAGGTCGGCCCCGGCGCGGAATCAGGCATGGGACACGCCTTTTGGATGACCTTGGCCAAGCGTTCGACGGGGAGCGGGCCCCCGGAGCCCGGGGCGGGCGGCCGACCGGAAGCGCTGGTGACGGCACGCCGTAGACTGGTGGATCGGCCCAGGTACGAAGGGGCCGTCCCACCCAGCCCTCACGTACGGGAAGTCGCAACGTGTCGCTCACGATCGGAATCGTCGGTCTGCCCAATGTCGGCAAGTCGACCCTGTTCAACGCCCTGACCAAGAACGACGTGCTGGCGGCCAACTACCCGTTCGCCACGATCGAGCCGAACGTCGGCGTGGTCGGCGTCCCCGACCCCCGCCTGACGAAACTGGCCGAGATCTTCTCCTCGCAGAAGATCCTTCCCGCCACCGTCGACTTCGTCGACATCGCGGGCATCGTGCGCGGCGCGAGCGAGGGCGAGGGTCTGGGCAACAAGTTCCTCGCGAACATCCGTGAGTCGGACGCGATCTGCCAGGTCATCCGCGCCTTCAAGGACGAGAACGTCGTCCACGTCGACGGCAAGGTCTCGCCCAAGGACGACATCGAGACGATCAACACCGAGCTGATCCTCGCCGACCTCCAGACCATCGAGAAGGTCCTGCCGCGCCTCCAGAAGGAGTCGCGCATCAAGAAGGACATCGCCCCGAAGGTGAAGGCGGTCGAGGAGGCGAAGGCGATCCTGGAGAAGGGCGACACGCTCTTCTCCCAGGGCATCGTCCAGGGCTCGGAGCGCTCGGAGCTCCTGCACGACCTCCACCTGCTCACGACGAAGCCCTTCCTCTACGTCTTCAACGTCGACGAGGACGAGCTGACGGACGACGCCTTCAAGGCCGAGCAGCGCGCCCTGGTCGCGCCCGCCGAGGCGATCTTCCTCAACGCCAAGCTGGAGGCGGACCTCGCGGAACTGGACGACGAGGAGGCCTTGGAGCTCCTCCAGTCCGTCGGCCAGGAGGAGCCCGGCCTCGCCACCCTCGCCCACGTCGGCTTCCGCACGCTCGGCCTCCAGACCTACCTCACGGCAGGCCCCAAGGAGTCCCGCGCCTGGACGATCAAGCAGGGCGCGACGGCCCCCGAGGCGGCCGGTGTCATCCACACCGACTTCCAGAAGGGCTTCATCAAGGCCGAGATCATCTCCTTCGCGGACCTGGTCGAGACGGGTTCGGTCGCCGAGGCCCGCGCGGCGGGCAAGGCGCGCATGGAGGGCAAGGAGTATGTGATGCAGGACGGGGACGTGGTGGAGTTCCGCTTCAACGTGTAGCGGCTGACGTATCGTCACGTCGCTGACCTCGCAAACGTGCAGGTCAGAGAGGGTCCGACTCTTCGGGGTCGGGCCCTTGGTTTTTTCCCGCGCTGGGATGGCGCTGGGATAGCTGACCCCTCGTCACCTGTCGTCATCCCTGGTCATCTGTACCGTGCTGGGATCGTGCTGGGACGGGATGGAGATGCCCGTGCTGGGGTTTGCGCGAGCGGGGTGCTGGCCGAGTGCGAAGGCAGTGCGGACGTGGCACTTTTCCTACTCGTTTGACACAATCGGGGGCATGGCTGAGACGACGTACAGCATCGGGGAAGGCCCGGCGACGCGGGTGAGCCTGTCGCTGCCGGAGGGGACTGCGGAGGCGATCCGGGCGCGGGTGGGCAAGAGGGAGTTCTCCGCGTTCATCGCCGAGGCGGTCGAGCGTGAGCTGCGCGGGCAGGTCCTGGACGAGTACCTGGCGGACTACGAGAGCCGCAAGGGGCCGGTCTCCGAGCCGGCTCGTCAGCGGGCGCGGCAGGTCTTCGACGAGGTGTTCGCCGAGGAGGCCGAGTGGCCCGCCGCAGGCTGAGCCACGAGGGAACGTTGGTCCTCGACAGCGAGGGACTCTCGAAGCTGCTCGCTGACGACGAGCAGGTGGTGGCTCTGATCGCTGAGGCGCGCTCGCGCGGCATGGAGGTCGTGATCAGTGCGCTCACCATTGTCGAAGCCGTCCACGCTCGTACGAACAAGTCCCGCTTGAACTGGGTGCTTTCCGGGCTGCGGGTCGTTCCGATCGGCGACGAGGAGGCGAGGGCGGCCTCGCAGTTGCTGATGAATGCCGGGCTGCACGGGCACAAGTACGCGATCGACGCGGCCGTCGCCGAGGCCGCGCTGCGACAGCACCGCCCCGTGGTCATGCTGACTTCCGATATTGACGACATGACCAAGCTGTGCGGCGAGCGGGTCCGGCTTGTGGCGGTGTGATTTCCCCTGGTCCGGCTCAGTAGGAGCGGGGTCCGTAGGGGCTCCAGTGGCCGAGGAAAGGCTTGAGGTCGTCGCCGCTGGGCTTTGGTGGCGTGGGCAGTTTCGGCGCTGAGACCGATTCGGCGAGGATTTGGTGGTGCGCGTCCGCGAACGCCAGCCACGCCTCGATCTCGGTTCGCTCCTGCCCGGGTGGCAGTGATGTGACGTGGTTGCGTACTGCTGCGATGTATTCGGTCAGTCGGCTGGCCTGGTGCCAGGTGTCTGCCTGTTCTCCCAGGTGTTTGACGCGGTAGGCGTGGGCGTAGGCGGCGTGGGCTTCCTGCATGGCGGCTTCCCAGCGCTTTCGCTCTACCTCTCTGGCTTTCTGGTCCGCGAGGCGTTTGCGCTCCGCGGCTTCGCCACGGAGGCCGACCTCCTGCACGATCTCGGCGAGTTGTTCTTCCAGAGGCCGGTCGGGGAGATCCGCCCATTCGCTTGCACGGTGCGGGCTGCCGCCGCGAAGTATGAAACGCAGCCGGCTGGAGGGGGTGTAGTCGAAGCGGGGGATGCGCATCCATGAGTGCTTCTTGGCGTCGGCGAGTTCTTTGTCCGTGGGGACGTGTTCGCTGCGGTCCTGTTCTTGAAGGACGAGGAAGCCGACACTTTCGCCTTGGGCAGTGATGGAGAAGTGCGGTGGTGCCTTGCGCCGCCGATGGGGCGGCGGCGCGCCTTGTGTGGTTCCGAGCGCTGCCTTGTGGCCTTGTGCTTCGGCGGCGGTGATGAGGGTGTGGATGATGCGCAGGGCTCGGCCCTGGAGGGGTTTGGTCAAGCCCATGGGCTGCGGCTGCTTTTGGAGGGCGGCCACGACGGCATGGGGTTTGGTGAGTCTGGCTGGCACATGGAGCGGGGTGAGTTCCGCGAGGCGCCAGGCAGGGATGTCGACCAGCTTGATCTCGTAACCGCGGTGGGTGCGGTACCCGTGGAGTTCCTGCGTGTGGGGGATCTTGCCGGACTTGCGGGCGGCGTTGACTCGTGACGCCCAATTCACCGCGTGCGGGCCGGATTCGATGGGCTTGATGAGACAGCCGTCATTCGCAGCGGCCAGTTCTGCGAGTAGCTGGTCCGCGTAGTTCGCCAGGGCCTTCGGCGCGGCTCTGGGGCGTGGTGGTGCCGGTTTTCGAACGGGCCGTTCCGGCGGTGGGGTGCTCTGCTCCACAGGGTGGATGCCGCGCTCGATGAGGTGCTGCCGCCCCTTCTCGGTGAGGCGGGCGCTCCAATGCCCGCGGCGTTTGGTGATTTTGATGAGCCCCCGGTTCTGCAGGGCCTGTCCGCTGGTCTTGTACGTGCTGTCCGGCCAGACTCTGTCGGGACACCCCTGGCCCACCCAGTCGAGCACGGCCTGCTGCCGCTCATTGAGGGCCTGGTGCATGTGGTCCCCCTGCAGTTCCTAACTGTGCTGCCCCCGGAGACAATGCCCGCCGCTTCCATGGGAATTCCGGACGACCTGAGAGAGCCTTCGATCGGATGAGACGTGGTGCATGGCGCGTTTACAGCGAGAACAGCTCTTCCTGGTAGTTCTCGACGACGCCGCGCCGTGGATAGAAGAGGCCAAGCAGCATGAACGTCCTGGGTCGTTTGGCTAGGTTGCCGACGAAGCAGTGGACGACGTGGTCCGGTGCGAACATCCGGGTGAACCAGCGCTCCCGCAGCTTTTCCTCCACACCCTGTTGTCCGTACTGGCGCAGGTATTTGCGGTAGGACTCGCCGGCCTCCCAATCCCTGAGGGCCATGTCGTGACTGGTGCAGTCGGAGTCGTTGCAGCGGAAGCGGTAGCGGAACTCCAGGGGTACCCACTCAAGTTGGCGCAGGTCCTGGTCGAGGAGATCCATCTGATCGGCACCTCATCGACAAGTCCGCGCTGGCTCGACGGGGAAAGCCGGAGGTGCGGGCGCGGCTGGATGCGCTGGATCGCGACGGGCTCCTCGCGGTATGTGCCCCGACCGAGTACGAGGTTCTTTACTCCGCGCGCGGCAAGCCCGAGGCGCTGCGACTGCGCACTCTGCTCCGCGGTTTCGACTGTCTGCCCTGCAACGACGAGGAGTTCGAGCGGGCGCTGGAGATCCAGAGCCTGGCCCTGAACGCTGGCTTTCGCCGGGCGCTGTCACTGGCCGACGTCCTCATCGCGGCAACCGCCGAGCGGCACCGGGCCATGGTCCTGCACTACGACGGCGACTTCGACATGATCGCCTCGGTGAGTGGGCTGCGAGCCGAGTGGGTCGTGGAACCTGGCACCGCCGACTGAGTCAGGGACGTGCATGCTGCAGCTGAAATTCAGGCCAGAGCTTCGACCTGCGTACACCGACACCGCGTCCGTTGAGCAGCGTTCTCGGCATCGGGCCTCCTCGTACTTTGTCGCGCATCTGTACTGGGATGACCTGACATTCCTGCAGGTCAGAGCCTTGTGGCGGAGTTCCGGTTCAACGTCTGCCTCCGCAGCTCAGCTAAGCTCAGCGACGGCCCGTCCCGCTCTTCGGAGCGGGACGGGCCGTTTTCGCGCCCCCTGCCCGAGCTTCCGCGCTCCCCTTACGGGGACACTCCGGTAGTACCCGCACCGCATATTCCGCTGCCGCGTGCAAGGCCGCTTTCATTCCGGGGTCCGGTGGGGCGACCCGCTGCTAATCTCCCAGAAAGAGCCGCATTCTCAGGGGGGAGCGGCCATGGCCAAAGGCGCGTACAAGGCGTATCGAAAGGCGCTCGCTGATGTGTACGGCGGCTGGTGGTGCGCCTGGCCGCTGACACAGAAGGTGCACGTCGGAGACGTGCGCGCGCTGCACGACGGCGGTTCGGTCCCCGCGGGCACGCTCGCGGGCCGGGGCATCGAGGCCAAGTCGGGACCCACCGGCGCACCCGGCGACATCGCGTACGACGCGGAAGGCACCGTCGACGTCCGGTTCAAGGCCGCGGGCGCCGCCGCCCAGGGATTCGCCTCCCTCGCCGCGGCCGACGCGGGGGCCCTGGTCGAATTCCGCGCCGGACACAGCGCGTTGGTCGTCTACACCGGCATGAGGCAGAACGGCGTCGAGGACGTCGCCCAGCTGGCGCAGGAATTGATCCGGCGCTGCTGGCTGGGCGAGTGGGACTCGGCGCTGTTCGCCGTCACCGAAGTGATCTCCGCGCGGGCCGGCACCGTCCTGACCGCCGAAAAGTCGGGCGCCAGCGCGGAGTTGAAGATCCAGGGGGAGGCAGGGCCAGGACCGCTGAACCTCGTGGATCTCGCGGGCCGGGTCGCCTTCCACACCGCGAGCAGCGTCGGCCTGCGCTGGACGGGCACGGACCTCACACCCTGCTACCGGGGCGTGCGGATCCGTACGTCCTGGTGGCGCGACGAGGTCGTCGCGGAGTACGGCACCACACAGCCCGGCCGGGGCCTCTCCGCCGACCCCGTGCCCGAGCTGCTCCTGGAACAGGCCAGGGACCAGGTCTGGTCGGTGGTCGAACGAGTGGGGCCGGACGACGACCGGCCCCTGGGCGGTGACTAGCCGCCCCAGGCGGTACAGCACGGCGCGATCCCTCGGGGGGAACCATGACCGACGTCGTCCTCAGCATCCACAAGGACCACGTTCGACTGCACAGGGACACCGGCGAGACCGAGTGGCCGTTGGGCGACGAGCTGGTCGAGATCATGCACGATGCCAGCGGCCGCAAGGCCGAGGAGTTCACGGGGGCGCTGGAGCCCGGCGTATCCCAGCAGGCGCGGATCAAAGCGGGGCTGCGCCTGCACGAAGGGCTGCTCGGCGGGGCGCCCGACGGGCTGTGGCAGGAGCTGCAGAACGAGGCGTCCGAAGGGGCGCCGCTCCGCGTCAGGCTGGACATCGACTGCCTGCCGCTCGCGGCGCTGCCCTGGGAGTTGATGCGGGACCGGCAGCGGGCGCTGTGGCGCAACAGCCGGGTGCTGCTGCGCAGAGGGCGGCATGTGGGCTCTCCCGGCAAGGAGGAGGAGACCAGCCGCATGGGTCCCCTGCGCGCCCTCCTCGTGGTGTGCAACCCGCGCGATCCGAACCTCCTCGCCGACTGCGAGCTCGCCATGATCGGCGCGGCGCTCACCGGCCTCCCGGGCCGAATCCACACCGAGGTCATCGACGGCCCGAGCCTCACGGAACTCGCCGCCGAACTCGCCCATGTGCGCCCGCACGTCCTGCACTTCATCGGCCACGGCATGCGCGCCGTCCCCGGCGACATGGGCGGGCTCCACTTCAACGCCCAGCAGCCCGTGGCCGCGGCCGACGACCCCCAGTGGAAGACGGCGCAGGAGCCGTGGACGCTCGGCCCCGACGAGATGCACCACCTCTACGACAAGTGGACGCCGCGGCTCGTCGTGCTCAACGCCTGCCGCCAGGCGCACGCACCCGCGGCGGAGCTGACGGCGCTGGTCGACACCTGCCTGGACCGGGGCTCGGCCGCGGTGGTGGCCATGCAGGCCGACATCGAATCGCCCGCGGCAGCCCAGTTCTCCCACGCGCTCTACCAGGACCTCGCCCGCGCCCGGTCCATCGACGCCGCGCTCACCGAGGTCCGCAACCACCTGCACAAGACGGAGCCGGACGGCCCGTCCTGGGCGCTGCCCGTGCTGCAGTGCGGCGTGCACGACCCGGGCGAGGTCGTACGGATGGACTTCGGCCACGCGGAGCCCGAGCTGACCCGGCTCAACGGCAGCTGGCCCTTCGCCGACCTGGCGATGTTCCTCGGCCGGGCCAAGGAGCGCCGCACCGGCTGGTGGGAGCAGTGCGGGGCGAACCCGCCGCAGCGCCTCCTCGCCATCACCTCCGCGCAGCGCGAGTCCGGCAAGACCTGGCTGGCCAAGTGGTGCCTGCTCACCTGCATGCTGCGCGGCGAGGACGTCACGTACGCCGACCTGTCCGCCTACGCGGGCCGGGGCAACGGCGACGACCCCGTCACCCTGGACTGGCTGGCCGTCCTGCGGGCCCTGCGCAGGGCCTGCACGGACCCGCGTCAGCCCGACCCGATGCTCCCGGCGGAGTTCGCCAGGTTCAACCAGGTCCTCAACCGTGCGCTACGGGGCGGCAGGGACTGGGCGCAGCGGCTCCCCGCCTCCTCCGAGGACCGCGGGGACCCCTTCGTGGTGGAGAGCGACCGGCACGCCGAGGCCCGCAAGCGGGAGATATTCCAGGCCTTCCTGAGCACGCTGCGCTCGCGCGCGCAGTCCCGCAGGCGCCCGCACCTCCTCGCGATCGACCACGCGCAGGGGATCATCGAGTCCGACTTCCGGGCCGTGCTGCTGCCGCTGCTGCTCGGCCCCGTGCAGGAGATGAAGGACGAGTTCCCGCTGCGCGTCCTCGCGGTGACGCCGCAGAGCTGGCCCGGGTTCCGCCACCTCCAGGAGTTCATGCGCGGCGACCCGGTGGCCCTCACGGACTTCCAGCTGTACGACTACAAGCGGCTCGCCAGGGAGTTCTGGGAGCGACAGGTGCACAGCAGCCGGGTGCCGCGGGAGTGGACGTTCAAGGGGTTCGAGCAGGTGCTCGACGCCGCCCTGCAGGGCAGCAGCCAGCAGTCCTTCCCGGTCACCGCCTACCAGCAGATGCTGGACGTGCTGCTCGGCATGGCCGGAATGAGGGAGGCAGGATGATGACCGACTCCGACGCACGCCGCGAAGGGCCGTTCGCCGAACTCGCCGCCCGGCTCGGCCGGGGCGAGGGCCTCGACGACATCCGCCGCACCCTGCTCCCGGACGCCTGGACGGACGTACTCAAGGCGGCGGCCGTCGCGCGGCTCTTCGACGACACGACGTACAGCTCCGTCCTCAAGGAGTTCGCCGGTGAGGATCCGCCGAGCCTCGCCGCCCTGAAGGAGCGCGGCGCGGTCGAGGAGATCGCGGGCCGCCGGCTCTTCAGGGTGCCGGACGCCTTCCGGCCCTCGTACTTCCTGTCCTGGCTGCGCGACGGTTCGAGCGCCGAACTCCCGGAATCCCTGGTGCGGTTGGAGCGCAAGCTGAGCGAGCACTGGCACTCGCGCGGCAAGCCCGCCGAGCGGTTACGGCATCTGATGCTGGCCGACCCCGACGCCACCGTCGAGCTGTTCGACGCCCTCTTCTTCGCCAGCGACGCGCGGCGGGACTTCACCCGCTGCCAGGACTTCACCGACGCCCTCGCCGACCCGGACCGCGCGGCCGTGGCCAAGCGGCGGATACTCAAGCTGGCCGAGGACAGGGCGGGTTATCTGCGGGCCCGCACCTACTGGACCGCCGACTACGCCCGCTCCGCGCAGTTCCTGGAGCAGGACGGCCTGTGGCGGCGCGCCCAGCGGCTGCTGTCCCCGGAGGGCCCCCGCGTCTGGCAGATGTACGGCACCGGCGGCTCCGGCAAGACCATGCAGCTGCGCTGGCTGGTCTCCCGCAGGGCTGTCACCCCGGAGCAGGACATCAACTGCGTCCGCATCGACTTCGACGTACTCGACCCGCTGAACGCCGCCCGCTGGCCCTGGCTGCTGCTCCTCGAGATGGCCGACCAGCTCGAACAGCGGCTGCCCGCCCGGGTGTTCGCGGGCCTCGACGAGTACGCGGCCTACCGCTCGCTGCTGCGCCGCCCCACCTCGCGCTCCGCCGCCGAGGCCGCCCGCGGCATCCGCACCCAGGACGAGAGCCGCATCGAACGCGAGGTCGTCGCCGCGTTCACCAGCCGCTTCAACAAGGGCCTCGGCACCGAACGGCCCGTGCTCATCGTGGTCGACACGCTGGAGGAGGTGGTCGTGCGCAGCGGCTCGCGCACCGACAGCCTGCTGCGGCTCCTCGGCGAGACCGTGTCCGCCTGCCCCGCGATCCGGCTGATCCTCTCCGGCCGCCCCGACCTGAGTCTGCGGCACGGACCCACCCTCGCCGACCTGGGACCGTACGAGAACGTGCCGGTGCCCGGGTTCACCCCCGAGGAGGCGGACCGCTATCTGCAGGACATCCGCGGCATCCAGGACCAGGAGCTGCGCGACGTCATCATCCGCCGCAGCGAGGGCATACCGTTCCACCTCGCGCTCTTCGCCGACAACATCGACCAGAACCCCGAGGCCACCGCGGAGGCGATGAACAGCCTGCGCGACCCGCTCATCCGCTACCTCGTCAACCGCGTCATCCGCCGCATCGAGGACCCGCTCGTGCGGTGGGTGCTGCGCTATGGGGTGATCCCGCGCAGGCTGCGCCGCGAGCACCTGCACGACATTCTGCAGCTCCATCTGCGCGAGCGGATGCACGCCCAGTCCGAGGCGGACGACCCGCTGACCGACGCGCACCATCTGCGCGGCCGGGACGACGTCTTCCCCTTCGTCGAACAGGCCCTGGACAAAGTGCAGTTGGACGAGGCCTGGCGCAAGGTCCTCGACTACGCGAAGGGGTCGTCGTGGATCAGCGAGGTCGCCGAGGACGAGGAATCGGTGGTCTTCCACGGCATGGTCCTCGGGCCCATGCGCGACCTGATCTCCGACAAGCCCGTCTTCGCCCAGCTCCACAAGGACTTCGCCGAGCGGTTCGAGTCGCGGGCGAAGCTCGACCCCGACAACTGGTCCTGGTATCAGCGCGAGGCGCTGTACCACCGCTTCCAGATGCGCGACCCGGGTGCGGCCGAGGCGTGGCGCGGCGCGATGGAGCGGGCCTGGATGGCCGGCGAGACCGACCGGCTGCGGGACCTCGCCGAAGAGCTCCTCGGCGACGAGTACGTGGACCGCGGCACCCCGCGCCGCACCTGCGGCGGCACGATCATCACGTACGCCCTGATGGCCGAGGCCCATCTCAACATGGCGTACGCGCAGTTCAGGGACGGTATGGCCGAGGGCGCGCCGTCCGACGTGCACGACCACATGTGGGCCGAGGTCGACCTGCACCTGAGCCAGGCCGACGAGCTGTACGCGAAGGCGGGCGCCGGGGCCGACCGGCGGCACTCGGTGCGGGAGGAAGTGGTGCGGGCCGCGCTCCTCGGCCTGCGCGGCAGCCCGGACGACGCCGTCCGGCTCCTGGAGCGGACGGTGCTGTACCGGGTGGGGCTGCCCGATCTCGAACGGCTGTGGGCGCTGAGCATCCGCGCCGCGGCGCTGCGGTTGCTCAACTCCCAGGACACCGCGACCGCTTACCACCAGATGCTGGTGTTCGCGAGCGGCATCGGCCGCCAGGACATCGCCGCACACGCCGCGTCGGCCGAGGCGGCGCAGCGCCGGCTGATGGGGGACGTCGGACGCGCCATCCAGCTCTACGAACAGGCGGCGGGGCTGCGCAGGGCCGTCGGCGAGTCCGCGTTCCAGGCCGTCGCCCAGCAGGCGGGGCTGCTGCTGCGCTGCCGCAGGCCGAAGGCCGCCCTCGCCGTCCTCGACACGGCCACGGTCCACTCGCCGAGGGAGCAGGCCGACAAGGCACGGCTGCAGGCCAAGGCCCAGCTGGTGCTCGGCAGGGAGGTCGCGGCGCTCGACGCCCTCCAGCGCGCCGACGCGGCGGCCGGACAGGTGCACGACACCGAGCGGTACCGCCAGCTCGCCCAGAACGTCCAGCTGCGCGGCGTCACGCTCGGCGAACTGCACGAGATCGCGGGTGCCGACGACTGCTTCACCAACGCGACGGGGCTCTGGTCCGAACTCGGCTATCTGGCGGGCGAACCGGAGTGCCACTACCTGTACGCCCGTTTCCTGGTGCGCGGCAGCATGGACTTCACCGCCGCCCACCCCTTCCTCGAACCCAAGGAAGCCCCGGGCCAGGAACCGGAGTTCGCCCTGCGGCTGATGCTCCTGTCCCTGGAGTGGGCCAAGCGCACCGGGAAGGCTGCGTCGGTCGACGGCATGCCGCTCCCGTACGACGAACTGCCCGCCCTGGTCCGTCCCTTGCACGCCCTGTGCCGCATCGCGTCGCTGCCCGATGGGCAGTCGCCCGAGGAGCCGCTGCGTCAACTGACCGCGGCGCTCGGGGAGGTGCGGCCCGTCCAGGCCAGGCTCGCCACGCTGCGCGACCTGATCGACAATCCGGCGATGGAGGGCCGGGTGCCCTGGTCGTCGCTGCGGCCCTTCTACGAGCTGGAGGGCGAGGAAGGCGATCCCGACGACGGTCTCGCGCGGCTCCTGATCGCGCAGGTGCGGGGCGAGGTCGACGCGGAGAGCCTGAGCCGCACCGCCGACACGCTCATCGAAGGCGCGGGCGACAACCGTCTCATCGTCTGGCGGTGCGCCCGCATCGCCGCCCGGTTCGGCCACCACGACCTCGCGGTCCGGCTGCTGCGCAGGGTGCCGTGGGAGCAGCCCCTGCGGGTGCCGAGTGGCACGCCCCGCATCCCCCATCTCCAGCTCGCCCTCGCCGCGTTGGTGCTGCAGGCCGGGGTCCACCCCTGCCGGGCGGACGCCGAGGCGGCGCTGCGCGGGGCCATGGCGCTCGCGGAGCAGTGCGAGGGGGTGCGGCGCAGCGTGCCCGTGCAGCTGTCGGACTGTGCGCGGCGCATTCAGGTGGCCGGGGTGCAGGACCGCGTGGGGGAGCTCCTTCGCGGTCTGCGCAGGCCGGTCGTCTTCGAGTCCGACTTCCCCGACGACCTGCGGCTCTTCCAGGACTGGCCGGGGGAGCGGGGTGTCGCGCTGCGCGCCCGCCCGGACATCGACCCGGTCGACGACAAGGTGTCCTCGCACCCCTCGAAGTCGGCCAAGTGGCACGAGGAGATGCGGCCGCTTCCCGCGAAGCTGGCCACGTGGCACGAGGACATGTGGCCGCTTCGCACGGTCCTGAGCACACCGGCGCAGCGGCAACTGCGTTTCGTACGCCTGGAGTCGGAGGATCCCGTCGCGCACGCGCTGCCCTGGGAGCTGACCCTGCAGTCGGCCCTCGAATGGGCGGAGGCGCAGGACCGGCCCCTGCTCTACCGCACGCTGCCCACCGGGGCGCGGCGCGTGGACGTGTGCTGGTTGCAGCTGGGCCTGAACCGTATGTACGGGCTCGACCTCGACGTGGACGGCATCGTCGGGCCGCAGACCCGCAGGGCCCTGGAGCGGCTCCAGCCGGGGGCGGTGACGGCCGAGTGGCCGCTGGTCGAGCCGGAGACGCGGTGGGAGCTGCAGCGGCGGATGCCGAGCGAGCCGGGCACCCGCAAGGTCCTGGTGCTCAGCGCGAAGCAGGACGAGCGCTCGGTGCCGCTGTCGTACTGGCTGCGCGGCCGGCGGCCCCTGCTCGGCCAGTTCCCCGCCAGGCTCCTGGTGGTGGAGCCGGAGACCGACTTGGCCAAGCGGCTGTCGTCGCCCGCGGAGGAGGCCGACATCCTGCACATCGCGGCCCCGCTGCGCCAGCGGGACGGCATGCCCTACCTCGAACTGTCGCCGGTGGGTCACGCCAGGCGCCTGGCGAGCAAGGCCCGCGGCTCGGACCTCTTCCCGGTCCAGCTGTCGCGCTGGCTCGCAGGGTTCCAGCCGGGGCGCAGGCCGCTGATCGTCCTCGATCCGCCGTGCCCGGGATCCGAGGTGGACATCCATGTCCAGTTGACGCTGCGCAATCTGTTCGCGGCGCAGCTGTTCCGGCTCGGCAACTGCCCGGCCGTGGTGTGCACCGGGCTCTTCCCGGAGGGCGGCCTCGAGCAGGTGATCGGCTTCTACCAGTCGCTGTCCGAGCAGGGGCCGCTGGCGGACGCCGTGCGCAAGCTGAGGACGACCGTGGCGGCGGGCGGGCCGGACCGCGGCACGACCTTCGAGAACGACGACGACGCGCGCCGGGCGACCGCGCTGTACGCGGCGGGCTCCTCGCTCCTTCGTCGGCCGATGGGCCAGACGTCGTGACAGCACGGCCGCGGCACGAACGGCAGGCGCTGCTGCTGCACTTCGTCGAGGGCCTGCGCGCGGAGCTGGCCTCCTGGCGCCACCTGGCCCAGTGCGGCGAGACGCCGGAGCTGGAGAAGCATCGCAGTCAACTGGCTGCGGTGGAGGGGTTGTTGGAGGAGGGGCTGGAGGAGGCTCGGGGACGGATTGGTGTGGCCTCGGGCGGTGACGTGGGTGCGGGTGCGGGTGAGGGGGCTGGGGTCGGTGTCGGTGTCGGTGCGGGTGATGGTTCGGTGGCCGAGGTTGGTGCGGAGCCGGATGGGAGTGCCGGTGCTGGTGCGAAGCCGGGCGGGAGAGCTGGTGCTGGTGCTGGTGCTGGTGCTGGTGTGGGTGCCGGGCCGGGGGTGAGTGCGGGGGCGGGTGTCGGCAGCGGTGCGCGGGCGGACGCCGGTCTGCCGGTGCTCGTGCTTGATCTGCACCACGTCTGGGACTATTTCCGCTCGAAGTTCGCGCTGCGCAGGCTGGCCGAGTACCGCGACTGCCTCGCCGTCGCGGACGAGATCGCCTGGGCCTGCTACCGCGAGCCGCTGGCCGCGGCGCTCGCCGCGGGGACGGTTGCGGCGAAGGAGCCGCCGCTGGTCTCCTTCAGCAGGGCGGCGGCGCCCCGCGCCCATCGACGCGGCGGCCAGTACCGGGAGTTGCTGCCGCGCGGCGGCATCCACACCGCGGCGGGGCTCCGCCTGGTCCGCAGCCTGCCGTTCCCGGTGATCGACGTCCCCTGGTACTACGGCGCGCACCTGCCGGGCCTGCTGACCGTCGCGCACGAGACGGGCCACCACATCGAGGACGACTTCGGCCTGACCCCCGAGATCCAGGCGCGCCTGGCGGCGGCAGGTCTGCCGGGCGACGAACTGCCCGACTGGCAGCGCTGGGCCGGGGAGGTGTTCGCCGACGTATGCGCGTGCCTGGCCTGCGGCGTCGCCTACCCGGGGGTACTCGCCGAACTGCTCGGCACGCTGGGGTCACCCGGGGCTGCGCGGCCCTCCGGGGCGGTGCGGTCGGCTGAGGGGGCGCGGTCTTCTGAGGCGGCACGCCTTCTGGACGAGACGCGGCCCTCCGAAGGGGCACGGTCTCCGGATGCGGCGGGGTCCTCCGAGGGGGCGCGGTTCTCCGGGGCGGCGCGGTCTTCGGATGTGGCGCGGTCTTCGGATGCGGCGCGGCCCTCCGAGGGGGCACGGTCTCCGGACGCGGCGCGGCCTGCCGAGGGGGCGCGGTTCCCCGGGGCGGCGCGGTCTTCGGATGTGGCGCGGTCTTCGGATGCGGCGCAGTCTCCTGAGGCGGCGCGGCCCTCCGAGCGGGCATGGTCCTCCGAAGGGCCACGGTCTCCGGACGCGGCGCGGCCCCCCGATCACCCACCCACCGGCATCCGCCTGGCCGTCTGCCTCGCCGTTCTGGAGCGGGCCGGGCACCCGCCCGCCGCCGCCCGGCCGAAGCCGCTCGTCGATCTTCTGGCGGGGGAGGTCACCGACACCCCCGCCGCCGACGCCGTGGCCCGTGCCCTTCTCGACGGTGGATACGGGCGCCTCGGCGGCAAGAGCCTCGTGGACCTGCTCGCCCCGCAGCGCCCCGAGCCCGGCGCCCCGCGGGAGTACCCCGACCAGACCCACGCCGGCCGGCTCCTCGCGGGCATGCCGTCCAGGCACCCCCGCATCCCCGGAGTGGTCGCCGCCGCGGCCCTCGCCTTCCTGACCGATCCCGCCGGGTACGACGACCTCCGCGTCGGCGCGCGTGCGACGGCGGAGGCCTTGGCCCTGCGCCCCGTGGGCCCCCGCGCCGACGTTCCGGGAAACGCTCCCGACACGGCACAGCGGGACGCGGAGGCCGGGCATCTGCTTCTGGGGGCGCTGCACGGCGAGGCATGAGGCGAGGCATGAGGAGCCCCGTCGGGCCGGGGGAACCCGCTGTCCCTGCGTCGCGACGACCTCGACGCCCGCAGTCCCTGCGCCCCGGCGAGGCCTCGTAAGATCGCGGCCGCCCTGGGCAGACTCCCCGCATGGACATCTGCCTGCTGGACGCCATCGAGCTCGCACGCCTCGTCCGCCGCCGTGAACTCTCCGCACGCGAGGTCGTCACGGCCCATCTGGAGCGGATCGGGCAGGTCGGCCCGGCCGTCAACGCCGTCGTCACCCTCGACGCGGACGGCGCGCTCGCCGCCGCCGCGGCCGCCGACGAACGCCTCGCGCGCGGCGCCGCACCCGGGCCGCTGCACGGGCTGCCCATCGCCTTCAAGGACACCCACCTCACGCGCGGCATGCGCACCACGCAGGGCTCACCGCTCCTCGCCGACTTCGTTCCCGACGAGGACGAACTCCTGGTCCAGCGCATCGAGTCGGCGGGAGCCATCCGCATCGGCAAGACCAACGTCCCCGAATTCGCGGCCGGTTCGCACACCTTCAACCCCGTCTTCGGTGCCACCCGCAACCCCTACGACCTCGGCCGCAGCGCGGGCGGCAGCAGCGGAGGCGCGGCCGCCGCGCTCGCCGCGGGCCTCCAGCCCCTCGCCGACGGCAGCGACATGGGCGGCTCGCTGCGCAATCCCGCCTCCTTCTGCAACGTCGTGGGGCTGCGGACGACCCCGGGCCGCGTCCCCTCGTATCCCGCCCTCGACGTCTGGGGCAGCCTGACCGTCGCGGGGCCCATGGGCCGCACGGTCGCCGACGCCGCGCTGCTGCTCTCGGTCATGGCCGGGCCCGATCCGCGCTGCCCGCTCTCGCTCGAAACCCCCGGCGAGACCTTCCGCGCGCCGCTGGAGCGCGACCTGCGCGACCCGCGCGACCTGCGCGACCTGCGCGACCTGCGCGACCCGCGCGGGCTGCGGGTCGCCTGGGCGCCCGACCTTGGCGGGCGCGTCCCCGTCGACCCGGACGTGCGTGCCGTACTTGCCGAACAGCCCAAGGTCTTCGAGGAGTTGGGGTGTCGGGTCGAGGAGGACTGCCCCGACCTGGACGGCGCCGACGAGGTCTTCCGCACCCTGCGCGCCCAGGCCTTCCGGCAGTCCCTCGACCCGTTCCTCGACGCGTCCCGCGAGGCGCTGCGGCCCAGCATCGTCCGGAACATCGAGGAGGGGCGCGGGCTCACCGGGGCCGACCTCGCGCGCGCCGCCGCCGAGCGCACCCGCATCCACCTCGCCGCGGTCCGCTTCTTCGAGCGGTACGACGTGCTGATCGCGCCGGTCAGTCAAGTCGCGCCGTTCCCCGTGGAGTTGGAGTACCCCGAGGTCGTCGACGGGCGTCCGCAGCACACGTACATCGACTGGATGCGCTCCGCCTACCTCCTCTCCGTCCTCGGCGCACCCGCGCTCTCCGTGCCCGCCGGGTTCACCCCCGAGGGCCTCCCGGTCGGCCTGCAGATCGTCGGGCCGCCGCGCGCCGACCGTGCCGTTCTCGAAGTGGGCGCCGCGTACGAGGCCGCGACCGGGCACGGGCGGCGCCGGCCACGGCTACCCCTGTAGAGGGCGACGCTCAGTGCTCGGCCGTCAACTCCCGGAGGGAGGGGGCATGTTCGCCCTTCCCCTGCCGGACGGTGATCCGTACGTAGCGCACGGGGGAGGAGTCCGCGACGTGCCAGACGCGCCCGTCCGCCGAGGTCTCCACGCGGTATGCGGAGGGCCGCACCTGCCATGTCGGCGTGATCGCCCCGAGCCGCCGCCCGCTCCCCAAGTCGACGGTGAGGGAGGCTTCTTGGGAGGGCTTCAGTGCGGTCGGCGACCAGACCGTGACCGGGTTGCCGTCCACTGCCGCGGCCGCGTAAAGACCAGGCTCCTCCGAGGTCGCCGTCGCCGGGCGGCAGCGCGCCAGATCCCTGGTCGGCGTCAGGTCGGGGCGGCGGGTCTCGAGGACCGCGGGGGAGCCCCGGCGGACGGTGACCGTGCCGCCGGGGCCGGTCACGCGGAAGGCGTCGCCCGAGGTCAGCCGCACGGTCGTCGTCTCGGGCCCGATCGCGATGTCGTACGTGCGCCCCCGCCAGCGCATGCCGTGCAGCGTCACGCCCTTCGCGAACTGCGGCGGCAGCGTCGGGTCGAGCCGCAGTGCGTCGCCCTCGCGCAGCCGAAGGCCCGTCAGGCCGTGCGTGAAGACCTGGAGGAAGCCGCCCTTGCCGGTGAGGAAGTCCTGCGCGGGCGAACCCGCGAGGGCGTCGCCCGAGCCCGCCTTCGTGCCGCGCGCCTCCGAGAACAGCGCGAACGGGCCGCGCATGAACGGGCGTACGGACCTTTGGAGATACGTGTACGTCGAGCAGCCGGGCTCACCGATCGCGGCCGCGTCGATCGCGTGCACGGAGTCCGTCATCGCGGGCCCGTCGGGGTCGGTGCGGGCGCTGTAGTAGTCGAGGGTGGCGGCCGCGGCGCCCTTCGGCATGGGCCAGTCCAGGGGGTAGGTGAGCAGGACGGTGTCGGCCTGCTTGATGGTCGATCCGGAGTAACCGGCGTACTGCAGATAGATCTTGCGCTTCGGGTCGTACGGGATGCGGATGCGGTCGGCGGTCCTCGCCCAGGCGGCCGGGGCCTTCTCGCCGAGCGTCCGGGCCGCGCTCGCCGCCGCGCGCAGGGCGGTCGCGGCGACCGCGTTGGTGTAGACGCCGTCGGTCACGCCGTTGCTGTACTCGTCGGGTCCCGCGACGTTCTGGATGGAGTAACTCCCGTCCTCGTTACGGGTGGTGCGCGAGGTCCAGTACTCCGCGATGCCCTTCAGGAGGGGCCAGCCGCGCTCGCGCAGCCAGGCGCGGTCGCCGGTGGCGAGGTAGTACTGCCGGGCGGCCAGCGCGATGTCGCCCTGCAGGTGGTTCTGCTGGACGCAGTGCGGCGGGTACCAGCTCTGGCACTCCGTCCACAGCGCGCCGCGGCTCGCGCTGGTCCACGGGTAGAAGAGGCCCTTGACGGCGGTCTTCCAGGCGTTCTCGCGGGCGGCCTCGCTCGTGAAGTGGCGGTACGCGAGGACGGGTTCGGCGAGCTCGGGCCGGGTCGCGAGCAGCGCGGGGAACATCCAGGTCTCCGCGTCCCAGAAGACCATGCCCGCGTAGTTGTCGCTGGTCAGGCCGGCGGGTGCGAGGCTGTCGCGGGAGCCGGGGCGGGTCGAGGACAGCAGGCCGTACTGCGCGGAACGCACCCACAGCTGCAGATCGGGCCGCCCGGGGACCTCGATGTCCGACGCCCAGAGCCCGCGCCAGGCGGCGGCGTGCGAGGCGAACAGCGCGTCCCAGCCGAGGGCCGCGGCACGACGGGAGGCGCGCTGTGCGTCGGCGCGGGGGGAGCGGGAGGTGAGGGCGGTGTCGACGCCGACGTACTTGCCGACTTCGTACGCGGCTCCGTCGCGCACCCGGAAGTCGGCGGACTGCTCATTGCCCAACTCCCTTGCCCGGCCCGCCTGACGGGTGACGCCAGGGGCCTTCAGGGTGGAGGTGACGGCGCCGTCCGTGCGGGTGCCGTCCGTGCGGAAGGTCACGTCCATCGTCTTCTTGCCGCGCGGCCCGCCGCCGGTCTGCGCGATGCGCCGGGCGCCGCGCCCGTCGATGTGGTCCGTGACGGTGACCTCGCCGGTCCAGTGCGGGGTGAGGCGCAGCCGTACGGCTCCGGTGTGCGCCCGGTCGCGGGAGGCGAGGACGTCGTAGGCGAGGTCGGTGCGGCGCCCGTCGGCGGTGGTCCAGGTGAGCGAGGTCCGCACGAAGCCGCAGCGCAGGTTCAGGATCTGCCGGTAGCCGGAGACCAAGCTGTGCGGTCCATAGGTCTCGCCCCCGACGGTGACGTCGAGTGCGGTCCAGTTCGGCAGGGCGGCGATGGCCTCGCGCTCGGCGGTGTCGCGGGGCCCTCGCGCGTACAGCCCGGCGGCGAACGCCCCGTCGTAGCGCGGCGTGTACAGCGGCCAGCCGGTCTTCTCGTCCGGGTGCGGGGCGGGGTGGCCGGTCCCGGCGGGCGGCACGCGCACCCCCAGATAGCCGTTGCCGACGTAGGGGTTGTACGCGTCCTTCGAGGGCCCGCGGGTGGTGGCCGTGGGCGCCCAGGTCCGGTCACCGGGAGGACCGCAGTCGGCGGGTGGACGGGGCTCGGCGGCGTACGAGGCGTACGCGGCGTACGCGTTGTGGGCGTTGTGGGCGGGGAAGGTGAGGGCGGCTGCGGTCAGCAGGGCGGTGACGAGACGTGGCTTCACGGCCCGACGATGCGCCGGGGAGGCCCTCCGGCACGGCATGCGCGCCGGGGGCGTCCCACGGACGGGTGGGGTGGGGGTTGGACCGATGCGGGCGGCGTGGTCAGCCTCCCACCCCGTTCGCGAGCCCCGTCTTCGCCCCCGCCCCGCACAGCGGCACCACTGCCGTCCGGCCCCCGAGCGCCCCCTCCCGCACGGCCGCCCAGCAGGCCACGCCCGTCGACTCGACGTAGAGCCCGCGCGCCGCCAGATCCCGCTGGGCGGCGGCGATCTGAGCCTCCGTCACCGTGAAGAACGTGCCCCCGAACTCCCGCACCGCCCCCAGGATCTGGCGCGCACGCGCGGGCCGCGGGATCGCGATGCCCTCCGCGAACGTGGCCGCCATCGGGGTCTCGCCGACCAGGTCGTCGGCGCCCGCCCGCCACGCCCCGGCGAGCGGTGCGACCGCCGCGGACTGCACCGCGTACAGCGCGGGCGCCTCCGTGACGAGCCCGGCCGCGAGGAGTTCCCGCACCGCGAGCGCCGCGCCGAGCAGCAGCGTGCCGTTGCCGACGGGGACGACCAGCGCCTCGGGCAGGTGTCCGCCGAGGTCTTCCCAGATCTCGTACACGTACGTCTTGGTGCCGTGCAGGAAGTAGGGATTGTGGACGTGCGAGGCGTAGAACGCGCCGGGTGCGTCGGCCGCCGAGCGGGCGGCACGCGCCGCCGACTCCCTGTCCCCGTCCACCACTTCGAGCCGTGCACCGTGCGCGCCGATCTGCTCCACCTTCTTCGGCGATGTCCCCGCGGGGACGTACACGGTGCAGGGGAGCCCGGCTCGCGCGCAGTACGCGGCGACGGCCGTGCCCGCGTTGCCGCTGCTGTCGGCGATCACCCGCTCGGGCCCGAGGCGCTGCGCCAGCGCGGCCAGCAGGACGGCGCCGCGGTCCTTGAAGGAGAGCGTCGGCATCAGGAAGTCCAGCTTGGCCGAAACCGGCCCCTCCAGCTCCACGAGCGGCGTGCGCCCCTCGCCGAGCGAGATCGCGGGGGCGGGCAGCGGCAGGCACTCCTCGTACCGCCACAGCGAATTGACCCGCCCGGCAAGGGACTTGAGGGGCGCGGGCGTGGGGGAGAAGTCCAGGTCGAGGGGCCCGCGGCAGTCCGGGCACGACCAGGCGGGCGAGCCCGCGGGCACGCGCGTCCCGTCGGCCGGGCAGACGCAGTCGGGCAGGTCGGCCGTGGCGGTCGTATCTGTCATGCGAGGCAGGCTAGTTGGGGCAGTTGTTGAAACCGAGACCTGAGAGGTCTGTGGCGGTTGGTGGCGGTCCGTCATGGCGGGGCCGTGGCGGTCGTGTTACGTCCGGTCCTGACCCTTGTGGGATTCCTATGGATCCGCCAATCTTTCGTCCCGACGGAGGCAAGGGCAGGCATGTCGTCTTGACATGCCCCTGCCGTATGTCCCGTGAGTGTGGGCACCACGGCACCACTTCCCCCACCAACGCACCACCTATTGAGGAGGACCCCTCAGATGGCAGTGATGCGTCACAACCGCCGAAGACTGGCCGGGATCAGCGCGACAGCGGTCGCGGCCCTCGCCCTCGGCGTCGTCTCCGCCCTCCCTGCGAACGCCCAGCCGGAGCGGGCGGAAGGCAAGATCGAGAACGCCGGCGTCCCCGGCGCGATCAAGAACAGCTACATCGTGAGCCTCGACAAGGACGCTCCCAAGGCCCGCTCCGCCGAGGGCAAGGCCCTCGCCAAGGAGTACGGCGCCAAGATCGAGCGGACCTACGACAAGGCGCTCAACGGTTACGCGGTCGAGCTCTCCGAGGCCGAGGCGAAGAAGTTCGCCGCCGACCCGGCGGTCGACGCGGTCGTCCAGAACCGGACGTTCACTGCCACCGCGACCCAGAACAACCCGCCGTCCTGGGGCCTGGACCGCATCGACCAGAAGAACCTGCCTCTCGACCAGAAGTACACCTACCCGGACTCCGCGGGTGAGGGCGTCACCGCGTACGTCATCGACACCGGCGTCCGCATCACCCACAGCGACTTCGGCGGCCGCGCCTCCTACGGCTACGACGCCATCGACAACGACAACACCGCGCAGGACGGCCACGGCCACGGCACGCACGTCGCCGGCACCGTCGCGGGCACCCTGCACGGCGTCGCCAAGAAGGCCAAGATCGTCGGCGTCCGCGTCCTGAACAACCAGGGCTCGGGCACCACGGCGCAGGTCGTCGCGGGCATCGACTGGGTGACCAAGAACGCCGTCAAGCCCGCCGTCGCCAACATGTCGCTCGGCGGCGGCGCCGACAGCGCGCTCGACACGGCCGTCCGCAACTCCATCGCCTCCGGCATCACCTACGCGGTGGCGGCGGGCAACGAGTCCACGGACGCCTCGACCAAGTCGCCCGCGCGCGTGGCGGAGGCCATCACCGTCGGTGCCACGACCAACACCGACGCCAGGGCCAGCTACTCGAACTACGGCAGCATCCTCGACATCTTCGCGCCGGGCTCCTCGATCACCTCGACGTGGAACTCCAGCGACAGCGCCACCAACACCATCTCCGGTACGTCGATGGCCTCCCCGCACGTCGCGGGCGCGGCGGCGATCTACCTGGGCCAGAACCCCTCGTCGACCCCGGCGCAGGTGTCCGCGGCCCTGGTCAGCGCCTCCTCGACCGGGGTCGTCGGCAGCCCCGGCTCCGGCTCGCCCAACCGCCTCCTGAACGTCACCGGTGGCGGCGGCACCCCGCCCGGCAAGTCGTTCAGCAACACCGACGACTACGCGATCAACGACAACGCCACGGCCGAGTCGCCGATCGCCGTCTCCGGCGTCGACGGCGCTGCCCCCGCGTCGCTCTCCGTGCCGGTCGTCATCCAGCACACGTACATCGGCGACCTCCAGGTCCAGCTGATCGCACCCGACGGCACCGCGTACACGCTCAAGGGCTATGGCACGGGCGGCAGCTCGGACAACATCAACACCACGTACACGGTGAACGCCTCCTCGGAGACGGCCAACGGCACGTGGAAGCTGCGGGTCAGCGACAACGCGGCGCTGGACATCGGGAAGATCGACTCTTGGGGTCTGCAGTTCTGAGTCCTCTGAGGACCTGCACCTCTGAGGACCTGAGGAGCTGCGTACCTGAGGAGCTGCGTACCTGAGTACGTGACTCAGTGATCCTCGTCGTCCTCGTCGTCGTACTCGTCCTCGCGGGGCGGCTCCGGGTCCGTGACCCAGCCCGCCGCGAGGACGAGGCGCGAGGTGCGGTGGACGGCGAGGAAGCCGAAGGGGCGGTCGAACGTGGCGTCCACCTCGGTGGTGACGTAGCGCTCCTCGGGCATGCCTCCCGCGATGCCCGTGAACACGGTGACGGCCGCGGCCCGGAAGCCGAGCGCCCCGAACGTCGCCGTCGCCGCCTGCTCGGCCTTCTGGAGCGCCAGGGGCTCGACGGCGATCCCCGGGAAGTGGCCCCGCTCCGTGTCCCGTGCCGTGGTCACGCCGAACAGCTCGTGCCGTTCCATCAGGTCGTGCCGCGCCGTCAGCGTGAACGGCACGGTGGTGACGTGCAGCGTCGGCGGGCGGGGGCTCACGGCGCGTACCTTGCTGACGGTCAGGCCCGGACCCACGTCGCCGTACGGCAGTTGAGGCCCCGGCACCACAGGGAGCCTGCGCGCGAGAGCGTCCACGCCCGCGCCGAGGACCTGCCCCGGACCCATCCCCTCCTCGCCGAGCAGCAGATGGACGTCGATCCCGGTGTTGCCGAGCACCTTCAGTTCGGTCACGGCTCCGGCGGAGGACCGCGCGACGCCGACGCGGTCCAGGAGCGACGTCGTGCGGCGCAAGGCGGCCAGGGGGCGGTCCCCGTTCTCCCACGGACCTGTCTCGGGCCACATCACGTCCTCGTCAAAGGGCTGGAACCACTCCGTCCGCAGAGCCAGCGCGCTCGCCAGGGCGAACTCGGTGGCCTCGTCGGGGTGGGCCGGCATCCGCTCGATCTGCCCGCCCGTGTGCTTGGACGCCCAGGCGTCGAGTGCGGCCGCGTCCGCCGCCAGGTCGCCGGTCAGCACCCCGAGGGCGTCCACAGGCACGCCGTCGAGCCACGCGTCCCGCAGCGTCAGCGTGCGCCTCGTCCACAGGCCCACCGCCGCGTCCACGCCCCGCACGGCGGCCACCCGGGCCAGCAACTCCCGTGCCCCGCCCGCCGCTTCGTCCGCGCGCAGCCCCACCGCATCCGCCAGCTCGGTGCGCGCCGCACCGCCCGCGCCGTCCGCGAGGAACGCGAGGAGGGGCCAGACGCCGGGCGCGGAGAAGACGGTGCCGCGGTCCGGGGAGAAGGTCGCCGCCCAGCGCGAGGTCAGACCGTTGACGGCCTCGACGACTGTCCGAGTTGGTGCGCTTTGCTGCTGCATTACCTTTTCGCTCCCGCCCCGATTACGATGCGCCAAGCTCTCCGCACCGCCTGCCCGCCCCAGAGATCCAGGAGCACGTTACCCGTGGACATACCGCCGTCGCCCGGCCCGCACGAGCCCCCTCCGGGGCAGCCGGGACAGCCGGGACAGCAGGCACAGCCAGGGCAGCTGCCGTCGTACCCGCACCCCGGACAGGCCCCGTACCAGCAGTGGCCCGGCCCGTACTCGCCCTTCTCCCGGCCGCCAGTGAACGGCTTCGCCATCGCCTCCCTGGTGCTCGGCATCCTCTGCTGCATACCCGGGCTCGGCCTGATCTTCGGCCTGGTCGGGCTCTCGCAGATCAAGAAGAAGGGCGAGCGCGGCAAGGGCCTGGCGATCGCGGGAAGCATCCTCTCCGTGGTCGGCGTGCTGCTGCTCGTCCTCGCCGTCGCCACCGGCGGTGCCCGTGACTTCGTCGACGGGTTCAAGGAGGCGGCGCGCGAGTCCCGGCAGAACGCGGGCGCCTTCCCCGTAGACAAGGGAGGCTGCTTCGACGCGCCCAACGGGAAGATCGACTCCATGAAGTACGGCTTCCAGGTCGAGGAAGTGCGGTGCTCCGGGCGTCACGACGGCGAGGTCTTCGGCTCGTTCCGCGTGAACCACACCAGCTACCCCGGTGACGACGAGCTCACCGAGCTCGCCGACACCAAGTGCGCCGCGCTCACCGAGTCCTACATCCAGGACACCTGGGCCGTCCCCGGTGACGCGGACATCTACTACTTCGTGCCGGACCGCGACACCTGGCGCCGCGGCGACCGCCACATCACCTGCCTCTTCGGCGCCAACGACCCGGAGGAGCCCCTGAAGGGCTCCCTGCGCCGCGACGCGTCGACGCTCGACGACGACCAACTCGCGTACGTGAAGGCGGACAAGGCTTTCGAGGAGGCGCACGCGTCGGCCCCCGAGGAGGAGCGGTTCGAGGACGACCTCGAAGGCCACAAGAAGTGGGCCGCCCGCGTCGACAAGGGCATGGCCGAGCGGGTGCGGCAGTTGCGCGCGCACGACTGGTCCGCCGAGACGCAGGGGCACATCGACGGGCTCGTCGCCGAGATCGGCAAGGCCCGCAAGGAGTGGGCGAAGGCGGCCGAGGCGCCCGACGCCGACCGCTTCTACGACCACTACACGCGGGGCTTCGGCCTCCTCGACGGCAAGAGCGAGTTCGCCGCGCGCAAGTCCCTCGGCCTGGCGACGACTTCGCCGCGTGACGCGACCCCGGAGGACGGCCCGGAGTCGGGTCTCGGAGAGGGCCACGGCGAGGACCACGGCGAGGACTACGGAGAGGACCACGACGACGGCGGGGAGGGCGCAGCGGTGTGACGCGGGCCGGGGACGGCCCCCGCGAGGGGGCCGAACGTTTCCTCGGCCGGCACGGCGCTCGCTCGCCCCTCTCGGCCGTTCGCCATATCCGCGGAAAGGCCCTGCGTAAAGACCTGCGGCGGAAGAAATCATCACTTCGGGTGATTCCTTGGCCTTGGGTTGCACCCAACAACCCACGGTTGCCAGGCTGTTGCTGTCTGTCAACCTGATGGGAGTGGCCAGTGACTTTCGGTGAGCAGCCGGCGTACCTGCGGGTCGCGGGTGATCTCCGCAAGAAGATCGTCGACGGTTCGCTGCCGCCGCACACCCGACTCCCCTCGCAGGCAAGAATCCGCGAGGAGTACGGGGTGTCGGACACGGTCGCCCTGGAGGCGCGCAAGGTCCTGATGGCCGAGGGCCTGGTCGAGGGCCGCTCCGGATCCGGCACCTATGTGCGCGAGCGCCCCGTCCCGCGCAAGATCGCCCGCACCGGCTACCGCGCGGTGAACGGCGGCTCGACCCCCTTCCGTCAGGAGCAGGCCGCCGACGGCACGCGCGGCACCTGGGAGTCCCGCAGCGAGCAGATCGAGGCGAGCACCGCGGTCGCCGAGCGGCTCGCCATCCGTGCGGGCGACCGCGTGATGTGCACCAAGTACGTCTTCCGGGACGCCGGCGAGGTCATGATGCTCTCCACCTCCTGGGAGCCCCTGGCCGTCACCGGGCGCACCCCCGTGATGCTCCCCGAGGAGGGCCCGCTCGGCGGCTGCGGAGTGGTGGAGCGCATGGCGGCCATCGACGTGATCGTGGACAACGTCGCGGAGGAGGTCGGCGCACGCCCCGGCCTCGCCGAGGAGCTCAACGCACTCGGCGGTGTCCCCGGCCACGTCGTCCTGGTCGTCCAGCGGACGTACTACGCATCGGGCCGTCCGGTCGAGACGGCCGACGTCGTGGTGCCCGCCGACCGCTATCACGTCGCGTACCACCTGCCCGTGAAGTGACCTCTCGTGATGGGGAGTTAACACCCGAAGCACCGCCGTAACCCCGGGGCAACACCGCCCCGCGACCACCTGTCACGCGCGGCTCCTACCTTCCCCGTCCGTACCCGCAACCCGGCCGGACGACAGGAGCCTTCATGACGGACGCGACGGTCACCCATGACGTCACCCATGACCCCGAGGCCCCCGCGGAGAACCCGCCACCCCGGCGCAGTTACGCCAGGATGGCGGCCGACGAGAGCCGCGAGGACTACTCGCTGCGGTACGCCCCGCACTCCTTCCGGCGCTGGTCCCCGACCATGGTGGCCTCCACCGCGCTGGGTGGCATCGCCTACCTCGCGGACTTCGCGATCGGCGCGTCCATCGTCTTCACGTACGGCTTCACCAGCGGTCTCGCCTCGATCCTGTGCGCCGCCACGATCATCTTCGTGACGGGCATACCGATCGCGCGGGCCTGCGCCGCGTACGGCCTGGACATGGACCTGGTGACGCGAGGGGCGGGATTCGGCTATTTCGGGTCGACCCTCACGTCCCTCATATACGCGTCCTTCACCTTCATCTTCTTCGCACTCGAAGGTTCGATCATGGCCCAGGCCATGCATCAGGCCGTCGGACTCCCGGTCCAGATCGGCTACTTGGTGACGACGCTGATCGTCATCCCGATCGTCTTCCGCGGCATGGGCGCACTGGCCAAGGTGCAGGCCTGGACGCAGCCGATCTGGCTGGTCGGCATGGTGCTGCCGTTCGTGGTGCTCGCCTTCGAGGCGCCGGACGCGTGGGGTGCCTTCGGCTCCTTCGGCGGTACGGAGGGCGCGGGCAGCGGCTTCTCCTGGATCGGCTTCGGCCTCGGCACGGGCGTCGCGCTCTCGCTCATCGCGCAGATCGGCGAACAGGCGGATTACCTGCGGTTCATGCCCGCGCGGACCGAGTCGAACAAGCGGCGCTGGAATCTGGCCGTTCTCGCGGCGGGGCCCGGCTGGGTCGTCATCGGCGCGGCCAAGCAACTGGGCGGCGCCTTCCTGGCGTTCGTCGCCCTGGAGGCCGTCGGCAGGACGCACGCCCTGGAGCCGATCGCCCCGCAGATCGAGGCGCTCAGGCCGTGGCTCGGCTCCTTCGCGCTGCCCGCCGCCGCCCTGTTCGTGATCGTCTCGCAGATCAAGATCAACGTGACCAACGCCTACAGCGGTTCGCTGTCCTGGTCGAACTTCTTCTCCCGCGTCACCCACCGGCACCCGGGCCGGGTCTGGTACATCTTCCTCAACCTCGCCATCGCGCTGACGCTGATGGAGATGAACATGTTCGCGGCCCTCAACAAGCTGCTGGGCTTCTACTCGAACGTGGGCATCGCCTGGATCACGGCGGTCGCCGCCGACCTGGTCATCAACAAGCGGATGGGCTGGAGCCCCAAGTACATCGAGTTCAAGCGGGCGTACCTGTACGCGGTGAACCCGGCCGGGTTCGGCGCGATGGTGGTCGCGTCGACGGTCTCGATCCTCGCCTTCTTCGGCCTGTTCGGGGAGTACGCGCAGGCGTTCTCGACGTTCATCGCGGCCGGACTCGCCCTGCTGCTCTGCCCGTTGATCGCCTGGGCGACCAAGGGCCGGTACTACCTGGCGCGCCCCAACCCGGTGAACGGCCCGCACGTGGCGGTCGCCGACATCACGGCCACGCACACCTGCGGTGTCTGCGTGACGGCGTACGAACTGCCCGACATCGCGGACTGTCCCGTCCAGCCGGGCCCGATCTGCTCGCTGTGCTGCTCACTGGACGCCGACTGCGGGGACGTCTGCCGCAGGTCGCCGACGGGTGAACCGGTGCTGATGCCGATCCCGACGGTGCGTACGGGCTGAGCAGTGGCCGATTGCGTACCTCCTCCTCACCTCCTGCGTATCTCTTTGTGCAAAGTCGTATCCGCTGAGTAAAGGTCGGGCGTAGGCTCGGGCATATGCGGATTGCGGTTTCCTTACTGATCGAGGCGTGGCGCGCGCCGGGGGTGGCGAGCGGAGGGGCGCGATGAACGACGGGACGGTCCTGTTGCCCTGGCTCGTGATACGGCAGGACGACAACGGCAACCGCTATCGCGTGGGCAGGTACGCCACCAAGGCCGAAGCCCAGAAGATCGCGGACAGCCTGGACGACCGGGGCCACAAACGGCTCTACTCCATCGAAAAGCTCCACCAGAACGGCGGCGGCGCCCGCTGACCAACTCCGGGGGGAGCGGGGCCGTGCCCCGAAGGGGCGCGGGGAACCGCGCGACCAGCCCCCACGCCCCGCAGACAAAGAACCGCCCCTGAAAACGCCCAACCCAGCGGAGCGCCTAGGCTCCGGCGCATGAACCGACGCATCGTGGTGGGCGCCGCCCTGTATGACGACGGCCGCCTGCTCGCCGCAAGGCGCACCGCTCCGCCGGAGCTCGCAGGCCGCTGGGAGCTGCCCGGCGGCAAGGTCGAGCCCGGCGAGCGCTGCGAGGACGCGCTGCTGCGCGAGCTCCGCGAGGAACTGGGCGTCGAGGCGGAGCTGACCGGACGGGTCCCGGGGGAGTGGCCGCTCGCCAAGGGGTACACCCTGCGGGTCTGGGCCGCCCGCCTCGTCTCGGGCGAGCCCGAGCCCCTGGAGGACCACGACGCGCTCCGCTGGCTCGCCCCCGACGAGGTCTGGTCGGTGGACTGGGTGAGCGCGGACGTGCCCGCGGTCGCGGCGGCGCTCGCCCTGCCGCACGCCACGCACTGACCCCGCCTACGCCGTTCGTGCCACAGTGCGCCCCAGTACGCGGTAATCCCGCCGGGATATCGGGTATGTGCCCATTAACCCCATGAAACCGGACAGGTTCCCGGCGGGTTCCCGGCAGGCTCCGCTTCTGGTCTGGAAGTGATCGGCGTGATCGACACCGAAGGCGACTGCGCCGAGTGGGACTTCCCCGCGGACCCCAGCGCCGTCCGCACCGCCCGCGCCGTCGTCCGCAAGCAGCTCGGCGACTGGGGCCTCGCCCCCCTCGGCGACGTCACCGTGTTGCTCGTGAGCGAATTGGTGACCAACTCCCTGCGCCATGCCTCCGGGCCCATCGGCGTACGCCTCGTACGCCCCTCGACCCCCTCGGGCACCCTCCTTGTGGAGGTGTCCGATCCGCTCCCCGACCCGCCTCTGGAGCGCGTCGCGGCCCCCGACGACGAGGGCGGCCGCGGCATTCAGCTGGTCGCACGCTCCGCCCGGCGCTGGGGGACACGGCCGGGTCGCACGGGCAGGACGGGGAAGACGGTGTGGTTCGAGCTGGCGCTGCCGGGTTAGAAGACTGGCAGTGTGCGAGAGGCGTCCGGCACAAGGGCGGCACGGGCCAAAAAGCGTCGAGTCCGTGCTGTGATCGTGAACGCCGTGTGGTGCTGCGCCGTAGTGCTGGATACTGCGGACAGCCGTATGCGGTGACCGGTGCCGGACGCGGTGAGCTGGAGGGGACGGTTCGCGTGAGCGAGATACCAGCGAAGGCGACGGAGCCCGACGGGCCGTCGGGCGACGCGATGGCCGACGACTCGGGCGACGCCGGGTCGGACGGACCCGGCGACGCGACGGCCGGCGGGCCCGGGGGCGCCGTGGCAGGCGGTTTCGGGGACGCCTCGGCCGACGAGACCTGGCAGAGCAGCCCACCCGGTTCGATCTACGACTACATCAAGGTCGCCTCGTTCTCGATCGGTGCCGACGGCCTCGTCGACCAGTGGAGCGTCCGCGCCGAGCGCCTCTTCGGCGTCGCCGCCCCCGACGCCGTCGGCAAGGACCCCATCGAGGCATTCGTGCCGCCCGAGCTGCGCCCCGGCGGCCACCGCAAGATGGCCGAGATCCTCGACGGGCGGGAGTGGACGGGCGTCGTCCCCTTCCGGGTGCCCGACGGGGACGACGGCGGCGGAGCGGGGCTCGAGGGCATCGCCGAGGTCTATGTGATGCCGACCGAGACGGAGGACGGCGAGCGGGCCGCGGTCTGCATCGTCGTCGACGTCCGCGCGCTCCGGCAGATCGAGACGGACCTCGCCGCCTCCCAGGCCATTTTCGGCCAATCTCCCTTCGGCTTCCTGCTGTTCGGCACGGACCTGAAGGTGCAGCGTGCCAACCGCCGCTTCGCCGACGTCTTCGGCGGCGGCGTCGAGGACCACCGCGGCCGCACCGTCCACGACTATCTGCCGCGCCACGAGGCCGACCGCATGTCCGCCGCACTCAAGCGGGTCCTGCGGACCGGCGACTCCGTGACGGACATGCAGATAGTGGGACCCGCACCCGGCAGCAGCGAGCGCCGGCACTGGTCGATCAACCTCTACCGCGTGCACAGCGGTTCGGGCATCCCCATCGGCGTCGCGGGCCTCGGCACCGACGTCACCCGGCGGCACGCCGCCGCCCGCGAGGCCGCGCACGCCCGGCGCAACCTCGCGCTCCTGAACGAGGCCGGAGCCCGCATCGGCAACTCCCTGGACCTGGAGACCACCGCCAGGGAACTGCTCGACGTCACCGTCCCCGGCTTCTGCGACCTCGCCTCCGTCGACCTGTACCAAGGCCTGCTCGACGGCGACGAGACCCCGCCGGGCCTCGCCGACGGCAGCGCGGAACTGCGCCGCGTGGCCTTCGCGAGCGCGGTCGCCGACGCCCCGTTCCCGGACGGCTCCGGGCCCATAGACGTCGGCGCGGTGCACCGCTTCGCGTTCTCCTCGCCGTGCGCCGACGCCCTGCGCGCGGCCAGGCCCCGGCTGGTCACCGGCGCCGACAGCGCGTCCGCGAGCAGGCTCACCGGCGGCCTCATCCAGTCGACGCTCGCCGTGCCGATGGTCGCCCACGACACCGTGGTCGGCCTCGCCCAGTTCTCCCGCACGAAGGGCAGCGAACCCTTCGGCGAGCGCGACCGTGCCCTCGCCGTCGAGCTGGCGGCGCGGGCCGCCGTCTGCATCGACAACGCCCGCCTCTACCGCAGGGAGCACGAGCGCGCGCTGATACTGCAGCGGTCCCTGCTGCCGCCCGGCGACCCCGAGGCGTCCGGGCTCGACATCGCCTGCCGCTATCTGCCGGGCAACGCCGCCACGGAGGTCGGCGGCGACTGGTTCGACGTCATCGAGCTGCCGGGCCACCGCACCGCCCTGGTCGTCGGCGACGTCATGGGCCGCGGCCTGCGCGCCGCCGTCGCCATGGGTGAACTGCGCACCGCCGTGCGCACCTTGGCGCTCCTCGACCTGGAGCCCGCCGAGGTCCTCTCCGCCCTCGACGAGGTCGCCCGCGGCCTCGGCAACCCCGCGGGGCCCCAGCAGACCACCAGAGCGGCCCGCAAGGCCGCGGACGCGGACCTCAGCGAGGTCTACCTCGCCACGTGCGTGTACGCGGTCTACGACGCCGTCACGCGCCGCTGCACCTTCGCCAACGCGGGCCATCTGCCGCCCGTCCTCGTCGAGCCCGGCGAATCCGCGCTCATGCTCGACGTACCCCCGGGCATGCCGCTCGGCGTCGGCGGCGAGCCGTTCGAGGACGTCGAGGTCGAACTGCCCGAGGGCGCCCTCCTCGCGCTCTACACCGACGGCCTGGTCGAATCCCGCGACCACCCGCTGGACGAGGGCCTCAACGCCTTCGTACGCGCCCTCAGCGACGCCCCGGCCGGCCTGGAGGACGTCTGCGACCACGTCCTGAACACCCTCGACACCCACCACGGAGAGGACGACATCGCGCTCCTGATGGCGCGCGTCGAGGGACTGCCCGCCGAGCACGTCGGCGACTGGGCGCTGCCGCGCGACCCCAAGTCGGTGGGCCGCGCCCGCGAACTGGCCTGCGAACAGCTGCGCGACTGGGACCTGGAGCGGCTCTGCGACACGGCGGAACTGCTGGTCAGCGAGCTCGTCACCAACGCCCTGCGCTATGGGGAGGGCGAGATCAGACTGCGCCTCCTGCTCGACCGCACGCTGGTGTGCGAGGTGTGGGACGGCGGCTTCGTCCAGCCGCGCCGCCGCCGTGCGCGCGACACCGATGAGGGCGGGCGCGGGCTCCAGCTGGTCGGCCTGCTCAGCGCCGCGTGGGGCTCGCGCAGGACACCGCGGGGCAAGACGGTCTGGTTCGAACTCGCGCTGCCCGACGGGGAGTCCGAACCGATGGACGCGGCGGAGGCGCTGCTCAGCCTGTTCTGAACCCTTCGGTCAGGTGGTCGCCTTGAGGGCGGCGAGGCGGGCCTCGACCTCCGCCGCGTCGCCCAGGGCGTCCAGCTCCTCGAACTGCGCGTCGAGCGAGGACGCGGCGAGTTCCTGCTTGCCCAGCGCCCGCGCCTCCTCCCTGCGCACCTTCTCCTCGAAGCGGCTCAGCTCGCTGGCCGGGTCGAGGACGTCGATGCTCTGGGCGGCGTCCATCATCTGGTTCTGCGCCTGCGCGGTCTTGGCGCGGGCCACCAACTGGTCGCGTCTGGACTGCAGGTCGGCCAGTTTCCCCTTCATCCGGTCGAGCCCGGACCTCAGCTTGTCCACGATCTCGGTCTGCGCGGCGATCGTCGGCTCGGCGTCCTTCGCCTCCTTCTCGGAGTGCAGCTGCCGTCCGAGCGCGACCTTGGCGAGCCGGTCGAACTTGTCGGCCTCCGTGGCGTTCCCGTCGGCGCGCAGCTCGTCGCCCTTCCTGCTCGCGGCGAGCGCCTTGGTGCCCCACTCGGCGGCCGTGTCCTGGTCGTCCTTGTGGTCCTGCTCCAGCATCCGCAGATTGCCGATGGTGGTCGCGACCGCCTCCTCGGCCTCCTTGATGTTGTTCGTGTAGTCGCGGATCAGCTGGTCGAGCATCCTCTGCGGGTCCTCGGCCTGGTCGAGGAGCGCGTTGATGTTCGCCTTGGCCAGCTGGGTGACACGGCCGAGGACGGTCTGCTTCGTCATGAGGGCCACCTCCTTGTACGAGGGTTCGTGAGGGACGTACGAAAGTCGCTGCCGGGGAGCGCGGGCGCTCAGAATCTGCCGCCCCCGCCCCGCCGCCCCCGTGTCTCCCCGCCGCCGAAGCTGCCGGGGCTGCCTCCGCCGAAACCGCCCCCTCCGTAGCCACCGCCTCCGCCGAAACCGCCCCCTCCGTAGCCACCGCCTCCGCGGCCCCCGCCTCCGAAGAGCTCGCCGAGGATGATGCCGCCGAGGACCGCGCCGCCCATGCCGCCGCCCCGGCCGCCGCCTCCGCCCAGGCCTCCGTAGGGGTTGCCGTAGCCGCGTACGTCACGCTCGGCGAGCTGCTGCGCCTGCCGGGCCAGGGAGTCCGCCTGCTGGGCCTCGGCGAGCGCGGCGGTGGCGTCGCCGTCCTGGGCGGCCTCCGCCTGCGCGAGGTGGCGCCCCGCCTCGGCGAGGCGGGTCCTTGCCTCGCTGCCGACGGCGCCGCGGTGCGTGGTGACGTAGTCCGTGGCCGCCCCGACGGCGCTGCGCGCGGTGAGCAGGGCTTGGGAGAGCAGCGCGCGGGAGCGGCGGTCGCCCACCTCGCGCTCGCGCGCGCCCGCCAGGGCCTCGTCGAGCGCGGCGTCGGCCTCCTCGACGCGGCGCAGGGCGTCGATGGGGTCGTAGGGCCCCGCGGAGGTCTGCTTGCGCACCTCCGCGACCACCGACTCCGCGCGGGCGACACGGCCCCGCAGATCGGCCGTGGAGACGCCGTCCACCGTGCCGTCGAGCAGGCCGCGCGCGTCGGCGAGGTCGGCCTCGGACTCGGCGAGCGCGCCGGGCAGCTTCTCGGCGGCCAGCGTGAGCTCGTCGGCGAGCCGGTCGACGGCGTCCACGAACGTGCCCGCCTGGTCGACGGCGCCCTCGGCGGCGCGCAGATGGACCGCGGCCCTGCCGCTCTCGCCGGTGTCGACGGACTGCCGGGCCTGATTGAGGTGCGTGGTGGCGAAGACGAGCCGGTCCTTGGCCTGCTCGACATGGCCGAGCACGGCCGCCGACGCGGTGGGCGCGTAGGTCGCGCGGAGGCGGGCGAGGGTGTCTTCGGCGGCTCCGGTACGCCCGGCGACCTGCCGGAACACCGTCTCCGCGTGCTCCAGGGCCTGCGGGGCGTTCTTCTCCAGGGCGCGCAGCTCGTCGAAGCCCGCGGTCTCGGCGTCGAGCCTGCGGCCCGCCTCGGTGCAACGCGCGACGATCTCGTCCAGCATGCGGCGCCTGGTCGGATCGTCCTCGGGGAAGGCGTCGTCGAGCTCCTGCCGCAGCCGGAACGCCGCCGTCAGCTCCGACTGCGCGTACGCGAGCGCCTCACCGAAAGGTCTGGTGGCATCCTCCCCGAACTGGGCGGTGGCGAAGCCGAGTTCCTCGGTGCTGGTGCGGACGGCGTCGTCGGTCTCCACGAGGAGGCGGCGGGCCTGCTCGTCGAGGTCGGGGAGCGGAGTGAGGGATGTCTGCCCCCACCCACCACCCGGTGTCGTACGGGTGGTGGCGCGCTTCCTGCGCCGCTTGTACGCGACGGTCGCGACGACCCCTGCCGCGCCCGCGGCCACCACCGGGAGCACCAGGTCACCGGCCGCGGAGTCGTCGCCGGCGCCGGGGTCGGCCGGGCCCGGGGTGACCGAAGGCGTCGGTACGGGCCGTCCCGCGAGGACCGCCCGGTAGCCGTACGCGGCGCCGATGGCGGCCCCCGCCCAGTCGTTCTCGCGCAGGGCGGGCCTGATCGCGGTGGTGGCCACGTCCTTGAGCTGTGCGTCGGTCAGCCGCGAACCGTCGTCCACGGAGTAGGCGAACTGCCGGTCGTGGGTGGCGACGGCGAGCAGGACGTCGTCGATGCCGAGGCCGCCCCGCTCGGCGGTGGCGTCCGCCCAGCTCTGCGCGGAGCGGCCGGAGAAGTCACGTACGTAGACGACGAAGAGCTGCACGCCCCGGTCGTCGTAGAGCCGATCGAGGGCCTTCTCCGCAGCGCCCTTGCGGTCCCCGAGGGCATCCACCTTGTCGGTGATCTGGCCGGTGCGGGAGAGCGTGACGGGGTCGTCGGCCGCGGCGGGCGGAGCGCACAGCAGCGGAAACCAGGCGAGCAGCGCGGCCACGGCGGCCGCGGCTGCCCGCGCGGCTATGTGCGGGGGCGGCGTCACATTTGGGAGCGTATGACCCTGCCGGGGGCGCCGCGACCTGGGGCGGGGCGTGGTCGATCGGTCGCCCGGCAGCTTCGGACTGTGCCCACCCGTGCCGCCCCAGCGGCACGATTGCCCACAGAGGGAGCGGCAAGGGGAGGCGGAGACGACCCGCAGCCGCGTACGAGACGCGAGGGACACCCCGCCCACCCGCAGCCGCACACGAGACACGAGACACGAGACACGAGAGGACGCCCCACCCACCCGCAGTCGCGTACGAGACACGAGGGGACGTGGGGGTATGTGCGCACGGAGCACCGAGCACAACGCCAACCCCAGCCGCAGCAACAAAGCCCCGCAACAAAGATGGCGAGTACGGACATACCCCCGCGGCCCCGCCCCACAACCGAACCCCAGGCGCAGACGCCCGCCCCCTCACCCCGCGAATTCCACCTCCGGATACCGCCGCGACGGGACGTCCAGCAACCCGCTGTCCTCCCCCTTCAGCCACCGGTCGAAGAACGCGCCCACGTACGCCCGCTGCCCCGCGACCGCCCGCCCCGGATCCACCGTGCCGATGTTCTCCGCAAGCACCTTCTCGTCCACCCCCGCCTGCGGAAGCAGCACCGGCAGGTCCGTGTACGTCTGGTGCAGTGAACCCCGTAGCGTCAGGTTCCGCTTCCAGCCCGTGCTGTGGGACCAGAACGACCGCCACGACGGCTCCGTCACCCGGTCGCTGCCCTCGCGACCCATCAGCAGGAAGGGACGGTCGAGGCCGTGCTTGGCGACCGGCATCAGGTTCGTGCCGTTCGGTTCCGGGTTGAACTCCAGCGTGCCGTCCAGGTCGACGCCCGCCTTCACCCGCCGGTCCTCGTACATCGTCTGGGCCGCGGCGATCCCGCCCGCGGACTGCCCGAACATGCCCACGCGCCGCTGGTCGACCACCTTCGACAGGCCGTGCGGCAGCGAACCGAGGCGGTCCAGGACGAACCGGGAGTCGGCCACCCGGACGTCCAGCGTCTTCTTGAGCAGCTCCGCCATCGTGCCGTTCTTCTTCGCCTCCGCCAGCGCCTTCCGCAACGGCCCGTCACCCTTGACCGAGCCGTCGGGGAACTGCACGCCGGGGTTCTCGTAGGTGTGGTCGACGGTCACCACGACATAGCCGCGGCTCGCCATCTCCTCGACCAGGGCCGTGCCCCAGGTGCGCGGATCGCCCGACCCCGCCGCGTACACGAGGACCGGCCGCCGCCCGCCCCGGGTGTCCGCCGGCGACCCCTCCCGCGCATGCGTCCGCGTGGCCGCGAAGTCGACCGCGCCCTTCGGGATGCCGTGGGGCGCGGTGGCGTCCCAGCGCGCGGCGGCGCCGGGCGCCATGTACCGGGCGCGGCGGTGCCCCTCGCCCGGTCCGCCCGCGCCCCGCGCGGCCGGATACCAGACGCTGACCATCAACTCGCGATACGGCTGCGACGCCACCCACGGGTCGTGCCGCGACCGGTCCACGAGCCGCGCGGACACGGTACCGATCTCGTACGGGCCCGTGGGCGCGGGCAGTTGGGTGCGGCCGCCGGTGGCGGTGGTGTGTGCCCGCGCCGTGGGCTGAGCCTGTGCCGTCGTCGTGAGGGGCAGCAGGCCCGCCACGAGCCCGGCGGCGGCGAGTCCCAGCAGCGTACGACGCGTTAAGGCAGAGGAAGCGGTGGAGGAAGTCATGCCTCCATGCTGGTCGTCACCGGCCCGCCGCGACCATGGGGAAATCAGGGAAGAACCGGCTGGGGGATAACCCCCAGCCCCCTAGTCCCCCCGCCGCCGAATCTTGTTCCCGAGCCACACCAGCGGATCGTACTTCCGGTCAACTGCCCTCTCCTTCAAGGGAATCAGCGCATTGTCCGTGATCTTGATCCCCTCCGGACAGACCTCCGTACAGCACTTGGTGATGTTGCAGTAGCCGAGCCCGTGCTCGTCCTGCGCGGTCCGCTTCCTGTCGAGGCCGGACTCCGCCGCCGCGTCCAGCGGATGCATGTCCAGCTCGGCGACCCGCATCAGGAACCGGGGACCGGCGAAGGCCCCCTTGTTCTCCTCGTGGTCGCGCACCACATGGCACGTGTCCTGGCACAGGAAGCACTCGATGCACTTGCGGAACTCCTGCGAGCGGTCCACGTCCGTCTGCTGCATGCGGTACTCGCCGGGCCCGAGGTCCTCGGGCGGCACGAACGCCGGGACCTCGCGCGCCTTGGTGTAGTTGAAGCCGACGTCCGTCACCAGGTCCCGCACCACGGGGAAGGCCCGCAGCGGCGTCACCGTGATGACCTCGTCGCGCTCGAAGACCGACATCCGCGTCATGCACATCAGCCGCGGCCGCCCGTTGATCTCCGCGGAGCACGAACCGCACTTGCCCGCCTTGCAGTTCCAGCGCACCGCGAGGTCGGGCGCCTGGGTGGCCTGGAGCCGGTGGATGATGTCGAGGACGACCTCGCCCTCGTTGACCTCGACCTTGAAGTCCTCCAAGCCGCCGCCGTCCACGTCCCCGCGCCAGACCTTGAATTGCGCGTCGTACGAACTCACTCGTACAGCTCCTCTTCAGTCAGGTACTTGACCAGCTCCTCCTTCTCGAAGAGGGCGAGCAGGTCCGGGCGGATGGGCTCGGTCTCCACACGTACGAGATCGATCTGGCCACGCACGGGGTCCGTGGCCGCCAACCCGCCCGTGGGATCGGCCAGTTGGCACAGCAGATTGGCGCGCCGCCACTCGCGGTCCATGGCGGGATGGTCCTCGCGGGTGTGACCGCCGCGGCTCTCCGTGCGTTCCAGGGCGGCCCGCGCGATGCACTCGCTGACCAGGAGCATGTTCCGCAGGTCGAGCGCGAGGTGCCAGCCCGGGTTGAACTGGCGGTGCCCCTCGACCCCGGCCCGCCGTGCCCGCACCCGCAGTTCGGCGAGCTTCTCCAGGGCCTGCGCCATCTCGGCCTCGCGGCGGATGATGCCGACCAGGTCGTTCATGGTCTGCTGCAGTTCCTGATGCAGGGTGTACGGATTTTCGGGCGTCGTCCCGTCCTCGGGGCCCTCGGCGCTGAACGGCCGCAGCGCCTCGGCGGCCGCGGTGTCGATCTGCACCTCGTCCACCGTCGGCCGGGCGGCGAGCCCCGCGGCGTACCGCGCCGCGTGCAGTCCCGCGCGCCGTCCGAACACAAGCAGGTCGGAGAGCGAGTTGCCGCCGAGCCGGTTGGAGCCGTGCATGCCGCCCGCGACCTCGCCCGCGGCGTAGAGCCCCGCGACGCGGCGCGCGGCCGCGGTGTCGGAGTCGACCGCGATGCCGCCCATCACGTAGTGACAGGTGGGTCCGACCTCCATCGCCTCGGCGGTGATGTCGACGTCCGCGAGCTCCTTGAACTGGTGGTACATGGAGGGGAGTCGGCGCTTGATGACCTCGGCGGGCATACGCGTCGACACGTCCAGGAAGACGCCGCCGTGGGGCGACCCGCGGCCCGCCTTGACCTCGGCGTTGATGGCGCGCGCGACCTCGTCACGGGGCAGCAGTTCGGGGGGCCTGCGGTTGTGGTCCGGGTCGTCGTACCAGCGGTCGCCCTCCTCCTCCGACTGCGCGTACTTCTCCTTGAAGACGTCGGGGACGTAGTCGAACATGAACCGCTTGCCCTCGGAGTTGCGAAGGACCCCGCCGTCGCCGCGGACGGACTCGGTGACGAGGATGCCCTTGACCGACGGCGGCCAGACCATGCCGGTCGGGTGGAACTGCACGAACTCCATGTTCAGCAGGGGTGCTCCGGCGAGCAGCGCGAGCGCGTGGCCGTCGCCGGTGTACTCCCAGGAGTTCGACGTCACCTTGAAGGACTTGCCGATGCCGCCGGTCGCGAGGACCACGCTGGGCGCTTCGAGCACGAAGAAGCGGCCCGACTCGCGGTCGTAGCAGAAGGTCCCGCAGACCCGGCCGGCCTCGCCGTAGCCCTCGCCCTCCTCCTTCAGCACCCGGGTGACGGTGCATTCCTGAAAGACCTTCAGGCGGGCCTCGTAGTCCCCGTACTCCTTGAAGTCCTCCTGCTGCAGCGAGACGATCTTCTGCTGGAGCGTGCGGATCAGTTCCAGGCCGGTGCGGTCGCCGACGTGCGCGAGGCGCGGGTACTCGTGCCCGCCGAAGTTGCGCTGCGAGATCCGCCCGTCCGGGGTGCGGTCGAACAGGGCGCCCCAGGTCTCCAACTCCCAGACCCGGTCGGGTGCTTCACGCGCGTGCAGCTCGGCCATCCGCCACTGGTTGAGGAACTTCCCGCCGCGCAGGGTGTCGCGGAAGTGGACCTGCCAGTTGTCGCCGGAGTTCACATTGCCCATGGAGGCCGCGATGCCGCCCTCGGCCATCACCGTATGGGCCTTGCCGAACAGGGACTTGCAGATCACGGCCGTACGGGCGCCCTGCTCCCGGGCCTCGATGGCGGCCCGCAGTCCGGCGCCGCCCGCCCCCACCACGACGACGTCCCACTGCTGTCGCTCCACTTGAGACATTCAGAACAACCTCGGATCGTCGAAGGCGCCGGACGCGATCAGGTACACGTAGAAGTCGGCGAGTGCCACGCTCACCAACGAGGCCCAGGCAAGCAGCATGTGACGGGCATTCAGTTTCCCTACCCACTGCCACATGCGGTACCGCACCGGATGCTTGGAGAAGTGCTTCAGCTTGCCCCCGACGATGTGCCGACAGGAGTGGCAGGAGAGCGTGTACGCCCAGATCAGCACGATGTTGACGAGGAACACGAGCGTGCCGAGCCCCATGTGGCCCCACTCGTAGTGCTCGTCGCGGAAGGTCAGGACCGTGTCGTACGTGAGGATGCACGCGACCGGCACGGCGGCGTAGAAGAAGTACCGGTGGATGTTCTGCAGGATGAGCGGGAAGCGGGTCTCGCCCGAGTACTTCTTGTGCGGCTCGGCCACCGCACAGGCGGGAGGCGAGGCCCAGAAACCGCGGTAATACGCCTTGCGGTAGTAGTAGCAGGTCAGCCGGAAGCCGAGCGGGAAGATCAGGATGAGCAGCGCGGGGGACAGGCCCCACCAGCTGCCGAAGATCTCCCAGTTGGGCCCCGACCGCATCGGCTCGCAGTTCTCGGCGAGGCAGGGCGAGTAGAACGGCGAGACGTACGGCGCCTGGTAGTAGTCCGTGTTCGCGAAGGCCCGCCAGGTCGAGTAGACGACGAAGGCGAGCAGCCCGGCGGCGGTCGCCGCGGGGGCCAGCCACCAGCGGTCGGTCCGCAGATGGGCAGCGGTGATGGCGGCGCGTGTGCCGTCACGCACGCCGCCGGGGGCCGGTCCGCTTTTCGGTTGGGGTTCCGTGCCGGTGGCCAACGAGGCTCCACTCCTTCGTCCTCGGGCGGGGAAGGGCTCTTCTGGGGTCGTGGCTCAGCGGGGCGCGCCACAGGGGCGGTCCCCGAGGTGCGGTCAGGGCGCGTGGCGGTCGCGCGCGCCGAGGCCCTCGTCGTCGAGATCCCCGGAGTTCGCCCACAGCGCGCTGTCGTACGGCGTATCGGGGATGGTCACGAGATCGGGCCGGTGCTCCTCATGGGGCGCCGGTGGCGGGGCCGCCGCGCGCAGCAGGGCGACGCTCTCGCGCAGGTGGTCGGTGTCGGTGCGCACCCGGCGTACGTCGACGTCGGCTATCCGGTCGCCGGCCTGCTGCTCCAGCCTTCCGACGGTGCGGACCAGATCGTCCACGCAGCGCTGAACGGCCGTCAATTCGTCGTGCAGAGCCATGACTTGCCCTCACTTCAGGGGTGCGGTGGCAACGCTCATGCGCCTGCGAGTGTCGCGCGTCACATCCCGGCTTGTGAAGGGATCTGCACCGATTACCGGATCGAGGGCGGCGAATGCGCCGGATCACGCGCCGATCGCGCCGACCGCGACCGCCGGTGACCATTCCTGACCGCCGCCACCGACGGCCCACGGCTGCCGGCGGCGAACGTTCCCGACCGCCGACACCGGCCGCCCGCGCCCTCTGTTGGGCCGCACGAGTGGGATATGGGCACCCCCGCGTCGTGCCTCCGCCACGCGAAGCCGCACATCCCCTTGAGTGGGGCGATAGATGTGATCAGCTCCATATACCGCCAAACGTGATCAAACCCGGCCCGGTCCTGGTAGCGGGCGGCCGGGCGAGCCCCGGACCCCGGAGGTACCAGCCATGTCCCACCACGTCAGAGTCAGATCTGTCGTGTTCCTCGCGACGGGGGTGCTGGCTCTGCCCGCCCTCGCCGGATGCAGCTCTAACGACGAGGCCGGCCGGCCGACCGCCGGCCAGGACGTCGCACCCGCGGCCCGGGACCTGGTCGCCGACGGCGGGACCGTGAAGTGGGCGGTCGACGCGCTGCCCGAGACCCTCAACACCTTCCAGTCCGACGCCGACGCGGGCACCGCGCGCGTCGCGGGCGCCGTCCTGCCGTCCCTGTTCCGCCTCGACGCGCAGGGCAGGACACAGCCCGACGCCGACTTCCTGGAGTCGGCGAAGGTCGTCGAGCGCGAGCCCAAGCAGGTCGTCCTGTACAAGCTCAACCAGCAGGCGGTGTGGAGCGACGGCCGCGAGATCGGCGCCGACGACTTCGCCGCGCAGTGGCGTGCCCTGTCCGGCAAGGACACCGCGTACTGGACGGCGAGGAACGCCGGCTACGACCGGATCGAGAAGATCGAGCGCGGCGCGAACAACCTGGAGGTGCGGGTCACCTTCGCCAAGCCGTACGCGGACTGGCGCTCCCTCTTCTCGCCGCTCTACCCCAAGCAGGTCATGGGGACCCCCGACTCCTTCAACGACGGCGCCCGCCGCAGGCTGAAGGTGACCGCGGGCCCCTTCGCGCTCGCCGACATCGACCGCAAGGCGGGCGACGTGACGCTGGAGCGCAGCCCGCGCTGGTGGGGCCGCCCGGCCAAGCTCGACAAGCTCGTGCTGCACGAGGTGCCGCGCGAGGAGCGGGCGGAGGCGCTCGCCGACGGCGAGGTCGACCTGGCCGAGATCGACTCGGCGGAGGCGGGCCGGATCTCCCTGGCCGCCCGCGACAAGGGGGCGCAGGGCCCGCTCGCCCACGGCCCCGGCTCGCAGGTCACCCCCGGCAAGGCGCTGCGCTCCTGGGCGATCGCCAACGGCTCCGACGAGGAGGCGGCCGAGGCCGAGATCGAGGCCCGCGCCAAGACCCGCAAGGCGGTCACGAAGTACGCGAAGGAGCAGTCGGGCCTGCGCGGCTACGTGGTCCGCAAGTCCCTGGAGCCCGCCTACACCCAGCTCGCCCTCAACGGCTCCGAGGGCCCGCTCGCCGACGACCGGGTGCGCCGCGCGGTGGCCCGCGCCCTGGACCGCGAGGAGCTCGCGAAGACCGTGCTGAAGCCGCTCGGCCTGCCCGCCGAGCCGGTCGGCAGCCACCTCGCCCTCGCCGGACAGCAGGCGTACGCGGACAACAGCGGGGCCCTCGGCGAGCAGGACACCGCCGAGGCGCGGGCGCTGCTCGCGGACGCGGGCTGGGCGCCCGGTGCCCTGCCGAAGGAGAAGGACAGGAAGGACAAGAGGGAGGGGACGGCGGGCGGCGAGGCCGACGCGAAGAAGGCCGACCAGGACTCCGAGGAGGAGTCGGGCGACGGCACCTACATCGTCGGCGAGGACGACGGGAAGCCCGGCGACAACGGCACCACGGTGCTCGCCCCGGCCCCCGCGGCCGCCTATCAGCGCGCCGCGCTGAACCGCCAGGCCGATGTGCTCGGGCTGCCGCGCGAGGCCGACAAGGAGAAGAAGAAGGACCCGGGCGGCCACGCCAAGCAGCACGCCGACAGGCAGTCGGGCACCAAGGGCACCAAGGGCACCAAGGGTTCCAAGGACTCCAGCGACCAGGCCAAGGGCGGCGCCCAGGGTGCGTACGCCCCCAAGGGGACCGCCGCGCCGGCCGCGGCCGCGGGGCCGGTCGCCAAGGACGGCAAGCCCCTCACGCTCCGTTTCGTGCTGCCCTCCGGGGACGGTTCGGAGCCGCTGCGCGCGGTGGCCGACCGCATCTCGCGGATGCTGGAGAGGATCGGCGTGCGCACGGAGACGGCGAAGGTCTCCGACGACAGCTACTTCAAGGACCACATCGCGTCCGGCCAGTACGACCTCGCCCTCTACTCCTGGCCCGCCTCGGCCTTCCCGGCCACCGACGCCCGCCCGATCTTCGCCAAGCCCGTCCCCGCGGCGGACGGCTCGCTGAACGTCGAGCAGAACTACACGCGCGTCGGCACGGACCACATCGACCAGCTCTTCGACCAGGCGGTCGGCGAGCTGGACGAGGAGACCTCGCGCTCCCTGGTCAAGAAGGCGGACGCCCGCATCTGGGCCGAGGCGGGCTCCATCCCCCTCTATCAGCGCCCCCAGCTGATGGCGGCCCGCCCGAACCTGGCCAACGCCGGCGCCTTCGGATTCCAGGCCCCGCACTACGAGGACATCGGCTTCCTGAAGCCGGAAGCGAAGTCCTCCAAGGCCCCGGCGGCGGACTGACAAGGCCCCCGCCGCGGACCGACAAGGCCCCCGGCGGCGGACCGACGCTCAGATCCTGCTCAACTCCCTTGCCCGCAGGACAACCCTGCGGGCAAGCTCGTATCCACCCATTGACCTGCTGTTTCCCCAGAGTTCCCGAGGCTTTCCGCACCCCTGCGCAGCCCCCGCGGAGGCTGCCTCCGCCGCGGACACGTAGACTGGGGTGAGGCCGTGGCGTGTCCAGCCCGGCAGGGTTCGCGTACTTCATATGTGCGCGCGACCGTCCACTCACTCCAGGAGTACGCCGCACTATGGCCACGCGCCACGACATCCGCAACGTCGCCATCGTCGCTCACGTCGACCATGGCAAGACGACCATCGTCGACGCCATGCTCAAGCAGGCCGGTTCCTTCGCCGCGCACGCCGCAGAGTCCCTCGACGACCGCATGATGGACTCGAACGACCTGGAGCGTGAGAAGGGCATCACGATCCTCGCCAAGAACACGGCGGTGAAGTATCACCCCAAGGACGGCGGGGACCCGATCACGATCAACATCATCGACACCCCCGGCCACGCCGACTTCGGTGGCGAGGTCGAGCGCGGTCTGTCGATGGTCGACGCGGTCGTCCTGCTCGTGGACGCCTCCGAGGGCCCGCTGCCGCAGACCCGCTTCGTGCTCCGCAAGGCCCTCCAGCAGCGCCTGCCCGTCATCCTGTGCATCAACAAGACGGACCGCCCGGACTCCCGCATCGACGAGGTCGTCAACGAGACGTACGACCTCTTCCTGGACCTGGACGCGGACGAGGACCAGATCGAGTTCCCGATCGTCTACGCCTGCGGCCGTGACGGCATCGCCTCGCTGACCAAGCCCGAGGACGGCACGGTTCCGGCGGACTCCACCAACCTGGAGCCGTTCTTCTCCACGATCCTGGAGCACGTCCCCGCCCCGACGTACGACGAGGCCGCGCCGCTCCAGGCCCACGTCACCAACCTCGACGCGGACAACTTCCTCGGCCGTATCGCGCTGCTCCGCGTCGAGCAGGGCGAGCTGGCCAAGGGCCAGACGGTCGCCTGGATCAAGCGCGACGGCACCATCGCGAACGTCCGCATCACCGAGTTGATGATGACCGAGGCGCTCACCCGCAAGCCCGCCGAGAAGGCGGGCCCCGGTGACATCTGCGCGGTCGCGGGCATCCCCGACATCATGATCGGCGAGACCCTGGCCGACCCGGAGAACCCGATCGCGCTGCCGCTGATCACGGTCGACGAGCCGGCGATCTCCATGACCATCGGTACGAACACCTCGCCGCTGGTCGGCCGCGGTGGCACCGGCAAGGGCGCGGACGCCAAGGCGGCCGTCAAGGACCGCAAGGTCACCGCCCGCCAGGTCAAGGACCGCCTGGACCGCGAGCTGATCGGTAACGTCTCGCTGCGCGTCCTGGACACCGAGCGCCCCGACGCCTGGGAGGTGCAGGGCCGCGGTGAGCTGGCGCTCGCCATCCTGGTCGAGCAGATGCGCCGCGAGGGCTTCGAGATGACGATCGGCAAGCCGCAGGTCGTCACCAAGGAGGTCGACGGCAAGACGCACGAGCCCGTCGAGCGCATGACCATCGACGTGCCCGAGGAGCACATGGGCGCCGTCACGCAGCTCATGGGCGTCCGCAAGGGCCGTATGGACAACATGTCCAACCACGGCTCGGGCTGGGTGCGCATGGAGTTCGTCGTGCCCTCCCGCGGCCTCATCGGCTTCCGTACGGAGTTCCTGACGAACACCCGCGGCACCGGCATCGCCCACTCCATCCACGAGGGCCACGAGCCGTGGTTCGGCACGCTGACGACCCGTAACAACGGTTCGCTGGTCGCCGACCGCTCGGGCGCCGTCACCGCCTTCGCGATGACGAACCTCCAGGAGCGCGGCGTGCTCTTCACGGAGCCCGGCACCGAGGTGTACGAGGGCATGATCGTCGGTGAGAACTCCCGCTCCGACGACATGGACGTGAACATCACCAAGGAGAAGAAGCTCACCAACATGCGCTCCTCCTCCGCCGACTCCTTCGAGGCGATCGTCCCGCCGCGCAAGCTGTCGCTCGAGCAGTCCCTGGAGTTCTGCCGCGACGACGAGTGCGTCGAGGTGACCCCGGAGGCCGTCCGCATCCGCAAGGTCGTCCTGGACCAGAAGGAGCGTGGCCGTTCCGCTTCGCGCGCCAAGCACAACTGACCCACTGATGTAGGCAGTTAGCGGCACACCGCCGCTCACGAGGCCGATTTTCGTCGCTCCCGAGAGGGGTGCGCGGAAGTCGGCCTCTTGTGTTTCCCCTGGCGGGTACCGTGTCGCCACGGTCCTCCGAGGCGCTCCCGGCAACCGGTTTTCGAGCGCGGAACGTCCGGTATGCGGACGTCACTGACCGTTAGATGGGTAACACGTCCGTTTCGCAACCATCTATCTCGGATCGGTTTGTCCGGATTTTGGAAGTTGTACGGGCCAGGTGTGATTGAACCGAGACCAAAAGGGTGTGGTCGACCGGTACCTCATGGCTAATAGTTGACCGCGTATAGCTCGGGTCAATGGGTCACGCGCTGTGGGGAGCGCCGACTCACGAGCACACTGGGGTACTCGATCTTCGCCGTCAGGGGTGTCGGCGCGGTTTCACGTACCCCCTCTTGTAGTGAACAAGTGGACTCATGAGGAGGAACCCCATGCGTGGTGCCAAGAGCGCCAAGTGGGTCGCGATAGCCGGTGTTGTGGCGCTGACTGCCACCGCTTGTGGCGGCAGCGACAAGGGCAGCAACGGCAGTGGCAAGGTCGACCCGAAGGGGATCGTCAGCTACGCCAATGGTGAGCCGCAGAACCCTCTGCAGCCGGCCAACACCATGGAGGCGTACGGCAGCGTCGTCATCGACTCGCTCTTCACGGGCCTGGTCCACTACGACGAGCAGGGCAACATCACCTACGAGAACGCCGAGTCGGTCACGCCCGACAAGGCGAACAAGGTGTGGACCGTCAAGCTGAAGCCGGGCTGGAAGTTCCACAACGGCGAGGCCGTCACCGCCAAGTCGTACGTGGACGCCTGGAACTGGGCCGCGAACCCCGCGAACGGCCAGCAGAACAGCGCCTGGTACCGCGACATCGTCGGCTACGACGACGTGCACCCGGAGAAGGGCAAGGCCAAGAAGGACGCCATGTCCGGCCTGAAGGTCGTCGACGACAACACCTTCACCATCACGCTGAAGTCCGGCATCCCGTACTACGCGTACAAGCTGGTGTACACGCCGTTCTACCCGATGCCCTCGGCCGCCCTGAAGGACCCGAAGAAGTACGGCGAGGCCCCGGTCGGCAACGGTCCCTACAAGTTCAAGAGCTGGGACCACAAGAAGTCGATCCAGGTCACGACCTGGCCCGGCTACAAGGGCAGCAAGAAGCCCAAGAACGGCGGCATCAACTTCAAGGCGTACACGACGCCCCAGGCCGCCTACAACGACCTGCGGTCGAACAACGTCGACACGATGCCGCAGATCCCGGACAGCGAACTCGCCAACTTCAAGCAGGACTTCGGCGACCGCGCCATCGAGTCGGACTACTCGGCGATCAACACGGTCAACCCCGCCTTCTACAGCAAGGCGTTCAAGGACATCGACGTCAAGGTCATCCAGGGCCTGTCGATGGCGATCGACCGCGACACCATCGTCAAGACCACGTTCTCGGGCACCCGTGAGCCGGCCACCGGCTGGGTCGCCAAGGGCGTGAAGGGCTACCAGGCCGACGCCTGTGGCGAGTACTGCAAGTTCGACCCGAAGAAGGCGAAGCAGTTCGTCAAGGACGGCGGCGGCGTCCCGGGCAACAAGATCTCGATCCAGTACAACGCCGACCAGCCGCACAAGGGCTGGGTCACGGCCGTCTGCAACGACATCCAGAAGAACACCGGCGTCAAGTGCGTCGGCGACCCGAAGACCGACTTCCAGGCTGACACCGAGGTGCGCGACAAGCGCCAGGTCAAGGCGATGTACCGGTCCGGCTGGGTGCTCGACTACCCGTTCAACGGCAACTTCCTCTCCGACCTCTACGGCACCGGAGTCGACGGCAACAAGGGCGAGTTCTCGGACAAGAAGTTCGACGAGCTGACCAAGAAGGCCGACGCGGCCAAGTCGATCGACGAGTCCGCCGAGCTGTACCAGGAGGCCGAGAAGGAGCTGGCCAAGACCTTCCCGGGCATCCCGCTCTGGTACAACAAGATCACCTCCGGCTACTCCACGAACGTGAAGAACATGAAGTTCGATCAGGCCGGTGACCCGATCCTGACGGACGTCCAGGTCTTCGAGAAGTAGTCGACGGAAGTCCGTTCCCGAAGCGACGCCCGGCGATCCCGGGCGTCGCTTCGGGCGGCTCCGGATTGGACGGAGGCACCAATGGGGCGCTACGTCGCACGGCGACTGCTCCAGATGATCCCGGTCTTCATCGGGACGACACTACTGATCTTCATCATGGTCAATGTCCTCCCCGGCGACCCCGTGCGGGCGCTGTGGGGCGACAAGCCGCCGGACCCCGCGCAGGTCGCGCAGATCCGGCACGACCGTGGTCTGGATCTGCCGCTCTGGCAGCAGTACCTGCATTACATGGGTGGCCTGCTGCAGGGGGACTTCGGCAACACCATCGCCGGCAACCGGCCGGTCCTGGACGAGATCACCCAGGCGTTCCCTGTCTCGATCCGACTGGCCTCCATGGCCTGGACGTTCGAGCTCATCGTCGGCATCACCCTCGGTGTCCTCGCGGGCATCCGACGCGGCCGCTTCGTCGACAACACGGTCACGCTCTTCACGCTCCTGGTGATCTCGGTACCGATCTTCGTGGTCGGCCTGCTCTTCCAGTTGTTCTTCGGCAACGAGCTGGGCTGGATCACACCCACGGTCCAGGACTCCGAGGACGCGAGCCAGCTGATCGTGCCCGCGCTGGTGCTCGGCATGGTCGGCCTCGCCTACGTGGCGCGCCTGACCAGAACATCGATCGCCGAGAACCGCCAGGCCGACTACATGCGCACCGCGGTCGCCAAGGGCCTGCCGCGCCAGCGCATCGTCACCCGGCACCTGCTGCGCAACTCGCTGATCCCCGTGGTCACTTACCTGGGCACCGACATCGGCGCCCTGATGGGTGGCGCGGTCATCACCGAGGGCATCTTCAACGTGACGGGCGTCGGCAACCTGCTCTTCCAGGCGCTGGCCCGCCGTGAGGGCGCGGTCATCGTCGGTGTCGTCACCGTCCTGGTGCTCGTGTACCTCCTCGCCAGCCTGCTCGTCGACCTGCTTTACGCGGTCCTGGACCCGAGGATCCGTTATGCCTGACCTGACCAAGACCTCGACCACGGACGAGACCGCGGCGGCACAGGACGAAGTCGTGGCGGGTTCCGCGGTCTCCGCCCCGGCCTCGACGGGCAAGCCGCGCAGTCTCTGGGGCGACGCCTGGCGCGAGCTGCGGCGCAACCCGCTGTTCGTGATCTCGGCGGTGCTGATCCTGGTCCTGCTCATGGTGGCGGCCTTCCCCGGCCTGTTCACCGACGTGGACCCGGACACCGGAGACCAGGCCAAGCACTTCCTGGGCAAGCCCGAGCTGAGCCACTTCTTCCAGGCCGACTGGTTCGGGTACGACAGGACGGGCCGCAGCATCTACGCGCGTGTCGTCCACGGCGCCCGCAACTCCATCATCGTCGGCGTCGGCGTGACCCTCCTGGTCACCCTCTTCGGCGGTCTGTGCGGCATGCTCGCCGGCTACTTCGGCGGCTTCTGGGACAGCCTGATCTCGCGTCTCATCGACGTGTTCTTCGGCATCCCGTTCCTGCTCGGCGCGATGGTCGTCCTGAACTCCTTCACCGACCGCAGCGTCTGGGTCGTGATGGGTGCCCTGGCCTTCCTGGGCTGGACGCAGATCGCCCGAGTGATGCGTGGCGCGGTCATCACGACCAAGCACGCCGACTACGTGGTGGCGGCGCGCGCGCTCGGCGCGGGGACCAAGCGGATCCTGTTCCGGCACGTGCTGCCGAACGCGATCGCTCCGGTGATCGTCGTGGCGACCATCTCGCTCGGCACGTACATCGTCGCGGAGTCCACGCTGTCCTACCTGGGTCTCGGCCTCGCCGACGACGCCATCTCGTGGGGCGGCGACATCTCCACGGCGACGCAGGACATCCGGAACAACCCGCACACGCTGTTCTTCCCGGCAGGAATGCTGAGCATCACGGTGTTGGCGTTCATCATGATGGGTGACGCCGTACGCGAAGCCCTCGACCCGAAGCTGCGCTGAGGGAGGCGTACGTGACCAGCATCGATCTCAAGACCGACTCGATCCCCGCCCCCCGCTCGGGTGAGGAGAAGAGCGGCCGGCTCCTGGACGTCAAGGACCTCCACGTCGAGTTCCACACCCGCGAGGGCGTGGTCAAGGCCGTCAACGGCGTCAACTACAGCGTGGACGCGGGCGAGACGCTCGCCGTCCTCGGTGAGTCGGGGTCCGGTAAGTCCGTGACCGCCCAGGCGATCATGGGCATCCTCGACATGCCGCCCGGGAAGATCCCGCAGGGTGAGATCCTCTTCCGCGGCCAGGACATGCTGACGATGTCCAACGAGGAGCGCAGGAAGATCCGCGGCCGCAAGATCGCGATGATCTTCCAGGACGCGCTGTCCTCGCTCAACCCCGTTCTCTCGGTGGGCTACCAGCTCGGCGAGATGTTCCGGGTGCACGAGGGACTCAGCCGCAAGGAGGCCAAGGTCAAGTCCATCGAGCTGATGGACAAGGTCAAGATCCCGGCCGCCAAGGAGCGGGTGAACGACTACCCGCACCAGTTCTCCGGCGGTATGCGCCAGCGCATCATGATCGCGATGGCGCTCGCCCTGGAGCCCGACCTGATCATCGCGGACGAGCCCACCACGGCGCTCGACGTGACGGTTCAGGCCCAGGTCATGGACCTGCTCGCGGAGCTTCAGCGCGAGTACAACATGGGCCTGATCCTGATCACCCACGACCTCGGCGTCGTCGCCGACGTCGCGGACAAGATCGCGGTCATGTACGCGGGCCGGATCGTCGAGACCGCTCCGGTGCACGAGCTCTACAAGCGCCCGGCGCACCCGTACACCCGCGGCCTGCTCGACTCGATCCCGCGCCTGGACCAGAAGGGCCAGGAGCTCTACGCGATCAAGGGTCTGCCGCCCAACCTGCTCAAGATCCCCGGCGGTTGTGCGTTCAACCCGCGCTGCCCCAAGGCGCAGGACATCTGCCGCACGGAGATCCCGCCGCTGGTGCCGGTCACCGAGCAGGACGGCGCGGAGCTGCCGGGCCGCGGCAGCGCGTGCCACTTCTGGAAGGAGACGATCCATGGCTGAGCCGACGAAGGCTTCGAAGCTCTCGAAGGCGGACGAGCCCACCGACGCCACCCCGAACGTCTCCGACGTGGAGACGGTCGACGCGGCGACGCCGGAGGAGGCCGTGGCCGCGATCGAGGCGCCGGCCGAGCGCGGCGAACCGATCCTCCAGGTCCGCAACCTGGTCAAGCACTTCCCTCTCACCCAGGGAATCCTGATCAAGAAGCAGATCGGTGCGGTCAAGGCGGTCGACGGCATCTCCTTCGACCTGTACCAGGGCGAGACGCTGGGCATCGTAGGAGAGTCGGGCTGTGGCAAGTCCACGGTCGCGAAGCTCCTCATGACGCTCGAACGCGCCACGGCGGGCGAGGTCTTCTACAAGGGCCAGGACATCACCAAGCTGTCCGGGCGCGCGCTGAAGGCGGTGCGCCGCAACATCCAGATGGTGTTCCAGGACCCGTACACGTCCCTGAACCCCCGTATGACGGTGGGCGACATCATCGGGGAGCCCTTCGAGATCCACCCCGAGGTGGCCCCGAAGGGTTCGCGCCGCCAGAAGGTCCAGGAGCTCCTGGACGTGGTCGGGCTCAACCCGGAGTACATCAACCGCTATCCGCACCAGTTCTCGGGCGGTCAGCGTCAGCGCATCGGCATCGCGCGCGGCCTGGCGCTCAACCCCGAGATCATCATCTGCGACGAGCCGGTCTCGGCCCTGGACGTCTCCGTCCAGGCCCAGGTGATCAACCTGATGGAGAAGCTCCAGGACGAGTTCAACCTGTCCTACCTCTTCATCGCGCACGACCTGTCGATCGTCCGGCACATCTCGGACCGCGTGGGCGTGATGTACCTCGGCAAGATGGCGGAGATCGGCTCGGACGAGCAGATCTACGACCACCCGACGCACCCCTACACGCAGGCGCTGCTCTCCGCGGTGCCGGTCCCGGACCCGGAGGCCCGCGAGGGCCGCGAGCGCATCATCCTCGCCGGTGACGTGCCCTCGCCGGCCAACCCGCCCTCGGGCTGCCGCTTCCGCACCCGCTGCTGGAAGGCGCAGGACAAGTGCGCGACGGAGGTGCCGCTGCTCGCGATCCCGGAGCGGTTCGTGGGTCAGGACACCCCGGCCGCCCATGAGTCGGCGTGCCACTTCGCCGAGGAGAAGGCGGTGCTCGTCGGCTGACGGCGACGCATGACGCATGACGCGTGACGCGTGACTGAGGGGCGCCCGGGACTGTCGTGGTCCCGGGCGCCCCTCAGTGTTCCGAGGTACCGGTCCCGGACGTACACGCCCATGGTGGAGACATGAGAGGACGCACGGGGCGTCCTCGTCAGCACGGGGGAAGTGATCTCCATGTCCCAGGCATCCACACCCAGGAAGCGGCTCGCGACGGTGGCGGGCGTACTGGCGGGCGTCGCGATGGTGGCCGTGCCACTGACGGCGACGACGGCATCGGCGGCGACGGCGTCGGAGACGATGGCGTCGGAGACGATGGCGTCGAGCGAGTCGCCCGCGCCCCGGGCCCAGGGGATGAAGTTCTACGACGACTACTGGACGCTCAAGGAGTGCAAGGCCGTGGGCAAGTGGGGCTTGAACCACGGCAAGTGGAGCGTCTACTACTGCCAGGAGGACGTCTGGGACTGGGACCTCTACTACGACAAGTGAGCCGGTACGAGTAAGCGGGAAGGGCGGCGATGAGGACGGACGGGCTCGACGCGGGGGAGGGGCTCGTCCTCAGGCCCTGGCGGCAGGGGGACGCGGCCGCCGTGCTCGCCGCCTTCTCGGCACCCGAGATGACCCGGCAGGCCGACCTGCCGGTGAACTCCCAGGAGGCGGCGCACCGCTGGATCGAGCGGCGCGCCGCCGAGTGGGACGCGGGAACGTCGTACGCCTTCGCGGTGACGGACACCGAGGGCGCGGCCCTGGGCAACGTGGCGGTGGGCGCGGTGAACCGCGTCCACGACACCGGCTGGGTGTCGTACTGGACCACCCCGCGGTCGAGGGGCAAGGGCGTGGCCGCACGGGGCTGCAGGGCCCTGGCCGCCTGGTGCTTCGGTGAACTGGGCCTGTTCCGCCTGGAGTTGGGTCACCGCACGAACAACACGGCGTCCTGTCGAGTGGCCCACGCTGCGGGCTTCGCGGTGGAGGGCGTGCAGCGCCAGAAGCTGGCGTACGACGGCGTCCGTCATGACGTGGAACTGCACGCCCGGCTCTCCTCCGATCCGGTGCCGCCCTCCGGCTACGGGCGGCGCACGCGAAGTGGCCTGTGACAACTCCCGCCCGCCCGGCGTGTATCAGTCAGAAGCGGGCGGACGTGCCCGTCGGACGAGTAACGGACGGCGCGACGATGGAGAGGCCGTCGGCGCAGGACCTGCCAGCCGACTCGGCGGGCCCGAACGGCCAGCCCTGGCAGCCTCCCCGCCCGGCCAGGTAAAGGGGGGCGATTGCGGGAAAGTTCCGCGATACGCCGGTGAGAGCCCCCTTCCGCGGGACTTCTCTGCAGTCCCCCCACCTTCACATGGGGAGCGACCGCAGCCGGACCGGTCCCGAGGGCCACCGCGCTCCGTCGTGCAGCGCCGTCACCATGGTCCGCAGCGGCATGGCGACCACGCGGTCCCCGGGCTGCTCCACGTCGACGCCGGCGTCGACCGGCTGCCAGCCGAGCCGCTCGTACAGCGCCACGAGCGGCGGGCGGCAGAAGAGAAGCGCGTGGCCCGGGCCCAGGGTGCGGGCGTGGTCCAGCGCGGCGGCGACGACCTGCCGTGCGAGTCCCCGCCCGCGCACATCGGGGGCGACGGCCACGCCGCCGACGCCGACGACCTCCGTGTCGGTCCCGTCGACCGAGACGGGTAGCCGCAGGAGCCCGGCGTGCGCCACGAGACGCTCCTCGTACCGGATGCCGAAGTGCTCGTCCTTGGGGAGCCAGGCCAGCCCGGTCCCCGCGACGCCGAAAGGGTCCTCGCCGCCGCCCAGGATCTCCTCCTGGTCGGCCTTCGTGTACCCGGTGAGCCGGACCGCGCTCGGCGGGCCGGCGGTGGGATGCATTTCCATACCCGCATGATCCTCCAGGCTCGTTCCGCCCGGCCCCCGGCCCGGAACCGGCCGCGTCCCGCTCGGGTCAAGGGGGTGGGACGGGCCGGTTCCGGCGTGCGGGGTCCGGCACGGAGGGGTGGCCGGGCCCCGGCTCGGAAGCGTTGGAGGTCCGGGGGGGGGAGTGAAGCGTCGGTCAGAGGGACTTGCGGGCCGCGGGAACCGCCAACTCCACGCCGTCCTCCGGGTAGTGGCAGGCTGTCAGGTGGCCTTCGCGGTTGCCGTCGATCTGGACCAGCGGCGGGGTGTCCGTCGCGCACTTGTCCGTGGCCTTCCAGCAGCGCGTGCGGAAACGGCAGCCGGAGGGCGGGTTGACGGGTGAGGGCACGTCTCCCGTGAGCAGGATGCGCTCGCGGCGCGGCATGTCGTCCGCCGTCGCCTCGGGGACCGCCGACAGGAGTGCCTTGGTGTAGGGGTGGCGCGGGTTGTCGTACAGGTCCTCGCGGTCTGCGATCTCCACGATCCGGCCCAGGTACATGACCGCCACGCGCTGCGAGAAGTGACGTACCACCGCAAGGTCGTGGGCGATGAAGAGGAACGCGATCCCCAGGTCCTTCTGGAGCTTCTGCAGCAGGTTCACCACCTGCGCCTGGATCGAGACGTCCAGCGCCGACACCGGCTCGTCCGCCACGATCAACTTGGGCTCCAGGGCCAACGCCCGCGCCACGCCGATGCGTTGGCGCTGACCGCCCGAGAACTCGTGCGGGAAGCGGTTGAAGTGCTCGGGGTTGAGGCCGACCGTCTCCAGGAGCTCGCGCACGCGCGCCTCCCGCCCGCCCGCCGGGTTGATGCCGTTGACCTCCATCGGGCCGGAGATGATCTTTCCGACCGTCTGGCGCGGGTTCAGCGACGCATACGGGTCCTGGAAGATCATCTGGATCTCCGAGCGGACCGGCGCCAGCTGCTTGCGCGAGGCGTGCGTGATGTCCTGACCGCGGTAGGAGATCTTGCCGCCGGTCGGCTCCAGGAGGCGCGTGATCAGGCGGCCCGTCGTCGACTTGCCGCAGCCGGACTCGCCGACCAGGCCGAGGCTCTCGCCCTCGGCCACGGTGAAGTCGAGCCCGTCCACCGCCTGCACGGCGCCGATCTTCCGCTTGAACGGGAACCCGCCCATGATCGGAAAGTGCTTGGTCAGCCCGCTGACATCCAGGAGAGGAGTGGGAGTGGTGCTGCTCATCGTCGTGAAATCCCGTCTCTTGTACGTCAGTCGGTGCGCGAGCCCGCGAAGTCCGCGAAGAACTCAGCCTTTTGCTCGGCCGTGAGGTGGCAGGCGGCGCCCCGGCCCTCGGACAGCTCGAGAAGCGGCTGCTCGCCCGAGCAGCGCCCGTCCCCGACCTGCTCTGTGAAAGCGCACCGCGGGTGGAAGCGGCACCCGGAGGGCGGGTTGAGGAGGCTGGGCGGCGACCCCGGGATCGGCGACAGCGGCACGTCCACCGGACCGTCCAGGGACGGCATCGAGCTCAGCAGGCCCCAGGTGTAGGGGTGTTGCGGCGAGCGCAGCACCTCCTTCTTCGTGCCCCGCTCCACGCACCGACCGCCGTACATCACCAGGACGTCGTCCGCGATGTCGGCGATCACGCCGAGGTCGTGGGTGATGAAGATGATCGACGTGCCGAACTCCTGCTGCAGGTCCTTCAGGAGGTCCATGATCTGCGCCTGGACCGTCACGTCGAGCGCCGTCGTCGGCTCGTCCGCGATCAGCAGCGAGGGGTTGCAGACCAGCGACATCGCGATCATCGCGCGCTGGCGCATACCGCCGGAGAACTGGTGCGGGTAGTCGTCCACGCGCAGGTCCGGCTGCGGGATTCCGACCTTCGTCAGCATCTCCACGGCCCGGTCCCGCGCCTCCTTCTTGGAGGCGCCGGTGTGCTTGCGGAACGTCTCGCCGATCTGCCGGCCGATGGTGTGGTACGGCGAGAGCGAGGCGAGCGCGTCCTGGAAGATCATCGCCATCTTGTTGCCGCGAAGCCGCTCCAACTCCCGCTCGGTGGCGGTGAGGAGCTCCTGCCCGTCGAGGAGGATCTCTCCGTCGATGGCGGTGCTGTCCTTGTGGTGCAGGCCGAGGATGGCGAGGTTCGTGACCGACTTGCCGGACCCGGACTCGCCCACGATGCCGAGGGTCTGGCCCTTGTCCAGGTCGAAGTCGAGCCCGTCGACGGCCTTGACGACGCCGTCCTCGGTGGAGAAGTGGACGCGCAGATCGCGTACGGAGAGGAAGGGGGTGCTCATGGGTTCCGGCTCCTAGGCGAGGCGTACGCGCGGGTCGATGAGGGCGTACACCGCGTCGACGATGATGTTGAAGACGAGGATCGCCGTGGCGGCCACCAGGACGACACCGAGCAGCATGGGCAGGTCGCTGGTGCTGACGGCCTTGACCGAGAGCTCGCCGATGCCGTGCAGGTTGAACGTCTTCTCGGTGATGATGGCGCCGCCGAAGAGCACACCGAGGTCGAGGCCGAAGATCGTCACGATCGGGCCCATGGAGCCTCGCCAGGCGAACCGGAAGAAGACGGTGCGGGCCGCGAGACCCTTGGCGCGCGCGGTACGGACGTAGTCCTCGCTGAGGGTCTCGACAAGCTGCGACCGCGTCATACGTGTGTAGTTCGCGGTGAAGATCACCGACAGGACGATCCACGGCAGCAGGAGCCCGGAGAACCAGGCACCGGGATTCTCGGTGAGCGGTGTGTACGAAGGCCTGTCCAGCCAGCCGAGCTGGTCGGTGAAGAGGTAGATGGCGAACACGCCGACGATGTAGATCTGCAGCGAGGAACCGATCAGGGACGCGGACGACGCGATCTTGTCGAGGGACTTGCCCTGCTTCACCGCGGCCAGCATGCCGGTGCCCACACCGAAGACGACGAAGACGGCCGCGCTGCCCAGCGAGAGCGAAACGGTGGTCGGGAAGCGGTCCAGGATCGTGCCGAGGACCGGCTCGCTGTTGCGGAACGAGTAGCCGAGGCACGGCGCGGGGCAGTTCCCGAACGTCGCGTAATCGCGGCCGACGAACAGGCCCTCGAACCAGTGCCAGTACTGCACGGGGAGAGGGTCGGCGATCCCCAGGTTCTGCTTCACCAGCGCCAGGGTCTCGGGCGTACAGACCTTGCCGCAGGCGAGACGCGCGGGATCGCGCGGGGCGGCGTAGAAGAGAACGAAGACGATGGCGCTGATGATCAGCAGAATCGCCGCGCCGCCGACGATGCGGCGGAGGAGGAAGCGGAACATGGGAGAAGTTTCCTGACGATGCCGACGGGGAAGCGGGGGCGGGGCAGCCGGTGCGGCCGCCCCGCCGCTAAGGCCGGGCGTCAGGCCTTGACGTACACCTTGTTGATCAGGGTCGCGGAGAACTGCGGGTCGAACTGCGCGCCGCCGACCTTGGAACCGTGCAGGTAGAAACGGCGCTGGTACATCTCGGGAATGATCGGCGCCTCCTCCTCCATGATCCTCTTGTCGAGCTCGGCCCAGGCCTTGTTGGCGGCCTTCGGGTCGGCCAGCTTGACGTTCTTCTTGATCGCTTCGGTGACCCAGTCGACGTCCAGCTGGGAGACGTTGTTCGAGCCGTTGGCGATGGTGGTGCCGTCGAACAGCGGCTGGAGCAGCGTGTAGCCGGTGGGCCAGTCCGGGGACCAGCCGAACCACATCACGTCGAAGTTGTTGTCGATCTGCTGGGCCTGGTCGTAGTAGCTCGTCGAGTCGATCTGCTTGATGACCGGGTCGAAGCCCGCCTTCTTGAGCGCGGCCTCGATGACGACCTTGGTCTTGTCGTACGTGGGGCTCTGCGGGAAGGCGTAGACGATCTTCATACCGAGCTTGCCGGCCTTCTTCAGCAGCTTCTTCGCGGCCTCGGGGTCGCCCTGGGGCTTCTTGAGCTTGCCGTAGAGGTCGTACTGCTCACGGCCCTGGATGTCGGGGCTGAGGATCGTGGTCGCGTAGTCACCGGAGTTCTGACCACCGTAGATCTTGCGGATCTGCTCCAGCGGCCAGGCGTGGTTGAGCGCCTTGCGCACGTTGAGGTCGGTGACGCGCTTGCAGTTGATGGCGTAGTAGTAGACGCCGGTGAGCAGGCCGTTGAAGCTGCGCTTCTTCAGGTCCGGGTCCGTGAGCACCTTCTGCATGCGCTCGGCGGGCACGTTGTTGTAGATCGTGATCGTGTACTGGTCCTTGCCCTGGTCCGCGATGAGGCGGTCCGCGAGGTCCAGGCCCTCGGTGCCGAACTCGAACTCGTGGGTGTCCGGGTAGGCGTTGCGGATCGCGTCGGTGTTCGGGTCCCAGTGCTTGTTGCGCACCCACGTCATCGACTTGTCGATGGAACGGTGCTTGAGCCGGTACGGGCCGCAGGAGACCGGCTTCTTGTCGTACTTCTCCTTGGTGTCCATCTTCACCGGGGTGGCGGCGTAGGAGTGCATCGCCAGCGTGAAGTTGAAGTCGGAGCGCGGCTGGGCCAGGTGGAACGTGATGGTCTTCTTGGCCTTGTCGATCTTGATGGCGTCGAGGTGCTTGCCGCCGTAGGGGCCCTCGTACTCCTTGCGCCAGTCGTCCTTGCCGGTGAGGGCGATCTGCGCGTAGGTGGCGCCTTCGGTGATGAACTTGGCCCAGGAGCGCTCGAAGCCGTGGCGCACGTCCTCGACGGTCAGCTCACTGCCGTCCTCCCACTTCAGACCGTCCTTCAGCGTGAAGGTCCAGGTCTTGCCGCCGTCGGACATCTTGCCGGTGTCCGTGGCGAGGTCGCCCACGAGCTTCTGGGTCCCGTCCTCCGCGGTCTTGTACCCCGTGAGGCAGCGCGCGTAGAGCATCGCGCCGGTCGAGTTGAGCGCGTAGTAGATGCGCTGCGGGTCGAGGTGCGAGAGGTCGTCGGGGGAGACGCCGTAGATCGTGCCGCCCTTGCGAGCGCCCTTGACCTCGGGGGCCGGGCCCTTGGAGTCCGCGGCGGTGCCGACGGTGACCGAGGCACCCGTGTACTCCTTGGCTCCGGCGGGGCCCTTGCCCTCGCCACCTCCCCCGCCGCTGCTGCACGCGGACAGGAGCATGGAGCCACCGGCCGCGACAGACGTGGCGATGACGAAGTTTCTGCGAGAGAGGGACATGGCTTCCTGCCCTGGGTTCGTTGGAGACAGCGGATGGGTCCGGCGGTGGGCCCCGTCGCCCGTTGCCGGATGGGGGAGTGTCAACGCTTGGTCTTGGGGTCCAGCGCGTCGCGTACGGAGTCGCCGAGGAGGTTGAAGGCGACGACGAAGATCACCATGGCCAGGCCCGGGAAGAGCATGAAGGTGATGTCGTCCTGGTAGTACTTCGAACCGTTCTGGATCATCACGCCCCAGTCAGGGGTGGGTTCGCTCAACCCGACGCCGAGGTAGGCGAGTCCGGCCTCGGCTGTCACGAACGCGGGGAGCGCGAGGGTCGACTGGATGAGGATCGGCGTCCACAGGTTGGGGAGCAGCTCCTTGAAGATGATCCGGGCCGGCGAGGCACCGGTCACCTTCGCCGCCTCCACGAACTCCCGCTCGCGCAGGGCGAGTACCTCACCGCGGAGCAGACGCGCGATGGATGCCCAGCCGAAGGCCGTCATCACCGCGATGAGGCTGGTGACCGTCAGCCAGGCCGGGGTGTTCTCGTCCGGTGCCACGAAGATGGAGATCATCACCGGCCAGAAGGCGATGAAGAAGAGCGTGGAGGGGAACGCCAGCAGGATGTCGATGACCCGGCCGATGAAGTAGTCGGTCTTGCCGCCGAGGTAGCCCGCCGTCACGCCGATGACGATGCCGAAGAAGGTGACAAGGAGGGTCGTCGCGGCGGCGATCATCAGGGAGTTGCGGATCCCGTAGAGCAGGTATGTGAAGACGTCCCGCCCGAGTCCGGGCTCGACGCCGAACCAGAACTCGCTGTCGATGCCGCCGTTCGGCTTGATGGGCAGGCTGAACTCGTTGAGCAGATCCGGCCTGTCCTGCCCATACGTCGTGTACGGATCCTTCCCGTACAGCTTCGCGACCAGCGGTGCGCAGATGGCGATCACGAAGAAGAAGATGACCACGCACGCGGCGATGACGCCCGTCTTGTCCCTCTTGAACCGGATCCAGGCAAGCCGCCCCGGCGAACGCCCCTCACTGCCCTGCTTCTTGGGCGGCGAAGGCGTGCCTTCGGTCTTGTCCGTCACTTCAAGCGTGGCGGTAGCGGCGGGAGTTGGCGAGGTCATGGCGCTCCAGGCCCGGAGGGGTCATCAGGAATCCGCAGGACAACCAGCACCTACGGGCTAGGCGCGACTTTCGCAAGGCGATTCCCACGCGGTCAATGAATCGTGGGGCGCCTTGAGTCGCTCTTGGGATCCTTGACCAGACCTTTGCTCAATCATGGCGTTGACATTGCCTTGGCGTAATCAAGCGTGATGGACAACTCATGGCATATCCGAATAGGCCGGGCATTGAGTCCGATATGCGGGCGCCAGCGTCTCGGAATGCGTACATCCGGATGGGCTCCTCCTCATACGGGCGGGGTAAATGTGCGGTTCATACCTCCTGAGGCGATATTTGGCGGTAAGTGAGAAAGCTCACGTATCGCAGATGAGCGGACCGGCCGGACGGCGGGGCAGCTCCAGGACAGGAGGACTCCATGCGTGGAGCCACGCACGCCAAGTGGGCCGCAGGTGCGGTGGCCGTCGCCCTCGCGGCGACGGCCTGTGGTGGCGGGGGGAGCGGCGGCGGTGGCGGCGACGGCTCCGGGATCGTCAGCTCGTCCTGGGGCGACCCGCAGAACCCGCTCGAGCCCGCCAACACCAACGAGGTCCAGGGCGGCAAGATCCTCGACATGATCTTCCGGGGTCTCAAGCGGTACGACCCGAAGACCGGCGAGGCCAAGGACATGCTCGCGGAGTCGATCGACACCGACGACGCGCAGAACTTCACGGTCAAGGTCAAGGACAACTGGACCTTCAGCAACGGCGAGAAGATCACCGCCAAGTCCTTCGTCGACGCCTGGAACTACGGCGCGAACCTCAAGAACAACCAGAAGAACGCCTATTTCTTCGGTTACATCGAGGGCTACGACAAGGTCCACCCGGAGAAGGGCGACCCGACCGCCCAGACCCTCTCCGGGCTCAAGGTCGTCGACGACAAGACGTTCACCGTCAAGCTCACCCAGAAGTTCTCCACCTGGCCCGACACCCTCGGGTACCCGGCCTTCGCGCCGCTGCCCAAGGCGTTCTACGACGACCACGACGCCTGGCTCTCCAAGCCCGTCGGCAACGGCCCCTACACCGTGGACTCGTACACCAAGGGCTCGAAGATGGCCCTGCGCAAGTGGGACGCCTACCCCGGTGACGACAAGGCGCAGAACGGCGGTGTGGACATGAAGGTCTACACCGACAACAACACCGCCTACACCGACCTGATGGCCGGCAACCTCGACCTCGTCGACGACGTCCCCGCCTCCCAGCTCAAGAACGCCAAGGCCGACCTCGGCGACCGGTACATCAACACCCCCGCCGGCATCATCCAGACCCTCGCCTTCCCCTTCTACGACAGCAAGTGGACGAAGCCGGGGATGGAGAAGGTCCGCCAGGGCCTGTCCATGGCGATCAACCGCGAGCAGATCACCGACACGATCTTCCAGAAGACGCGGACGCCCGCCACCGACTGGACCTCGCCGGTGCTCGGCGAGGACGGCGGCTACAAGTCCGGCCTCTGCGGCGACGCCTGTACGTACGACGCCGCGCAGGCCAAGAAGCTGGTCGAGGAGGGCGGCGGCATCCCCGGCGGCACCCTCAAGGTCACGTACAACGCCGACACCGGCTCGCACAAGGAGTGGGTCGACGCCGTCTGCAACTCCATCAACAAGGCGCTCGGCAACGACAAGGCCTGTGTCGGCAACCCCGTCGGCACCTTCGCGGACTTCCGCAGCAAGGCCTCCAAGCAGGAGCTCGACGGCGCCTGGCGCTCGGGCTGGCAGATGGACTACCCGCTGATCCAGAACTTCCTGGAGCCGAACTACTTCACCGACGCCCCGTCCAACGACGGCAAGTTCTCGAACAAGGACTTCGACCGGCTCGTCAACGAGGCCAACGGCGAGACCGACACCGCCAAGGCCGTCGCCAAGTTCCAGGACGCCGAGAAGGTCCTGGCCGAGGTGATGCCGAACATCCCGCTCTGGTACCAGAACGGCAGCGCCGGCTACTCGGACAAGATCTCCGACGTCTCGCTGAACCAGTTCAGCGTGCCCGTGTACGACCAGATCAAGGTCAACTGAGACGTCGGGAGCGGCCGCCGGTCCCCGAGGGCGCCCGGCGGCCGCTCCCCCTAATTCCGGAGCCCCCATGGGACGTTATGTGATCCGGCGTCTGCTGCAGATGATCCCGGTCTTCTTCGGCGCCACGCTGCTGATCTTCCTGATGGTGAACGTGATGGGCGACCCCGTCGCGGGCCTGTGCGGCGACCGCAAGTGCGACCCCGCCACGGCCGCTCAGCTGAAGAAGGAGTTCGGCCTCGATAAGCCGGTGTGGCAGCAGTACCTGACGTACATGGGCAACGTCTTCACCGGTGACTTCGGCACCGCCTTCAACGGCCAGAAGGTCACCGAGCTGATGTCGACCGCCTTCCCGGTCACCATCCGGCTCACCGTCGTCGCGATCGTCTTCGAGATCGTCATCGGGATCTCCCTCGGCGTGCTCACCGGACTGCGGCGCGGGCGCCCCGTCGACACGGTGGTGCTGCTCCTGACGCTCGTCGTGATCTCCATCCCCACCTTCGTCACCGGCCTCGTGCTGCAGCTGCTGCTCGGCGTCGAATGGGGCGTCATCAAACCCTCGGTGTCGAGCGAGGCGCCCTTCAACGAGCTCCTGATCCCCGGGCTCGTCCTCGCCTCGGTCTCCCTGGCGTACGTGACGCGCCTGACCCGCACCTCCATCGCGGAGAACCGCCGCGCCGACTACGTCCGCACCGCCGTCGCCAAGGGCCTGCCCCGGCGCCGCGTCATCACCCGGCACCTGCTGCGCAACTCGCTGATCCCGGTGATCACCTTCATCGGCACGGACGTGGGCGCGCTGATGGGCGGCGCGATCGTCACCGAGCGGATCTTCAACATCCACGGCGTCGGCTTCCAGCTCTACCAGGGAATCCTGCGCCAGAGCACGCAGACCGTCGTCGGCTTCGTGACCGTCCTGGTCCTCGTCTTCCTGGTGGCCAACCTGATCGTCGACCTCCTGTACGCCGTACTCGACCCGAGGATCCGCTATGCCTGAACCCACCGAGCCGCAGGGCGCCATCGCCGCGACCGGCGCGGGCGGCGCGATGGACCTCGCCACGAGCGAGGGCTCCTCCCTGGCCCCCGGCGGGCCCGACGGCACCGGGCCCTCGGCCCCGGCGCGCAGCCTGTGGTCCGACGCCTGGCGGGATCTGCGGCGCAACCCGATCTTCATCGTCTCGGGGCTCGTGATCCTCTTCCTGGTGATCATCTCGATCTGGCCCTCGCTGATCGCCTCGGGCAACCCGCTCGACTGCGACCTCGCCAACGCCCAGAAGGGCTCGGCCCCCGGCCACCCCTTCGGCTACAACGAGCAGGGCTGCGACGTCTACACCCGGGTCGTGTACGGCACCCGGGTCTCGGTCACCGTCGGCGTCTGCGCCACGCTCGGCGTCGCGATCCTCGGCAGTGTGCTCGGCGGGCTCGCCGGGTTCTTCGGCGGGATCTGGGACTCGATCCTCTCCCGCATCACCGACATCTTCTTCGCCATCCCCGTCGTCCTCGGCGGCCTGGTGCTCCTGTCCGTGGTGACCAGCTCCACGGTCTGGCCGGTGATCGGCTTCATGGTGCTGCTCGGCTGGCCGCAGATCTCCCGCATCGCGCGCGGCTCCGTCATCACCGCCAAGCAGAACGACTACGTCCAGGCGGCGCGGGCGCTCGGCGCCTCCAACTCCCGGATGCTGCTGCGCCACATCACGCCGAACGCCGTCGCCCCGGTGATCGTCGTGGCGACCATCGCCTTGGGTACGTACATCGCCCTCGAGGCGACGCTCTCCTACCTCGGCGTCGGACTGAAGCCGCCGACGGTGAGCTGGGGCATCGACATCTCGGCCGCCTCCCAGTACATCCGCAACGCCCCGCACATGCTGCTCTGGCCGGCCGGAGCCCTCGCCATCACCGTGCTCGCGTTCATCATGCTCGGCGACGCGGTGCGCGACGCCCTCGACCCCAAGCTGAGGTAGGCGTACATGGCAACCGTGGCATCCGAGACCGCCGCGCCCGGGGCGCCCGGGGCGGCCAAGCTGCTCGAAGTGCGCGATCTGCACGTGGAGTTCCGCACCAGGGACGGGGTCGCCAAGGCCGTCAACGGCGTCGACTACAGCGTCGCCGCGGGCGAGACCCTCGCCGTCCTGGGCGAGTCCGGCTCCGGCAAGTCCGTGACCGCCCAGGCCGTGATGGGCATCCTCGACATCCCGCCCGGGAAGATCACCGCGGGCGAGATCCTCTTCCAGGGCCGGGACCTCCTCAAGCTCAAGGAGGACGAGCGGCGCAAGGTGCGCGGCGCCGGAATGGCGATGATCTTCCAGGACGCGCTGTCCTCCCTGAACCCCGTGCTCAGCGTCGGCGAACAGCTCGGTGAGATGTACGTCGTCCACAAGGGCATGTCGAAGAAGGACGCGAAGGCCAAGGCCGTCGAGCTGATGGACCGGGTCCGCATCCCCGCCGCCAAGGAGCGCGTCGGTCAGTATCCGCACCAGTTCAGCGGCGGCATGCGGCAGCGCATCATGATCGCCATGGCGATGGCGCTCGAACCCTCGCTGATCATCGCGGACGAGCCGACCACCGCCCTCGACGTGACGGTCCAGGCGCAGGTGATGGACCTGCTCGCGGAGCTCCAGCGCGAGATGAACATGGGCCTGATCCTCATCACCCACGACCTGGGAGTGGTGGCGGACGTCGCCGACACCATCGCGGTCATGTACGCGGGCCGCATCGTCGAGCGCGCCCCCGTCCACGAGATCTACCGGGCCCCCGCGCACCCCTACACCCGCGGCCTGCTCGAATCCATCCCGCGCCTGGACCAGAAGGGCCAGGACCTCTACGCGATCAAGGGCCTGCCGCCGAACCTCATGAACATCCCGCCCGGCTGCGCCTTCAACCCCCGCTGCCCCATGGCCCAGGACGTCTGCCGCACCGACGAGCCGCCGCTCGCGCAGGTGACGTACGAGGGCCTCGCCGCCGACCGCAGGAGCGCCTGCCACTTCTGGAAGGAGACGATCGATGCGGCCCGGTGAAGGCAGCGCACATGTGAGCAAGAAACAGCTGGAGGAGGAGGGCGAGACCGCGCGGCAGCTGATGGACAAGGCGCGCGCCGAGTCGGACTTCGCCGCACACGGCTCCGCCTCGGGCCACGAGCCGATCCTCCAGGTCCGCGGTCTGGTCAAGCACTATCCGCTGACCCAGGGAATCCTGATCAAGAAGCAGGTCGGCGCGGTCAAGGCCGTGGACGGCGTCGACTTCGAGCTCACCCGCGGCGAGACGCTGGGCATCGTGGGGGAGTCCGGCTGCGGCAAGTCGACGGTCGCGAAGATGCTGGTCAACCTGGAGCGGCCGACCGCGGGCGAGATCCGCTACAAGGGCGAGGACATCACCAAGCTGTCCGGGCGGGCCCTCAAGGCGGTGCGCCGCAACATCCAGATGGTGTTCCAGGACCCGTACACGTCCCTGAACCCCCGGATGACGGTGGGCGACATCATCGGCGAGCCGTACGAGATCCATCCCGAGGTCGCGCCGAAGGGCTCGCGCCGGCAGAAGGTGCAGGAGCTCCTGGACGTGGTCGGGCTCAACCCCGAGTACATCAACCGCTATCCGCACCAGTTCTCCGGCGGTCAGCGCCAACGTATCGGCATCGCGCGGGGGTTGGCGCTGCGGCCGGAGGTCATCGTCGCCGACGAGCCGGTCTCCGCGCTCGACGTATCCGTCCAGGCACAGGTCGTGAACCTCCTGGAGAAGCTGCAGAACGAGTTCAGCCTGAGTTACGTCTTCATCGCCCACGACCTGTCCATCGTGCGGCACATCTCCGACCGGGTCGGCGTGATGTACCTCGGGCGGATCGTCGAGATCGGCTCGGACGAGCAGATCTACGAGCACCCGACGCACCCCTATACCCAGGCGCTGCTCTCCGCCGTGCCGGTCCCCGACCCCGAGGCGCGCGAGCACCGGGAGCGGATCATCCTCAGCGGCGACGTGCCCTCGCCCGCGAACCCGCCGTCGGGCTGCCGGTTCAGGACCCGTTGCTGGAAGGCGCGGGAGCGGTGCGCGCAGGAGGTCCCCGAGCTCGCGGTGCCTGCGGAGTTCCGGCTCGTCGAGGGCCCGGCCGCGCACGACTCGGCCTGTCACTTCGCCGAGGAGAAGCAGGTCGTGCCCTGGCCGGGCGGCGCTTAACGCACGGGTAATACCGCCGTCGCGGCACCGATATACGGACGCGGCACGCTGGACGGCGTACGGCCGTGCGGGTGCCGTAGACCGGCCGGGGCGCGCCATGTCTCCCCGGCCGGTCGCCTGTCCGCCTCCGGCTACAGGCCCAACGACCGCTTCAGGAAGTCCACTTGGAGCAGCAGGAGATTCTCCGCGACCTGCTCCTGCGGGGTCATGTGCGTGACGCCCGACAGCGGCAGGACCTCGTGCGGGCGGCCCGCGGCGAGCAGCGCGGAGGAGAGCCGCAGCGAGTGCGCCACCACCACGTTGTCGTCGGCGAGGCCGTGCACGATCAGCATCGGGCGGTGCGGCTCCGCAGGTTCGACCAGACCGTCGTCCCAGATCAGGGAGTTGCGGCGGTACGTCTCCGGATTCTTGGCCGGGTCGCCCAGGTACCGCTCCTCGTAGTGCGTGTCGTAGAGCCGCAGGTCCGTCACCGGGGCGCCGACCACCGCCGCGTGGAACACGTCGGGGCGGCGCAGCGCCGCCATGCCCGCGAGGTAGCCGCCGTAGGACCAGCCGCGGATCGCCACCCGGTCCAGGTCGAGCGGGTACGTCCCGGTCGCCGCGAGCGAGTGCAGCGCGTCGATCTGGTCGTCGAGCGTGATCGTCATGTCGTTCTTGACGGACTTCTCCCACGCGGGGGAGCGGCCCGGGGTGCCCCGGCCGTCCGCGACGATCACCGCGAATCCCTGGTCGGCGAACCACTGCGAGGTGAGGAAGATGTTGTGCGCACGCTGGACGCGCTGACCGTGCGGACCGCCGTACGGATCGAGAAGTACCGGAAGAGGCCCGTCCGTCTCCTTGTATTCCGTGGGGAGCAGGACGGCGCACGGAATCCTCCGCGTGCCCCCTTCGGTGAGCGTCACGCGCGGTGTGAGCCCCGGGCGCTGGGCGTGTGAGGCGACGGTCGCCACCTGCTTGCCCTCGCGCAGCACCTGGACCCGAGCGCCGGGACGGTCCAGGGTGGCGGACGCCAGGACCGTGACGCCGCCCGCGCGGACCGCCGAGTGCACTCCGGGTTCCCGCGAGACGCGTTCCACACCCAGTTCGTTGACGCGATAGACGTGCACCTCGCCCGTCTCGGCCTCGGCCGCCTCGGCGCCCGCCGAGGCCGCGACCAGGATGTCCTCCTCGGTCACGTCCAGGACCGAGCGGACGTGCAACTGCGGTCCCGTCAGGGGGCGTTCGCCCCAGGCAAGCACCCGTGCGCCGCCCTCGTCAACGATGCGCACCAGTCTGCCGCTGGGGGACCAGCACGGCACACCGGCGAAAAGTTCCAGCCATCCTGTGGTCGGATCGTCCTCCTCGGCGTGCACCATCCGCGTCGCCCCCTCGTCGGGATCCACCGCGAGATACAGCTGACTGCTCTGGTCACGCGATTGCACAAGGAGCAGGGGAGCGCCGTCGGCCGACCAGTGCACCCGCGCGAGATAGGGGAAGCGGGCGCGGTCCCAGAGCACCTCGGTGCGCGCCCCGTCCAGGCCGAGGACGAAGAGGCGCACCTCCGCGTTGGGCGTGCCCGCGGCCGGGTAGGCGACCTGGGCCGGCTCGCGGTCGGGGTGCGCGGGATCCGCGATCCACCACCGCCGCACGGGGGCGTCGTCCACCCGTGCGACCAGGAGCCGGTCGGAGTCGGGCGACCACCAAAAGCCTCGCGCGCGCCCCATCTCCTCGGCCGCGACGAACTCCGCGAGGCCGTACGTCACGGTCGGCTCCTCGCCCTCCTCGGGGGCGGCGAGCGCGCGGTCGTCCGCGCCGTCGGCCCCCGTCACCCGCAGGGCGCCCCGTGCGACGTACGCGACATGGCGCCCGTCCGGCGAGGGGCGCGGGTCGATCACGGGCCCCGGGGCGGGCAGTTCGCGCGCCGTGCCCGCGGGCAGTTCCGCCGCGAAGAGGCGGCCCGACAGCGCGAACGCCGCCAACTCCACCGCCGCGTCCGTCGCATAGCCCACGATGCCCGCGCCGCCCTCACGGCTGCGCTCGCGCCGGGCCCGCTCCTCCGCGGAAAGACGCTCCGCCGTGCCACCGAGCAGCACCCGCGGATCGGCCGCGACGCGTTCGGTACCGCCGTCCGTGAGGTCGAGGACCCACAGCGACTGGACCCGGTCCGTGCCGGAGGACGAGCGCAGGAAGGCGAGGCGCGAACCGTCCGGCGCCACGGTGAAGGCACGGGGCGCGCCGAGGGTGAACCGCTGCGTGCGGGCGTGCTGACGCGGGAAGGAGAGCCGCTGCGCCGGGCTCTCTTCGGGCCTGGGATTTCCGGGGTTCTCGGTGGTCATCCCCCGAGCCTATGGCTCATGCGCCCCCCTGTGCTGCCGTGCTCCGAGTCATGCGTCCACACGGATAGTTATGATCCGTAGCGCTTGGTGGGTATGAACCTGCTGGCGTCCGCACTGGGTTACGGCAACGACTTGGAGGTGACCGCCGTGGCACTCTCGATTTCGGCGGTGGTGCTGCTGGCGATCATCGTCTTCCTGCTGGTCAAGAAGTCAGGTCTGAAAGCGGGGCACGCGGTCGTCTGCATGCTCCTCGGTTTCTACCTGGCGAGCTCGTCCGTCGCGCCGACCATCAACGAGCTGACGACGAACGTGGCGGGGATGATCGGCGACATCAAGTTCTGAGCGGCACGACCGCCGTGTGCTGAGCGGCGGGGTGCCGTGTTCCGAGCGGCGGGGCGCCATGTTCTGAGCCCTCGCCGCGGTGCTCGTAGGGTGGTCCCATGACGGAACTGCCCGCCCGGCGCCTGCTGCTCGTGCACGCGCACCCCGACGACGAGTCGATCACCACCGGCGCGACCATGGCCAAGTACGCGGCCGAGGGCGCCCACGTCACGTTGGTGACCTGCACGCTGGGCGAGGAGGGCGAGGTCATCCCGGCCGAGCTCGCCCACCTCGCCGCCGACCGCGAGGACTCCCTGGGTGCCCAGCGCATCGGGGAGCTGGCCGCCGCCATGAAGGAGCTGGGGGTCACCGACCACCGCTTCCTCGGCGGCACCGGGCGCTACCGCGACTCCGGGATGATGGGCGTCGAGCAGAACCGCCGCCCCGGCGCGTTCTGGTCGGCCGACGTCGACGACGCCGCCGCGCATCTCGTCGAGGTGATCCGCGAGGTCCGCCCGCAGGTCCTCGTGACGTACGACCCCGACGGCGGGTACGGCCACCCCGACCACATCCAGGCGCACCGCGTCGCCATGCGCGCCGCCGATCTCGCGGCCGAGCCCGCCTTCCGCGGCGATCTCGGCGAGCCGCACACCATCGGCAAGATCTACTGGAACCGCGCCCCGCGCACCGTGGTCGAGGAGCGCTTCCGGTGGATGGAGACGGAGGGGGTGCTGCGGGACTCGCCGTTCGGCACGCCCGCCGTCGTCGCGGACGTCCCCGGCGTCACGGACGACGAGCGGATCACGACGGAGATCGACGGCAGGCCCTTCAAGGCGGCCAAGGCGGCGGCCATGCGGGCCCACGCCACCCAGATCACGGTGAGCGAGCCGCTCTTCATCCTCTCCAACGAGCTCGCGCAGCCGATCTTCGACGTGGAGTACTACGAGTTGGTCCGGGGAGAAGCGTCGGCGGGGTCGGCGGAGTCGACGGAAGGGCCCGGCCGTGAGACCGATCTCTTCGCGGGCCTCGAAAGGGTGACTGATGTGACTGAGGTGACCGCGCTGTGAGTACGCGATCCCGTGCGTCGTCGGGGGCCGGTTCCGAGGCCTCCGGCAACCCTTCCGCTTCCGCCGCGGCCGCGCCCGCGGGCAGCTTCCTCGCACAGCCCTTGAGGGCGGGGCGAGTTGTCGCCTGCATCGGGCTCTTCGTCCTCGGTGCCGTCGTCGGCGTCGCGGGAGCGCTCGTCCAAGGCGGCTTCTTCCCCGCCGGGTTGCTGCTCGCGCTCCTCGGCGCGGCCGGTGCCTTCTACGGCGGCGCGCGGGCGATCGGCACCAGAGCGGGGGCCGTCGCGCCCGCCGCGGGCTGGCTCGTGGCGGTCCTGCTGCTCACGGCCACCAGACCCGAGGGGGACTTCCTCTTCGGCGCGGGCCTCGGCTCGTACGGCTTCCTGCTCGGCGGCATGGCCGTGGCTGTGATGTGTGCCACGCTCGGGCACCGGCCGCAACCGACCGGGTCCGCCGCCCGACTTGGCAAGTGACGTACCACTTCGGCCCGCGTCCCGCACGGGTTTGACGCCGGTCACGGGATGCGTGTCGACGGCGGCCAGTATGGTGGTGCGGCCGCCGAGCCTCCCCCAACCTCCGGCCGGGGGGACCCCGGATGAGGTAGAGACGGGCGGCGGAGTCAACCAGGAGAACCTGCCTTGAGTCGTGAAACTGACAGTTCGTCCGCCGGGCCCCAGGGGCGCGGTGGAGCCGCATACCCCTCGGGGACGCCGCCGTACGGCTCCCCGGCGCAGGGCGCCGCCGCCGACGGCGGCACGGACGGCGCGCGGCGGCAGGCCGCCGACGAGCGGCCCGACGAGCCCGAGACCCAGACCACGCTGACCACCCGCATCCGGATCAACATCCCCGGGTCGCGGCCCATCCCGCCGGTCGTCATGCGTACGCCCGTCGGTGACGAGGGCGGGCGCGAGGAGTCCGCGCGCGGGGACGACGGGGGCCGCCGTGACGGCGCCGCTCCGAGTGCTCCCGGCGCTCAGGGCGTCCCCGGCGCTCCCGGTGCGGGCGGCGCGGCAGGCGCGGGCGGCAGGGCCCCGGAGCCCGGCGTGCCCGGTGCTTCCGCTTCCGGTTCCGGTAGTGGTGCCGGTACGGGTGGTGGTGCCGGTTCCGCCCCGGCCGAGGGCGGCGCGTCCGCCGCGGCCGAGGAGAAGACGAGCGACTGGTTCGCGCCGCGCAAACCGGCGGGCGGCGCGTCCGCGGGCGGCGGCTCCGCCCCGGCCGGTTCCGGGACGAACGGCGCGGGCATGCCCGGCGGCGCGAGTGCTCCCGGTGGGAACGGCTCGGAGGCGAACGGCTCGCGTGCGCATGGCTCGGGCGCGAACGGCACCGGCTCCTTCGACGTGTCCGGCGCCGTCGCGTCGGGCCCCCTCGGCTCGGGAGGCCCGGGTGCCCCCCAGGGCGGCGACCCGTCCCGAGGCGACCTCCCGTACTTCTCCGGCGGCCCCGGCGCGGGCGCCGGAGCGAACGGCTCCCGAGGCCCCGCGGGCCCGACCGGCGGTCCGGTCACCGGCGACAGCCCGCTGACGCCGCCCACGCCTCAGGCCGGCGCCTCCGGCGGTCCCGGCGCTCCCGGTGGCCAGGGCATCCCCGGTGGCCAGGGCGCCCCCGGTGGCCCCGCCAACTCCGCGCCCCGCCCGCCCCGTTCGGGTGCCATGAGCGACGACACCGCGATCCTCACGCCGCAGAAGGCGGGCCCGGTCTCGCCGCCGCCCGGCGGCCCGCGTCCGCCCGCGGGCGGCGGACCGGTCCCCGGCGCCGGCGGCCCCAACTCCGTGCCCGGCGGCCCCACCGCCCCCGCGCCCGGCGCCAACGTCTCCGGCGAGACCCTCACCAGCGGCATCCCCGTCGTGCCGCCCGTGCAGGACAACTCCCCGTTCCCGCCCGGACCGCAGGGCGACGGGTCTGTGCCGCACACCCCGCCGAAGCTGCCCGAGCCGGTGCGCTCGGACGTGCCCGCGGCTCCGGCGCCCGCGCCCAAGAAGAAGGGCCGCAACAAGCTGGTCCTCGTCGCGGTCGCCGTGGTCGTCGTGGCCTGCGGGGCGTACGGCGCGGGCCTGTTGATGAACCACGCCGACGTCCCCAAGGGCACCACCGTGCTCGGCGTCGACATCGGCGGCGGCACCCGTGACGAGGCCGTCAAGAAGCTCGACGCCGCGATCGACGCGCGCGTCACCAAGCCCCTGAAGCTGTCGGTGGACGGCGAGGAGGTCGCGCTCAAGCCGGACCAGGCCGGGCTGACCGTGGACAGCCAGGCGACCGTCCGCGAGGCCGCGGGCAGCGACTACAACCCCGTCTCGGTGGTCGGCTCGCTCTTCGGCGGCCAGCGCGTCGTCGAGCCCGTCGTGCCCGTCGACGAGGAGAAGCTGGCGGCCGCCCTGGAGCGCGCCGCGGGCGGCTCGGGCACGGCCCAGGAGGGCACGGTCAAGTTCGAGCCCGGCAAGGCCGTCCCCGTCTACGGCAAGGTCGGCAAGGGCATCGACCCCGAGGCCTCGACGACCGCCGTCGCACAGGCGTACAAGAAGCAGGTCGAGACGGGCAGCGCGGGCACGGTCCAGGTGCCTGTCACCACGCGCAAGCCGGCCGTGGCCAAGGCCGAGGTCGACAAGTTCATGACCACCTTCGCCAAGCCGGCCATGTCCGCCAACGTGACGATCAAGGCAGGCGCCAAGTCGATCCCCTTCGGCCCGGCCAAGTCGCTGCCGAAGATCCTCGAGACGAAGGCGCTCAAGGACGGCACGCTCCAGGTGCACTACAACCTGGAGGAGCTCAAGAAGCTGTACGGCAACGTCTTCGACGGCGTCCTGATCCAGCGCGGCGACGGCTCCAAGACGCCGGTCCAGCCGACCGACGTCGCCCAGGCCATGGGCAAGGCGCTGGTCGGCAAGACGCCGGCGGAGCGGATCGGCGTGATCGAGACGAACGCGAGCTGAGGCCCGCAGAGCACTCCGTACACGTACGCCCGGGAGCCCGGCAGGACAACCTGCCGGGCTCCGGCATGACATCTGTCATCCCAGAGACACCACACTCGACACTGCCGCCGCCACCTGCGGTTTTGTCACGATGGTGGACATGAAGACGATCACGGCACCGCCCGCCACCACCGCGGTGGCCTTCGAGCGGGTGACCAAGAGCTACGGCGACGTCCGCGCCGTCGACGGGCTCACCCTCGACCTCCACGCGGGCGAGACGGTGGCACTGCTCGGGCCGAACGGCGCGGGCAAGTCCTCCACCCTCGACCTGCTGCTCGGCCTGCGGCGCCCGGACAGCGGCACGGTGACGGTCTTCGGGACGACGCCGCGCGATGCGATCACCGCGGGCCGGGTCGGCGCGATGCTGCAGAGCGGTGGCCTGATGGGCGAGGTGACCGTGCGCGAGCTGGTCAAGCTCGCCTGCGACCTGCACCCCAGGCCCCACCGCGTGAACGACGTGCTCGCCCACGCGGGCATCACGCAGATCGCCGACCGCAAGGTCGACAAGCTCTCCGGCGGCCAGGAGCAGCGCGTCCGCTTCGCGCTCGCCACAGCGGGCGAGAACGACCTCATCGTCCTCGACGAGCCGACCACCGGCATGGACGTCACCTCCCGCCAGGCGTTCTGGGCCACCATGCGCGAGCAGGCGGACCAGGGCCGTGCGGTCCTGTTCGCCACGCACTACCTGGAGGAGGCCGACGCGATCGCCGACCGCGTCCTGGTCCTGCACCGCGGCCGCCTCCTCGCGGACGGCACCGCCGCCGAGATCAAGGCGAAGGCGGGCGCCCGCAAGGTCGCGTTCGACCTGGAGCGGATCGACCCCGAGCGCACGGAGCAGCTGCGCGCGCTGCCCTTCCTGACCACCCTCGACATCTCGGGCCACACGGTCCGCCTCCAGTCGACGGACGCCGACGCCACCGTGCACGCGCTGTACGGGCTCGGCCTCTACCCCCGCAACCTCGAAGTGGCCGGGCTCGGCCTGGAGCAGGCCTTCGTGGCGATCACCGCCGCCGAAGAGGCCAGGACCGCGTGAAAGGCGTGAACGGCATGAACAGCCTCATCAAGCTGGAGATCACCCGCGCTCTGCGCAACCGCAAGTTCCTCTTCTTCTCCGTGATCTATCCGTCGGTGCTCTTCGTGATCATCGCGGGCAGCCAGAGCAACTCCGACGAGATCCCGGGCTCGGGCGGCCTCTCCGTACCCGCCTTCATGATGGTCTCGATGGCGTCCTTCGGCGCCCTGACCGCCGTACTGATGGGCAACAGCGAGCGCATCGCCAAGGAGCGCGAGAGCGGCTGGGTGCGGCAGTTGCGCCTGACGACCCTGCCGGGTCGCGGCTACGTCCTCGCGAAGACCGCGAGCGCGGCGGTGGTGAGCCTGCCGTCCATCGTCGTGGTGTTCGTGGTCGCCGCCGTGTTCAAGGGAATCCACTTCGAGGCCTGGCAGTGGCTGGCGCTGACCGGTGCGATCTGGGCGGGCAGCCTCTGCTTCGCGGCGCTCGGCGTGGCCATCGGCTATCTCGCGTCCGGTGACGCCGTCCGCCCGATCACGATGATCATCTACTTCGGGCTCTCCATCCTCGGCGGCCTGTGGATGCCGACGGCGACGTTCCCGCAGTGGCTGCAGAGCACCTCGTCCTGGCTGCCCACCCACGCGTACGCCGCCCTCGGGCAGGCCATCGAACTGGGCGACGCACCGCACGCGAAGGACGTCACGCTCCTGGTCGCCTACTTCGTCCTCTTCGCGGGCGGCGCGGCGTGGCTGTACCGGAAGGACACACTGAAGGCGTGAAAGAGACAGCCGCTGAGTGCAACGAGCTCCACCCCGTCTACACCTTCGGGCGGCCGCCCCGGGGCCGCCGCCAGTTCCTCACGAAGGCGGGCTGGATCGGTGTCTGGCTGGTCTTCCTGAGCTCCCCGATCCAGGACCTGGCCGCGGGCCGCCACACGCCCCTCGCCACGGTGCTCGGCTCGCTCGGCCTCGCGGTCTTCGTGGTCTGCTATCTGACCCTCGTCTTCCGCTACACCACCAGGATCCTCCAGTGGGGCGGTGTCATCACCTCCTTCGGGCTGCTCGTGGCCCTCGCCGTGGTCCTCGCCCTCAGCTTCGGCGACCACTGGCTGGGCCTCTTCGTGTACGTCTCGGTCTCCGCGGGGGCCGTCCTGCCGATGCGGTACACGCTCTGGGTCGTCCCCGCGGTCACCGTCCTGATGGTCCTGGTCGGCCTGCGCGACGACGGCCTCGGCGACCTGATCACCAACCTCGGGGTGATCACCCTCCTGGTGGGCTTCGCGATGTCCGGCGTACGCCAGTTGATCCGTACGACGATCCAGCTGAGGCAGGCACGCGCCACCGTCGCCCAACTCGCCGCCAACGAAGAGCGGTTGCGGCTCGCCAGGGACCTGCACGACCTGCTCGGCCACTCGCTCTCCCTGATCACGCTCAAGAGCGAGCTCGCCGGGCGGATGCTCCCCGACCACCCCGACAAGGCCGCCCAGCAGGTCGCCGACATCGAACAGGTCAGCCGCCAGGCCCTGGTGGACGTCCGCGAGGCCGTCTCCGGCTACCGCAGGCGCACCCTGGCCGGCGAGCTCGCGGGCGCCCGCACGGCCCTGACCGCCGCGGGCATCGAGGCCGACGTCCCGCTGGAGGCCCCCGCCGAACTGCCGGGCGAGGAAGGGGAGGCGGCGCTGGCGTGGGCGCTGCGCGAGGCCGTGACCAACGTCGTGCGGCACAGCGGGGCCTATCACTGCACGGTCACCTTCACGGCCCGCCAGACCCTCGCGGGGCGGCTCCTGGAGCTGTCCGTGGAGGACGACGGGGCGGGCGGTCCCGGCGCGGCCGCGGGCAACGGCCTGACGGGCCTCGCCGAGCGCGTGGAGGCCGTCGGCGGAGTCCTTGAGACGGGGCCCGGTGCCCGCCGAGGCTTTCGTCTGGCGGTCCGCGTGCCCCTGGCGGGTGCAGCCGTAGGATCCCCCTCATGAGCAGCGGAAACGGCGGCAACAGCGGAAACGGCGACAGCGGCGCGGACGGCGCCATCAAGGTCCTCCTCGCCGAGGACCAGTCGATGGTCCGGGAGGCGCTCGCCGCCCTGCTCGGCCTGGAGCCGGACATCGAGGTCGTCGCCCAGGTCGCCCGCGGCGACGAGGTGCTCGCCGCGGCGCGTGCCCAGGACGTGGACGTGGCGCTGCTCGACATCGAGATGCCCGGCATGACGGGCATCGAGGCGGCGGCCGAACTGCACGCCGCCTTCCCCGGGTTGAAGGTGGTCGTGCTCACCACCTTCGGCCGCCCCGGTTATCTGCGCAGCGCCATGGAGGCCGGCGCCTCCGCTTTCCTGGTCAAGGACGCGCCCGCGGCCCAACTCGCCGAAGCCGTACGCAAGGTGCTCGCGGGGGAGCGCGTCATCGACCCCACGCTGGCGGCCGCGGCCCTCGCGGGGGGCGCGAACCCGCTCACCGACCGCGAGCGCGAGATCCTGCGCGCGGCCGCCGACGGCGCCACCAACGCCGAACTGGCCGCCGCCCTGCACCTCTCTCAGGGCACCGTCCGCAACTACCTCTCGACGGCGATCCAGAAGCTCGCGGTCCGCAACCGCGCGGAGGCGGTCAGGGTCGCGAGGGACAAGGGCTGGCTCTGACCCCGCAACGGTCGACTGCCCCGCAACGACCCACTGTCCCGCAACGCACAGCCCCCCGCAGGTCAGTTCAGCATCGCCCGCGCCCGCACCGCCTGCCGTCGCGCCTGGTCGGCGGTGGCCGGCTCCTCCGCCGCGATCTGCTCGGCGTAGGTGTCGAGCTCCCGGGCGCCGACGAGGAAGTTCCCGCTCTGTACGAGGAGTTGGGCGCGCTCGTAGTGCAGCCGGGGCGGCGGCGACGGCAGGAGCAGGGAGAGTTCGATCGCCCAGAGCGAGACGTCGGCGTGCTCGGGGCGGGGCGCGGCCCAGGCCCGGATGTTGTTGAGGATGCGCCCGACGATGTCCAGAGGCTGTGCGGGGCGCAGCATCGAGGGCACGGGCGGGGCGCCCGTGGCCGCCGTGACCAGGAGCTCGACGTCCGTGCCCGTCAGGACGCGGCCGCCGTCGAAGGGGTTGGCGAGCACCTGGTCGTCCAGGGGGCCGAAGCCGACCACGAAGTGGCCCGGCAGCGCCACCCCGTGGACGGTGGCGCCCGCGCGCCGCGCCACCTCCATCCAGAGCACGGAGAGCAGGATCGGCAGGCCTCTGCGGCGGCGCAGGACCTGGTGCAGGAGCGAGGACTCCAGGCGTTGGTAGTCGCCGGGTCTGCCCTTGAACCCGCAGCGCCCGCCGAGGAGTTCGGCAAGGGCCGACGCCCAGGCGCGGGGGTCGTCGGAGCGGCGGGACCGGTGGCCGGGCGCGGCCTGTTCCGCGAGCCGGTCGAGCAGGCGCGACGCCGCGTCGATGCCCGCCTCGTCCAGCGAAGGATCCGCCTCGGTGCCGATCAGCAGGCACAGCAGCGCCAGATCGGGCCGCGAGGCCCCGGCCTCGGCCGCGAAGAGCCGCCGCCACTCGGTGGTTCCAGGGGGTCGGGGGTGCATACGTCCCTGGTGCCCCCTCGCGCCGATCGATACGTCAGTTCAGCATCGCCCGCGCGGCCCGCGCCTGGTGGCGCACCCGCTCCGCGGTGGTCGGCTCGACGGCCGTCACCACATCCGCGTACGCGTCGAGCTCCTCCGCGCCGCCGAGGAAGTCACCCCGCTGGACGAGGAGTTGGGCCCGCTCATAGCGCAGTCGCGCCGGATGGGCGGGCAGCAGGAGCGACAGCTCGAGGGCCCACAGGGCTACGTCGGAACGCTCGGGCCGGGCAGCCGCCCAGGCGCGGATGTTGTTCAGGATGCGCTGCACGATGTTCAGCGGATCGGCGGGCGTCAGCATCGACGGCTGGATGCCCGTGCCCGCCGTACCGGCGACGAGCAGCTCCGCGTCGGCCCCGGTGAGCAGCCGGCCGCCGTCGAACGGGTCGGCGAGCACCTGCTCGTCCCGAGGGCCGAAGCCGACCACGAAGTGGCCCGGCAGCGCCACCCCGTACACCGGGGCGCCCGCGCGCCGCGCCACCTCCATCCACACCACGGAGAGCAGGATCGGCAGCCCCCTGCGGCGCCGGAGCACCTGGTGCAGGAGCGAGGAGTCGAGGCGCTGGTAGTCACCCGGCGTGCCCTCGAACCCGTGCTGCTCGCCGAGGAGTTCGGCGAGCGCGGACGCCCAGGCGCGCGGCCCGCCGGGGCGGAACGGCAGCAGACCCGCCAGCCGGTCGAGCTCGATCTCGGCGGCGTCGATCCCCTCCTCGTCGAGGGAGGGGTCCGCCTCGGTGCCGATCAGCAGGCACAGCAGCGCGAGACCGGGCCGCTCCGACCGTGCCTCTTCGGCGAACCGCCGTCGCCATTCGCCGGACTCCGCGTGCATACGTGCCTCGTGTCTCATGCCCTCGCGGGGCGCTGTTGCCGTGCTCTGCCGTGCTGTTCCATGTTGTTCAGCGCCGTGCCGTGCCGTTCTGTGCCATGCGGCGCTGTGCCGCTCCGGCTCAGGCCGACCCGTACCGGTAGTGGTGATAGGCGTGATGCGCCGCGAAGCCCATCCCGCCGTACAGCGCCCGCGCGCCGTCGTTGTCCGCCTCGACCTGCAGCCAGGCCGCCGAAGCGCCCTCGGACAGGGCTTGGCGTGCCAGCGCGGCCATCACCGCGGTGGCGAGCCCCTGCCGCCGATGTCCGGGGTCCACCTCGACCGCCATGAATCCCGCCCAGCGCCCGTCCACCACGCACCGCCCGATCGCGGCCGGGGAGTCACCGCTCCCGGGCACGGAAGCGAACCACACCGAGGGCCCGCTCGCCAGCACCTTGAGCACATGAGGTCCCGGAACCCCGAACCGCTTGTACCGGCGCAGCCACGGCTCGTCGAAGGAGCGCGACAGCCGGACGCGGTCCACGTCCGCCTCCAGATCGCCGACCGGGGCGAGAGCGCCGATGTGCAGCTCCGCGGTGACCTCGCGCTCCCAGCCGCGCTCCTCCAGAGCGGCGCAGAGCACTTCCTGGGTGCCCTCGGCGCCGGTCGCGGTCTGGATGTACGCGGGCAGCTCCCGGGCGGCGTACCACTCGCGCACATGCGAAAGCGCCTCGTCGAGCGGCCTTCCCGGATCACCAAGGGGCAGCACGGAGTTGGCCCGCCGGGTGAATCCGGCTGCCGCCCGCAGCTCCCACTGACCGAGCGCCTCCCTCTCCACCGGCTGCCAGGACCGCGCGGACACCCGCGCCAGTTCCTCGTACGAGGCGGCGGGGCCCCGTCTGCGGGCGGGCGCGGCCGGTACGACCTTGCCCGCCACCAGAGTTCGCTCCGGAATCCGGACGCTCTCACCGTTCCGTCGTGTGATGAGCACCACACCGTCGTCCCACGATGTGAGAACGCCCACCGTGTCAGTGAACTTGTCGCCGGCCGTGAAGCCGCCGCTCAGGCGTCGTACCGACACTCGTTTACCCACGTCAGCAGGGGTGATGCGGACCTCGAGTTGTCCGCCCGCAGTGAATTCCACAGCTCTGTACGCCCCTCCTGTTCGGATCTTGCCCGGGAACGGAGATACTAGGGGCGGGCATCGACGACGCCGCGCTCCCGCGCGCCAGGCGAGCGGAGCCTGAGGACGGCCCGCCAACGCCCGTATCGAGGAGGAACGACAGCGTGACCTACGTCATCGCGCAGCCTTGTGTCGACGTCAAGGACAAGGCGTGCATCGAGGAGTGCCCGGTCGACTGCATTTACGAGGGCTCCCGGTCCTTGTACATCCACCCGGACGAATGCGTCGACTGTGGAGCCTGCGAACCGGTCTGCCCGGTCGAGGCGATCTTCTACGAGGACGACACTCCTGAGGAGTGGAAGGACTACTACAAGGCGAACGTCGAGTTCTTCGACGAGCTCGGTTCGCCCGGCGGCGCGAGCAAGCTCGGCCTGATCGAGCGCGACCACGCCTTCATCGCCGCGCTTCCGCCGCAGAACCAGTAACGGCAGACAGAGCGTCGCCCCGGTCCCGTACGGCCTCTTCGCCGTGCGGGACCGAGGCATTTGCAACGACCAGTACCAGCACGGGAGTCAGCACGTGTCAGCAGCCTCCGACCACCCACCCGTCTCCCACCGCCACCCTTCCAACGAGTCGCTGCGCGACCGCCTTCCCGACTTTCCCTGGGACAAGCTCGAGCCGTACAAGGCCACCGCGGCCGCCCACCCCGGCGGCATCGTCGACCTGTCGGTGGGCACCCCGGTCGACCCGGTGCCCGAGCTGATCCAGAAAGCGCTGATCGCGGCCGCGGACTCGCCGGGCTATCCGACGGTGTGGGGCACCCCCGAGCTGCGCGACGCGATCACCGGCTGGTGCGAACGGCGGCTCGGCGCACGGGACTTCACGCACCGCAACGTCCTGCCGGTGGTCGGCTCCAAGGAGCTGGTGGCCTGGCTCCCGACGCAGCTGGGCCTCGGTCCGGGCGACGTGGTCGCCTACCCGCGCCTGGCCTACCCGACGTACGAAGTGGGCGCGCGTCTGGCCCGCGCCGACTACGTCGCGTACGACGAGCCGACGGACCTGGACCCCACGAACCTCAAGCTCCTGTGGCTCAACTCGCCCTCGAACCCGACCGGCCGGGTCCTCACGCGCGAGGAGCTCACCCGCACCGTCGCCTGGGCGCGCGAGCACGGCGTACTGCTCGTCAGCGACGAGTGCTACCTGGAGCTCGGCTGGGAGGCCGAGCCGGTCTCGGTCCTGCATCCGGACGTGTGCGGCGGTTCGTACGAGGGCATCGTCGCCGTCCACTCGCTCTCCAAGCGGTCCAACCTGGCGGGCTACCGCGCGGCGTTCATCGCCGGTGACGCGGACGTGCTCGGCGATCTGCTGCAGATCCGCAAGCACGGCGGCATGATGACCTCCGCGCCGACCCAGGCCGCCGTCGTGGCGGCGCTCGGCGACGACGAGCACGTGCGCGAGCAGCGCGAGCGGTACGCGGCCCGGCGCACCGCCCTGCGCGACGCCCTCCTGAAGCACGGCTTCCGCATCGAGCACAGCGAGGCGAGCCTGTACCTGTGGGCCACGCGCGAGGAGTCCTGCTGGGACACCGTCGCCCACCTCGCGGACCTCGGCATCCTGGTGGCGCCCGGCGACTTCTACGGCCCCGCGGGCGACCGCTTCGTACGGGTGGCGCTGACGGCGTCGGACGAGCGGGTCGCGGCGGCGGTCGAGCGCCTGGCGTGAGACGCCCGTGAGCACGGCGAAGGGCCCGGAGCCACTGGCTCCGGGCCCTTCGCGCGTGTACCGGGGGATCAGCCGCCGAGCGGCAGGCCCTTGAGGGGCAGCTGGTCGGTGGAGGGCAGGCCACCGGTGGGCAGACCGCCCTTGGTGACCGCGTCGGTGGGCAGGCCACCCTTGGTCAGCGCGTCCGTGGGCAGGCCGCCCTCGGTGGCCGCGCCCGCGGTCTCGCCGAGCACCTCGCCCGCGCTGCCCGCGACGTCACCGGCCGCCTTCTGGGCGGCGGGGGTCGCGGTCTTGGCGCCCTTGCCGACGGCCTTGCCCGCGGTCGGGACGGCCTTCTTCACGGCCTTGCTGCCCGCGTCGCCCGCGAGGCCGCTGACGTTCTGAGCCGCACCGTCGACGGTGTTGCCGAGGCCCGCGCCGTCCAGGGCGGTCAGACCGCCCAGGTCGGGGGCGGCCGGAAGGTCAACGGCGCTCGCGGAGCCGGCCGCACCGACCACGGAAGCTGCACCCGCTGCGCTGAGCAGCGCGGCACGGGCGATCCGGCGGGTCAGGGGGAGGGACATGATGCTCCTTCAGACGGGAGAGAACGTTGGTGTGTCCGGCCGGATCGACTCCGGCGTTCCACCGGATGGGTTCCGGCGATCAGACGCAGTGACTACCGCTCGAAGCCCGCGAAGGTTGCGGTGGGCCAACGCAAAGAGTTGGCAATGCGTCGCATAATCGGCTGCGGATAAAAACGGGCAAACGGCCCCCGATTCGAATGCCCGAGGAATCCTTAATCCCCTTTGTTCTCAAGGGATTTGGGGATGACGGGGGAGGGGTGCGGCACAGCCCCGCGCGGCGTCGAGCCGACGTGATCTCCGTGCCCCGATCGAGTGATCCGCCGCACTACTGCCCAGTGACGATTCGGACCTCGTCGGCGCTCTTGCCGGGCCCCGCGGCCCCGTCCGGCGTCACTTCCCGCCAGGCACCCGAGCCGTCGGCCCGCCATTCACGGCCGCCGTACGAGACCCGCTCGATGCGCAGCGCCGAGGACTGCGCCACGGCCCAGTGCGCCAGCTCCCAGCCGCGCTGCGGGGGCCTTCCGTCGGTCATCGGGGCGGGCACGGGGACCGTCACCGCGCGTCCGCGGGCGGCGTCGGGGCGCACCTCGCGGCCGAAGTCGCGGACGAGCGCGGCCCGTACCTCCGCGGGGCCGCCGGGGTCGGTGCCGGGGCGGCCCTCGCAGCTGAAGGCGGCGGGGGAGCGGCCGGTGAGCGCGGCGGCGAGGAGCGCGGCGTCCGGCTCGTGCTTGGCGTAGGCCTGTGGGTAGCCGCTGCGCTGCACGCGCTGCGCGGCGACGGTCAGGGGCAGCCGCGAATAGCCGGGTACCTCGGCCAGGTGCTCGTAGAACCGGGCCGCCGAGTACGCCGGGTCCATGATCTGCCGCTCGTCGCCCCAGCCCTGCGAGGGCCGCTGCTGGAAGAGGCCGAGCGAATCCCGGTCGCCGTGCGTGATGTTGCGCAGGCCCGACTCCTGCAGGGCGGTGGCGAGCGCGATGGTCACCGCGCGCTCGGGCATGCCGCGCGAGGTGCCGACCGCGGCGACCGTCGCGGCGTTCTCCGCCTGTTCGGCCGTGAATTCGTAACTGGCTCCGTCGCCGTTGCCCGAGACGACCGTGCACCGGGGAGCGGGCTTGCCCCCGTACACGTACTGGACCGCCACATAGCCCGCGACGGCGAGCAGCACGGCGACCGCGGTCCCGATACGGAGGAGACGGTCGCGCCGGAGGAGGGTGGGGGGCTCAGGCACGCGTCCAAGGTACTGGAGTCCACTGACAGCCCGGCGCGCCGTCTGGCGTTAGGGTCGTCGGCATGCCTCACACACCGCTTGACCTCACGCTCGACGCCGCGGAGCTGACCGCGCGGCTGGTCGACTTCCCGTCCCCGAGCGGCGAGGAGAAGGCGCTCGCCGACGCCATCGAGACGGCCCTGCGCGCCCTGCCGCACCTCACGGTCGACCGGCACGGCAACAACGTGGTGGCGCGCACGAACCTGGGCCGCGCCGAGCGGGTCGTCCTCGCCGGGCACATCGACACCGTGCCGATCGCCGACAACGTCCCCTCGCGGCTCGACGAGGACGGCGTGCTGTGGGGCTGCGGCACCTGCGACATGAAGTCGGGCGTCGCCGTCCAGCTGCGCATCGCGCAGACGGTGACCGAGCCCAACCGCGACCTCACCTTCGTCTTCTATGACAATGAAGAAGTGGCCGCGCACCTCAACGGCCTCGGGCACGTCGCCGAGGCCCACCCCGACTGGCTCGCGGGCGATTTCGCGATCCTCCTGGAGCCGACCGACGGCCTCGTCGAGGGCGGCTGTCAGGGCACGCTGCGGGTCCATCTGAAGACCAAGGGCGTGCGGGCGCACTCCGCGCGCGCGTGGATGGGCTCCAACGCCATCCACGCGGCCGCCCCCATCCTCCAGAAGCTCGCCGCGTACGAGCCGCGCAAGCCGGTGGTCGAGGGCCTCCAGTTCCACGAGGGCCTCAACGCCGTCCGCATCGAGGGCGGCGTCGCCACCAATGTCATCCCCGACGAGTGCACCGTCGTCGTCAACTACCGCTACGCACCCGACCGCAGCGAGGAGGAGGCCCTCGCCTTCGTACGCGACTACTTCGCGGACTGCGGCATCGACGAGTTCATCGTGGACGACCACACGGGCGCGGCCCGCCCCGGCCTCACGCACCCGGCGGCCGCGGCCTTCGTGGCGGTCGTCGGCGGCGAGCCCCGCGCCAAGTTCGGCTGGACGGACGTCTCCCGCTTCAGCGCGCTCGGTGTGCCCGCGGTCAACTTCAGCCCCGGCAATCCGCTGCTCGCGCACAAGGTCGACGAGCGTGTCGAGGCGGCGCGGATCCCCGAGGCGGAGGAGACGCTGCGGGCCTGGCTCACCTCCTGACACTCCGAGGTCCCTCTGTGGTAACCCGCGTAGACCTACGCTGTGAGTCACGTACGCATGGAGGGAGCAGACGATGAGCAACCCCGATGAGGTCACCGCCGGGAAGCGTCCCGAGGAGCAGCGGCTCGGGCCGGTCCTGCGCAGGCGGGACCAGGTGCAGGCCGGCACCACCGACCAGCGTCTCCTCGACTCCGACGGGCCCTCCGAGTGGGTGCACACCGACCCCTGGAGGGTCCTGCGCATCCAGTCCGAGTTCATCGAGGGGTTCGGCACGCTCGCCGAACTCCCGCCCGCGATCAGCGTGTTCGGCTCGGCGCGCACCCCCAAGGACGCTCCGGAGTACGAGGCCGGGGTCGCGATCGGCAAGGCGCTCGTGGAGGCCGGCTTCGCGGTGATCACGGGCGGCGGGCCCGGCGCGATGCAGGCCGCCAACCAGGGTGCCGTCGAGGCGAAGGGCATCTCGGTCGGCCTCGGCATCGAGCTGCCCTTCGAGCAGGGCCTGAACCCCTACGTCGACATCGGCGTGAACTTCCGCTACTTCTTCGTCCGCAAGACGATGTTCGTGAAGTACGCGCAGGGCTTCGTGGTCCTGCCCGGCGGCCTCGGCACCCTGGACGAGCTCTTCGAAGCGCTCACCCTCGTCCAGACCCGCAAGGTCACGCGGTTCCCGATCGTCCTGTTCGGCTCGGAGTACTGGGGCGGCCTGATCGACTGGCTGAAGAACACGGTCATCGCCCAGGGCAAGGCCTCGGAGGCCGACCTGCTCCTGTTCCACGTCACGGACGACGTGGACGAGGCGATCTCCTTGGTGACGAAGGAAGTCGGCAAGTAGAACTCCCCGAAGGGGAGTTCACCCGGGCCCTCGGCGGATCACCGCCGGGGGCCCGCTCGCGTGCGCGGGGACATGACCCCTCAGGCCGGCCCGCGTCGGCCCGCGCCGGGGACCCGGTGCCCCGCGATCGTCGCGACCATGTCCAGGACCTGCCTCGACCCGTTCCTTGGTGCCGCGCTCGCGCCGTTCGGCGCCGGGGCGCCTCTCGGGCTTCGTGCGGCTGTGCCGGGCTCCGTACGGCTGCGGTGAGTCGCGGTGTGCTCAGGCCAGCCCGCGTCGGGCCACGGCGGGGGTTCGGTGGCCCGCGATCGTCGTCACCATGTCCAGGACCTGGCGGGTCTCCGCGACCTCGTGGACGCGGTACACCTGCGCGCCCAGCCACGCCGAGACCGCCGTCGTCGCCAGGGTGCCGATCACTCGCTCCTTGACCGGCTTGTCCAGGGTCTCGCCCACGAAGTCCTTGTTGGACAGGGAGACCAGGACCGGCCAGCCCGTGTCCACCATCTCGCCGAGCCTGCGGGTGGCCTCCAGGCTGTGCCGGGTGTTCTTGCCGAAGTCGTGCCCCGGGTCGATCATCACGGACTCCCGGGGGACGCCGAGATCGACCGCGCGCTCGGCCAGGCCGACCGTCACGCGCAGGATGTCGGTCATCACGTCGTCGTACGTGACGCGGTGCGGCCTCGTCCGCGGCTCGGCGCCGCCCGCGTGCGTGCACACCAGGCCCACCTTGTACCGCGCGGCGACCTCCGCGAGCTTCGGGTCGACGCCGCCCCAGGCGTCGTTGAGCAGGTCGGCGCCCGCCTCGCACACCGCCTCGCCCACGTCGTGCCGCCAGGTGTCGACGCTGATCACCACGTCCGGGAACCGCCTGCGCACCTCGGCGACGAAGCCGACCGTGCGCCGCGCCTCCTCCTGCGCGGTCACCTCCTCGCCGGGGCCGGCCTTGACCCCGCCGATGTCGATGATGGCGGCGCCCTCGGCGACCGCCTGCTCCACGCGGGCGAGCGCGGGCTCGTCGCGGAACGTGGCGCCCTGGTCGTAGAACGAGTCCGGGGTCCGGTTGACGATCGCCATGATCACCGGTTCGTGCACGTCGAACTCGCGCCTGCCAAGCCTGAGCATCCCCTGTGGCCCTCCTGGGTCCTTGTCGCGGTTCGGCCGCCTGCGACCTTAACTGTCGGTGCCGCATGGCACGATCGGACCCTGACAGTTTGAGCACGGGCAGTCGAGCGTGGGGGCCTGAAGATGGTCTTGTTCTTGTTCCTGGTCATCGCCCTCGTCGTGGTGGTCGGCGCGGTGACCCTCGCCGTCGTCGGCGGCGGCGAGAGCGGAGCCCTGCCCGACGCCGCGCCCGAGCAGTTCACCGACCCCCTGCCCCCGGACCGCCCGCTGCGCCGCGCCGACATCGAGGAGGTCCGCTTCCCGATGACCCTGCGCGGCTACCGCATGGCGGACGTCGACGACGTGCTCGGCCGCCTCGGCGCCGAGCTGGCCGAGCGGGACTCCCGCATCGCCGAACTGGAGGCGGCCCTGGCCGGCGCCCAGGCCACGGCGGTCGCGGGCCCCGCCCTCTTCGAGGGGTACGAACCACGCAAGGCCCCCGAGGACAAGAAGGGCGACGACCAGTGAGCACCGAGAACGGCGCCGTACCGGGCCCGGACGGCGCCCTGCGCTGCCCGTGGGGCCTGTCCACCGAGGACTATGTGGCGTACCACGACGAGGAGTGGGGCCGCCCGGTCCACGGCGACGACGCGCTGTACGAGAGGCTCTGCCTGGAGGCCTTCCAGTCCGGCCTCTCCTGGATCACGATCCTGCGCCGCCGCGAGGGCTTCCGCGCCGCCTTCGCCGACTTCGAGATCGCCTCGGTCGCCCGGTTCACGGACGAGGACCGCGACCGCCTCCTCGCCGACCCCGGGATCATCCGCAACCGCGCCAAGATCGACGCGACCCTCGCCAACGCGCGCGTGCTCGCCGACTGGCCCGAGGGCGAACTGGACTCCCTGATCTGGTCGTTCGCACCGGACCCCGCGACCCGCAAGGCCCCGCGGACCCTCGCCGACGTCCCCGCGATCACCGACGAGTCCACGGCCCTGTCCAAGGAGCTCAAGAAGCGCGGCATCCGCTTCGTCGGCCCCACCACGGCGTACGCCCTGATGCAGGCCTGCGGCCTGGTCGACGACCACCTCGCGGACTGCGTGGCCCGCGAGGCGTCACCCATCGCCTAACGGCCGAGGTACTTCGGCTTCTCCTTGGCGATGAAGGCCTGCACGGCGATGGTGTGGTCCTCGGACGCGCCCGCCTTCGCCTGCAGCTCGTCCTCCTTGTCCAGCGCCTCGTCCAGGGAGTGGCCCGCCGCGTAGGCGAGGGATTCCTTGAGCGCCGCGTAGGCGAGCGTCGGGCCCTCGGCCAGGGCGCGGGCCACCTGCGCGGCCTCGGCGGCGAGGTCGGCCGCGGGCACGACCCTGTTGGCGATCCCCAGGTCGTACGCCTCCTGCGCGTCGATGTTGCGCGGGAAGAGCAGCAGATCGGCGGCCCGGCCGGGGCCGATCACACGCGGCAGCGTCCAGGAGACGCCCGAGTCGGCCGTCAGGGCGACCCCGGCGAAGGAGGTGTTGAACTTCGCGGTGTCCGCGACCACGCGGTAGTCGGCGGCGAGCGCGAAGCCGAGGCCGGCCCCCGCCGCGACGCCGTTGACGCCCGCCACGACCGGCTTCGGCATGCTCGTGAGCGCCCGCACGATGGGGTTGTAGTGCTCCTTGACCGTGCTCATCGTCTGCCCGGTGCCCGCCTCGCGGTCCGCGGCCAGATTGCCGATGTGCTCCTTGAGGTCCTGGCCCACGCAGAAGGCGCGCCCGTTCGCGGTGAGCAGCACCGCGCGCACGGCCGGGTCCGCGGCGGCCGACCGCGCGGCCTCCCGCAGGGCGACCTTGGCCTCGGTGTTCATGGCGTTCATCGCCTCGGGACGGTTGATCGTGATCGTCGCGAGTCCGTCGCTCACCTCGTAGAGCACGCTGTCGGCCATGGTGGTCCCCTCCGCTGGTCCAGTAGGTAGGAGCTCAGCATGACGGAGATCATCGAGGTCGGGCACGAGGGCGGATATGTGACCTGCGTCAAAGAATTCCGGGCCTGTGGGGCGTATGGGGCGGCGCAGTATCGCAGCCACATCGCCGAATTGAGTGGTTTTGCGGGCGCGCGTTGCGCAAGCGATGCCGACCGATGTTGGTCATCGGGTCCTGCCATGCGGGATAATGGCCTGGAAGCAATGTGTTCGATGCCGGTGACACCTGGGTTGTCGGCTGCGATGAGCTGGTTTCAGGAAGGGGAACGAGCATGGCGGCCATGAAGCCGCGGACGGGCGACGGCCCGCTCGAGGTGACCAAGGAGGGGCGGGGCATCGTCATGCGCGTTCCGCTCGAAGGCGGCGGACGACTTGTCGTCGAACTGACTCCGGACGAGGCCGACGCGCTCGGCGACGCCCTGAAGAAGGTCGTCGGCTGACGCGGAAGCGCCCACACTTTTCCACTGCCCCGGCATCGTACGACGAGCCGGGGCAGTGCTGTTTTCCGGGCCCCGAAGGGGCGCGGGGAACGGCGCGAGCAACGACATCGGACCCGCGGATCAGGACCCGCGGATCAGGACCCGCGGATCAGAGAACTGCTCGACCAGCGGAGCGCTACCGCTTGACGGCGCAGAGGAGCCCGTCCCCCACAGGGAGCAGCGACGGCACGAGGTCAGGACTCTCACGTACCGTCCGCAGCAGATCCCGCAGGTGCAGGACCTCGACCGGCTGCGGACCGGAGTCCACGGTCCTGCCGTCCGCGAAGACGCCCTCGAAGCAGACGAGCCCGCCGGGCCGCAGCAGGCGCAACGATTCAGCGAGATATTCGAGGGACTCCATGCGGTCGCCGTCGCAGAACACGAGGTCGTAGCCGCCGTCGGCGAGGCGGGGCAGGACGTCGAGGGCGCGCCCGGGGATGAACCGCGCGCGGTTGCCCGCGAAGCCGGCGGCGCGGAAGGCCTGGCGGGCGAACTGCTGGCGGTCCGGCTCGGGGTCGACCGTGGTGAGCACGCCGTCGGGCCGCATGCCGTGCAGCAGATGGATCCCCGACACCCCGGTGCCCGTACCGATTTCGGCCACCGCTTTCGCGTCAGCCGTGGCGGCGAGCATGCGCAGCGCGGCGCCGGTGCCGGGCGACACCGAGGGCAGCCCCGCTTCCCGAGCCCGGTCCCGAGCCCAGCGCAGCGCCTCGTCCTCGGCGACAAAGGCGTCGGCGAACGCCCAGCTCGTCTGCCGGTTGCCGGTAATGGCCCTCTCCTGTCCCCGTGGTTGCCTGGCCGTGACTGTATCCGTTGGGGGCGGGAACCCGCAGATGGGACCGGGCGTTATGAGGGGGTGGGAGCGCAACGGGGGTAACGGATGGATCAAGACCGGAAGCGGGCGCGTCGAAGCGGCAGGACACCTGCGCGGAAGCCCGTACCAAATTCACGTAAAAACGCTTATCCGGAGCTAACGGGCGAGGTGGTTATGGTAGGGGCTCCACTGGACACCACCAGAGCCGACAGGGGAGGTGCGGCTACGTCCGCGGATCGGGGAGGAGCGCTCCGGCGTTTTCTCAGGTTGGCGGGTGAGCCGAAATCCGTGACCGACACCGCTGACCGCATCCGTGCCAACGACTCCGCTCAGACCGCGACCTTTGCCGCTGACGCGGAATCGCAGGTGTGGACTCCGCCCACCTGGGAGGAGATCGTCAGCACGCACAGCGGCCGCGTGTACCGCCTGGCGTACCGCCTGACCGGCAATCAGCACGACGCCGAGGACCTCACCCAAGAGGTTTTCGTCCGTGTCTTCCGGTCCCTTTCGACGTACACCCCCGGCACCTTCGAGGGCTGGCTGCACCGCATCACCACGAACCTCTTCCTGGACATGGTGCGCCGCAAGCAGCGGATCCGCTTCGACGCCCTCGGGGACGACGCCGCGGAGCGGCTGCCGAGCCGCGAGCCGTCGCCGCAGCAGGTCTTCAACGACACGCACTTCGACGCGGACGTCCAGCAGGCACTCGACACCCTCGCGCCCGAATTCCGGGCCGCCGTGGTCCTCTGCGACATCGAGGGCCTTTCGTACGAGGAGATCGCCGCGACCCTCGGCGTCAAGCTCGGTACGGTCCGCAGCCGTATCCACCGGGGCCGCTCGCAGCTGCGCAAGGCTCTCCAGCACCGGTCTCCCGAGGCCCGCGCGGAGCGTCGTTCGCTCGCGGTCACCGGAGCCGTGGCGCTGGGAGGAGGGGGCGCGACCGCGTGAGTGGATCACGGTCGAATCCTGCCGATCGGCAACTGGCCGAGGCCGAGCAGCATCTGGGGGACCGGCTCGCAGCCCTCGTGGACGGCGAGCTGGGACACGACGCGCGCGAGCGCGTCCTCGCACATCTGGCGACCTGTCCGATGTGCAAGACCGAGGCGGACGCCCAGCGCCGCCTGAAGAACGTCTTCGCGCAGGCGGCCCCGCCGCCGCCGTCCGCGAGCTTCCTCGCCCGTCTCCAGGGTCTTCCAGGAGGCGGCGCCGAGCCGCCCGCGGGGCTCGGTGACGGTGGAGGCTTCGCCACGGGAGACACCGACTCCGTGGGACTACCGCGGCCCGGGCTCTTCGGCGTGAGCCGTGAGCCCTTCGTGGGGTACGTCCCCTCCGGCGCCCACGCCGCGGTGCTCCCCAGCGAGCAGCGGGGCTTCCGCATCCATGACGTCGGCAGGCCCGATCCGGAGCGTCCCTCCTGGCGGGGGCGCCGCTTCGCGTTCGCGGCGGCGGGCGCGGTGTCGCTGGCCGCCATAGCGCTCGGCGGCGTCACGGCCGGCGTCCCCGCCGACACGGGCGACTCCCGCGCGGGCGGCTCCGGCAGCAACGTGACGCCGCAGCGCACCCAGGGGTCGGGCACCCCCGCGACCTCCGACTCCGCGCGGCGTCGCGGCGGCGGCAATCCGCTGTCGGTGCAGGGCCAGCGCCCCGGCGTCCTCTCGGCGCCCGTCGCGCCGACCGAGGTCACAGGACCGCTGCTGCCGGGCGCCCCCGCACAGCCGCGCTCCCGCGATTCGGTGTACGAGCTGACGGCGCCGCTCCTTGCGGGCGCCGCCGTGATGTCCCCGCTGATACGCCCGGTGTCGCCCGGCCACCGCGCCGCCGCGCCGCCTGCGGTCGAGGCGCCTGTGGCGCAGCCCCCCGCGGTGGCGGACGGCAGGAATCCGGTGGGCGCAGCCTCGGCGTCGCCGGGCGCGGGCCCGCTGCAGGGGTCGTCGCAGATTCACTGACGCGACGCTGCCCTGCGCTTCGGCGGGGGAACCTGGTTGAATCCTCGGTGGGCCGCGCCCGCCGGGGACTTCGGCGAGCGCGGGGTTGAGCATCCAATCGGCGTCCGCCGCGGGCCAGTTGTGGGGAGAACATGGACGAGGGGAAGCCCACGAAGGCGAAGTGGTGGAGCCGCCCCCGGCACGAGACGCCGGGCGCCGCCGCCGACCAGCAGCCCACCCCGCCCCCGGAGTCGGCCCCCGCGCCGGTCCAGGCCGAGTCGGCACCTGCAGTTCCCGCACCTGGTCCCGCGGCTCCCGCTCCCGCACCCGCGGCTCCCGCTCCCGCCGACCCTGCCTCGTACGGCACACCGAGCGACTCCGCACCGGCCTCCGGCACCCCGCACGGCACACCGGCCGAGGGCATCCCCGCGCAGGGCGCGACGCAAGGTGCGGGGACCGGCGCGCCCGCAGCCGCCCCCGCGGACCGCCCCCGCCCCCTGCACGACCCGGATCCGTACGGCACCCCGCCCTACGGCGAGCCGGGCCCCTGGGCGCCCGCGCCCCCGGTGCAGCACCCCGCGGCGACCCCGGCCCACGGCACCACGCTCCCGGCCCACAGTGGCACGCCCGCCCACGGCACCCCCGCGGGCCCGCCCGCCCCGGCCCCGCAGCCCCAGCACGGCGGCACGCCCCCGCACGGCACGCTCCACGGAGCCCCCGGTCACACGCCGCCCCCGTACAACGGCGCCCACCACCAGACGCCGCAGCCGCAGCCGCAGAACCTCGCCCAGCCCCTGCCGCCGCAGGCGCAGACCCCGCAGCCCCAGCCGGCCCCCCGCCAGCCCTACGACCCGTGGAACGCGCCCCTCCAGCAGACCGGCTCCGTGCCCCCGGAGACCGAGCAGAAGCGGCGCAAGAGGGGAAAGCGGATCATCCTCGTCGGCGTCGCCGTGATCGCCCTGGTGTCCGGCCTCATCGGCGGCGCCCTCGGCTCGTACCTGGAGCGCAACGGCACCGGCGACATCGAACTCCCGCAGGCGGGCGCCGAGTCCAGCGAGCGCCCCAAGGGCAGCGTGGCGGGCATCGCCGCGGCCGCCCTGCCCGGCGTCGTGACCCTGCACGTCAGCGGCGACTCCGCGCAGGGCACCGGCACCGGCTTCGTCCTCGACGGCAAGGGCCACATCCTCACCAACAACCACGTCGTGGAGCCCGCGGGCACCGGCGGCGAGATATCGGTGACCTTCAGCGGCGGCGAGACCGCCAAGGCCGAGGTCATCGGCCGCGACTCGGGGTACGACCTCGCGGTCGTCAAGGTCTCCGGCGTCCGCGGCCTGAAGCCCCTGCACCTGGGCAACTCCGAGAACGTGCAGGTCGGCGACCCCGTCGTCGCCATCGGCGCCCCCTTCGACCTCGAGAACACCGTGACCTCGGGGATCATCAGCGCCAAGGAGCGGCCCATCACCGCGGGCGGCGAGAAGGGCGACGGCAGCGACATCTCGTACGTGGACGCCCTGCAGACCGACGCACCGATCAACCCCGGCAACTCGGGTGGTCCGCTGGTCGACTCCAAGGCGCGCGTGATCGGCATCAACAGCGCCATACGCTCCGCGGAGGACGGCTCGGAGCAGGGCGGCGGCCAGGCGGGCTCCATCGGCCTCGGCTTCGCCATCCCCATCAACCAGGGCAAGCGCGTCGCCGAGGAGCTGATCAACTTCGGCAAGGCGACGCACCCCGTGATCGGCGTCACGCTCGACACCGAGTTCACCGGTGACGGCGCCCGCATCGCGGACAAGGGCAAGGGCGGCGGCCCCTCGGTCAACAGGAACGGCCCCGGCGACAAGGCGGGCCTCAAGCCGGGCGACGTCATCACCGAGGTGGACGGCCGCCCCGTGCACTCCAGCGACGAACTGATCGTCAAGGTCCGCGCGCACCGCCCGAAGGACCGCCTGGAGCTGACCGTCGAGCGCGACGGCGGCGACCGCGAGGTGACGCTGGTGCTCGGCTCGGCCGGCGGGGACTGAGTAAAGGACTGACCAGGTCTGTTCCGGGTTGTCGTGCAGCGGCTACCGGACAGACATGAGCGCCGGGTACCGTGGTCACGGTCCAGACCTCGGACGACGACCTGTTGCGGGCTGAGGACATCGCAAGGGGACATCGCAAGGAGCTCAAGGTGTTCAATGACATTGGCGCACTCGAGATAGTGACGCTGGTCGTCCTCGCCGTGCTCATTTTCGGCCCCGACAAGCTGCCGAAGGTCATCCAGGACGTCTCCCGCACGATCCGCAAGATCCGCGAGTTCTCCGACAGCGCGAAGGCGGACATACGGGATGAGCTGGGCCCGGAGTTCAAGGACTTCGAGTTCGAGGACCTGAACCCGAAGAAGTTCATCCGAAAGCAGCTCGACAACGACGAGCTCGGGCTCAAGGAAATCCGCAACGGCTTCGACCTGAAGAAGGAGATGAACGAGGTCGCGGACGCCGTGCACGGCCGCGACAGCGACTCCTCCGACTCCGGTTCGGGGACCGCCGCGACCTCCTCCGGAGGGGCCCGTGTCGACATGCAGAAGAAGTCCGCGGAGCCCAAGAAGCTCGACGCCGGCGACCGCCCGCCGTTCGACGCGGACGCCACCTGAGGCACCGCCTGAACCTTCGCCGCCAACAGGTGTGGCTATCCTGCCTTGTTGTCCGGCGTGAGGACGCCCGAGGGGGGCGGGCCGCTCCGGACCGACGAGAGCGAGGAGGCGGCCGGGTACATGGAGACGACAAGTCGGGTGGGCGCGCAGGCGTCGGCCGCGGACGGCACCGCACAAGCGGTGCCCTCCGCCCGGCGCACGGTCGACGGCTACCTGCTGGCGCCCTTCCCCTGGTACGGCCTTGACGAGGCCTTCACGGGGCAGCGCTGGCTGATGCAGGTCGGCGCGGCGGCGGACGGTGCCGTGGAGCACGGTTCGATCGGGCACGGCGACGAGCCGTCGGTCCGCGCCGAGGGCACCCTCGGCAACAGCGACAAGGAGCGCTTCGCGGTCGTGGTGACCGTCGCGGCCAACCCGGTGCGGCGCAGCGCGGACGGCACGGGCGTCCTGGAGGCCACCTCGGTCTCGTCGGCGGCCTGGCTGGCCGGCGTCGGCCTGCTGTCCTTCACCTGGCCGGGGCAGATGGACCACACCCTGCGCGACGACTGGCTGGACCAGCAGACGGAGACCGCGTGGGTCCTCGCGGACGACCTGGAGGGCGCGGACTGGTCGACGCTGTCGCTGCCGGTGGACGGGGTGCCGACGCCGTTCCACTACCGCGAGTCCGAGTTCGGGTGGGTCCTTGCGGGCTCGACGAAGGAGGGCGTGCACCTCGGCGCCTATGGGCGCGGCATGAGTGCGTACGGGCTTGGCTTCTCTGTCATCAAGGACATCGGGGCATACGCGTAGCACTCCGTGGAACCGGGTTCCTTGGGGCGCGTGGATTTCTGCGGGTCAGCCGTGGCTGGTCGCGCAGGTCCCCGCGCCCCTTCGGGGCTCTCAGAACTTGTTGCGCGGGGTGATCCCGAGCGACATGCCCGACAGGCCCCGCTGGCGGCCGCCCAGCTTGCCCGCGATGGCGCGCAGGGCCGAGCCCGCCGGGCACTCCGGGTCGGTCAGGACGACCGGCCTGCCCTCGTCGCCGCCCTCGCGCAGGCGGACGTCGATCGGGATGGAGCCGAGCACCGGCACCGTCGCGCCCGTCGTCTTCGTGAGGCCCTCGGCGACCTTCTGGCCGCCGCCCGTGCCGAACACGTCGACCATCTCGCCGCAGTGCGGGCAGGGAAGGCCGGACATGTTCTCGACGACGCCCACGATCTTCTGATGCGTCTGTACGGCGATGGATCCTGCCCGCTCGGCGACCTCGGCCGCGGCCTGCTGAGGCGTCGTCACGACCAGGATCTCGGCGTTCGGGACGAGCTGCGCGACCGAGATCGCGATGTCGCCCGTGCCCGGCGGCAGGTCGAGGAGCAGGACGTCCAGGTCGCCCCAGAAGACGTCCGCGAGGAACTGCTGGAGCGCGCGGTGCAGCATCGGGCCCCGCCACACCACCGGTGCGTTGCCGGGCGTGAACATGCCGATGGAGATGACCTTCACGCCGTTCGCGGACGGCGGCATGATCATGTTCTCGACCTGGGTGGGGCGGCCCTCGGCGCCCAGCATGCGGGGCACGCTGTGGCCGTAGATGTCCGCGTCCACGACGCCGACCTTCAGGCCGTCCGCCGCCATCGCGGCCGCGAGGTTCACCGTCACCGAGGACTTGCCGACGCCGCCCTTGCCGGACGCGACGGCGTAGACACGGGTCAGGGAGCCGGGCTTGGCGAAGGGGACCTCGCGCTCGGCGGTGCCGCCGCGCAGGGCCGCGGCCAGCTCCTTGCGCTGGTCGTCGCTCATCACGTCCAGCGTGACGTCGACACGCGTGACGCCGTCGAGGGCGGCGACCGCGTCGGTCACGTTCTTCGTGATGGTGTCGCGCATCGGGCACCCGGAGACCGTCAAGTACACGGTGACCGCTACCGCCCCATCAGCGGAGATGTCCACCGATTTGACCATCCCCAGCTCGGTGATGGGTCGCTGGATCTCGGGGTCGTTCACCGTCGCCAGTGCTTCAAGCACCGCGTCTTCCGTAGCCATACGACCGATAGTACGGCGCGGTAACCCTGCCCAGGAAAGGGCCGTCAGCGGTCGCCTACATCACTTCCGCGCGAGCCCTCGGACGGGAATACCACGCGGCTCTCGGAGTGGTGCCCGATCCGCTGCTCCTCCAGTTCCTTGACCAGGTCCTGGAGCTCGGAGCGGATCCAGTCGCGGGTCGCCACCTCGCCGAGGCCCATGCGCAGCGAGGCGATCTCGCGCGTGAGGTACTCGGTGTCCGCGATGGACCGCTCGTTCTGCTTGCGGTCCTGTTCGAGGTTGACCCGGTCGCGGTCGTCCTGGCGGTTCTGCGCGAGGAGGATCAGCGGAGCGGCGTACGACGCCTGGAGCGACAGCATCAGCGTGAGGAAGATGAACGGGTACTCGTCGAAGCGCAGATGATCGGGCGCCGCGATGTTCCACACCACCCACAGGATGATGACGACGGTCATCCAGACGATGAACCTGCCTGTGCCCAGGAAGCGCGCGATGCGTTCCGAGAGCCGGCCGAAGGCCTCCGGGTCGTAGTCCGGCAGCAGCTTGGTGCGCGGGACGCGCGGCTGGTCGAGGCGGAATCGGGGGGCCCTGGGCTCGGCGCGGTTCTCGCGCTCACGGTCAGCCGCCGCCATGGCCTGCTCCCTCTTCCAGGTGGAACTCGGTCTCGCGCCAGTCGTCGGGCAGCATGTGGTCGAGCACGTCGTCCACGGTGACCGCCCCGAGCAGCGAGCCGCCCTCGTCGACGACGGGCGCCGCCACCATGTCGTACGTCGCGAAGAACCCGGCGACGGCGGGCAGCGTGGCGCCCGGCGCGAGCGGCTGCAGGTCGTCGTCGAGGATCGAGCCGACCAGCGTGTACGGCGGATCGCGCAGGAGACGCTGGAAGTGCACGGTGCCCAGGTACTTGCCGGTCGGCGTCTCGTCCGGCGGGCGGCACACGTACACCTGCGCGGCGAGCGCGGGGGAGAGGTCCTCCATGCGCACCCGTGCGAGGGCGTCGGCGACCGTGGCGTCGGGCCGCAGCACGATCGGCTCGGTCGTCATCATGCCGCCGGCCGTGCGCTCCTCGTACGCCATCAGGCGCCGCACGTCGGCCGCGTCGTCCGGCTGCATCAGAGTGAGCAGACGTTCCTTGTCCTCCTCCGGCAGCTCGGCGAGGAGGTCGGCGGCGTCGTCGGGGTCCATGGCCTCCAGGACGTCGGCCGCGCGCTCCTCCTTGAGCTTGCCGAGGATCTCGATCTGGTCGTCCTCGGGGAGCTCTTCGAGGACGTCCGCGAGCCGGTCGTCGTCGAGGGCGGCGGCCACCTCGGCCCGCCGTTTCGGCGACAGGTGGTGCAGGACGTTGGCGAGGTCGGCGGGGCGCAGCTGTTCGAAGGTGGCGAGGAGGTTCTCGGCGCCCTGCCCGTGCTCCTCCAGGGAGAAGCCCGCGACCGCCGACCAGTCGACGGTCAGCGTCTCGCCCTTGCGCCGGAAGGTGCCGCCCTTCCCCTTGCGTACGAAGACCTTGTCGATCTCCCAGTCGCGGCGGGCGGGAAGCTGCTGGACCGACACGTCGAGGACGGTCACCTCCTCGTCCGAGTCGACGAGCCGCACGCGCCGGTCCAGCATCTCGCCGAGCACGAGTCGCTCGGTGGGCCGCTGTTCGAAGCGCCGCACGTTCAGGACGCCGGTGGTGATGACCTGGCCGGACTCGATGCCGGTGACGCGGGTCATCGGCAGGAAGATCCGCCGCCGGGTCGCCAGCTCCACGACGAGGCCGAGGAGGCGGGGCGGGCGCTTGCCGACCCTGAGCATCGCCACCAGGTCGCGCACCCGGCCCACCTGGTCGCCGTTCGGGTCGAAGACGGCGGTGCCGGAGAGGTGCGAGACGAAGACCCGGGGGGCGCCTGCCGCCATGCGCGCGCCTCCTTCTCCCGAGCCTGCGGCGATTCCTGCCGCTTCGATTCATGCCGTTTCATCCGGCAATACGGGCTTCAGGCTAGCCCGTCCCGGTCGGATACGCCCCGGCGGAGCGTCCGGACGGACTGACTCCGTCCGTATCGGTCGGCACAGGTACGCTGCCGTACTGCCGAAGCCGTAGAGGTCGTCCGCACGAGAGGCAGCGCCACCTGTGACCGCTCTTCCCCTGGCCAGCCGCGCCCGCAGGGCAGCGTTCGTGAGCGCGATGTGCGTGGGCCTGGTCGCGGGGGCCACGAGTCTTGCGGGGTGCAGCAGCGAGGATCCCGACGCGGGCACGAACGGCGTCGGCAAGCTCTCCGCGTCGAAGATCCAGAGCAAGGCGGGCCGGGCGGCCGAGGGGGCCTCCGCGGTGCGGCTCTCCGGCACGGTGGTGAGCAAGAGCCACACGTACAGCCTCGACATGCGCCTCAAGGGCGAGGGCGGCACCGGCTCGGTCACGTCCAAGGGCCAGACCTTCCGGCTCCTGCGCATCGGCGATGAGCTCTATCTGAAGGCCGACTCGCAGTTCTGGACGCACGACAACGGCAAGACCGACGGCAAGTCCAGGAAGGCGGACGAGACCGCCGCGGCCAAGCTGCACGGCAAGTACGTCAAGGTCCCGCAGGGCGACCCGTCCTACGAGCAGCTGAGCGGCTTCACGGACAAGGACGTACTCCTGGACGGCATGCTCGCGCTCCACGGCACGCTGGCCAAGGGCGACCGCGGCAAGACGGGCGCCGTACGCACCATCAAGATCACCGGCGACGAGGGCGCGGGCGGCACCCTGGACGTCTCCCTGGAGGGCAAGCCCTACCCCCTGCGCCTGGAACGCGGCGGCCACGCGGGCACGCTCAAACTCACGGACTGGAACAAGGACTTCCCGCTCCAGGAGCCGGCAAAGGACGAGATGGTCGACTACGGCAAACAGCTGCCGACGTCTTGAAGAGTTGAGCCCCGATGGGGCGAATCCTGAGGGGCGCGGGGAACGGCGCGACCAACCGCAACGCACCCGCAGAAGAAGGGCGCCCGCGACCTCAACGGCGCTTCTTGAAGAGCAACCGAGGAAGCCCCGCGGGGACCGGCTGACGCGTAGTCGCACCGGACGGCAACGGCGCGGCAGCCAAAGACCCCTCAGGAAGCTCGGTCACCGCCTCGCGCGGAGCGAGCCGCACGACCCGACACTGCTCGGCCCACCGCGAGGTGACCCGCTCGGCATCGGGCGCGTTCAGCCGCTTGCCCTTGAGCTCCCCGACAGCCGCCTCCCACGCCTCCGACCGAGGCGCGAGCTCGCTCACGGTCGCCGTCCAGGCGATCACCCGCCCGCCCTTGTCCTTGCTCCGCACGGTGACCTCGGCGAGCCCCCCGTCCACGAGCCCCGGCAGCGGCTGCTCACCGGGGCCGTCGCCGACGAGGTACGCGGCGCCCTCGTGCCAGACGTGCCACAGCGCCCGTGCGGGGGAGTTCTCGCCCTGCACCCAGATGAGGCCGGACTTCTTGGTGGCCTCCTCGACGAGGGCGCGGCCGAGCAGCGGGTCAGCAGTCATGGCGGCAGCCTATCGAGTGACGGCGGACCGCCGAGGGGCGCTCACAGCCAGCCGTTGCGCTTCAGGGTGCGGTGGATCGCGAAGCAGACGCCGCCGATGAGGGCGAGCACCATCGGGTAGCCGTACCGCCACTTCAGCTCGGGCATGTGATCGAAGTTCATGCCGTAGACCCCGCAGACGGCGGTCGGTACGGCGATGATCGCCGCCCACGAGGTGATCTTGCGCATGTCCTCGTTCTGCGCGACGGCGGCCTGCGCGAGGTTGGCCTGCAGGATCGAGTTGAGCAGTTCGTCGAAGCCGACCACCTGTTCCTGGACGCGCGTGAGGTGGTCGGCGACGTCACGGAAGTACTTCTGGATGTCGGGGTCGACGAGCCGCATCGGCCGCTCGCTCAGCAGCAGCATCGGGCGCAGCAGCGGCGACACGGCCCGCTTGAACTCCAGGACCTCGCGCTTGAGCTGGTAGATCCGCCCGGCGTCGACGCCGCGCGAGCTGCCCTTGCCCTTGCTCGGCGCGGAGAACACCTCGGTCTCCACGTCGTCGATGTCGTCCTGCATGGCGTCGGCGACCGCGAGGTAGCCGTCGACGACGTGGTCGGCGATGGTGTGCAGGACGGCCGACGGCCCCTTGCCGAGCAGCTCGGGGTCCTCCTGGAGCCGCCGCCGCAGGGCGCGCAGCGAGCCGTGCCCGCCGTGCCGCACGGTGATGAAGAAGTCCCGCCCGGTGAAGCACATCACCTCGCCGGTCTCCACGACCTCGCTGGTGGCGGTGAGTTCGGCGTGCTCGACGTAGTGGATGGTCTTGAAGACGGTGAAGAGCGTGTCGTCGTAGCGCTCGAGCTTGGGCCGCTGGTGGGCGTGGACCGCGTCCTCGACCGCGAGCGGGTGCAGCCCGAACTCGGCGGCGATACCGGCGAATTCGGCCTCGGTCGGCTCGTGCAGGCCGATCCAGGCGAAGCCGCCCTTGCGGCGCACCTCGAGCATCGCCTCGTGCGGGGTGAGGGCGTCGGCGCACTCGACGCGGCGGCCGTCCTGGTAGACGGCGCAGTCGACGACGGCGGACGCGGCGTCGCGGGTCGCGTCGTACGACGACGAGGACGAGGAGGAGGACGAGGAGTACGGGGCGCCGTCCTTGCGCAGGGAGGGACGGACGGCGGCACGAAGGTCACGGATCATCGACATGGGCAGGCTCCTTCGCGGGTGTGAAGCCACCGACGGCCGACAGGATTCGGCACTGCCCGGAATGAGGACGTCCTGACTGCGGGACCTCTGCACGTCCACAAAGCGGGGAGCACCGCACCGTCGCGGGGCGACTTCACTGCTGATACAGATCAGTCAGATCAGGCGGAAATGAAGCGCTCTTCCGTCGTACGCGTACGCGGGAAGCCAGGGAATTCGGCTCAGCGGCCGGAAGAGCGGGTGGTACTGCACGGTCGACTTCGATCCATTGCAGCCCCACCTCCTCCGGCCGGTCCCCCGTGAGGGACGTCTCATCCCCCGTGGGGACGTATCGCGGTCAGGGGCTCGAAAGCGACGCTTGGCGTGCTGCCCCGACCAGCGGCCAAGACTATCAGCCGAACTGAAGAAGCGACCTCACCCTTTACCCGTTCCATGCGGGTTCTATGCTCGCGCCATGGGAGATGTTCTTGCTCTGGTAGAGGCCCGACTCCGCACCGGCCTGGGGGAACCGGACGCGCGCGCCGCGGTGACCTTCCTCGGGACCGACCGCTTCGAAGTGTTGAGGTTCACTGACGGGGACATCGTGCGGTACGCCACTCTCGGCATGTCCGCCCAGCCGATGACCGATCCGACCGCCGCCCTCGCCGATCCCGTCAAGGGCCCTCGCGCGGAACTGGTGTTGTCGGTACGAGGGGGTCTCGCCGACACGGACAAGGCGTTGCGCCCGCTCGCGGTCCTCGCCGCCTCCCCGCAGGTCGAGGGCCTGATCGTGGCGCCAGGCGCCTCGCTCGACGTGGGTGAACCCCTGTGGCCCGGGGCGCCGTTCACCTCGGTCCTCGTCGCGGAGTCCGGAGGCCTGGTCGAGGACCTCGACCTGGACGAGCCCATGGATCCCGTACGTTTCCTGCCCCTGCTCCCCATGACGCCGAACGAGGCGGCGTGGAAGCGGGTGCACGGTGCGGCGGCCCTGCAGGAGCGCTGGCTGAACAGCGGAACGGACCTGCGCGATCCGCTGCGCAAGTCCGTGTCCCTGGACTGAAGTTCCTTGTCGTAGGCCTCAGTTGGCGAAGACCGTGACGCCGTCCTCGGTGGCGTGCTTCGGCTCCAGTTCCTCGGCCTCGTGAGTGAGGGCGTTCCTGCGCACCCAGACCACGCCCGCGCCGAGCACCGCCGTGACGGCCGCGACCACGAACGGGATGTGGATGTTGCTCCACTCCTCGATCTTCGGCGCGAAGAACGGCGCGGCGGCCGCGGCGAACCACCGCACGAAGTTGTAGCCGGCGCTGGCCACCGGACGCGGCGCGTCGGAGACGCCGAGGGCGAGCTCGGTGTAGACGGTGTTGTTCACGCCGATGAAGGCGCCGGACAGGATCGTGCAGACGACGGCCGCGGTGTGGTTGCCGTACCCGAGCGCCAGCACGTCCACGGCGAGCAGCACCAGCGAACCGCCGAGCACCTTCAGCGACCCGAACCGTGCCTGCAGCCGCGGCGCGACGAGCACCGAGAAGACCGCGAGCAGCACACCCCAGGCGAAGAAGACCGCGCCCGATTTGTACGGGGTCATGTGCAGGACGAACGGCGTGAAGGCCAGGACGGTGAAGAACGTGTAGTTGTAGAAGAACGCGGAGGCCGCGGCGGAGGCGAGGCCTCCGTGGCCGAGTGCCTTGATCGGGTCGAGCAGGGACGTCTTCCTCGCAGGCCTCGGCTGCTCCTTGAGGAACGCCGTGATGCAGAGGAAGCCGATCGCCATCAGCGCGGCGGTGCCGAAGAACGGGTAACGCCAGCTGGCGTCGCCGAGCAGCGCGCCGACCAGGGGCCCGCAGGCCATGCCGAGGCCGAGCGCCGACTCGTACAGCAGGATCGCGGCCGCGCTGCCGCCGGCCGCGGCGCCGACGATGACGGCGAGGGCGGTCGACACGAAGAGCGCGTTGCCGAGCCCCCATCCGGCGCGGAACCCGACGAGCTCGCCGACGGAGCCCGAGGTCCCGGAGAGTGCCGCGAAGACGACCACGAGCGCGAGTCCGAGCAGCAGCGTCTTCTTGCCGCCGATGCGGCTGGAGACGAACCCGGTCACCAGCATCGCGACGGCGGTGATCAGGAAGTACGAGGTGAAGAGGAGGGAGACCTGGCTGGCGCTCGCGTCCAGGCCCTTGGCGATCGAGGGCAGGATCGGGTCGACGAGTCCGATGCCCATGAAGGCGACGACGGACGCGCCCGCCGTGGCCCACACGGCCTTGGGTTGACGCAGGATGCTGCCCGCTCCCGCGTCGAACGGGTCGCCTTCGGATGGGTCCCCTTCGAATGGGTCCTCTTCGGAGGGGCCTCCTGTGCTGCTGTTCATACAGCCGCTCCTTCACTGCTTCCACAGAGGTCGTTGACGTATACACATATTAAGTTAGAGAGGCTAAAGAGTGCAATCTACATCTAGTTTTGCCTGGTGACAGGGCCACCGGACGGGTGATCGTCCTTGACGGGGCGGCGGCCGGGGAGGACCGTTGGGCGCTATGAGGGGCGAACCCAGTTGCCCGAAGTGTGGTGGCCGGGTCAGGGCTCCCGGTCTCTTTGCCGACTCCTGGCAGTGTGATGTGCACGGCACCGTGCACCCGCTGCAGCCCGTGATCCCGCCCAGCGTCGAGGCCCTCCAGGTCGTGGTGCACCGTGCGCAGGTTCCGGTGTGGATGCCGTGGCCCCTGCCGGTCGGCTGGCTGTTCACGGGCGTGGCCTGCGCGGGCGACGACAGAAGCGGTGGGCGCGCGACCGCGGTGGCCTGCTCCGGGCCCGCGCCGCTCGGCGGCGTCGGCGAGCTGGTGCTCGTCGCCGAGGAGCTGGGCGTCGGCCTCGGCGCGCGGTACGCGGGCATCGACGGACCCGACCCGGGTCCCCACATGGGCGTGGAGAAGCCACCGCAGGCCAAGGTGCTCGCCGCCGGGCGGCCGACCCCGATGTGGCATGTGTCCGGGGCGCCGGACGACCGGGCGGTCTTCGCCGGCGAGGCGCGCGGCCTGTGGCTGTGGGCCATCGCGTGGCCGGAGCAGTCGGGCCTCTTGATGTACGACGAGCTCGTGCTGACGGATCTGCGGGACGCGGGGGCGGAAGTGGATCTGCTGCCGTGCGGGGCGCTGTCGCCGCGCCTGCTCACGCCGTGACAGGTGCGGTTCGGTCGCTCCTGCCCCCTGTCCGCCTCCGTTCCGCTGCGGGTGCGTCGTGGTTGCCCGCGCAGTTCCCCGCGCCCCTTCGGGGCTCGTCCTTTGGAGCGTTCGATTCCCGTTATCCTTGACCGTCCCCTTATGTCGCCCCGTCAGAGCCTGGAGTACGCAGCGTGCGCATCGATCTGCACACCCACTCCACCGCTTCCGACGGCACGGACACCCCGGCCGAGCTGGTGCTGGGCGCCGCCGCTGCCGGGCTCGACGTCGTCGCGCTGACCGACCACGACACCACGCGCGGGTACGCGGAAGCGATCGCCGCGCTCCCCTCGGGGCTCACCCTCGTCACCGGCGCCGAGCTCTCCTGCCGCCTCGACGGCGTGGGCCTGCACATGCTGGCGTACCTCTTCGACCCCGAGGAGCCGGAGCTCGCCCGCGAGCGCGAGCTGGTCCGCGACGACCGCGTGCCGCGCGCCAAGGCGATGGTCGGCAAGCTCCAGGAGCTGGGCGTGCCGGTGACCTGGGAGCAGGTCGCGCGCATCGCGGGCGACGGCTCGGTCGGCCGCCCGCACATCGCTGAGGCCCTCGTCGAGCTGGGCGTCGTGCCCACCGTCTCCGACGCCTTCACGCCCCAGTGGCTCGCCGACGGCGGCCGTGCGTACGCCGAGAAGCACGAGCTCGACCCCTTCGACGCGATCCGCCTGGTCAAGGCGGCCGGCGGCGTCACCGTCTTCGCGCACCCCGCCGCCGTCAAGCGCGGCCAGGTCGTGCCCGAGGCCGCGATAGCCGAGCTCGCCGCGGCGGGCCTCGACGGCATCGAGGCCGACCACATGGACCACGCGCCCGAGACCCGCGCCCGGCTGCGCGGACTCGCGGCGGACCTCGGCCTCCTTGCCACCGGGTCCAGCGACTACCACGGCAGTCGCAAGACGTGCGTACTCGGGGAGTTCACCACCGACCCCGAGATCTACGGCGAGATCACGCGCCGGGCGACGGGGGCGTTCCCCGTGCCGGGGGCGGGCGGAAGCCCGGCCGCGTAACGGCCCCTGGCCGCACCGCACTTCACCTTCTTCACCACTCCACTGTTCCGTGGCGGTGGCAGCCGTGCCCTGCGCCCGGTGCCGCCCGCCACGGCTCCTTCGTACGACTCTCTGCAAGGCCATCACTGTGTTCGACGTCGCCGTCTTCGGATCCCTTTTTCTCACGCTATTTGTGATCATGGACCCCCCTGGGATCACCCCGATCTTCCTCGGGCTCACCGCGGGCCGACCCGCCAAGGTGCAGCAGCGGATGGCCTTCCAGGCCGTCTGCGTCGCCTTCGGCGTGATCTCGGTCTTCGGCCTCGTGGGCCATCAGATCCTCAACTACCTGCACGTGTCCGTGCCCGCGCTGATGATCGCGGGCGGGCTCCTGCTGCTGCTCATCGCGCTCGACCTGCTCACCGGCAAGACGGACGAGCCGAAGCAGACCAAGGACGTCAACGTCGCCCTCGTGCCGCTCGGCATGCCGCTGCTCGCGGGCCCCGGAGCGATCGTCTCCGTCATCCTGGCCGTCCAGGACGCCGACAGCGTCGGTACGCAGATCTCCGTCTGGTCGGCGATCGTGGCGATGCACGTGGTGCTGTGGCTCGTGATGCGCTATTCGCTGCTGATCATTCGCGTCATCAAGGACGGCGGCGTCGTCCTCGTGACACGGCTCGCGGGCATGATGCTGTCCGCGATCGCGGTGCAGCAGATCATCAACGGCGTGACCCAGGTGATCAAGGGCGGCTGAGCGGCGCCTTTGCGAGCCCTGCGGGGTCGCGCGGGGGCGGATGGGGCCGCACGCACGAAGGGCCCCCGTACGGTCTCGTACGGGGGCCCTTCGACGTGTGCGTTACGAGGCCGAGGAGTCGGCCGGGCGGATGTAGATGCGCTGGCCGATCGCTGCGGCCTGCTGCACGATCCGGTTGACGGAGGCGGCGTCCACGACGGTGCTGTCCACGGCCGCGCCGTCGACGTCGTCGAGTCGCATGATTTCGAAGCGCATAGGGCTTCTCCCTTCGTCTGGTCATCCTCCTGAAGGAGAACTGCTGTGTTCCTGATGGGTACAACGAGTTGCCCCCAGCAAACATTCCCTACGCTAAGGAAATTTTTCGAGAACCTAATTACTCCTGAGTAGTGACACCGGTTGTGTTCGCTGTGTGACCGGCGGGACACTGGGACGCATATGAATGACGCCGACATCAGTGCTCAGCTGGAGCGGACCAACGCGCTGCTCGAGCGGATGCTCGCCGAGGTGGCGAAGACGCCGTCCACGCACGCGATCTTCGTCGACGCCGGGTATCTCTACGCGGCCGCGGGCCGGCTCGCCGCAGGGACCGAGGACCGGCGCGCCTTCGACCTCGACGCCGAGGGGCTGATCGAGGCGCTCATCGACAAGGCGCGCACGATCTTCGCGGACAGCCGCCTGCTGCGCGTGTACTGGTACGACGGGGCGAGGCGGCGCATCCACACCACCGAGCAGCAGTCGGTCGCGGAGCTGCCGGACGTCAAGGTCAGGCTCGGCAACCTCAACGCCAACAACCAGCAGAAGGGCGTCGACTCGCTGATCCGCAGCGACCTGGAGTCACTGGCCAGACACCGCGCCATCAGCGACGCGGCGCTCATCGGCGGCGACGAGGACCTGGTCTCCGCGGTCGAGGCCGCGCAGGGGTACGGCGCGCGGGTCCACCTGTGGGGCATCGAGGCGCCGGAGGGGCGCAACCAGGCGGAGCCGCTGCTGTGGGAGGTCGACAGTCAGCGCACGTTCGACCTGGAGTTCTTCAAGCCGTACGTCACCCGGCGCGCCGTCACGACGTACGAGGCGGGCGCCTCCTCGCACCGACCCTCCCGCGAGGACGTCCGCTTCGTCGGCGCGCAGATCGCCGCGAAGTGGCTCGCGGCGAAGGGGCGCGAGGCGCTGGTGGGGCTGCTGCCGGGGCATCCCTATCTGCCCGGCTCCGTGGACCAGGAACTCCTTGTGGAGGCGGAGCGGCTGCTGCAGTACTCGCTGCGGGGGCAGTCGGATCTGCGCAGGGCGCTGCGGGACGGGTTCTGGGACCACTTGCAGGCGCAGTACTGAGTTACGGCTCCTGACTGAGTGACTGGCTCCTGGCGGGTCAGCAGCGGTTCCAGAAGTCGATCAGAGCGGCCGCCGTCTCCTCGGGCCGGTCGGTGTTGGGGGAGTGCTCGGCGCCCGGGATCACCGTGCGGTGGGCGTCGAGGCGGAGCGCCATGTCGTCCATCTGCGGCACGGGCCAGGTGTCGTCGCGCTCGCCCGAGATGACGTGCTTGGGCAGGGGCAGCGCGGCGAGCTCGGCGACGCGGTCCGGCTCCGTGGACAGCTGCCTGCCGGTGGCGATGAGCTGGGCCGCGCTGTGCCGCAGCCAGCGGGCACGCAGGGCCTCGCTGTCGTCGGCCACGCCGGCCTCGGCGTCCTGCGGGGGCGGCGGCTCCATGGCCTGCATCGCCTGCCACACCTCGTCCATCGACAGCACGGCGAGTGCGTCCGCCAGCATCTTGGCGCGGGCCTGCTGGGTGGGGACGATCGCGGCGGGCCCCGAGGACATCAGGGTGAGGGTGGCGAAGGCGCGGGGGGCGATCAGGAGCGCGGCACGGGCGATCAGCCCGCCCAGGGAGTGCCCGAGGAGGTGCGGGCGGGGCGGGGTCCCGGCCTCTGCCGGGGCTTCGGCCGGGGCCTGCGCCAGGGCTTCGGCCTGCGCGAGGACGTCGCGGGCCAACTCCTCCTGGGCGTACGCCGATTCGTCGTCGGGGCCTGCCGTCTCGTACTGGCCGCGGCCGTCCACGGAGACGACGCGGTAGCCCGCGCGGGCCAGCGGTTCCAGGAGGGCGATGAAGTCCTCCTTGCTGCCGGTGAAGCCGGGCAGCATGAGAACGGTCCCTCTGCGCCGGACACCTTCGGCCGGGACCGCGTCGAGGACGGCGAAGTCACCGCGCGCGGTACGGAGGGTGCGCGCGGTGGCACACGGGGGCGGGACGAAGGTCGGGGGCCTGCTCATGAGCCGAGGCTAACCGGTCCGCTGCGGGGCGCGGCGAGGCGAGGGGCATCTGGCCGCGTGGCCCTGCGCGGCGCTTGCGTCCGGTCAGACGGGTTGCACGGAGTAGCCCCTCGTCTGCGGGTGTGTGTGGTTTTTCGTGGGAGTGGGGGCTGGTTTTCTTCGGCGTGGGTGCTTTGCCCGGTGCGGGCCGTGCGCCCGTTTGTGTTGGGTGCGGGGCCGCGGGGGTATGTCCGTACTCGCCATCTTTGTTGCGGGGTGTTGTTGCTGCGGCTGGGGTGAGCTTTGTGCTCGGTGCTCCGTGCGCACATACCCCCACGGCCCCTCGCCTCTCGTGCGCGGCTGCAGGCCGTCTCAGCCCCCGTCGCCGCTCCCGCTGTGGGGCCTCCGGGTGGATTTTCTGGGGTGGGGCGCTCCGCGCTGCGGGGGCGGTGGTTGTGGGTATGCGCGAAGGCCCGCCCTCAGGTGAGGGCGGGCCTTCGCGTTGCCGGGGAATCGGAGCGTCAGCTCTCCGGGGATTCCACGGGCTCTGCCTTCTTGCGCGTGCGGCGGCGCGGGGCCGGGGTTTCGGCCTCGGCCGTGGCGACGGCGGCTTCCGCGGCCTTGCGCGTGCGGCGGCGGGGCTTGGGCTCCTCCGTCGCCTGCGCCGGGATGCTGCCCTCGACG
>NZ_JBEZCG010000004.1:115528-582438 GCF_040647455.1 Streptomyces sp. NPDC041068
ACGGCCTTCGCCGCGGTCTTGCGGGTGCGGCGCTTGGGCTTCTCCGCCTCCGTCGCGTCAGGGACCGCCGCCTCGGCCACCGTCTCCGCCGTCTTGCGGGTACGGCGCTTCGGCTTCTCGGCCTCGGCCTCCGGGGCGACCGTCTCGACGGCCTTCGCCGCGGTCTTGCGGGTGCGGCGCTTGGGCTTCTCCGCCTCCGTCGCGTCAGGGACCGCCGCCTCGGCCACCGTCTCCGCCGTCTTGCGCGTACGGCGCTTCGGCTTCTCCGTCTCGGCCTCCGCGACCGCGGCGTCGGCCACGGCCTTGCGGGTGCGGCGCTTGGGCTTCTCCGTCTCGGCCGGGGCCTCGGCCTCCGGGGCGACGGCCTTCGCCGCCGTCTTGCGCGTACGGCGCTTGGGCTTCTCCGCGTCCGCGTCGGCCTCCGGGACGGCCGCCTCGGCCACCGTCTCGGCCGCCTTGCGCGTACGGCGCTTCGGCTTCTCGGGGGCCTCGACCGGCTCCGGGGTGCCCTCCGCCGTGGCGACGGCGGCTTCCGCGGCCTTGCGGGTGCGGCGGCGCGGCTTGGCGGCCGGGGCCTCGGCCTCGGTCTCCGCCACCGCGGTGACCTCGGGAGCGGCGGCCTCGGCCACCTTCTCGGCGGTCTTGCGGGTACGGGTGCGGCGCTTCGGCTTCTCCGCCGGGGCCTCGGCCTCGGCAGCGGCGGCCGGAGCGGCGGCAGGCGCGGGAGCCTCGGTCTCGACGACCGTGCCTTCGGCCGTGGCCAGGGCCTCCGACGCCGCTCCGCCACGGGTGCGACGGCGACGGCGCGGGGTGCGCGGCTCCGAAGCGGTGGTGGCCTCGGCCTCCGGAGCCACCGGAGCGGCGGCCTCGGTCGGGGCGACGGCGTTCGTCGCGGTGGCGTCCAGCGGGCTGCCGGCACGCGTACGACGGCGACGGCGCGGGGTGCGCGCGGGGCGCTCGCGCTCGGCGGGCGCGGAACCCGCGCGGCCCGAGCGGTCGCGGTCCTGCCCGCGTCCGCCGGAACGGCCACCGCGGCCGCGGCCACCGGTCTCGCCGAGGTCCTCGATCTCCTCCGCGCCCAGACCCGCACGGGTCCGCTCGGCGCGCGGCAGGACACCCTTGGTGCCCGCCGGGATGTCCAGGTCCTCGAAGAGGTGCGGCGAGCTGGAGTACGTCTCGACCGGGTCGTTGAAGCCCAGGTCGAGCGCCTTGTTGATCAGCTGCCAGCGCGGGATGTCGTCCCAGTCGACCAGCGTGATCGCCGTACCGGACGCGCCCGCGCGGCCGGTACGGCCGATGCGGTGCAGGTACGTCTTCTCGTCCTCGGGGGACTGGTAGTTGATGACGTGCGTGACGCCACCGACGTCGATGCCTCGCGCGGCGACGTCCGTGCAGACCAGCACGTCCACCTTGCCGTTGCGGAACGCGCGCAGCGCCTGCTCGCGGGCGCCCTGGCCGAGGTCGCCGTGCACGGCGCCCGAGGCGAAGCCACGGCGCTCCAGCTGCTCCGCGATGTCGGCGGCCGTCCGCTTCGTACGGCAGAAGATCATCGCGAGTCCGCGGCCCTCGGCCTGCAGGATGCGCGAGACCATCTCGGGCTTGTCCATGCTGTGGGCGCGGTACACGAACTGCTTCGTGTTCGCGACGGTCTGGCCCTCGTCGTCCGGCGCGGTGGCGCGGATGTGCGTCGGCTGCGACATGTAGCGACGCGCGAGGCCGATGACCGCGCCCGGCATGGTCGCCGAGAACAGCATCGTCTGGCGCTTCGCCGGAAGCATGTTGATGATCCGTTCGACGTCGGGCAGGAAGCCCAGGTCGAGCATCTCGTCGGCCTCGTCGAGGACCAGGCACTTGACGTGCTTGAGGTCGAGCTTGCGCTGGCCCGCGAGGTCGAGCAGCCGGCCCGGGGTGCCGACGACCACGTCGACGCCCTTCTTGAGGGCCTCGACCTGGGGTTCGTAGGCACGGCCGCCGTATATGGCGAGGACGCGGACGTTGCGCGCCTTGCCGGCGGTCAGGAGGTCGTTCGTCACCTGCTGGCAGAGCTCGCGCGTGGGAACGACGACGAGGGCCTGCGGCGCCTCGGTCAGCTGCTCGGGCTGCGCGCGGCCCGCCTCGACATCGGCGGGGACGGTGACGCGCTCGAGGATCGGGAGTCCGAAGCCGAGGGTCTTGCCGGTGCCGGTCTTGGCCTGGCCGATGACGTCCGTGCCGGAAAGGGCGACGGGGAGCGTCATCTCCTGGATGGGGAAGGGGTTGATGATGCCGACGGCCTCAAGGGCCTCGGCCGTCTCGGAAAGGATTCCGAGCTCTCGGAAAGTCGTAGTCAGGGCAGTGCCTCTTCTGTGAGACGCGGTGCGAGGCGAACGCTGGGGGTCGTGACCGTGCCGGTACCGCCGGCCGCTTGTGGGGCGGGCCGGGGGCGCGGGACCACTGCCGGCGCTCGAGCGCTCGTACCGCTGAGGTTCCCTCCTCATGCCGTGCGCACCTGTGCGCACCGCCTGGAGGGCTGTCGGGTCGGAGCCGATCGGGCCACCGACCGGGCATCCTCATTCGTACGGCCCGTCGAATATTCGGCGGGCGCATTACCACTGTACCCCGGAATCTCGCATGCGTGTCCGGCGAATTCGTCACATGGTCGTCGTCACAGTGACTGACCAGGGACTTACGCCTTACGGCAGGCGGGCTATTGTGCGCTTCATGGAGACGCCTGACACTGCCGCTGAATCCGCCCCCGAGCCCACCGGAGTCGCCGCCCAGGACTGGGCGAAAGCTTCCGCCGAGCCCCACTACCGCGCCGCGGTCGTTGACCTTCTCGGGGCGCTCGCCTACGGGGAGCTCGCGGCGTTCGAGCGGCTCGCGGAGGACGCGAAGCTGGCGCCGACGCTCGGTGACAAGGCGGAGCTGGCGAAGATGGCGTCGGCGGAGTTCCACCACTTCGAGCAGCTGCGGGACCGGCTCTCGGCGATCGGGGCGGACCCGACCGAGGCCATGGAGCCGTTCGTCGCCGCGCTGGACGGCTTCCACCGCCAGACCGCGCCGTCCGACTGGCTGGAGGGCCTGGTCAAGGCGTACGTGGGCGACTCGATCGCCAGTGACTTCTACCGGGAGGTCGCGGCCAGGCTCGACGCCGATACGCGCGAGCTCGTGCTCGGCGTCCTCGACGACACGGGGCACGCCAGCTTCGCCGTGGAGAAGGTGCGGGCCGCGATCGAGGCGGACCCGCGTGTGGGCGGGCGGCTCGCGCTGTGGGCCCGGCGGCTGATGGGCGAGGCGCTTTCGCAGTCGCAGCGGGTGGTCGCCGACCGGGACGCGTTGTCGACCATGCTGGTCGGGGGCGTGGCCGACGGGTTCGACCTCGCGGAGGTCGGGCGGATGTTCTCGCGGATCACCGAGGCGCACACGAAGCGGATGGCTGCGCTTGGCCTGGCGGCGTAAGCGGATTTTGTGACGGTGCTCTGTCGGGTGCGGGTTGTCCTGGGCTTGTCGCGCAGTTCCCCGCGCCCCTGACGGGGCGCTTCTCTGCGGGGCGGCTCCTACGCCGTCGCCGAGTGGCGCAGTCTGCCGCGGGTCGGGCGGATCAGGAGGGACAGGAGCGCCGCCGAGACCGCTACCGCTCCTGCGAGGGTGGCCGGGGTGTGGCCCGGGCCCAGGGTCATGTGGGTGATGAAGGCGCCGATCAGGGCGCCCGCGGGCCCCGTCGACAGGACCAGGCTGCGGGCGGGCAGGCGGTGGCCCAGACGGTGTGCGGCGGCCCATGCCAGTGCGAGGCCGAGCAGTGTGGCGCCGAGTGCTTCCAGAATCACGGTGGTGCCCTCCCTCGCGGCCAGGTGCAAATCGGTCGTAGCCGGTCTACCCCGGGCGGTCGGAACGCAACCCTCCATGATCGGCCGACCGCGGCCGCACCTCGTACAACACACAGGAACGGCCCGGTGGTTGAGAACCACCGGGCCGTTCCGACAAGATCCACCAAGTGCCCTACAGGGCGCTGAAGCCCACCTTGCGCGCGGTCGGCTCGCCCAGCTCCACATACGCGAGGCGCTCGGCCGGAACCAGGACCTTGCGGCCGTGGTCGTCGACCAGGCTCAGCAGCGGTGCCTTGCCGGACAGGGCCTCGGACACGGCGCGCTCGACTTCCTCGGCGCTCTGGCCGCTCTCCAGCACGATCTCGCGGGGCGCGTGCTGCACGCCGATCTTGACCTCCACGGCTTTGTCCCTCCGACGGTCAGTCTGTGCGCGGCCGTCCGCGCCGTACCCAGCACACATTAGCCCGGTGAGGGGACGGGAAAGGCCGCGGCCGTGCACGCCGGTAGCGAACACCGGACGGGAACAAAAGCGCGAGGGCTCAGTGGCCTTCCGTGCCGTGCAGCGGGAAGCCCGCGATGCCGCGCCAGGCGAGCGACGTGAGGAGCTGCACCGCCTTCTCCCGCGGGACCGTGCTGCCGCTGGAGAGCCAGTACCGGGCGACGACCTGCGAGTACCCGCCGAGGCCGACGGCGAGGAGCATCGCCTCGTCCTTGGGCAGGCCGGTGTCCTCGGCGATGACCTCGCAGATCGCCTCCGCGCACTGGAGCGTGACGCGCTCCACGCGCTCGCGGACCGCGGGCTCGTTCGTCAGGTCGGACTCGAAGACCAGGCGGAAGGCGCCGCCCTCGTCCTCGACGTACGCGAAGTAGGCGTCCATCGTCGCGGCGACGCGGAGCTTGTTGTCGGAGGTGGACGCCAGTGCCGTACGGACCGACTGCAGCAGTGACTCGCAGTGCTGGTCGAGCAAGGCCAGGTAGAGGTCCAGCTTGCCCGGGAAGTGCTGGTACAGCACGGGCTTGCTGACGCCGGCGCGCTCGGCGATGTCGTCCATCGCCGCGGCGTGGTACCCCTGCGCGACGAACACTTCCTGGGCCGCTCCGAGGAGCTGGTTCCGGCGGGCACGGCGCGGCAGGCGTGTGCCCCGCGGGCGTGCCGCCTCTGTCTGCTCGATGGCTGTCACGCCGCCTCCCAAATCGTCCGATGTGCGGTGTGCGCCGCGTCGCCATCGTACTTTTCGGTAACAGTGATGTGCGCGGTGCGAGCGCAGAATTTCACGGACTGGACCGCCGCAGAAGGGCTCCGCTGCGGTGCGTAGCAGGGCAAATACCGTCAGGCCCAGGTCGGGGCCCCGCTTTCTCGCCGCCCCTCAGCGGTAGTCGTCCTCGTCGATGCTGACGACGCGGGCCTGCTCGGCGAGGTCGCCTTCGTCGGCGGCGCCCCGGTCGGCGTCCTTCAGGGAGTCGTCCCGGCTGGGGGTGAGGTCGGTGTGCTGCTCCGCGGAGTCCGCCTCCGGAGACTCGACGTCGGTCTCGGTCGCGGGCTCTTCCATCTCGAAGGTGTCGGGATCGGTCGGGTCGACGGTCATGTGTGGCTCTCTTCCCTTGCGGTTCGTGAGCAACTTCGAGCGTAGGAGACACCCGGACGAGGCGCTACGCGGTCCCGGGGCCATCTGTGACGGCGAACACGTGAACTACCGCGTGATCGTCTCGTAACATTGCCGCATGTCTTCGACCGAGCTGCCGAACCTGCTGGCCACCGCTGCCGCGCCCAAGCCGGGTGCCGTGGCGGTCGCGGAGGGGGAACGGCTCGACTCGGTCGGCCTGCCAGGACTCACGTTGAACGTGCGGTCCCGGCCCTCGACGCGGGCCGGCCTCGCCCCCGCGCTGTTCGTGCACGGGCTCGGCGGGTCCTCGCAGAACTGGTCTGCGCTGATGCCGCTCCTGGCGGGCGTCGTCGACTGCGAGGCCGTCGACCTGCCCGGCTTCGGGGACTCCCCGCCACCGGACGACGGCGACTACTCCGTCACCGGGCACGCCCGCGCGGTCATCCGTTACCTCGACGCCCGCGCCCGCGGCCCCGTCCACCTCTTCGGGAACTCGCTGGGCGGCGCCGTCACCACACGCGTCGCGGCGGTCCGCCCCGACCTCGTGCGTACGTTGACGCTGGTCTCGCCCGCGCTGCCCGAGCTGCGGGTGCAGCGCACGGCGATGCCGACCGGGCTGCTCGCGGTGCCGGGCGTCGCCGGTCTCTTCACTCGTCTGACCAAGGAGTGGACGGCCGAGCAGCGGGTGCGCGGCGTCATGGGGCTCTGTTACGGCGACCCGGGCAGGGTGACGCCGGAAGGATTCAGCGCCGCGGTGCGGGAGATGGAGCGCAGGCTCCAACTCCCTTATTTCTGGGACGCGATGGCCCGCTCGGCGCGCGGCATCGTGAACGCGTACACGCTGGGCGGCCAGCACGGTCTGTGGCGGCAGGCCGAGCGGGTGCTCGCGCCGACCCTGCTCGTCTACGGCGGGCGCGATCTGCTCGTCTCGTACCGCATGGCGCGCAAGGCGGCCGCCGCGTTCCGTGAATCGCGGCTCCTTACGCTGCCCGATGCGGGGCATGTGGCGATGATGGAGTATCCGGAGACCGTGGCCACCGCATTTCGTGAACTGCTCGTCGACACGGGTGAGTTGAGCGGCTCCAGGGTGAGTGCTTCCGAGGAGGGGGCCTCCAAGGAGGGCGCCTCCGAAGAGAGTGCCTCGCGCGCGGGTTCGGGGAGCTGAGGCGGGGCGTGGGACGTCACAGCCGCCGCGGTCCGGCAGACACGACTGACAACACCAGCACCTCGGGCATACCGCTTTCGCATGGCGTGGGCCCTCAGCCCGGTCCCGGCACGGGGCGCCGCAGGCGCGCCCCTGAGGCGGACGGGACTCCTGCGCATGGGACTCCTGCGCATGGCACCCCCGCGCACGGCACCCCCGCGCACGGCGTGCCGCGTCCCCCGACTCCGCCCCACGGGGTGCCTCACGTCCGCGGCGGGCACCCCGAGCAGCGGGAGCCCGGCGGTGGCTGGGGTGATGTCACCGGTACCGGCGGCGGTCCTCGTGTCGGGGTGGGGCCCGGCGCCCCCGGGGCCCGCGTTCCCGGTCCCCGCAAGGACTACATGGCGGCCTTCCCCGACGAGGCGCAGCCGCAGGCCCGCCCCGGCGACCCGTACGCTTCCGTCACCGACTGGGACGACGCCGCCGAGCTCGAACTCGACGCCAGGAGCGGTGACTTCTTCGACGGCGGCGACGGGCCCCCGGTGGACGGCGACGGTGACGGCGGCGGCAAGAAGGGCGGCAAGGGCCGCGCCTTCACCGGTATCGCGGCCGCCGCGGTGACCACCGTGCTCGCGGTCGTCGTGGCCGGACAGGTCGCCGACGGGCCGCAGGGCTCGGACACCGGGGCCAAGGCCGCCCCCGGTGGCGGCGCGCGCGACACCGACGACCCCGCCTCGCGATCGGACCGCCGCCCGACGCCCGCCGACGATCCCGAGCCGGCCGCGGTGACGTACGAGCACCAGATGGGCAAAAGATTCCCGCTGGACGCGAAACTCAAGGCGTCCGGCGACTTCGAGGCGATATCCGGATTCGACAAGGCGCCCGGCAAGGGGCGGAAGTTCCGCTATCGCGTCGACGTGGAGAAGGGGCTCGGCCTGGACGGCGGGCTCTTCGCCCAGGCCGTGCAGAAGACCCTGAACGACGACCGGAGTTGGGCCCACGGAGGAGCCCGGACTTTCGAGCGGATATCCTCCGGCCACCCCGATTTCGTCATTACGCTCGCGAGTCCGGGAACGACCGCGACATGGTGTGCGAAATCCGGTCTCGACACGACCCAGGACAACGTCAGTTGCGATTCCGCGGCGACGGAACGCGTGATGATCAATGCCTATCGGTGGGCACAGGGCGCGAAGACCTACGGCGATGCCGTCAAGAAGGAGTTCGGCAACGCCATCCACCCGTACCGCCAGATGTTGATCAACCATGAGGTCGGGCACCGGCTCGGCTTCAACCACACGGACTGCCAGAAGGACGGGGACCTCGCGCCCGTCATGCAGCAGCAGACCAAGTTCCTTGATCACGACGGGATCAAGTGCAAGGCCAACCCCTGGGTCTTCCCCAAGAGTTGAGCACGAGGTGGGGCGGCGGCCGACGGACGCCGTGGACGCCGCTTTGACATCCGTCGGAAGTTCGTTCATATTTCTCCGCATGTCGAACCGTCACGCCCCTACGAGCGCCGCCATTGAGCTGGCGCTGTTCGGCGTGACCGCGCTCTGCGTGGCCGACATCCACTGTTGCTGACGCCCGCCCCGGCGAGTGCGTCGCTTTTCTCAGGCTCCTGGCTGCTTTCCGCATCCTCATGCCGTTTTCTCCCACGCCTTTCCCGGGGTGAGCCCTGTCGCTCCCTTTTTCACCCAACCCCCGAGAGGTCCCTTTCCGATGCGTCGATCGTCCGTCATAGCCCGCCGCGTGGCAGCGGCATCCGTCAGCCTGGTCCTGGCCTCGGGCGCCGCCGCCTGCGCGGGCCCGAAGGACAACGACGCCAGGAGCGGTGACGGCGGCAAGCCGGCCAAGGGCGGCACGCTCACCGTCCTCAACCGCGACCCGCAGACCGACTTCGACCCGGCGCGGCTCTACACCTCCGGCGGCGGCAACGTGCCGAGCCTGGTCTTCCGTACGCTGACCACCCGCAACCGCGAGGACGGCGCCAAGGGCACGGAGGTCGTCCCCGACCTCGCCGCGGGTCTGGGCAAGCCGAGCAAGAACGCCACCGTGTGGACGTACACCCTGAAGAAGGGGCTCAAGTACGAGGACGGCTCGCCGATCACGACCGCCGACATCAAGTACGGCATCGAGCGGTCCTTCGCGGCCGAACTGTCCGGTGGCGCACCCTTCTTGAGGGACTGGCTGATCGGGGGCGCCGACTACGAAGGGCCGTACAAGAGCAAGGGCGGCCTGAAGTCGGTCGAGACGCCGGACGAACGGACGATCGTCTTCCATCTGAACAAGCCCGTGGGCGATTTCGACTACGTGGCCACACAGACGTCGTTCGCGCCCGTGCCGAAGGCCAAGGACAAGGGCACCAAGTACGAGGAGCACCCGGTCTCCTCGGGCCCGTACAAGGTTGTCAAGAACGAGAACGACGGCGAGCGGCTGCGCCTGGAGCGCAACCCGCACTGGTCCGCCGAGAACGACCCGGAGCGCAAGGCCTACCCGGACTCCATCGACGTGCGCTCCGGGCTCGACTCGTCCGTCATCAACCAGCGGCTCTCCGCGGGCCAGGGCGCGGACGCCGCCGCCGTCACCACCGACACCAACCTCGGCCCCGCCGAACTCGCCAAGGTCACCGGCGACAAGGAGCTGGCCTCGCACGTCGGCACCGGGCACTTCGGGTACACCAATTACCTCGCCTTCAACCCGAAGGTGAAGCCCTTCGACGACCCGAAGGTGCGGCAGGCCATCTCGTACGCCGTGGACCGCTCCTCGGTGATCAACGCCGCCGGCGGCTCCGCGCTCGCCGAGCCCGCCACCACCTTCCTGCCCAACCAGAAGTCCTTCGGCCACACGAAGTACGACCACTTCCCCGCGGGCACCTCCGGCAACCCGCAGAAGGCCAAGGAGCTGCTGAAGGAGGCCGGTCACAAGGACGGGCTCACCATCACGCTCACGCACTCCAACGCCAAGGACTTCGAGACCAGCCCCGAGATCGCGACCGCCGTCCAGGACGCGCTCAAGAAGGCCGGCATCACCGTCAAGCTCCAGGGCCTGGAGGAGAACGACTACTCGGACAAGGTGCACAGCGCCAAGGACGAGCCCGGCCTCTTCCTCGGCCACTGGGGCGCCGACTGGCCCTCCGGCGGCCCCTTCCTCGCCCCGATCTTCGACGGGCGGCAGATCGTGAAGGGCGGCGCCAACTTCAACTCCGGCTTCCTGAACGACAAGTCCGTCAACGACGAGATCGACGAGATCAACAAGCTGACCGACCTCAAGGCCGCCGCCGAGCGCTGGGGCGCCCTCGACAAGAAGATCGGCGAGAAGGCGCTGACCGTGCCGCTCTTCCACCCCGTCTACAAGCGCCTGTACGGCAAGGACGTCAAGAACGTCGTCATCAGCGACTGGACCGGTGTCCTCGACGTCTCGCAGGTCGCGGTGAAGTCGTCGTGACGTTCGGCTCGGTCTTCTGGGGGCGGCTGCGCGAGCAGCGCGCCGCCCTCGTCGCGGCGGGCGTCGTCGCGCTGCTCGTCCTCGTGGCGCTGGGGGCGCCGCTGCTCACCGCCGTCGAGGGGCAGGACCCCACCACGTACCACCCGGATCTCATCGACTCGGCGCGCGGCGGTGTGCCGATCGGCTCCTTCGGCGGGATCAGCGGCGAGCACTGGCTCGGCGTCGAGCCGCAGACCGGGCGCGACCTCTTCGCGCGCCTCGTGTACGGGGCGCGGGTCTCGCTCGGCGTCGCGCTCGCCGCGACCGTCGTGCAGGTGTTCATCGGTGTCGCGGTCGGCATCGCGGCCGGGCTCGGCAACCGCTGGGTGGACCAGGCGCTCAGCCGCGCCACCGATGTCATCGTGGCCCTGCCGCTGGTGGTCCTCGCGCTCGCGCTGATGGCGGTCGTGCCCGCCGGGTTCCCGCGGCCGGTGCTCGTCGCCCTGGTCATCGGGCTCGTCGCCTGGGGCAACGTGGCCAAGATCGTGCGTGCCCAGACGGTCACGCTCAAGGAGCTCGACTACGTCGCCGCCGCGCGGCTCAGCGGCTGGAGCACCCTGCGGATCGCCCGGCGCGAGCTGCTGCCCGCGCTCGCCGCGCCCGTCATCACGTACGCCGCGCTGCTCGTGCCCGTGAACATCACGGTCGAGGCCGCGCTGTCCTTCCTCGGCGTGGGCGTGAAGCCGCCGACCGCCTCGTGGGGACAGATGCTCACCGCCGCTGACGTCTGGTACCAGGCGGCGCCGCAGTACCTGCTGTTGCCCGCGGGCGCGCTGTTCGTGACCGTGTTCGCGCTCACCGTCCTCGGCGACGGCGTGCGTACGGCGCTCGATCCGCGGGCCGCGTCGCGGCTGCGGATCGGGACGGGGCGGAAGCGGGAGGCCCGCGCATGACCGGATTCCTCCTGCGGCGTGCCGTCGGTGCCGTCGTCACGCTCCTCGCCATCTCCGTGATCATTTACGTGGTGTTCTACGCGGCGCCGGGCAACGTCGCCCAGATCACCTGCGGTCCGCGCTGCTCGCCCGCCCAAGTCCAGCAGGTCGCCGAGCAGTTGCGGCTCGACGACCCGCTCTACGTCCGGTACTGGGACTTCCTGCAGGGCATCGTCGTCGGCCAGGACTACTCGACCGGCACGGGCACCGAGCACTGCGCCGCGCCCTGCCTCGGGATCTCCTACCAGAGCGACCAGCAGGTCACCGCGCTGATCGTGGCGAAGCTGCCGGTCACGGCGTCGCTGGCGCTCGGCGCGATGGTCATGTGGCTGATCCTCGGCGTCGGCACCGGCGTGCTCTCCGCCTGGCGGCGCGGCAGGCTCAGCGAGCGCGTGCTCACCGCCGTCACGCTCGTGGGCACCGCCACGCCGGTCTTCGTGATCGGTCTGCTGCTGATGATCGTGGTCTGCGGACAGCTTCAGTGGCTGCCCTTCCCGCAGTACGTCGACTTCGCGGACGATCCGACGCAGTGGGCGTGGAACCTGCTCCTGCCCTGGCTCTCGCTCGCGCTGATCGAGGCCGCCAAGTACGCGCGCCTGACCCGCTCCTCGATGCTGGAAACGCTTGCCGACGACCATGTGCGGACCTTCCGCGCGTACGGCGTGGGGGAGCGGTCGATCATCGGGAAGCACGCGCTGCGGGGCGCCGTCGCGCCCGTCATCGCGCTGACCGCCAATGACTTCGGGTCGATGTTCGGGGGCGCGGTGCTCAGCGAGACGCTGTTCGGTCTTCCCGGCATCGGGCGCGAGCTCGTGCACGCGGTCAAGGTCGTCGACCTGCCGGTGGTCGTCGGGATGGTCCTGGTCACCGGCTTCTTCGTGGTGCTCGCCAATGCCGTCGCGGACGTGCTGTACGCGGTGGCCGACCGACGGGTGGTCCTTACGTGAGTGACGTGAGTGATCTGAGTGGTGTGAACGGTGTGAGTGGTGTGAACGGTGTGAGTGGTGTGAGTGGTGTGAGTCTTGTCCAAGTCGCCGACCTGAGCGTGGAGTTCGGCTCCGGCGTCCGCGCCGTCGACGGGCTCTCCTTCACGCTGGAGGCGGGCGGCGCGCTCGCCCTCGTCGGCGAGTCGGGGTCCGGCAAGTCGACCGTGGCCTCCGCGCTGCTCGGGCTCCACCGGGGCACGGGCGCGCGCGTCGGCGGGTCGGTCCTGGTCGACGGCATCGACGTACAAGAGGCGTCCGACGCCGAACTGCGGCGGCTGCGCGGCGGGAAGGCGGCGATGGTCTTCCAGGACCCGCTGTCCTCCCTCGACCCCTACTACGCGGTGGGCGACCAGATCGCCGAGGTGTACCGCGTGCACACGGGGGCGTCGCGGCGGGCGGCACGCGCGCGTGCCGTGGAGGTGCTCGACCGGGTCGGCATCCCCGACGCCGCGCGCCGCGCCCGCTCGCGCCCGCACGAGTTCAGCGGCGGCATGCGTCAACGCACGCTCATCGCCATGGCGTTGGCCTGTGAGCCCGCGCTGCTGGTCGCCGACGAGCCGACCACCGCGCTCGACGTCACCGTCCAGGCCCAGATCCTCGACCTGCTGCACACGCTGCGGGACGAGTCCGGCATGGGGTTGCTCCTGGTCACGCACGACGTGGGCGTCGCCGCGGAGAGCGTCGACGAGGTCCTGGTCATGCGGGGCGGTCGCGCGGTGGAGCGCGGGGCGGTCCAGGAGGTGCTGGTGGCGCCCCGGCAGGCCTACACGCAGGAGCTGTTGAAGGCCGTGCCGCGGGTGGACGCGCCGCGGGACGCCTCCCGCGCGGGGGAGAGCGACGGCGGGGTCGAGGCCGAGGTCGTGCTCGAAGCCGTCGGGCTGCGGCGGGAGTTCGGCCGCGGCAAGCGCGCGGTCACCGCCGTCGACGACGTCTCGCTCACCGTCCGCCGCGGGGAGACCCTCGGCGTCGTGGGCGAGAGCGGCAGCGGAAAGACCACGCTCGGGCGCATGCTCGTGGGCCTGTTGGCGCCGACCGCAGGGCAACTCCGTCACGGGGGTGCGGAGAAGCCCGGCGGGCGCGTGGTGCCCGGGGTGCAGATGGTGTTCCAGGACCCCGTCGCCTCCCTCAACCCGCGGCGCTCCGTCGGCGAGTCCATCGCCGACCCGCTGCGCGCGCGGGGCGAGAGCGACACCTTCGTACGCGAGCGCGTCCGCGAGCTCCTGGAGCGCGTCGGACTCGAACCGGCGCACTACGACCGCTATCCGCACGAGTTCAGCGGCGGTCAGCGGCAGCGCGTCGGCATCGCGCGGGCGCTCGCCGCCGATCCGCGGCTCATCGTGTGCGACGAACCGGTGTCGGCGCTCGACGTGACGACCCAGGCCCAGGTGACCGCGCTGCTCGCCGAGTTGCAGCGGGAGCTGGGGCTCGCGCTGGTCTTCGTCGCGCACGACCTCGCGGTGGTGCGGCAGGTCAGCGACCGGGTCGCGGTGATGCGGAAGGGGCGGGTCGTCGAGTACGGAACCGTCGACGAGGTCTATGGATCACCGCGCGATCCGTACACGCGGCGGCTGCTCGCGGCCGTGCCCGCGCTCGATCCGGAGGCGGCGGCGCGGCGGCGGGCGGCCCGCAAGGAGCTGGCCGCAGCCTGACCCTCCGTAGCCAAATGGGGCTTCTGGGGCGCTATAGCGCGACGGAACGCTACCGGCGCGGGAAAGTTACGACCGTTCACCCCTTTTGGTGGCGCGATGGACAACCGTCCATCGCGCCACCGGCATGACCGCTTACGTTCGTCCCGCTGCGAGCCGCCGGTCCAACGGCGGCTCCCCAAACGGGAGATCGGGGGTGCGCTCGTGCGCGTCGGACTGCTTACGGAGGGTGGCTATCCGTATGTGAGCGGTGAGGCCCGGCTCTGGTGCGACCGGCTCGTGCGCGGGCTCGGGCAGCACGAGTTCGACGTCTACGCCCTCAGCCGCAGCGCGCGGCAGGAGGCGCGGGGCTGGGTCGAACTGCCGCCCCAGGTGACCCGGGTGCGCACGGCTCCGCTGTGGACCGTCGACGACGATGCGCTCTGCGGCGCCGGGCCCCGAGGCGGGCGCGGGCGGCGGGCGCGGCGGCGGTTCGCGGAGTGCTTCGGGGAGCTGGCGGACGTGGTGTGCCGGGGCGGTGACGCCTTCGGTTCAGTCCCGGGTTCCGGTGCGGGTGCGGGTTCAGGTGCGGGTTCCGGTTCGGGTGCGGGTTCCGGCGGCTCGGCGGCCGGTGCGCAGGCGGCTCGCGGCGCTGTGGCGGACCGTTTCGGCAGCGCGCTGTCCCGGTTCGGCGGCGCGCTGTACGGCCTCGCCGAACTCGCCCGCGACGAGGGCGGCCTTGTGGGCGCGCTGCGCTCCGAGTTCCCCGTCCGCGCACTGGAGCGCGCCTGCCGTGCGCCCGGCGCGCTGCGGGCCGCCCGCGGCGCGCGCGTGCCCGATCTGCTCGCCGTCGCGGGCCACATGGAGCGGGCGCTGCGGCCGCTCTCCCTCGACTGGTACGCGGAGGACGCGCTCGGCGCGGTCGACCTCTGCCACGCCACCGCCGGTGGCCCCGCGGCGCTGCCCGGACTGCTCGCCAAGTACTTCGCCGGGGTCCCGCTGCTCGTGACCGAGTACGGCGTGCAGCTGCGGGCGCACTACCTCGCCGCGGGCGACATGGACCTGAGTGCGCCGGCGCGTGCGCTGCTCGCCTCCTTCCACGGCCTCCTCGCCGCCGAGGTGTACGACAAGGCGACGGTCATCACCCCCGGCAACACCCACGCCAGGCGCTGGCAGGAGCGGTGCGGCGCCGACCGGGCCAAGCTGCGCACGGTCTACCCCGGCATGGAGTCGGGACGATTCTCGGAGATCGGCGAGGGGGGTTACGACGCCTTCGCCGCCGACCCCGACACGCTGCTGTGGGTCGGCCGCATCGAGCCCGCCAAGGACCTGATCTCGCTTCTCCACGCCTTCGCGGAGATCCGCAAGGAGGCGCCGAAGGCACGGCTGCGGATCGTCGGGGCGCCCGCCGAAGGGCCCGAGGCCGCGGCGTATCTCGCGCACTGCAGGGCGCTGGCCGCGCAGCTCTTCCCCGACGAGGCGGAGGGCGTCCACGCCGTCGGCGACAACCCCGTCTCCTTCGAGGAGATCGGCGGGCCCGAGGTGCCGGAACTCGCGGATGCGTACGCGTCCTGCGGTGTGGTGGTGCTCTCCAGTGTCGTCGAGGGCTTTCCGATCAGCCTGGTCGAGGCGATGTTCTGCGGCCGGGCGACCGTCTCGACGGACGTCGGCGCGGTGGTGGAGGTCATCGGCGGCACGGGACTCGTGGTGCCGCCGCGCAATCCGCGGGCGCTCGCGGAGGCGTGCGTGGCGCTGCTGCGCGATCCGGAGCGGTGCGAGCGGCTGGGGGCGGCGGCGCGGGCGCGGGCCCTCGAACTCTTCACCGTCGAGCAGAACGTCGAGGCATTTAGGGGCATTTACCTGGAGATCGTCTCGCACTGTCCGGTGCGGAGGGATGCGGTGGACGAGTCGGGCGAGCCGGTGCCGTTCGCGAATCCCGCGGAGGCGTATGTGCCGGGGCGGTGGGCGGTCGCGGTGGGACCCGCGTCCGGCGCGGCGGAAGGCGGCGGGGCGGTCCCCGGGGTGCCCAGCTGGGCGGTGCCTCAAGAGAGCGATGAGCAGGACGAGTTGAAGGGGGCGGCGGTATGAGACGACAGCAGGGTGCGGTGGGGACTGTGGGCGCCGTGGGCACGGTGGGTGCCGTGGACGCGCCGCGAGCTCCGGAGGGGGCCACCGGCTGGGACTCCCGTTCGGAGGAACTCCTGATGGAGGCGGCGCTGACGCCGGTGTCTGATCTGACGGTGCCCGATCTGCCGGGGTCTGACCTGTCGGTGCCTGATCTGCCGGGGTCTGATCTGCCGGGCCCGCGGGATGCCGGGGGCGAGGGCGACGGGGACAGCGGGTGGAATTGGCTCGGGGAGGGCGAAGGTCAAGGCCAAGAAGGCCAAGGGCAAGAGGGCCAAGGGCAAGAAGGGCAAGAAGGCCAAGGCCAAGAAGGTTACGGCCAAGTTCAAGGCGTTCCAGGGCGGTTGAGTCGTGGCGTCAGCGCGCGGCTGGCCCGTGCCCGGACCGACCGGGGCAAGGCCGCCCGGCGCGGGGCCGCCGACCCCGTCAAGGCCCTGATGCACCGCCACCGCGAACTCTGCGAGCGCGCCGTCGACCCGTTGGAGATCGCGGCGGGCCTCGAAGCGCACGGCGTGACCGACCGGACGGCCGCCCGCTTCCGGCACCGGGACGTGTTCGCCCTGGCCGAGGAGATGTACGCGCGCGTGCCTCGCGGCGACGACGACATAGGGACCACGGCCTTCGGTCGACCCAGTGACGTACGCGGACAAGATCTGCCCGAAGTGCCCGCCGGATGGGCCCTGTTCTCGCTGCTGCCCGGACTCGTGTGCGCGGCAGCCGTGGCCGGGCTCGCCCTCGGCACCGGAAGCACGCGCGTCGCGGTCGCGCTCGGCGGCGCACTCGCCGTGGCCGTGGCCCTGCGGATCGCCCTGCGGTACGGCCCGCTGCGCGCCCCCACCCACCCGACGTCGGCCACGCGCGCGTGGGTCTGCTGGCTCCTCGCGTACGCCCTGCTCGGCGACGGCCTGTTGAAGGGCGCCGTCGCGGGCGGCGCCGACGGGCCAGGCGGCCTCTGGGAACCGGCCGTCGCCGCCGTCCTCGCGCTCGCCCTCGCCGTCGCGCCCGCGACCTGGTGCGCCCGCCTCTTCGCCGTACGGGCCAGGGGACGGCTCGGCGCCAGCCGTGGCCTCGACGAATTCGCCTCCTCTGTAAGGCCGTTGCTGCTCGGCGTGGTCGTGCTCTTCCTCGCGGTACTGGCGCCCCTGCTCGCGGTGTCGGACGCGCTGCTCGGAGCCTCGGGCGGCGGCTGGGGCGGCGGATCCGGCGGTGCCTCCGCGCTCGTCGGAGCCGGTGCGCTCGGCGCGCTGCTGCTGCTCGCGCGGCTCCTCGGCGTGTACGGCTTCACCCGGTCCCCGGCGCTGCTCCTCGGCGCCGCGGGCGCGGCCGAACTGGCCGCCCTCGCGCTCGTGTTCGTGGGCCGCCTGCCCGGCTGCGACGCGGTGGCCGCGCCCGTCGCCGCGGCCGTCGAGGCCTGGGGCCCCGGCGCCGTACCGGCCGCCGCGTGCGGCGCCGCGGCGCTCACCCTCCTGGTCCACGCGGCCAGGACCCTGACCCTGGCCTCGGCCCACGCGGGACCCGGCGAGTCGCCGTGAGCCGCGGGTCCGCAGACCGGCAAGACCACTCTCCCGCGGGGCCGACACCGCGGGCCTTACCCCGTGACCCACGGCAATACCTCTAAGGAGAACACCAGATGACCACCCGCAGCCGACTCCGCCTCCGAGCGGCCACCCCGGGAGGCGCCCGATGAGGGTGCTGCTGATCGGAGCCAACGGATACCTCGGCCGGTTCGTGGCCGACCGGCTGCTCGCCGACCCGGCGGTGCAGCTCACCGCGCTCGGCCGCGGCGACGACTCGGACGTGCGGTTCGACCTCGCCAGCGGCAGCCCCGGCGCGCTCACCCGCTTCCTCGACGCCGTGCACCCGGGCGTCGTCATCAACTGCGCGGGCGCCACGCGGGGCGGCGCCCGCGAGCTGACCCGGCACAACACCGTCGCCGTCGCCACCATCTGCGAGGCCCTGCGCCGCAGCGGCTGCGGAGCGCGGCTCGTGCAGCTGGGCTGCGGCGCCGAGTACGGGCCGAGCCAGCCGGGCTCCTCGACGGCCGAGGACGCCGTGCCGCGGCCCGGCGGGCCCTACGGCGTCAGCAAGCTGGCCGCCACCGAGCTGGTGCTCGGCTCCGGGCTCGACGCCGTGGTGCTGCGGGTCTTCTCGCCCGCGGGCCCCGGCACGCCCGCGGGATCGCCGCTCGGCCGGCTCGCCGAGGCCATGCGGCGCGCGATGCAGGCCGGCGACGGCGAACTCAAGCTCGGGGGACTCGGCGTGCAACGGGACTTCGTCGACGTACGCGATGTGGCGCGCGCCGTGCACGCCGCCTCGCTCTCGGCGGCCCAGGGCATCGTGAACATCGGCGCGGGCCGTGCCGTGCGGCTGCGGGACGCGGCCGCGGTCCTGGCCCGCGTCGCGGGGTACGGCGGCGCGCTGCACGAACTGGACCAGGTGCCCGTGCGGCCATCCATCGGCCACCCCCGCTCCGAATCAGACCACGGGGCCCCGGCCGCGTACCCCTACCCGGACGGCTGCGGCAGCTGGCAGCAGGCCGACGTGCGCACCGCCCGCGACCGACTCGGCTGGCGGCCCCGGATCAACCTCGAAGAGTCATTGGCCGATATCTGGATGGAGGCCGCATGCCGCATCTGACCAGGACCGCCAGGGGCGCCGCGAGCACCGACGTACGCATCGGCTTCGGCATTCCGGGCTTCGCCCACCCGCTCGTCGCCCCCGCCGAATGGTCCGAACTCACCCGCCCCGGCACCCCTTTGAAGTGGGTTGTCCTGAATGTCGCGAACGGCCCGGGTGAACGGCCCGACCCGCACTGCCTCGAAGCGGCGGGCCGCCTCCGCAACGCGGGCGTCCGTGTGCTGGGTCACCTCGACATGACGTACGGCGCGCGCTCCTTCGGCGAGCTGGTCTCGGACGCGCACCGCTACCTCGACTGGTACCAGGTCGACGGCTTCTCCCTTGACCGCTGCCCGACGGAGCGCGCCTCGCTCCCGGAGGTGCGCAGGACCGTCACGACCTTGCGCGCCCTGATCGACGACGCGCACATCGTGCTCGGGCACGGCACCCATCCGTACCCCGGATATGCCGAAACGGGCGACCAGTTGGTGACCTTCGCGGGCCCCTGGAGCGACTACCGCTGGTCGCAGGTGGCCGAGTGGACCGCCGACTATCCGCCCGAGCGCTTCTGCCACTTCGTGCACGGCATGCCGCGCGGGCATCTGGAGGAGGCGCTGCGCATCGCGCGCTGGCAGGGGGCCTCCACGATCTACTTCACGGACCGCGTGGACGGGGGCGGCCACGGCGACCCCTGGGAGTCCATGCCCGGTTACTGGGACGAAATCGTCTCGCGTATCGGAACAGGTGTCTCGGAATGAAGAAGGGCGTGGCAGTGTTACGGAAAGAACAACCGTACGTAGGAACCGACCAACGGAGTCCCCGTGTCGCTGCCACCCCTGGTCGAGCCCGCATCTGAGCTCACCGTCGACGAGGTCCGCAGGTACTCCCGCCACCTGATCATCCCGGATGTCGGGATGGACGGGCAGAAGCGGCTGAAGAACGCCAAGGTGCTCTGTGTGGGCGCCGGCGGCCTCGGGTCACCGGCGCTGATGTACCTGGCCGCGGCCGGTGTCGGCACCCTCGGCATCGTCGAGTTCGACGAGGTCGACGAGTCCAACCTGCAGCGCCAGATCATCCACAGCCAGGCGGACATCGGCCGCTCCAAGGCGGAGTCCGCGAAGGACTCGGTCCTCGGCATCAACCCGTACGTGAACGTGATCCTGCACGAAGAGCGGCTCGAGGCCGACAACGTGATGGACATCTTCAGCCAGTACGACCTGATCGTCGACGGCACGGACAACTTCGCGACCCGCTACCTGGTCAACGACGCGTGCGTGCTCCTCAACAAGCCGTACGTCTGGGGCTCGATCTACCGCTTCGACGGCCAGGCCTCCGTCTTCTGGAGCGAGCACGGCCCGTGCTACCGCTGCCTCTACCCGGAGCCCCCGCCGCCCGGCATGGTCCCGTCCTGCGCCGAGGGCGGCGTGCTCGGCGTGCTGTGCGCGTCGATCGGCTCCATCCAGGTCACCGAGGCGATCAAGGTCCTCACGGGCACGGGTGAGCCGCTGGTCGGCCGCCTGATGATCTACGACGCCCTGGAGATGCAGTACCGCCAGGTCAAGGTCCGCAAGGACCCCGACTGCGCGGTCTGCGGCGAGAACCCCACCGTCACCGAGCTCATCGATTACGAGGCCTTCTGCGGCGTCGTCTCCGAGGAGGCCCAGGAGGCGGCGGCCGGTTCGACGATCACTCCCAAGCAGCTCAAGGAGTGGATCGACGACGGCGAGAACATCGAGATCATCGACGTCCGCGAGATCAACGAGTACGAGATCGTCTCGATCCCCGGCGCCAAGCTGATCCCGAAGAACGAGTTCCTCATGGGCAACGCCCTCCAGGACCTCCCGCAGGACAAGAAGATCGTCCTGCACTGCAAGACGGGCGTCCGCAGTGCGGAGGTCCTCGCGGTGCTGAAGTCCGCGGGGTTCGCCGACGCGGTGCACGTGGGCGGCGGCGTGATCGGCTGGGTGAACCAGATCGAGCCCGACAAGCCGGTGTACTGACCTGCTGAAAAGGCCCCGCTCACCTTTGGTGAGCGGGGCCTTTTCTCATGAGCAGACCTTGCCGTCCTTCGGCACCTTGCCGTTCAGCAGGTAGTCGTCGATCGTGCCGTCGATGCACGCGCTGCCGTTGCCGTACGCCCCGTGGCCCTCGCCCTTCCAGGTCACGTGGACGCCGACGTCCTTGCCGAGCTCGTCCGCCATCCTGCGGGCGCCCTCGTACGGCGTCGCGGGGTCGCCCGTGTTGCCCACGACGAGGATCGGGGCGGCGCCCGGCGCGCTCACCTCGGGGGAGTCGTGCTGCCCGGCCACCGGCCAGTCGTGGCACCAGCCGGCCGTGTCCCAGCCCAGGAACCCGCCGAAGACCGGCGAGATCTCACGGAACCGGTCCAGGCGCTTCTTCGCCTCCTCCGGGGTCGACCGCCCCTTGGAGTCCAGGCAGGAGATGGCCCGCTGCGAGTGGCTCTGTGTGCTGTAGCGCCCGGAGGGGTCGCGTTCGTTGTAGGCGTCGGCGAGCTGGAGCAGCGACGATCCGTCGCCCTTCTCGGCGTCCTCAAGGGCGCGGGTGAGGACCGGCCAGGTCTGCTTGCTGTAGAGCGTGACCAGGATGCCCGTGCTCGCGAGGGACTCGGTCAGCTTCCTCTCGCCCGAGGCGCGCATCGGCTCGGCGTCCAGGCGCTTCAGCAGCTTCGCAACCTTCGCGGAGCCCTCCTCCGGGTCCTGGCCGCGGGACTTGAAGTAGTTGTCGAGGGCGCGCTGGAAGCCCCGCGCCTGGTTCTCCGCGTGGCCGATCGAGTCCGCGCTCGGGTCGACGACCGCGTCGAACATGAGGCGGCCGACGCGCCCCGGGAACAAGTGGGCGTACGTGCCGCCGAGTTCGGTGCCGTACGAGACGCCGAAGTAGTGCAGCTTGTCGTCGCCGAGGACTTGGCGAAGGAGGTCCAGGTCGCGGGCGGCGTCCACCGTCGAGATGTGCCCGATGAGCTTCTTCGAGCCCTTCGCGCAGCCCGCGCCGAAGTCCGCGGCGTCCTCGAAGTACGCCTTCTCCTCGGCCGGGGTGTCCGGGGTGAGGTCGACCTTCTGCTCGGCGGCCTGCGTCGCCTTGTCGTCACGGCAGCGCACGCCCTCGCTGCCCGCGACGCCGCGCGGGTCGAAGCTCACCAGGTCGTACCGCTCGCGGAGCTTGTCGTACGAGTCGGCGAAGGAGGGGAGCCCGGAGACGCCCGAGCCGCCGGGGCCGCCGAAGTTGAAGACGAGGGAGCCGATGCGGTCGCCCTTGCCGGTGCTCTTGGCGCGGATCAGGGCGACGCCGATCGTCTCGCCGTCCGGCTTCGTGTGGTCCAGCGGGACCTTCAGCGTCGAGCACTGCCAGTCGGCGCCCGGCGCGGGAGACCCCTCGGACGCCTTGCAGCGGCCCCAGTCCAGCTTCTGGGAGGCGAGGCCCTTGCCGGCGCCGTCCTTGCCGCCCTTGCCGTCCTCCCCGCCGTCGTCGGACGAGCCGCCGCAGCCTGCGGCGAGGCCCGCCACCAGAACTCCCGCGGCGGCCATGGCCGCGGACCGTACGAAACGCTGCATGGAGACGCTTCCCCCCTTGGAAGACAGTCAGGCCATAGTAGGCGGGACCACTGACAGCGACTTGGGCGGGTTTGGCGGGTCGGACGGGTTTGGTGTGCTCGGCCGCGGGCCCGTGCGGCGTGGTCGGCCGTGGGCCGGTGCGGCGTGGTCGGCCGTGGGCCCGTGCGGCGTGATCAGCCGCAGACCGTCCCCGCCTTCGGGACCGTCCCCTCCAGCAGGTAGTCGTCGACGTTCCGCCGCACGCACTTGTCCTTGCTGTCGTACGCCCCGTGCCCCTCGCCCTTGTACGTCAGCTCGACGCCGACGCCCTTGCCGAGCGCCTGCGCCATCTTGCGCGCGCCCTCGTACGGCGTGGCCGGGTCGCCGGTGTTGCCGATGACGAGGATCGGCGGCGCGCCATCGGCGCCGACGTCGGGGTGGTCGGCCTGGCCCTCGACGGCCCAGTCGGTGCAGCCGACCATGCCCCACGCCAGATAGTCGCCGAACAGCGGCGACACCTCGCGGAACTCGGGGAGCTTCTCCTCGACGTAGCGCGTGGTGTAACGCGCCTTGTCGTCCGCGCAGTTGATGGAGACGTTGGCGGCCTGGATGTTGCTGTACTCGCCGTCCTCGTTGCGCCCGTTCATCGAGTCGGAGAGCAGCATCAGGATCTTGCCGTCGCCGTCGTAGGCCTCTTCGAGGCCCTGGGTGAGGTACGGCCAGAAGTCCTTGGAGTACAGGGACTGCGCGATGCCGTTGGTGGCGGCGGTCTGGGTCAACTTCCGGGGCGGGAGGCCGGTGATCGGCTTCTCGTCGAGGTCCTTGAGCAGCTTCGCGATCCTGTCCTTGACGTCCCGCTCCGAGTCGCCGACCGGGCAGTCCTCCACCTTGGACGTGCAGTCCTTCGCGAAGTTGTCGAGCGCGCGCTGGAAGCCCTTGGCCTGGCCCAGGGAGCCCTGTTCGGCGGTCTGCGTGGGGTCGACGACCGCGTCGAAGACGGCCCGGCCCACCTTCTTGGGGAACAAGTGTGCGTAGACGCCGCCGAGTTCGGTGCCGTAGGAGATGCCGAAGTAGTGCAGCTTGTCGTCGCCGAGGACCTGGCGCATCAGGTCCATGTCGCGGGCCGCGTCGGTGGTGCGGACGTGCGGCAGCGTCTTGCCGGAGTTCTTCTCGCAGGCGCCGTTGAAGGCCTTCACGTTGTCGACGAGCTTCGTCTTCTCGGCGTCGTCGTCGGGCGTGGAGTCCTGCTGGAAGTACTCGTCCAGCTGTTCGTCGTCCTCGCACTTGATGCCCGCGCTGCGGCCGACGCCCCGCGGGTCGAAGCTCACCAGGTCGTAGCGGGTGCGCAGCTTGGCGTAGTCCTCTCCGAAGGCGGGCAGCGTGGTGATGCCCGAGCCGCCGGGGCCGCCGAAGTTGAAGACGAGGGAGCCGATGCGCTTGTCCTTGTCACCGCTCGCGGCCGCCTTGATGAGCGCGATGTCGATCGTGTCGCCCTTGGGCTTCGACCAGTCCAGGGGCGCCTTCATGGTGGCGCACTGCCACTCGGCGCCGCCGGGCAGCGGGGAGGGGGCGTCACCGCCTCCTTCGGCGGCGGACGGCGCCGGACAGTCCTCCCACGACAGCTTCTGGGCCGTCAGGTCCGCGTCTTCGGTGTCCTTGGTGTCGCTGCCGCCGCACGCGGCGAGGGAGGAGGCGAGCAGGACGGCGGTGGCGGCCGCGGCCGTGGCCGTGGCGCGCGACTGGGACTTTTTGGGCATGTGCCCATCCTGCGGGGGGTCCTGACGGCGCGCTCGGGGCGCGGGCCGTGTGGGTGAGCCGGGCCGGCCTCAGCCCTCGCTGATCCGGCGGGCCGCGGCCGTCCCCGTCGCCACGCACGCGGCGACGCCCACACCTTCGTACGCCGCACCGCACAGCGCGATCCCCGGCAGCTTGTCGACGGCCTCACGCACGCGTGTCACCCGCTCGGGGTGGCCGACGCCGTACTGAGGAAGGCCCCGCTCCCACCGGGTGACGCGGGCGGCGACGGGCTCGCCGATGGAGCCCACGGCGTGGTGCAGTTCGTTGACCGAGGTGCGGATCAGATGGCGGTCGGGGACGGCGAGCAGGTGCTCCTCTGCGACCCGGCCGATCGAGGTGCGCAGCAGGAAGAGATCGGGCGCGGCCTCGCTCTGCCAGTGCCACTTGTTGGTGAGGAACGTGGCGGCCTTGAGGGTGTGCCCTTCGACGGCGGGCACCAGGAAGCCGTTGCCCTGGGGGAGTGCCTTGTGAAGAGGTGTCTTCGTACGGGGGAACGCCAGGGTCACCACCGCGGTGCTGGCGTGCTGGATCGCCCCGAGGTCGGCGTCGACGAGCGGAGCGTGCGGGCGCAGCAGCTCCGCCGCCTCGTACGCGGGCACGGCGAGGACCACCGCGTCCGCCTCCAGGATCAGCGGGCCGTCACCGGTCACTGCGATCACCCGCCACCGTCCGGCGGGGGTGCGCTGCAGCTCACGCGCGCGCGTGCCGGTGAGTACGCGGGCGCCGCTCGCCTCGGCGACGGCGAGGGGGAGGCGTCCGGTGCCGCCGCGCAGGCCTTGGACGGGGACGGTGACGGGGGCAGGGGTGGGCTTCGCGGTCTTCGCCCGCGGTGCCGCCTGTGGCGTACGCATCTGCCGCAGCGCCTTGAGGAGCGGCTCGCCCCGTTCGGCGACCGCCGCCATGCGCGGCAGCGCGGCCCGCAGCGAGAGCCGGTCGGGGCGGCCCGCGTAGACGCCGCCGAGCAGCGGCTCCACGAGCCGGTCCACGGCCTCCTGACCGAGCCGCCCGCCGAGGTACTCGGCCACGGACACGTCCTCGGCCCGCGGCTCGACGGGCAGCGTCTCCTCGTGGCACAGCCGGGCCATGCCCTCTTCGGACAGCAGCCCGGTGCCCGCGAGCGCGGCGGGGTCGGTGGGGATGCCCATGACGTGGCCCGGCGGCAGCGGGCGCAGCGCGCCGTTCGACCACAGGGTGGTGGGCGCGGGGGCCGGGTCGCACAGGTCGTCCCCGAGGCCCACGTCCTGGGCGAGGCGCACGGCCTCGGGGCGCAGCGCCATCAGCGACTCGGCGCCCTCGTCGACGGGGACGCCCGCGAGGGTGCCGGTGCGCAGCTTGCCGCCGATGCGGGGGGCGCCCTCCAGGACGGTCACCTCCGCGTCGCCGCGCAGCCGCCAGGCGGCGGTCAGGCCGCTGATGCCGCCGCCGACGACGATCACTGAACGCGTCATGCCGTGCTTCTTTCTGTGGAGGCGGCTTCTGTGGGGATCGCTTCTGTAGGGACCGCTTCTGTAGGGACCGCTTCTGTGGGGACCGTTTCTGTACGGGTCGCGCGGGGCGCCGCCTCCGTGAGCAACTTCCGCAGCTCGTCCTGGTACGGGAAGCTGCCGGGCTCGTACGCGCACCAGGGGTCGGCGGCGAGCACCCGTCCCGTCGCCCCGTACGCGCGCGAACGGGAGCCCCCGCACACGGTGTTGAACTCGCAGCGCCCGCACGCGCCGCTCAGCAGCGAGGGGTCGCGCAACGTCGCGAACAGCGCGGAGCCCCGGTAGATGTCGACGAGAGGGTGGTGCTTCACATTGCCCGCGGACAGGGGCAGGAAGCCGCTGGGATGGACCTCGCCGGTGTGCGAGACGAAGACGAAGCCGCGCCCCGAGCCGACGTCCATGGGCGGCCTGCGCACCGCGCGCCGCTCCCCGTCCCACAGGCCGAGCGCACGCGCGCGTGCAGTCAGCCGTTCGTACAGGGGGCCCAACTCGGGCTGTTCGCCGTGCCGTTCCAGAAGGGTCCTCTGCAGGGCGACGCGGCGGAAGTGATGGCCCTCCGTGGTCTTCGTGGCGAGCACCGCCCCGGTGTCGTACAGGAAGTGCAGGACGTCCTCGACCTCGTCCGGTGTGAGCGCCGAGAGCTGTTCGCCGCGGCCGGTCGGCACGAGCACGAAGCCGCTCCAGAGCATCGCGCCCTCGCGCCGCACCAGGGCCGCGATGTCCGCGAGGTCCTCCAGGCTGTGGCGGGTGACGGTGGTGTTGACCTGCACCTTCAGGCCGAGCTCGCGTGCCGTGCGCCAGCCGTCGACGGTCCGGTCGAAGACGCCGGGCACGCCACGGAACGCGTCGTGCCGCTCGGCCGTGGAGCCGTCGACGCTCAGCGAGAGGGCGACGGCGCCCGCGTCGCGCACCGCCGTCAGGTTCGCCCGGTCCAGCGTGGGGGTTCCCGAGGGGGAGACGGCGACGCGCAGCCCGCGCCGGGTGCCGTAGGCGATGAGGTCGGTGAGGTCGGGGCGCTGGAAGGGATCGCCTCCGGTGATCACGAAGAGGGGACTCGGCCGTCCGAAGGCCGCGATCTGGTCCATGAGGCGGCGGGCGTCCGCGCCGTCCAGTTCGCCGAGGGCCCGCTCGGGCTGTGCCTCGGCCCTGCAGTGCAGACAGGCCAGCGGGCACGCGCGCGTGGCCTCCCAGATGACGATGAAGGGGCGCTCGCCGACGTCGTACCTCGGGCGCCGCACGACGCGGCTCACGACACCCGCTCCCAGCCCCGCTTCGGCGGCCTGTTCGCGAGCTGCTTCGGGTCCCTGCGCCGGTAGACCACGTACGGCCTGAAGAGGTACTTGAAGGGCGCGCTGACGACGTGCGCGAGCCGCGAGAACGGGATCAGCGCGAACAGCGCGAAGCCGAAGACGACGTGCAGCTTGAAGGCGAGCGGCGCCGCGCCCATCAGGTGGTAGTCGGGCTGGAGCGTGAACAGACTGCGGAACCAGACGGAGATGCCCTCGCGGTAGTTGTAGTCGACCGCTCCGGAGGAGTTGAGCACGGTCGCGACCAGGCCGAGCAGCATCGCGCCGAGCAGCACCGTGTACATCACGTGGTCGCTGCGGAGCGTGGCCTTGCGGACGGCGGGCACCTTCAGGCGCCGGTACACGAGGATGCCGATGCCTGCGGCCGCCGCGAGGCCCGCGACGGCGCCCGTGGAGACGGCCATCAGGTGGTACGTGTGGTCGCTGACGCCGACCGCGTCGGTCCAGCTGTCCGGGATCAGCAGTCCCACGACGTGGCCGAGCACCACGAACGCCATCCCGAAGTGGAAGAGCGGCGACCCGACGCGCAGCAGACGCGACTCCTGCAGCTGCGAGGAGTGCGTGGTCCAGCCGAACCGGTCGTACCTGGCCCGCCAGACCAGGCCCGCGATCAGGAGGGTGGCGGCGACGTAGGGCATGACGCCCCATAGGAGGAGGTCCATTACGCCGGGGTCCTTTCCGGGACGGTGGGCCAGGGGAGTTCGACCCGGGTGCCGAAGGGTTCGATCCCCGGGCCGAAGGGTTCGAGCCCGACGCTCTCCCGGGTCGGCCCGCTGCGGGCGAGCGCCTTCGCCTCGGCCCGTGTCTGGGGAGAGGGCCCGGGGAGCGTCCCGCAGACCGCTTCGAGCACGCGCGCGTAGGGGGTGCCCACGTCGGTGACGGCGAGCCGCAGCAGTTCGAGCCCGGCCCGGTGCTCCTCCAACAGGGCGGTGCCCGCGGCCTCTTCGCGCGCGGCGAACTCCAGGAGCACCGGCAGGAAGTCGGGCAGCTCCTCGGAGGCGAACTCCAGGCCGTGCTCGCGGTACACCTGCTTGACGCGCACCAGGGAGAGCCCGCGGTTGCGGGTGTCGCCGTCCGACCACCAGGTCAGGTACAGGCAGCGGCGGTTGCGGGTGTCGAAGCAGTCCGTGTAGTGCGCGGCGAGGTCCAGAGGGCGTTGCACGCGCGCGTGGGCGATGAATTCGCGCAGCAGCGGGTGGTCGGTCGCCTCGTGCAGGCTCTCCAGGTCCGCGTACAGACGCTCGTCCGGGTACTGCAGGAGCCGTCCGGCGACCAGCCGTACGACAGCTTCGGGAGTCATGCGCTCTTCCTCCTGCCGATGTTGAGGAGGGGCTTGGAGTCGTACGTGGCGTAGCCGACCGGACAGCCGTCGGCTCCGGCGTCCGCGTCCAGGGGGTGGCTCGCGGAGAGGGCGTCCGCGTCCGCGCGCGCGGCGGTCGGAATCACGTACCTGTCCTCGTACTTGGCGATCGCCAGGAGGCGGAACATGTCCTGCAGCTCGTCGCCGGTGAGGCCCACGGCCCGAGCGATCGACTCGTCCGGTCCCCTGCCGAGGTTGATGCCCCGCATGTAGGACCGCATCGCGGCCATCCGGCGCAGCACCGCGTCGACCGCGAACACGTCTCCCGCGGTGAGCAGTTCGGCCAGGTACTCGACCGGTATCCGCAGGGCGTCGATCGCTCCGAAGAGGTTGCCCGCGTCCTCCCCGTCGCGGCCCGCGGCGGCGACCGCCTCGACGACCGGGGACAGCGGCGGCACGTACCAGACCATCGGCATCGTGCGGTACTCCGGATGGAGCGGCAGAGCCACCTGGTAGGTGCGGATCAGGTCGAAGACGGGGGAGCGGCGGGCCGCGTCGAGCCACTCCTCGGTGATGCCGGACGCGCGCGCCGCCGCGGCGACCGCCGGGTCATGGGGGTCGAGGAAGCACTCCAACTGCGCCGGATAGAGGTCGTGTTCGTCCTCCACGGAGGCGGCCTCGGTGACCTTGTCGGCGTCGTACAGCATCACGCCGAGATAGCGCATGCGCCCCACGCAGGTCTCCGAGCAGATGGTCGGCAACCCGGCCTCCACGCGCGGGAAGCAGAAGGTGCACTTCTCGGCCTTCCCCGTGGAGTGGTTGAAGTAGACCTTCTTGTAGGGGCACCCGGTCACGCACATCCGCCAGCCGCGGCACTGGTCCTGGTCGACGAGGACGATGCCGTCCTCCTCGCGCTTGTACATCGCTCCGGAGGGGCACGACGAGACGCACGCGGGGTTGAGGCAGTGCTCGCAGATCCGCGGCAGGTAGAACATGAAGCTCTGCTCGAACTCGAAGCGGATCTTCTCGCCGACCTCGTCGCGGACCTTCTCCACGAGGGGGTCCTTGGGGGCGTGCTCCGGGGCGCCGCCGAGGTTGTCGTCCCAGTTGGGACCCCACTCGATGGTGCCGATGGGTTCGCCGGTTACCTGCGAGACGGGCTTGGCGACGGGCATGTCGTCGCCCGCGGGTGCGTCGGTGAGGTTTCGGTACTCGTACGTCCAGGGCTGGTAGTAGTCCGTGAGCTCCGGAAGTTCGGGATTGGCGAAGATCTGGCCGAGCCGCTTGAGGCGCCCTCCCGCCCTCAGCCGGAGCCGTCCGGACCTGGTCCGCTCCCAGCCGCCCTTCCACCGCTCCTGGTCCTCCCAGCGGCGCGGATAGCCCTGTCCGGGGAGCGTCTCGACGTTGTTGAACCAGACGTACTCGGTGCCCTTGCGGTTGGTCCACGCCTGCTTGCAGGTGACCGAACAGGTGTGGCAGCCGATGCACTTGTCGAGGTTCATGACCATGGCTACTTGGGTCATCACGCGCATCAGTAGGTGACCTCCTGGTTGCGGCGGCGGATGACCGTCACCTCGTCGCGCTGGTTGCCGGTCGGCCCCAGGTAGTTGAAGGCCCAGGTCAACTGGGCGTAGCCGCCCACCAGATGCGTGGGCTTGAGCATGATCCGGGTCAGCGAGTTGTGGATGCCGCCGCGCCGCCCCGTCTTCTCCGTCCTCGGCACGCCGACCGTGCGCTCCTGGGCGTGGTTCATGTAGACCGTGCCGGGCGGCATCTTGTGGGACACGATCGCGCGGGCCGTGATCACGCCGTTGCGGTTGACGGCCTCGATCCAGTCGTTGTCCGCGACCCCGATGGCGTCGGCATCTTGCGGGGACATCCACACGGTCTGCCCGCCGCGGCCGAGCGTCATCATGTAGAGGTTGTCCTGGTACTGGGAGTGGATGGCCCACTTGTTGTGCGGGGTCAGGAACCGCACGGTCACTTCCTTGCCGTCCGTCCCGTCGGTTCGGGAACCCAACTCGGGCTCTCCGTAGAGGCGGTGCATGTTCAGCGGCGGCTTGTAGACGGGCAGTGCCTCGCCGACCTCGTGGATCCAGTCGTGGTCGAGGAAGAAGTGCTGGCGCCCGGTGAGCGTGTGCCAGGGCTTCAGATGCTCGGTGTTGACGGTGAACGCGGTGTACCTGCGCCCTCCGGACTCGCTGCCCGACCACTCCGGAGAGGTGATGACGGGCACCGGGCGCGCCTGGGTGTCCGCGAACGTGATCCGCTTGCCCTCGGCCTCGGCCGCCAGATGCGCGAGCTCCGTGCCGACCCGCTTCTCCAGCGTCTCGAAGCCCTGGGTGGCCAGGCGGCCGTTGGAGGTCCCGGAGAGCGACAGGATCGCCTCACAGGCCCGCTGGGCGGTGTCCAGGCGCGGCCTGCCGTCGGCGACGCCGCCGCCGCGCACGGTGCCGTTCTTCTCCTTCAGGTACGCGACCTCCTCGTCGACGTCGAACGTGACCGCCTTCGTGGTGACCCCGAGCTCGTCGACCAGCGGGCCGAGCGCCGCGAACTTCTCCCCGACCGCTCCGTAGTCGCGCTCCACGACCGCGAGGTTGTACATCGTGCGCCCGGGGACGGGCTCGCACTCGCCCTTCGACCAGTCGAGCGCGACGCCGCCCGGCTGGGCCATCTCGCCGCCGGGGGTGTCGTGCTGGAGCGCGGTGGCCACCAGGTCGCGGCGCACGCCCAGGTGCTCGCCCGCGAGCTCGCCGAACCGCCGCGCGAGGGCGAGGAACGTGTCGTAATCGGTGCGCGCCTGCCAGGGCGGGTCCACGGCGGGCGTGAACGCGTGCAGGAAGGGATGCATGTCGGTGGACGACAGGTCGTGCTTCTCGTACCAGGTGGCGGCCGGCAGGACGACGTCGGAGAGCAGCGTCGTGGACGTCATCCGGAAGTCGAGGCAGAGCAGCAGATCGAGCTTGCCCTCGACGTCCTCGGGGTGCCACTTCACGTCGCGCGGCGCACAACGCGGCCCGTCGTCGGGCAGGTTGGAGTGCGTGCCGAGCAGGTGCTTGAGGAAGTACTCGTTGCCCTTGGAGGACGAGCCGAGCAGGTTCGCCCGCCATACGTTGAGCACGCGCGGCCAGTTCCGCGGCGCGTCGGGGTCCTCGCCGGCGAAGCCCAGCGTGCCGTCCCTGAGCTCCTCGACAACGCTCGCGACAGGATCGTCGGCGTCCGCGAGGTCCAGGGGGTTGCGGTCGAAGGTCGGGTACGACGGCATCCAGCCCATGCGCGCGGACGCCGCCAGGCAGTCGGCTCCCGTCATCCCCTCGAACCGCCCGTCGCCCAAGGGGGACGCGAGGGACTCGGCGGGCAGCGTGTCGTAGCGCCACTGGTCGGTGTGCAGGTAGAACCAGCCCGCGCCGATCATGTGCCGGGGCGGGCGCCCCCAGTCGGACGCGCTCGCGAGCGTCGCCCAGCCGGTCACCGGGCGGCACTTCTCCTGGCCCACGTAGTGACCCCATCCGCCGCCGTTGCGTCCCTGGCAGCCGGTGAGCGTGAGCAGCGCCAGGAACGCGCGGTAAATGGTCTCCGAGTGGAACCAGTGGTTGGTGCCCGCGCCCATGAGGATCATGCAGCGTCCCTCGGAGGCCTCGGCCGTCTCCGCGAACTCCCGCGCCACGCGCGTGGCTTGCGCCGCGGGCACCGAGGTCAGGGTCTCCTGCCAGGCGGGGGTGCCGGGCTGGGAGGCGTCTTCGTAGGAGGTGGGCCACTCGCCGGGCAGCCCCGCGCGCGGGACGCCGTACTGGGCGAGCATCAGGTCGTGGACGGTGGTGACGAGCCGGTCGCCGACGCGCCGGACGGGCACTCCTCGGCGTACGACACCGTTGTCGTCGCCCTCGTGCGAGGAATCCTCGAAGCGCGGCAGGACGATCTCCGCGGTGTCCTCGCCGTACAGGGTGAGCCGGGGCATGGTGTCGCCGAGGTCGAGGTTCCAGTCGGGCTTCTCCGAAGTGCCCCAGCGGTGGCCGAGCGTGCCGTTGGGGACCGTCGGCTCGCCCGTCGCGTCGTCGATGAGGACGGTCTTCCACTGCGCGTTCTCACTCTCGGCGCGCTCGTCGCCGAGGTCGGCCGCGGTGAGGAACTTGTGCGGCACGAGACCCATTTCGGTCTCGGTGAGCGTGACCAGGAAAGGCAGATCCGTGTAGCGGCGTACGTAATCCTGGAAGAACGGCGTCTTTCGTTCGACGAAGAACTCCCGGAGAATGACGTGCCCCATCGCGAGGGCGAGCGCGCCGTCCGTCCCGGGGTGCGGGTGCATCCACTCGTCGGCGAACTTGGTGTTGTCCGCGTAATCAGGGGAAACGGTGACGACTTTCTGCCCGCGATAACGCGCCTCGGCCATCCAATGCGCGTCCGGTGTGCGTGTCACCGGCACATTGGAGCCCCACATCATCAAATAGGCGGCGTCCCACCAGTCGCCCGACTCCGGTACGTCGGTCTGGTCGCCGAAAACCTGCGGAGAGGCAACCGGAAGGTCCGCGTACCAGTCGTAGAAGGAGAGCATCGGGGCGCCGATGAGGGAGTGGAAACGCGCGCCCGCCGCGTGCGACGCCATCGACATCGCGGGAATGGGGGAGAAGCCCGCGACCCGGTCGGGGCCGTGCTCTTTGATGGTGTGCACGTGCGCGGCCGCCACGATTTCGACGGCCTCGTCCCAACTGGCCCGCACCAGGCCGCCCTTGCCCCGCGCCCGCTGGTAGCGCCGACGGCGTTCGGGGTCGCCCTGGATGTCGGCCCAGGCGAGGACCGGGTCCTTCAGCCGTGACTTCGCCTCGCGGTACATCTCGATGAGCGCGCCGCGCACATGCGGATAACGGACGCGCGTGGGCGAATACGTGTACCAGGAGAAAGAGGCTCCACGCGGGCAGCCGCGGGGTTCGTATTCGGGCCTTTCGGGTCCCACCGAGGGATAGTCGGTGGCCTGCGTCTCCCACGTGATGATGCCGTCCTTGACGTACACCTTCCAGCGGCACGAGCCCGTGCAATTCACGCCGTGCGTGGAATGGATGACCTTGTCGTGGCTCCACCGGTCGCGGTAGAAGGACTCTCCATCGCGGCCTCCGATGCGCTGCACACGGTGCAGGTCCTCGGATGTCTCGGCGGCCCGGGTGAAGAAACTCCCGGCCTTCACGAGCGTCTCAGCGATGTCTTTCCTCTGCTGCAACGTCACATCTCCCGGCCGTCACGAAGAAAAGGCGCACGGCACGTGCTCCTGCAACGACCCTAAGCCTGGCGGAGGTTGGGACCCCGGGGACTTAGGTCCCGTGAGGGGGTGACCTCTTTCCGGAATATTCCGGGCCCTGTGCTGCCATGCTGAATGCATGGGCAGGAAGAAGAAGGGCGCGCTGCGCTCCTGGCTGCCGAACCAGCACGGCGCGTGGGCGATGCTCGCGGTGCCCTTCACGGCCGGCGTGTTCCTCGGCGGCGCGGGAGCCGGGCCCCGCTGGGCCCATCTGCCGCTGTTCGTCGCGTGGTTGGCGGGGTACGTCGCCGCCTTCCACGCCCAGCAGTGGCTCCGCCTTCGCCGTCTGTCCCGCAATCCGAAGGCCCCGCGGCGCCATGTGCGCCCCGCCCTGGTGTCGGCGGCGGTCTGCGCGGCCTGCGGGATGCCGCTGCTGTTCGCGTACCCCTGGCTCCTGCTCGCCGCCGCCTGCGCCGCTCCCTTCGTGGCCGTCAACACGTACTACGCGTGGCGGAACAGGGAGCGGGCCCTGGTGAACGGCCTGGCGGCGGTGGTCCCGGCCTGCGGCATGCTCCTGGTCGCCCTGAGGGTGGGCGGGGGCGACCTCGCCGACGGGTGGCGCCCCGCACTGGCCTGCCTGCTGTTCTTCGCGGGCACCGTGCCGTACGTGAAGACGATGATCCGCGAGCGCGACTCACGGTCCCACTACTGGGCGTCGGTGACGTACCACGCGCTCGCCGTGCCCGCGGCGTACGCACTCAGCCCCTGGCTCGCGGTCCTCTTCGCGGCCTACCTCGCGCGGGCGGCGCTGCTGCCGGGCAAGGGCCTGAAGGCGGCGGTGGTCGGCGCGGTGGAGGTCGTCGGGGCGGCACTGCTGCTGGTGGCCGTGCTGCTGCTGTTCTGATGAGCGGTGCACCGTGCTCTTCCGATGAGCGGCGCACCGGAAAGCGGCCTCTACGGAGAGGCCACTTCTCAGAGCAGCCCCTTCCGTGTGAGGTGGTTGAAGAACAGCCACCCCGGAAGCACCGGAAGCCACAGCGTCAGAAGCCGGTAGAGCAGCACCGCGGGTGCCGCCACGTCCTTGGGCACACCGACGGCGATCAGACCGAAGGTCAGGGTCGCCTCGACCGCGCCCACACCACCGGGTGTCGGCGCTGCCGACCCCAGCGCGTTGCCCGCGAGGAAGACCACAGCGACGCTCGCGAGGCTCAGCGACGACAGCTGGCCGTTGCCGAAGGCCCGTACGGATGCGTCCAGACAGAGCACGAACATCAGGGTGAGCAGCAGCATGCCGCCGATGCCGGTGAGCAGCTTCTGCGGCCGCTGCAGCACGTCCAGCATGCGCGGCACGACACCCGCGAAGAGCGACCGCACGCGCGTGACGACGAATTTCCGCAGGAACGGGATCGCGGTCACCACGAGGACGAGCACCGCCACCGACAGCAGACCCGCGATGACCGTGCGGGACGGCGTGAACGACGGCGTCTTCTCCGTCCCCGTCAGATAGCCGAAGACGAGCAGCAGCAGGATGTGCGAGCCGAGCCCGAAGAGCTGCGAGGCGCCGACACTGGCCACCGCGAGCCCGGAGCGCACCCCGGAGCGCTGCAGGAACCGTGTGTTGAGCGCGACACCGCCGACCGCGGCGGGCGCCACGATCTTCACGAACGACCCGGCGACCTGCGCCGCCACCGTCCGCAGGAACGGCACCCGCTCCGGCACGAAGCCGAGCAGGCTCATCGCGGCGGCGAAGTAGCTCAGCGCGGAGAACCCCACGGCCGCGGCCACCCAGCCCCACTGGGCCTCTTGGAAGAGCGTGCCGAACTCGACGTGTGTGAGCTGCGACAGCAGGAAGTACGCGCCGATGGCACCGGCGATGAAACTGATCAGCGTGCGCGGCCTGATCCGCTCCAGCTGCGCCGGCTCGACCGGCGCCGTCGGGCGGATGAGCAGCACCTGGTGGCGGATCTGCGTGAGCAGGTCCTCCTCGCGTGCCTGCTCCAGGGCGTCGTCTATGGCCTGCTTCTCGGCCTGCCGCTCCTGCTTGGCCGCCTGCTTCTCCTGCTTCTGGGCCTGCTTGCCCGCGCGCGAGTCGACGCGTACGTCCACGCGCTCGCCCTCGGGAGGCGCGGAGGCGGCGACGGCGGACGCCTCCTCGTTGCGGGCCTGCTTGGACCTGCGGGAGGCCTCCAGGACCGCCTCGCGCTCGCGCTGGGAGCGTTCGCGGGCCAGCTTGCGCAGCGTGCCGCGGGTGGAGCGGGTCAGGGCGATGGGCTGGAGCAGCGGCAGACAGTCGGCCACCGCGTCGGGGCCGAGGACCTCGACGGCCGACGCGACCGCGCGCTCGGCGCCCACCCGCAGGCCGAGGGCGGTCAGGAGCTGGGCGATGTCCATGCGCAGGACCAGGTCGCCCGCGGCGATCTCGCCGCCGCGCAGATCCGTGAGGATCACGGTGCCGGAACGATCCACCAGAATCGCGTCGCCCGCGAGCCTGCGGTGCGCGATGCGCCGTGACTGCAGGGCCTGTACCTGCCGCCAGGTCTCGCACAGCAACTCGTCGGTGATGGCCTCGTCCGGCAGCGAGTCCAGGGAGCGGCCGCCCATGTGTTCGTAGACGAGCATCACGGCGTCGGGGCCGAGCTCGGAGGTGGCGATCAGCTTGGGCGCGTTCGCCCCGGCCGCGATGGCCGCGTACGCGAGCAGGGCCTCCTGCTCCAGGGCTTGCCGCAGCGACTGCAGGCTGCGCCGCTGGGTGATGCCGCGCAGGGTCAGCCTGCGCCAGACGCGGTAGAAGAAGCCCTGCGCCTGCTGTTCGCGGTCGATGACCGTGACGTCGAGGGGCGGGCCGTCCTCCAGGGTGACGAAATACCGGCGCCCGCGGTCGCCGTGCTCGCTGTCCGGGGACTCCTCGCGGGAGGCGCTCACGGGGTGGAAGCCGACGTGCCGCAGGCCCACGAGGAGCGTCTGCCCGGTGGGCCGCACGTTCGGTGAGCCGACCGCGTAGAGCGTTCCGTACGCCACGGCCCAGCCGATGAGCACCGTCAGGATGATCGAGAACGGCGTCGTGTAGCCGGTGACGAGCATGGTGAACGCGTCGAGCAGCAGCACCACGAACAGCACCAGGCGCCAGCGCGGTCTGCGGGACATGCCGACGGCGGTCATGTACGCGATGACGGGCGCCAGATAGCCGTGCACCGGATCGGTGAACGCGTGCAGGTCGGCCGGGTTCGGCTTGGTGAGCGCGTCCTGGATGGAGCCGGGGGCGGCCTTCGCGACCCACAGATCGGTGGCCAGCGTCACGCCGTGCGCGAGGACGGCGGCCAGGACGCCGTCGGCGATGCGCAGCCCGTCCCGCTTGATCAGCCGTTCGATCGCGAACGCCACGGGGACGAGCAGGACCCCGATGCTGGCGACCAGGCCCGCCACCTTGATCAGCAGGTCCGGCGCCTGCTCCGTGCCCTTGTCGATGTCCTGTTCGAGCCCGGACGTCGTGCCGTGCGCGAACGCGGCGATGGCGAGGAGCACGGCGATGGCGAGGATGCCGACGAGCAGCCGCATGAGATCGGAGGGACGGTGCACGCGCGCGGCGAGCAGCGGTTCGTCGCGCTCGACGCGGTCCGTGTGCGCCGCGTCGCCCTCGACGCGGTCGCCGGGGCCCTTCGCGACGGCTTCGCCGCTCTGGTCGGCCTTGCCACGCCGGTCGGTCCCGCCGGCCTTCTTGCCGGTCTTCTCGCCGGCCTTCTCGGTCTTCAGGGCGTGCTCACCGGTGTCCAGGTGTGACTCGGACGCAGAGGTGCCCGCCTTCTCATCGGGATGCACGCCCTGTCTCTCCGTCGTCTCTTCTTGATCTCGTATCACCAGTCACCGCCCGCACGATGGTGGCATGTCCTGCTCGCAGAGGGGGGCAGCAGGGGGCAACGCAAGGATGCGAAGTGGTCACGAAACGACACTTTGCGCCGTGCCGCCCGCCCCGAGGCACCCTCTGTGCCAGGCCGGTCACGGTGTCGGTGGGGTGCGGCAGGATGGACCGGATGAGCGAGGAGTGCCGACAGGAGAGCCGACAGGAGAGCCGCATGGGACAGGTCCCGCCCGACGCCGCCGCGCAGCCGCTGCCGGAGTACGCGGAACGGGTCCTCGACGTCGCGGAACTGATCCCCCCGGGTCGAGTGATGACGTACGGAGACGTCGCCGAGTGGCTGGAGGAGGGCGGCCCGCGGCAGGTCGGACGCGTCATGGCCCTCTACGGAGGAGGGGTTCCGTGGTGGCGTGTCGTGCGCTCGGACGGCGTGCTGCTGCCGGGCCACGAACTGCGGGCCCTGGAGCGCTACCGCGAGGAGGGCACTCCGCTGCGTCAGGCCTCGCGCGCCGCCCAGGGGCATGTGCCGAAGCTCGACATGCGGCGGGCGCGGTGGGACGGCGGCGCACTGGTGGACGGCGGCGCACCGGCTGTCGGTGGCGCACCGGCTGACGGCGGCGCGGAAGGCGACGCCGCGGGTGACGCTCGCCCGCAGGCTCCGGAGGCTCACACCTGACAGCTTCCGCCATCGGGCGGCCCGGCGGGGGACCGGTGGCCCGTACGGGGGAAGCCACGCGTCCTCCACGCCCACTGGCGTAGCGTCGACAGCACGCATCCCCCTCACCCCGCGGCCACCGCGCAGCCGCGTTTCGACCAGCAGACCCACCAGGACCGGCGACCCACGTGAGCTCCCCTTCTTCCGCCCGGCACCTCCGGCACCCGTCGCACCACCAGGTACGACAGGCGACACCGGGTGCCTACCGACTGGTGCGTACCCCGCGGGATCTGTCGGATCCCCCTCGCTTGGACGCAGGTCAGCGCGCGGTGGTTGACCACAAGGGAGGACCGCTGCTGGTCCTCGCGGGTCCCGGCACGGGCAAGACCACCACCCTTGTGGAGGCCGTCGCCGCGCGTGTCGCCCAGGGCGGTGACCCCGCGCGGATCCTCGTGCTGACCTTCAGCCGCAAGGCCGCGGTGGAACTGCGCGACCGCATGGCGCTGCGCATAGGGGCGGCGCGCGCGCCGCAGGCCACCACCTTCCACTCCTTCTGCTACGCCCTCGTCCGCGCCCACCAGGACGCCGACCTGTTCGTGGAGCCCCTGCGGCTGCTGTCAGGACCCGAACAGGACGTGGCGGTACGTGAGCTGCTCGCGGGCCAGATCGACCTCGCGCAGGAGGGTCGCGGCCACGTCCGCTGGCCGGACGAACTGCGCGCCTGCCTCACCACCCGCGGCTTCGCCGACGAGGTGCGCGCGGTGCTCGCCCGCAGCCGCGAGCTGGGCCTCGGCCCGGACGCCCTCAAGGCCTTCGCCCGCCGCAGCGGCCGGCCCGACTGGGGCGCGGCCGCGGCCTTCCTTGCCGAGTACCTGGACGTACTCGACCTCCAAGGAGTCCTCGACTACGCGGAACTGGTGCACCGCGCGGTGCTGCTCGCCCGCCGCCCCGAGGTGGCGCGGGAGCTCGGAGGGCAGTACGACACCGTCTTCGTGGACGAGTACCAGGACACCGACCCGGCGCAGGTGAGGCTGCTGCACGCGCTCGCGGGCGGAGGGCGGACTCTTGTCGCCTTCGGAGACCCCGACCAGTCGATCTACACCTTCCGGGGCGCCGACGTGAACGGCATCCTGGAGTTCCCGCACGACTTCCCGCGCGCGGACGGCACCCCGGCGCCGGTCGAGGTCCTGACGACGTCCCGCAGGTCGGGCGCGCAGCTCCTCGCCGCCACCCGGCTCCTCACCCGGCGCATGCCGCTGACCAGGCTGCCCGCGGAGAAGGTGCGGGCCCACCGCGAGCTGACGCCGGTCAGGGACGGCGGCCGGGTCGAGGTGTACACGTACCCGACGGCAGGCACGGAGCTCGACAACATCGCGGACATCCTGCGCCGCGCACACCTGGAGGACGGCGTCCCCTGGGGCGACATGGCGGTGCTGGTCCGCGCGGGCGCCCGTACGATCCCCGCGGTCCGCCGCAGCCTCAGCGCGGCGGGCGTCCCCCTGGAGATCGACGGCGACGACATCGCCCTGCGGCACGAGCCCGCGGTGACGCCGTTGCTGACGGCGCTGCGGGTCGTGGCGATGGCGGTGGTTTCGGAGGCGGGTGGTCCTGAGGCGGGTGGTCCTGAGACGGGGGATTCTGAGGCCGCGGCCCGCGTCGGTGGCTCTGGCCGCGGTGCTCCTGAGGGGGGCACTGCGGAAACTGTTGTCTCCGAAGCCGACGCCCCCGAAGAAGCCACAGCCGACGAACCCGGCCTCCACGGCGAACCCGGCCTCCACGGCGAACCCGGCCCCCACGGCGAACCCACCCTCCACGGCGAACCCACCGCCTCCACCACCCCCAGGACCGCCCCCGCCTGGCTCGACACCGAGACCGCCCTCACCCTCCTCACCTCGCCCCTGGCCGGGATGGACGCCGCCGACCTGCGGCGGCTCGGGCGTGCCCTGCGCGAGGAGGAGCGCGCGGCGGGCAACCATCTGCCGCCGCCCTCGGACGAGTTGCTGGCCCGCGCCCTCGCCGAGCCGGAGCGCCTCGTTGCCCACGACCCCACGTACGCCCGAGGCGCCCAGCGGCTCGGCGCGCTGCTGCGCAAGGCCCGCGAGCGCCTCGCGGGCGGCGGCACCGCGGAGGAGGCGCTGTGGGAGCTGTGGGACGGCACGCCCTGGCCCAAGCGCCTGGAACGCACCGCGCGGCGCGGTGGCGCGGCCGGGCGCAACGCCGACCGCGACCTCGACGCGGTGTGCGCCCTGTTCGCCACCGCGGCCCGCGCGGAGGAGCGCACGGGCGGCCGCGGTGCCCTCAACTTCCTCGAGGAGACCGAGGCGCAGGACATCGCCGCGGACACGCTCACGCGCAGGGCGGCACGCCCCGACGCCGTCCGTCTGATGACGGCGCACCGCTCCAAGGGCCTGGAGTGGCGCCTCGTCGTGGTCGCGGGCGTCCAGGAAGGCCTCTGGCCCGACCTGCGGCGCCGCGGCTCGCTCCTGGAGGCCGACCGTATCGGCCGCGACGGACTCGCCGAACCGCTCACCCCCGGAGCGCTCCTCTCCGAAGAGCGCCGCTTGTTCTACGTCGCCGCCACGCGCGCGCGTGAACGTCTCGTCGTGACCGCGGTGAAGGCCCCCGCGGACGACGGCGACCAGCCCTCCCGCTTCCTCACGGAACTCGGCGTCGAGCCCAAGGACATCACGGGCCGCCCGCGCCGCCCGCTGTCCGTCGCCGCGCTCGTCGCCGAACTGCGGGCCACCACCGTCGATCCGCGCGTCTCCGACACCCTGCGCGAGGCCGCGGCCCAGCGCCTGGCCCGCCTCGCCGCGCTCAGCGACACCGACGGCCGCCCCCTCGTGCCGTCCGCGCACCCCTACCGCTGGTGGGGCATGTACGAGCCGACGGCGAGCGAGGTTCCCCTGAGGGACCGCGACAAGCCCGTCGTGCTCTCCGGAAGCGCCCTCGACCAACTCGCCAACACCTGCGCCCTGCAGTGGTTCCTGGGCCGCGAGGTGAAGGCCGACGCCCCCGCGACGGCCGCCCAGGGGTTCGGCAACGTGGTGCACGTCCTGGCCGACGAGGTCGCCTCCGGACGCACCCCCGCCGACCTCGCCGTCCTCATGGAGCGTCTGGACTCGGTGTGGGACGCGCTGGCCTTCGACGCCCCCTGGAAGTCGGCCCAGGAGAAGGAGCACGCGCGCGTGGCGCTCGAACGCTTCCTCCAGTGGCATGTGATGGACCGCGCGAGCCGCACCCCGGTCGCCAGCGAGCACGGCTTCGACGTGACGCTGGAAGCGGGTCCCTACGAAGTACGCGTACGAGGCTCCATGGACCGCGTCGAACAGGATGCGGAAAACCGTGCCTACGTAGTCGACTTCAAGACCGGCAAGCAGTCCCCGACCGCCGCCGAGGTGGCCCGCCACCCGCAGCTGGCCGTCTATCAGCTGGCGGTCCGCGAAGGCGCCGCGGACGAGCTCTTCGGAGGCGTACGTCCCGAACCGGGCGGCGCGGAACTGGTGCAGCTGCGTCAGGGGGCCGCCAAGAAGAACGGCGGCGACGCCCTGCCCAAGGTGCAGGCCCAGGAGCCCCTCTCCGGGGAGTGGGTCGGCGATCTCCTCGCGACGGCCGCGGGCAAGGTCCTCGACGAGCGCTTCACGCCGACCGCGGGCCAGCACTGCACGCACTGCGCCTTCCGCGCCTCGTGCAGCGCGCGTCCGGAGGGACGCCATGTCGTGGAGTGACCCCTCGCGCCCCCGCCCGTGTCGATTGTCACGTCTTGTCACTCGGGTGGCATAGCACCCTCCGAAGCAATCTAAAGTCTCCGTAAAGACATGCTGTGCACCGGCGGGTGGTGCACCTTTTTGAGGAGATGCGCGTATATGGCAGCCAACCGGAAGCTCCTGGCAGTGGCCGTCGTCTGTGCCGCCGCCGTCATCGGCGTCACCGGCTGCAGCAGCGACAGCGGCGACAAGGACCCCTTCGACGGGATGAGCGCCGACAAGATCGCGGAGAAGGCTTCCAAGGCCTCCAAGGACGCCGGTTCCTTCACGATGAAGGGCCAGATGAAGCAGAACGGCGAGACGAGCAACATCGAGTTCGTCGTCGCCGAGTCCGGTGACTGCAAGGGCACGATGGGTTCGGCCAAGAAGGGCAAGGCCGAGTTCCTGTCCTCCGGGAAGTTCACGTACTCGAAGGGCGACGACAAGTTCTGGGAGGCCTCCGGCGGCGGCGCGACGGCCGAACTCCTCAAGGGCCGCTGGGTGAAGCGGCCCAACAAGGGCAGCAAGGCTGTCTGCAACCCGGACGACATGTTCAGCAACAAGAACCTCAAGAAGCTGAAGCGCGAGGACGACGCCGAGGTCGGCGGCGCGAAGGCGGCCGTCCTGACCCGCAAGAAGGGCGGCGAGACCACCACCTTCTACGTCGCGATGGAGGGCAAGCCGTACTTCCTGAAGGTCGTGAACAAGGGCAGTGACGGCCCCGGCACCGTGACCTTCAGCGACTACGGCAAGCCCGTTGACGTGAAGGCGCCGCCGGCCAGCGAGGTCGTCGACCCGGAGAAGCTCGCCGCCGGTTCCTGACCCCGCGCACCCCATGAAGCGGCGGTGGCCGCCGGCTTCCGGGTCCGCCCCGGTTGTCGGTGGCCACCGCTAGCCTCTCTCACGTGTCACCTCGCCTCACCGATCCCGAGCAGCTCAAGGAGCTCCTCGGCATCCCGTTCACCCCGGAGCAGACGGCCTGCATCACCGCGCCGCCCGCGCCGCAGGTGATCGTGGCCGGAGCGGGGTCGGGCAAGACGACGGTGATGGCGGCCCGCGTGGTGTGGCTCGTCGGTACCGGCCAGGTCGCCCCCGAGCAGGTCCTCGGCCTGACGTTCACGAACAAGGCGGCGGGCGAACTCGCCGAGCGTGTGCGCCAGGCGCTGATCAAGGCCGGCGTCACCGACCCCGAGGCCGTCGACCCGGACAACCCTCCGGGCGAGCCGGTCATCTCCACGTACCACGCCTTCGCGGGCCGTCTCCTGACCGACCACGGCCTGCGCATCGGCCTGGAGCCGACCTCCTGCCTCCTCGCCGACGCCACCCGCTTCCAGCTCGCCGCGCGCGTGCTGCGCGAGGCGCCGGGACCCTATCCCGCGCTGACCCGGTCCTTCCCCGACCTCGTCAGCGACCTCCTCGCCCTCGACAGCGAGCTCGCCGAGCACCTGGTGCGGCCCGACAGGCTCCGCGCGTACGACACCGAGCTGCTGCGCGCCCTGGACGGCGCGAAGCTCAGCAACGCCGATCTGCGCAAGGTCCCCGAGACGGCCGCGGCCCGCCTCGAACTGGCCGATCTCGTGGGCCACTACCGCGCGCTCAAGCGCTCCCGCGACCTCCTCGACTTCGGCGACCAGATCGCCCTGTCAGCCACGCTCGCCCGCACCCGCGCCGAGGTCGGCGAGATCCTGCGCGAGGAATTCCGCGTCGTGCTCCTGGACGAGTACCAGGACACGTCGGTGGCCCAGCGCATCCTCCTGTCCGGCCTGTTCGGCGGCGGCACCGGCCACCCGGTGACCGCGGTCGGCGACCCCTGCCAGGCCATCTACGGCTGGCGCGGCGCCTCCGTGGCCAACCTCGACGACTTCCCCGAGCACTTCGCGTACGCCGACGGCCGCCCCGCCACCCGTCACGCGCTCAGCGAGAACCGCCGCAGCGGCGGCCGCCTCCTGGATCTCGCCAATGGCCTCGCGGAGCCCCTGCGCGCCATGCACGCGGGCGTGGAGGCCCTGCGGCCCGCGCCCGGCGCCGAGCGCGACGGCGTGGTGCGCTGCGCCCTGCTGCGCACCCACGCCGAGGAGATCGACTGGCTCGGCGACTCGATCGCCCACCTCGTCCGCACCGGCAAGGCACCCGGCGAGATCGCCGTCCTGTGCCGCACGGCCACGGACTTCGCCGAGATCCAGGCCGCGCTCGTCGCCCGCGACATCCCCGTGGAGGTCGTCGGCCTCTCCGGACTCCTCCACCTGCCGGAGGTCGCCGACCTCGTCGCCGTCTGCGAGGTGCTCCAGGACCCGGGGGCGAACGCCTCCCTGGTGCGGCTGCTGACCGGCCCGCGCTGGCGCATCGGCGCCCGTGACCTCGCTCTCCTGGGCCGTCGTGCCCGTCTTCTCGTACGTCCGGGGCACACGGCGCCCGACGACCCCGACCGGCGTCTCGCCGCGGCCGTCGAGGGGGTCGACCCGGCCGAGGTGATATCGCTCGCGGACGCGCTGGACACGTTCCTGGAGTCGCCCCTCGACCCGGACGACGCCTCCGGAGGGGACGACGGGCTGCCCTTCTCCGTGGACGCCAGGGTCCGCTTCGCCCGGCTCGCCACCGAACTGCGCGAGCTGCGCAGGTCGCTGTCCGACCCGCTGATGGACGTGCTGCACCGCGTGCTCGCCGTGACCGGCCTTGAGGTCGAGCTCTCCGCGTCCCCGGGCGCCCTCGCGGCCCGCCGCCGCGAGACCCTGTCCAACTTCCTGGACGTCGCCGCCTCCTTCGCCGCGAACGACAACGGCGCCACTCTGCTCGCCTTCCTCGGCTTCCTGCGCACCGCCGCCCAGTACGAGAAGGGCCTCGACAACGCCCTGCCGGGCGGCGAGAACACCGTCAAGGTGCTCACCGCCCACAAGTCCAAGGGCCTGGAGTGGGACGTCGTCGCCGTGCCCGGTCTGGTCAGCGGCACCTTCCCGAGCGCGCAGGGCCGCGAGAAGTGGACGGCCCAGGCCAAGGTCGTCCCGCACGAGCTGCGCGGCGACGCGGCCACACTGCCCGACGTCGAGGCGTGGGACGCCAAGGGCATGAGGGCCTTCCACGAAGCCATGAAGGACCATCAGCGCACCGAGGAACTCCGCCTCGGGTACGTCACGTTCACCCGCCCCCGCTCCCTGCTCCTGGGGTCGGGCCACTGGTGGGGCCCCTCCCAGAAGAAGCCGCGCGGCCCCTCGGACTTCCTCCAGGCCCTGTACGACCACTGCGCCGCGGGGTACGGCGAGATCGAGGCCTGGGCGGACGAGCCGGCCGAGGACGAGGAGAACCCCGCGCTGCACGAGGCGACCGCCGACCAGGCATGGCCGCTCCCGCTGGACGACGCATCCCTGGCCCGCCGCCGCGCCGCCGCACAGACGGTCCTCGCCCACCTGGACCGCCTGACGGGCGAGGGCGCACCGGAGCCCGCCCGCTCCCACGAGGAGACCCACCCCTCGGCGTACGACGACGTGCCCCCGGCCGACGACCCGGAGTGGCCGCCCCCTCCGGACGACGAGGAGGGGTTCTACGAAGAGGGCGCGTACGCAGAGAGCGACGAAGACGCCCTCTACCCAGACGCCGACTTCCCCGAGCCCGCCCCGGCCGACTGGGACTCCCTGGCGACGGAGCGTCCGACGGTCCCGCACCCCGCGGACGTCCCGGGAGCAGAATCCACGCACCCCGACACCACCGGCGAGGGTGCCCACGCGCGCGTGCCGCTGCCCGCGCCCGCCCCCGACGCCCGCCCGCACCCCGCCGACCGCACCCCGGACCCTCGTCCGCAGGAGCCGCCCGCCCGCCTCACCCCGGAGGAGGCCCGCACCCTGGCCTCCTGGGACCGCGACCTGGACGCCCTCACCGGAGAGCTCCTGCGCGCCCGCGAGACCGTCAGGGACGTCCAGGTGCCGTCGTCGCTCACCGCGTCCGAGCTGATGCGCCTGGCCGCCGATCCCGACGGCTTCGCGCAGGAGCTGGCCCGCCCCATGCCGCGCCCGCCACAGCCCGCCGCGCGCCGCGGCACCCGCTTCCACGCCTGGATCGAGTCCCGCTTCGAGGAGCTTCCGCTGCCGATGCTCGCCCCGGAGGACCTGCCGGGCGGCGGCCCCGACGAGGCCGAGATCGCCGACGAGCGCGACCTGGAGGCCCTCAAGGAAGCCTTCGAACGCACCGAGTACGCCCGCCGCTCGCCCTACCGCGTGGAGGTCCCCTTCCAGTTCGTCCTCGCGGGCCGCGTCGTCAGGGGACGCATCGACGCCGTCTACAAGGAAGGCGACGGCGCCGACGCGACGTACGAGATCGTCGACTGGAAGACCAGCCGCACCCACACCGCGGACCCCCTGCAGCTTGCCGTCTACCGCCTCGCCTGGGCCGAGCAGCAAGGCGTCCCTCCGGAGTCGGTGAAGGCCGCCTTCCTCTACGTGCGCAGCGGGGAGACCGCCCGCCCCAGGAATCTCCCCGGCCGTGCCGAGCTGGAACGCCTCCTGCTCGAGGATCCGGCAGGTGCGCCGGGAGGCGAACCGCAGGACGAGCCCACCCCGGATGGCGGATAGGCTCGTGACCATGAGCGAGACACCGGACAGCGCCGTCCGCACGTACATCGAGAACCACCGTGCCGCCTTCCTCGACGACCTCGCCGAGTGGCTGCGCATCCCGTCCGTGTCGGCCCAGCCCGACCACGCCGGGGACGTGCGCCGCAGCGCGGACTGGCTCGCCGCCGCCCTCAAGGAGACCGGCTTCCCGACCACCGAGGTCTGGGAGACGCCCGGGGCGCCCGCCGTCTTCGCCGAGTGGCCCTCCGACGACCCGCAGGCCCCCACCGTCCTCGTCTACGGCCACCACGACGTCCAGCCCGCCGCCCGCGAGGACGGCTGGCACACCGAGCCCTTCGAGCCCGTCGTCCAGGGAAACCGCCTCCACGCGCGCGGAGCGGCCGACGACAAGGGCCAGGTCTTCTTCCACACCCTCGGCGTCCGCGCCCACCTCGCCGCCACCGGCCGCACCGCGCCCGCGGTGAACCTGAAGCTGCTCGTCGAGGGCGAGGAGGAGTCCGGCTCCCCGCACTTCCGCGCGCTCATCGAGGCCCGCAAGGACCGCATCGCCGCCGACGCGGTGATCGTCTCGGACACCGGCATGTGGTCGGAGGACACCCCGACCGTCTGCACGGGCATGCGCGGCCTCGCCGAGTGCGAGATCGAACTGCACGGCCCCGACCAGGACATCCACTCCGGCTCCTTCGGCGGTGCCGTGCCGAACCCCGCCACCGAGATCGCCCGTCTCGTCGCGGGACTCCACGACGAGCACGCACGCGTGGCGATCCCCGGCTTCTACGAAGGCATCACGGAACTCACCGACCGCGAGCGCGAGCTCTTCGCGGAGCTGCCCTTCGACGAGGAGCGCTGGCTGCGCACGGCCAAGTCGCACGGCACCCACGGCGAGGCGGGGCACACCACCCTGGAGCGCATCTGGGCCCGCCCCACCGCCGAGGTCAACGGCATCGGCGGCGGCTACCAGGGAGCGGGCAGCAAGACGATCATCCCGTCGTCCGCCATGGTGAAGCTGTCCTTCCGGCTCGTCGCGGGCCAGGACCCCGACCACATCGAGAAGGTCGTGCGCGCCTGGGCCGCCGACCGCGTCCCGGCCGGGATCCGCCACACGGTCACCTTCAGCGCCGCCACGCGCCCGTGCCTGACGCCGCTCGACCACCCGGCGCTGCAGTCCGTCGCGCGCGCCATGGGCCGCGCCTTCGAGCAGAAGATCCGCTTCACGCGCGAGGGCGGCTCGGGTCCCGCCGCCGACCTCCAGGACGTCCTCGCCGCGCCCGTGCTCTTCCTGGGCATCTCCGTCCCGTCCGACGGCTGGCACGCGCCGAACGAGAAGGTCGAGATCGATCTGCTGCTCAAGGGCGTCGAGACGACCGCATACCTGTGGGGCGACCTCGCCGAGAACTGGCGCGATGCACACTGAGAGCCGCCCGGCCGCCGGGCACGTCCTGCCGCACGCCCTGCTGAACCACCCATTCCATCGGGGGAGTTGGAAGCACCTGTGACCACCTGGACCGACCACACCGCAGACCGTCCCGTCTCGCTGACCGCGCCGAGCGGCATCGACCGAGCGGCCCACCACCGCATGGACGAGGCGTGGCTCGCCGCCGCCTGGAGTCACCCGAGCACCCGGGTCTTCGTGGTCTCCGGCGGCCAGGTGCTCATCGACGAGACGCCCGAGGGCCGCACCGAACTGGTGATGACCCCCTCCTTCGAAGCGCCGCTCACCGAGGAGCACCGCTACTTCCTCGGCAGGGACGACGACGGCGTCAGCTACTTCGCGCTCCAGAAGGACACCCTGCCGGGCCGCATGGACCAGTCGGCGCGCCCCGCGGGACTGCGCGAGGCGGGACTCCTGCTCTCCCCGCGCGACGCGGGCCTGATGGTGCACGCCGTCGCCCTGGAGAACTGGCAGCGCCTGCACCGCTTCTGCTCGCGCTGCGGCGAGCGGACGGTCATCGCGGCGGCGGGCCACATCCGCCGCTGCCAGGCGTGCGGCGCCGAGCACTACCCGCGTACCGACCCGGCCGTGATCATGGCGGTCAGGGACAGCGAGGACCGTCTCCTCCTCGGCCGCCAGGTGCACTGGCCCGAGGGCCGCTTCTCCACCCTCGCGGGCTTCGTCGAGCCGGGGGAGTCCATCGAGCAGTCGGTGCGGCGCGAGGTCTTCGAGGAGGCGGGCGTCACGGTCGGCGAGGTTTCGTACGTCGCGAGCCAGCCCTGGCCGTTCCCCTCCAGCCTGATGCTGGGCTTCATGGCCGACGCCACCTCTTCGGAGATCAACGTCGACGGCGAGGAGATCGAGGAGGCCCGCTGGTTCTCCCGGGAAGACCTGCGGGCCGCATTCGAGTCCGGAGAGGTCCTGCCTCCCTACGGAATCTCGATTGCGGCCCGGCTGATCGAGCTCTGGTACGGAAAGCCCCTGCCGAAGCCGGGGTCCGTGGGCTGAGCCCCGCGCTCGCGCGCGGGCTCGTCGCTCAGACGGTCAGCTTCTGCTTGACCTGTGCCAGCGAGGGGTTCGTGAGCGTGGACCCGTCCGGGAAGAGAACGGTGGGGACCGTCTGGTTTCCGCCGTTCGCCTTCTCGACGAAGGCCGCCGAGTCCGGGTCCTGCTCGATGTTGATCTCGGTGTACGTGATGCCCTCGCGGTCCATCTGGCCCTTGAGGCGGCGGCAGTAGCCGCACCACGTGGTGCTGTACATCGTCACAGTGCCCGGCATGTCCTCTGTGCTCCTTCGTTGCTCGGGGTGCGTCATCGCAATGAATCGAACGTACGCGACCCGGCCACCATTCCCGCATTTGTACGACCGGCTTCGCCTCCCTGTGGACAACCGACTCATCAGCCCCCGGCGACCTGGCAGCATGGCGGGGTGACATCAGCAACGCACTCCACCCTCTTCCCGCAGGTCCCGGACTCTGCCGACGCGGTGCTCGCCGGGCTCGACCCGGAGCAGCGCGAGGTGGCCACCGCCCTGCACGGGCCGGTGTGCGTCCTCGCGGGTGCCGGCACGGGCAAGACACGGGCGATCACGCACCGGATCGCCTATGGGGTGCGCGCCGGGATCCTCCAGCCCGCCAGCGTCCTCGCCGTCACGTTCACCAACCGCGCCGCGGGCGAGATGCGCGGCCGGCTGCGCCAGCTCGGCGCCTCCGGCGTCCAGGCCCGCACCTTCCACTCCGCGGCCCTGCGCCAGCTCCAGTTCTTCTGGCCGAAGGCGGTCGGCGGGCCCCTGCCCCGCATCGTCGACCGCAAGATCAAGCTCGTCGCGGACGCGGCCGCCGCCTGCCGCATCCGCCTCGACCGCAATGAGCTGCGGGACCTGACCAGCGAGATCGAGTGGTCCAAGGTCACCCAGACGGTCCCCGCGGACTATGCGGCGGCCGCCGCCAAGTCCGGCCGCGACGTCCCGCGCGACCCCGCCGAGATCGCCCAGCTCTACGCCGCGTACGAGGACCTCAAGCGCGACCGAGCCGTCATCGACTTCGAGGACGTCCTGCTGCTCGCCGTCGGCATCCTCCAGGACCGGCACGACATCGCCGAGCAGGTCCGCGCCCAGTACCAGCACTTCGTCGTGGACGAGTACCAGGACGTGAGCCCCCTCCAGCAGCGCCTCCTGGAGCTGTGGCTCGGCGACCGCGACAGCCTCTGCGTCGTCGGCGACGCCAGCCAGACGATCTACTCCTTCACCGGCGCGACCCCCGACCACCTGCTGAACTTCCGCACCCGACACCCGGGGGCGACGGTCGTCAAACTCGTCCGTGACTACCGCTCGACCCCCCAGGTCGTCCACCTCGCCAACGGCCTGCTCTCCCAGGCCCGAGGCCGTGCCGCCGACCACCGCCTCGAGCTGATCTCCCAGCGCGAGCCCGGAGCCGAGCCGGTCTACACCGAGTACGCGGACGAGCCGGCCGAGGCGGAAGGCGCCGCCCGCCGCATCCGCGCCCTCCTCGCGGACGGCGTCCCGGCCAGCGAGATCGCGGTCCTCTTCCGCACGAACTCCCAGTCTGAGATCTACGAACAGGCACTCGCCGACGCCGGAGTGCCCTACCAGCTCCGCGGCGCCGAGCGGTTCTTCGAGCGCACCGAGGTGCGCGAGGCGGGCGCGGCCCTGCGCGGCGCGGCACGCTTCGGGGGCAACGACTCCCTGCTCGACGACGTGGTCGACCTGCCCTCCCAGGTCCGGGCCGTCCTCTCCACCAAGGGCTGGACGACCGAGCCTCCCGCGGGCTCCGGCGCGGTTCGCGACCGCTGGGAGTCCCTGGCCGCCCTGGTGCGGCTCGCGGAGGACTTCGCGCGGGCCAAGCCGGAGGCGACCCTGGCCGACCTCGTGGCCGAACTGGACGAGCGGGCGAACGCCCAGCACGCCCCCACCGTCGAAGGCGTCACGCTGGCCTCGCTGCACGCGGCCAAGGGCCTGGAGTGGGATGCCGTGTTCCTCGTCGGCCTTGCCGAGGGCATGATGCCGATCACCTACGCCAAGACGGACGAGCAGATCGAGGAGGAGCGCCGTCTCCTCTACGTGGGCGTGACCCGCGCCCGCGCCCACCTCTCCCTCTCCTGGGCCCTCTCGCGCTCGCCGGGAGGCCGTCCGGGCCGTCGGCCCACCCGCTTCCTGGACGGCCTTCGTCCTGGCTCAGGAGCGGGTTCGGCGGCCCGCGCCGCGGGCGGCGGCACCGGCGGCGTCGAGCGCGGCAGCGGCGGTGGAGAGGGCGTGGGGAGCGCGGCAGGCCGCCGCCAGCGGAAGAACCGCACCCCGGCCCGCTGCCGGGTCTGTGGCCGCACCCTGACCGATGCGGGCGAGATGAAGCTCATGCGCTGTGAGGACTGCCCGTCCGACATGGACGAAGGGCTCTACGAACGGTTGCGGGAGTGGCGATCCGGCCAGGCGAGGCAGTTGGGACAGCCCGCGTACTGCGTGTTCACGGACAAAACCTTGATCGCCATCGCGGAGGCCGTGCCCGACGACGAGGGCGAGCTGGCACGGATCCCCGGGGTCGGCGTCCGTAAGTTTCATCGCTTCGGCGCGGAGGTCCTCGCTATTTGTGCAGGTCAGGAGCGTGTAAGGGGCGCCGAGGAAGAATGATTCAAACTCGTCGAAAAAATAGTTTGCGCATGCGCCAGCAATCCCCATAGGTTCTTAAGCACGGGAACGGCGGCTTCTCAGAAGCCCTGGTCCCGTGCTGTACTTGACAGTCCGCAGGATCGGTTCCGGCCGATCCCCTAGACGCCGAGAGGAGGCGAATTCCAGTGATCAGCATCAACGAGAGCTTCATCAGCACCGCCAAAATGACCGATCGCTCGGTCGTCGCTTCCTGCCTGCTCGGCTTCTCGAACCAGGGCACCGGTCTGTCCGGCGGCATTCCCGCCAGCCGTCCGATGTCCGTCTCCCTGCCTCTCGCCGGTCTTCCCGTCCGCGAGGCCAATGGGGGCAATGAGCGACCGACCAAGGCACCGGAGGCAGCAGTAGCGGAGGCGCAGGCCCAGGCCTATGCCTTTGCGGCAGCCGGTGCCGGATTCCGGAAGCAGACGACGCAGCACCACACGATGTGGGCCTTCCGTGGGCTCGAACCCTGGAGTGATCCAGTCTGATCTCGATCAGACCGGCGCCTTCAGGGCCGCGGAACCCCACCCGGGATCCGCGGCCCTTCTGTTTTCCCCAGAACAGGGAGAACGGAGCGAAGGGGCCGACAGCAAGACCCGGTACCAGCCGCCAACCGGCCGACCCCGGCCGGCACGACCAGACGAGGAAAACACCACCGTGCAACTCGAAGCGCACGCCCCGTCCGTACCGCCTTCACAGACGCTCCCCCCGCCCGCACCCACGGAGGACCCGACCTTGACTCCCCTCACCGCGCTCACCGCGCTCGACGACGCCATCGAGAACCTCGGCGTACCCGTTCCCTGCCGTGCCTACGACCCGGAGGTCTTCTTCGCGGAGTCCCCGGCCGACGTCGAGTACGCCAAGTCCCTCTGCCGGACCTGCCCGCTCATGGAGGCCTGCCTCGCCGGCGCCAAGGAGCGGCGTGAGCCGTGGGGCGTCTGGGGCGGCGAGCTGTTCGTCCAGGGTGTCGTCGTTGCCCGCAAGCGGCCGCGTGGTCGCCCGCGCAAGAACCCGGTCGTCGCATGAGCACCGCCGGAACCATTGACCGTCCCCTGACGCACGACCCCCAGAAGCAGGCCCCGATGAAGGCAGCCACCAGCGAGCCCGCAGGCTCCGCGACCCCAGACTTCACCACCACCGGCGCGCACGTCTCGCGCCAGAACAGGACCCGTGAGATGCAACTCATCCCCGAAGCCATGGCTCGTGCGCATATGCACGAACGAATGCGTGAGGCCGAGGCTCACCGCCCGGCCGAGCGGCTGATGGCGGCCCGCCGCATGCAGCGCCGCGCGGAGCGCGCTTCGCTGCGTGCCCGGCGCGCGCTGGCCATGGCCGTCATGCAGTAAGGGCACATGCCCGAGAGCCAAAGATCCTTGCGGGGGCCGGTCCGAACGGACCGGCCCCCGCGGTGCGTTGTGCCCACCGATCCTCCCGGTGCGGCGATATGGTCGCCGGGTGGACCAGCAGAATTCCCGGCCCGCGGAGCCAGAGGATCGCGTGTGCTCCCGCTGCGGCACGGTCGCCGAAGGCGCGCCACCGACCTGGACCTGCTCCGTGGAGAACGGCACCCGCCACTACTTCTGCGAGGCCTGTGCGCGGGAGAACCTCAGAGCCATCGAAGGACGCCTCGACTCCTCCTGGTGGTGAGCCGCGCCTGAGGGCCGACCCCCTCCGTGGCTCAGGCCCCTGGTCTCTCAGGCCTCCCGTCTCTCAGGCCTCGGCCGCCGAGTCCTCCGCGGTCTCCTCCTCGGTCTCCTCCACCTCGGGCTCCTCGACGAAGCCGGGCAGCCACGCCTCCAGTTCGTCCCGCATCCGCACCGTCGCGCCCATCTGGCACAGCACTCCGATCGTGCTCAGCGTCACACGGTGTATCAGCAGATACGACGGGGGAAGGTTCAGGCGCTTGCCCAACTGGTAGGCGGGGGAGCGGGGATCGGCCACCCGGGCCGCCTGGCTGCGCATCCAGCCACGCGTGAACGTGAACTCGTCCACCAGCATGGGTTCGATGATCGGCAGCAGATAGTCGAGCACCGCGTCCGGCTCGAGATCGACGGACTCCTTGACGAAGCCCTCCTCGCAGAGCATGTCGTAGACCGCGTCGGCCTCGCCGTCCAGCGTCATCCGCAGGGCCGTCCCGATGGTCGGGGGCAGCCCGCCGGGCAGCCGGTCCACCGTGCCGAAGTCGAGGACGCCGAGGCGGTAGCCGTCCTTCTCGTCGGGCAGCAGACGGAAGTTGCCGGGGTGCGGGTCGGCGTGCAGCAGTCCGGTGCGCGCCGGACCCGAGAAGAGGAAGCGGGCCAGCAGCTGGCCTGCCCGGTCGCGCTGTTCCTGCGTACCGTCCGAGATCACTTCCGACAGGGGGGTCCCGTCGATCCACTCGGTGACCAGGACCTGATCGCTCTGGTGCACCACCTCGGGCACCACCACGTCCGGGTCGTCCGCGAACTCCTCGGCATGCGCCTGCTGGGCCTGTGCCTCCAAGGCGTAGTCGAGCTCTTCCGAGACGCGGTCGCGGAGCTCCGCTATCAGCGGCTTGATGTCCATCCCCGGAATCAGTGGCCCCAGGAGGCGGGCGAACCGGCTGAGTTGGTTCAGGTCGGACAGCAGTGCCTCGCCCGCTCCCGGGTACTGGACCTTGACCGCGACCTCGCGGCCGTCCGCCCAGACGGCCCGGTGCACCTGGCCGATCGACGCAGCCGCCGCGGGCTTGTCCTCGAACTCCAGGAAAAGATCGCGCCAGTCCTCGCCGAGGCGCTCATCGAGCACCGAGTGCACGGTCCTGGTCGGCATCGGCGGGGCCGCTTCCTGCAGCTTCGTCAGCGCCGCGCGATAGGGACCCGCGACCTCCTCCGGCAGCGCCGACTCGAAGACGGACAGCGCCTGCCCGAACTTCATGGCACCGCCCTTCAGTTCACCGAGGACCTTGAACAGTTGCTCCGCCGTGCGCTGCTGCAGCTCACGCCCGACGATCTCCGCCGACTTGCCCCCAATCCGCTTGCCGAGTCCCCAAGTCGCGCGCCCCGCGAAGCCGAGCGGCAGCGCGGCCAGTTTGGCGGTACGGGTGACCGCCTTCCGGGGAAGATCAGACATGCGCCCCTCCAAGTCCCAGACAGCCACGCCTTGTCAGGCGGTTACCCGGCCATTGTTGCGTGTGGCTCCGTGGCGGTGGTGGCCTGATCCCCCTTAACGGGCGCACCTGCACCGCATGGGCACGAGGGATGCGGCCAAACCGGGCGTGAGCGCCAGTCGAATCCGGGGACGGACGCCTCCCAACGAGCCCCCGCGCAGGGCGAGGTCGCCCCGTCCAGAAAGGCGAGGGCATGCCCCGCGGCCAGCCCGGCGACCGAGGTCGACAGGGCCAGGTCGCACGCGGGAGCGGGCCGTGCGTGTCCGGAGCGCCACTGGGCAAGCATCCGCGGCCAGGTGGGATCGCGGTCCGCGCGCTGACGGAAGAGGCAGCCCGCGCACGCGGTCGTCCCGGGCAGGACCAAGGGGCCCACCACGCCCGTCCCTTCGATCACCCCGGCGTAGAGATGAGGGATGCCCGACGCGAGGAGGTCGTCGGCCGCGGCCGGGGCGGGTGCGTACGCGTCCAGGCCGTCCCGCGGGGCGATGATCAGGAGGGAAAGACCCGCTTCGTCCTCCGGCTCCGAGGGCTTGCGCGGCGGGCGGCCGGGTGCGGACTGTCGCACGATCCGGCGCGCGGTCGTGTCCCTGCGCTCCCCGATCGACTCGGCCGGCAGCCCGCCCGGCGCGACGTCCCACGGCTCCACATGTCCGCCGTCCAGCACGTCCACCCGGCCCACGCCCGCGCCCGCGAGGACCGAGGCCACGACGGCGCCCACCCGCCCGGCGCCCTGCACCCGGACCCGCATCGCGCGCCGCGCAGCAACCTTCGCGATCGCACCGGCCGGTTCGGGGGAGAGCAACGACAGCGAGGCGAGGTCGGCCCGCAGCCGGTCCATCAGGTCGCTCCGCCCGCGCAGCGAATCGGCCGCGGGCCCGCCGCCCGTCGAGTCGTCGAGCAGGCCGGCCCGCGAGAGCTCGTCCATCAGCTTGTCCACGTGCCCCTCGGGCAGCCCCATCCGCCGCGCCTCCTCGCGCAGGAGCGGCAGCCCGCGGGTGCCGTCGAGCAGGGTCAGGAAGCTGCTCGTCGCCGTGTCCATCGGACCAAGCACCAAGGCATGCGCGGGGGCCACCCCGAACTGCACGGTGCTCAGGTCCCGCCAGCCGCGCCGCAGCGCGGGCTTCACGATCGGATGCATGGTCGTCCCCCGTCGGCCGGTCGGCGCGGCCCCGTCCGCCGCCCCGATCGACTGCCAGAATGCCCGCCTCTCCCGGCCCCCGCGTCGCGTTGTCCACAGGCGGTGGGCGTTCGTCGTACTAATCAAGCGCACGGGGAGCGGAACAGCGCCGAACCGTCCCGGAGGCGGGACTTCCCCTATGCCCAGCGGGTAACGTCGGGGCGTGCCCGCCGACCCGTCTCCTCGCGTCGCTGGGGAGACCTCAGCGCATCGCGCCGGAACTCCACAGCGCAGCACGACCAGTCCACCGCCGTCCGGCGCGCGGGCCAGCGCGGTCGAGGTCAGACGGAGCGCCCGCCGTCGCAGAACGGTCTCCGCGTACCGGGAGGGCGACCGCACCGTCGTCCTCATCCCCGCCCGCATGTCCGAGGCGGAGGAGCAGCGCTGGGTCAACGTGATGCTCGACAAGCTCGCGGCCCAGGAGAGCAAGCGGCTCCTCGGCGACGCGGAGCTCGCCGAGCGCGCCGGGCAGCTGTCCGAGCAGTACTTCGAGGGCCGGGCGAGGCCCGCCTCCGTTCGCTGGGTCACGAACCAGAACACCCGCTGGGGTTCCTGCACCCCGGCGGAGGGCAGCATCCGTCTTTCGCACCGGCTGCAGGGCATGCCGGAGTACGTCGTGGACTACGTCCTCTGCCACGAGCTCGCCCACCTCCTCGTCCCCGGCCACGGGCCCCGTTTCTGGCGTCTGCTGGAGGCGTACCCCCGTACGGAGCGGGCCAGGGGATATCTCGAAGGGGTGGTCGCGGCCGACCGGCTGCCCCATCTCCCCGCCGCGCGCGAGGAGTGAACGTCCGCCGGATCCCGCAGTTGTGTAGCGGGTCTGTACCGGCTTCGCTCGCTGTCGGACTTTGCGGTTAGCCTGACGCGACGCATTCACATTCGGGATGGGGGACGGTCGTTACGTATGGCCAGGGAATTCCAACGCGGCCACAAGGCCAAGATCAGTGACCTCACCGCGGGGACCGATCTGTACGTAGGTGTACAGATTTCCGCCCCCGGGCTGACCTTCGACATCAGCTGCTTCGGCCTGGACGCGAGCGAACGGCTCTCGGACGACCGGTACTTCATCTTCTTCAACCAGCCCAAGTCGCCCGAGGAGTCGATCCAGCTCCTGGGCGCGCAGGCGGGCGACACCGAGTCCTTCCGCGTCACGCTCGACCGCATCCCGCAGCAGATCCAGCGCCTGTCGTTCACGGCGACGATCGACGGGGCCGGCCAGATGTCGCAGGTCGCCTCCGGGTACATCCGCATCGTCGCGGGCGGCGAGGAAGTGGCGCGCTACGCCTTCAACGGCGCGGAGTTCTCCACGGAACGCGCCGTCATGCTGGGCGACTTCTACCTGAAGGACGTCTGGCGGTTCGCCGCGATCGGACAGGGCTTCGACGGCGGGCTCGACGCCCTGCTGAGGAACTTCGGCGGCGAGGTCGCCGAGGAGGAGCCCGCCGCTCCGGAGCCGCAGGCCGCGCCGTCCTTCGCGCCGCCCGCGCAGGCCTCGGCGCCGCCCGCGTTCGGCGCCCCGGCCGCCGCCGCGCCTCCCCAGGCACCCGCTCCGGCCCCGACTCCGGCACCCGCCCCGCAGGCTCCCGCCCCGGCCCCCGCGCAGAGCTTCGCCCCGCCCCAGGGCGCGACGCCGCCCCCGGCGCCCGCCGACCCGTCGGTGCACGCCGCGCAGACCATCGCTGCCCCGATCAGCCAGCCGCAGTTCGGCCAGGTGCCCGGCCAGCAGCAGGCCCCCGGCCAGACCGCCCCGCTTCCTCCCGGCTACGGCCAGCAGCCCCAGGCCCCCATGCCTCCGGGATACGGCCAGCAGCCCGCCGCGCCGATGCCTCCCGGCTACGGCCAGCAGCCCCCCGGCGGGCAGTTCCCCGGCCAGCCCCCGGCTCCGCAAGGCGTGCCGCAGGGTGCGCCGCAGGGAATGCCGCAAGGCGTGCCGCAGGGCGCCGCTCCCCAAGGCGCCGGTGTGGCCGCGGCCCTCCAGAAGTACCGCGAGGCCCCCACAGGCCAGCGTTGGACGCAGCAGAACGAGAAGCTGGTCCGCGTCGACCTGGGCGTCGCCGACCAGCCGATCCTCGCCCGCCAGGGCAGCATGGTGCTCTACCAGGGCAAGGTCGAGTTCAGCTACAAGGGCGCGGGCTTCGCGGGCCGCATCGTGGGCAACGCCACCGGCCAGGAGATGCAGCTGATGCGCTGCTCCGGCCGCGGCCAGGTCTTCCTCGCCGAGGAGGGCACCCACCTGCACCCCATCGAGCTCCAGGGGGACGCGATCTGCGTCTCCGCGGAGAACGTCCTCGCCTTCGACGAGACGCTGCAGCACGAGGTGCGCAGGATCGAGGGCCACGGCATCCCCGGCGGCGCCCTGTTCGTCATGCAGTTCCAGGGCACCGGCACGGTCGTCGTGAAGACCCACGGTCTGCCCGTCGTCCTGCCCGTCACGCCGACGACGTTCGCCGACTGCCACGCCGTGGTCGCCTGGTCGGCCGCCGCACAGGCGATCGTTTCCAGCCAGGTTCGGCTGCGCAGCAACGCGTACGCCGGCTCCACGGGGGAGAGCGTGAACCTCCAGTTCCGTGGTGCGCCCGGAAACTTCATCGTCGTCCAGCCGTACGAGGTCTGAGGGAGCCCGTCATGAATCAGCAACTCGCGGGCTTTGCCCCCGCACCCGTCGCCGCCCGCATGGAGAACCACGGGCACCACATGGTCAAGGTGGCCATGCAGACCGGCAACGACCTCCTCGCGCGCGTGGGCTCGATGGTCGCTTACGAAGGGTTCGTGCAGTACGAGCCGAATCCGCCCGCCGTCCGCCAGGTCGCGCGCGAGTGGATGACCGGCGAGGGCGCGCCCCTGATGAAGTGCTCCGGAGACGGCCTGCTCTACCTCGCCGACTACGGAGCGGACGTCGTCGTCATCAACCTGGCGGGCGACTCCCTCTCCGTGAACGGCACCAACCTGCTCGCCTTCGACGCGTCCCTCCAGTGGGGCGTCGAGCGCGTCAAGGGCATGGCCAAGTTCGCGGGCCAGGGCCTGTGGAACATCAAGATCTCCGGCCAGGGGTGGGTCGCCCTGACCTCCCGCGGCACCCCGATCGTCGTCGACTGCGGCCGTGGCGACGACGAGACGTACGTCGACCCGGACGCCCTGATCGCCTGGTCCCCGAACCTCAAGGTGAAGGGCAAGCGCAGCTTCAAGGCCGGCTCCCTCATCGGGCGCGGCAGCGGCGAGGCCTACCAAATGGGCTTCTCCGGAGAGGGCATCGTCGTCGTACAGCCCAGCGAGGACAGCACCGACCGCCTCCGAGCACGGGGCTGAGGGGGAGCAACACACCATGCAGAGCTCACTTTTCGCACACGCCGAGCAGCAGACCCAGGAGCGCTACTCCGTCCAGAACCCGCAGCTGCTGCGGGTCGCTCTGGACGGGCACGACGACGTCCTGGCCCGCAAGGGCGCGATGGTCGCCTACCAGGGTCTGATCGAGTTCGACGCCGAGTACCAGAGCCAGGGCAACCAGCGGGCCCGCGCCCACACCGGCGAGGGCCTGGACCTGATGCGCTGCCACGGCCAGGGCACGGTCTACTTCGCCAACCTCGCCCAGTACATCCACGTAGTGGATGTGGACCAGGACGGTCTGACCGTGGACAGCAGCTATGTCCTCGCGATGGACTCGTCGCTGACCCACCAGGTCATCGCCGTGGACAGCCAGTACGGGATCTCCGGCTCCGGCAAGTACCAGCTCAACATCAACGGCCGCGGCAAGGTCGCCCTGATGACGTCGGGCCAGCCGCTGATGCTCCAGGTCACCCCCGACCGGTACGTCAACGCGGACGCCGACGCGATCGTCGCCTGGTCCAACGGCCTGCGCGTGCAGATGCAGGCCCAGACCCACTCCTCGGGCGTCTGGCGGCGCCGCGGCAACACCGGTGAGGGCTGGGAGCTCAGCTTCATGGGCCAGGGCTACGCGCTCGTCCAGCCCAGCGAGATGCTGCCGCCGCAGAACGCCGTCATCGGGCGGGGCGCCGGGGCTCAGTTCGGGGTGGGCCAGCAGGGGGCTCGGGGGCAGAACCAGGGCAATGTCTGGAGCTGAGCGCTTCTCCGGGTGACGGGGTCAGGAAAGGCCGTGGGGAACTGCGGGCCGGCTGTGGCTGGTCGCGCAGTTCCCCGCGCCCCTTTCAGGGACGCACCTGATCCCAGGTGCTAAAGGCGCGCCCTCGTCGCTTCGACGAGACGCACCACCGACTCGTCCGCCACCCCCGCCACCTCGTCGTACGCGAACCAGCGCAGGTCCAGCGATTCGTCGCTGATCGCCTCGACCGCGTCTGCCGGGGCGATCGCGGCGTACTGGACGTCGAGGTGCTGCGTGCACGGACCCGGGATCGGGTGCCGGTCCAGGCGGACGGGGCCGCCGGGAAGCAGCGTCAGGCCCGGCACGCCGGACTCCTCCGTCGCCTCGCGCAGCGCGGCCGCGGCCAGCGTCGTGTCGCCCGGCTCGCAGTGGCCGCCCATCTGGAGCCACATCCGCAGCTTCTTGTGCAGGGTCAGCAGCACACGCCCGCGTGACGGGTCGACGACCAGGGCGCTCGCCGTCACATGGCCCGCGGTGCAGGGCTTCCACATGCCGGCCTCGCCGTGCTCGGACAGGTGGTCCAGGTAGGCCTGGCGCAGCTCGGCCTGGTCGTCGTACCCCTTCAGGACGAGTACGGCGTCGTCGTGCAGGCTCACTTGCCGCCGTCCTCGGTGCCCTTGTCGCCCTCGCCGTCGCTCTTGTCGTCGCTCTTGCTCTCGCCGCCCTTGGCCGCCTCGCCGAGCATCTTGTCCAGCTCGGAGAAGTCCAGCTGCTCGCGGTGGACGAAGCCGTCCGGGTCGTCCAGGTCGGAGGCCGTCGGCAGCATGTCCGGGTGCTCCCACAGGCCGTCGCGGCCGTCGACACCGCGCGCGTCCGTGAGCGAGGCCCACAGACGCGAGGCGTCCCGCAGACGGCGCGGGCGCAGCTCCAGGCCGATGAGGGTGGCGAACGTCTGCTCCGCGGGGCCGCCCGTCGCACGGCGGCGGCGCAGCGTCTCCCGGAGGGCGTCGGCCGACGACAGACGCGGCTTGGCGGCGGCGTGCACCACCGCGTCCACCCAGCCCTCGACGAGCGCGAGAGCCGTCTCCAGACGGGCCAGGGCGGCCTTCTGGGCCGGGGTGTCCTCCGGCTGGAACATGCCCTGCTGGAGCGCTTCCTGCAGCTGCTCGGGGTTCTGCGGGTCGAGCTGGCCGACGACGTCCTCCAGCTTGGCCGTGTCGACCTTGATCCCGCGGGCGTACCCCTCGACGGCGCCGAACAGGTGCGAGCGCAGCCACGGCACGTGGGCGAAGAGCCGCTGGTGGGCGGCCTCGCGCAGTGCCAGGTAGAGCCGCACCTCGTCCTTGTCGATGCCCAGGTCCTTGCCGAAGGCCTCGATGTTCACCGGGAGCAGCGCTGCCTTGCCGGACGGGCCAAGGGGCAGGCCGATGTCGGTGGAGCCGACGACCTCGCCCGCGAGCACGCCCACGGCCTGGCCGATCTGCTGGCCGAACATGGCGCCGCCCATGGAGCGCATCATGCCGATCAGCGGGCCCGCCATGGCCTGCATCTCCTCGGGCAGCACATCTCCCATGGCCAGGCCGACGCGCTCGGCGACCGGGTCGACGAGCTCCTTCCACACCGGCAGGGTCGCCTCGACCCACTCGGCGCGGCTCCACGCCACGGCCGTGCCGGACCCGGAGGGCAGCGATGTGGCGTCGTCCAGCCACAGGTCGGCCAGGCGCACGGCCTCCTCGACCGCCGAGCGCTCGGCGGGGCCGATGCTGGTGTCCTTGACGCCGTCAGGCGTGCCCTGGGAGACGGTCTGGCGGGCGATGTCCTTGGCCATGTCCCAGTTCACCGGGCCGCCCTCGTACGAGAGCATCTGGCCGAGCTGCTGGAAGGCCGCACCCAGGTCGTTCGGGTTCATCGAACCGAACATCGCGGCGAACGGATTGTCACCGCCGCCGGGGCCGCCCGCCCCGGGGAACCCGAAACCGAACGGGTTCGCGGGGCCACCGGCACCCCGCCCGCCCTGTCCCCCACTCTGTCCCTCTCCAGGGGATTCCTTCTTCTTGCCCTCGTCGCCGTCTTCCGGCTCCTCCGGCGGAAGGCCGAATCCGAACGGGGTGTCACTCACGGGATTCCTCGGCTCGTCAGGCCGCCGGTATCGTTCCGGCGGCGGCGCTACAACACCACCCAGCGTAGACACCGTGACGGGATCGGGCCTCGGTGCTTCGCCGACTCATGGCCTGCGGCAGGATGGATGCCACCTGGTACGTACGCGTCATTCGCGTACGTACTGAAGACAACCGCTGGAGACGCCCGGTGAGTTCCCCAGATCCACAGGTTCGCGCAGCGCGAAACCCCTCAACCCCGGCGCCCGTCCGTGGGCCCGTAGTCGCCGTCACCGGCGCCGCCTCAGGCGTGGGCGCGCTGCTGACCGAGCGCCTTGCCGCGTCGGAGGAGATCAAGCAGGTCATCGCCATCGACGAGCGCCGGGGCGACTGCTCCCAGGCCCAGTGGCACATCCTGGACGTGCGGGACCCGGCCATCGCCGAGAAGCTGCGCGGCGCGGACGTGGTGGTGCACCTGGCGCTCGATCTCGACCTGGAGACCGACGGTGCCGCCCGCACCGCGTACAACGTGCGCGGCACCCAGACCGTCCTGACCGCCGCGGCCGCCGCGGGCGTGCACCGCGTCGTGCTGTGCACCTCGGCGATGGTCTACGGAGCGCTGTCCGACAACGAACTGCCCCTCTCCGAAGACGCCGAACTGCGCGCGACCGCCGAGGCCACCGGGGTCGGCGACCTCCTGGAGGTCGAGCGGCTCGCCCGCCGCGCGCCCCGCGCGCACCCCGGCCTCAACGTCACCGTCGTGCGGCCCGCGACCCTGGTGGGCGGCACGGACACGGCCCTGACCCGTTACTTCGAGTCGCCGCGCCTCCTCGTGGTGGCGGGCTCGCGCCCCGCCTGGCAGTTCTGCCACGTCGAGGACCTGTGCAGCGCCCTGGAGTACGCCGTCCTGGAGAAGGTCGACGGCGAGCTGGCCGTCGGCTGCGACGGCTGGCTGGAGCAGGAGGAGGTCGAGGAGCTGAGCGGCATCCGGCGCATGGAGCTGCCCTCGACGGTCGCGCTCGGCGCCGCCGCGCGGCTGCACCGCATCGGTCTCACCCCGTCGCCGGCCGGTGACCTCGCGTACACGATGTACCCCTGGGTGGTCAGCGTCAGCAGGCTGCACGACGCCGGGTGGCGGCCGCAGTGGACCAACGAGGAGGTCCTCGCGGAGCTGCTCGAAGAGGTCTCGGGGCGGCGGACCGTGGCCGGACGCAGGCTCGGGCGCAAGGACGCGACGGCCGCGGGTGCCGCGGGCGCGACGGTCGCGCTGCTCGGCGCGGCGGCCGTGGTGCGCAGGGCGCGCAAGGCGCGGCGGCGGATCTGAGGCTCCCGGAAAGCGCGGATCAGGGGCTCCTGGCAGGCACCGCCCTGTAGGGAACTCCAAGGCCCCACGCGCGCGTGCCGGGCGAAAGGTCTATTCCGCGATGTCCGTGCCGTGCGGCACCATGGCCGCATGGCACGTACCACGATGGACCACCCCGGCGAGCAGGCCGCCCAGGCCCCGATCCGCCTCCTCGCGATCCGTGAGACCCCGCTCTCCTTGGACGAGGTCTTCCGGGCCGTCGGCGACGACGCGGCCGGGGGCACGGCGCTCTTCGTGGGGACCGTGCGCAACCACGACGGCGGCGCGGACGTCGACGAGCTCGGGTACTCGACGCACCCCACCGCCGAGGCCGAGATGCGCCGGGTGGCCGAGAAGGTCGTCGCGGAGTACCCCGTGCGCGCGCTGGCCGCCGTGCACCGCGTCGGGGACCTCGCCGTCGGCGATCTCGCGGTGGTCGTGGCCGTCTCCTGCCCGCACCGTGCCGAGGCCTTCGCCGCCTGCCGCAAGCTGATCGACGACCTCAAGCACGAGGTGCCGATCTGGAAGCATCAGCGGTTCTCGGACGGCAAGGAGGAGTGGGTCGGCGCCTGTTGAGGCGCGGCGCGGCCACTGGGGCCCGATTGACCCGTGTGGCTCCGGTTGCGTAACCCGACCCCTGCCGTGAGCGTTGACCATGCGGATGGTTAATCTGCTGATCAGTCAGTTGCGGTGGCTCATGGGGTCGGGAGGTCGAGATGGCATCACTTGCCTGGTTGCTGATTCCGCTTCTGGCAGCCGTCGGGGCGGGTCTGTGGGGCAGCTGGGCCGCCCGCAACCGCAAGTCGGGCAGGACGGGCGACGTATCGGAGCTCAACGGGTACGCCGCGTTCCGCGAGGCGATGGAGAAGTCCCACTCCGTGACCGTGGAGAAGGCAATGGAGAAGTCGCACTCCGGTACGTGAGTTCCCCGTACGGACCGGCCCCACAGGTGCGTTCACAGGCTGGTCCCGTACTGTCGTTCCATGCCACGCCGTACCGGGACGATGCTCGCCTCCACCTTGATGCTGATCGCGCTGCTCTGTGCCGGCGTACTCATCAAAGTGCCGTACTCGGAGATGTCGCCCGGTCCCACGGTGAACACCCTCGGCGACCACGACGGTGAGCCGGTGCTGCAGATCTCCGGGCACAGGACCTATCCCACGACCGGCAACCTCAACATGACGACGGTCAGGGTCACCAGCGCCGACTACAACATGAACCTCGCGGAGGCCGTCTACGGCTGGCTGGCTCACGACAACATCGTGGTGCCGCACGACACGCTCTACCCCGACGGCAAGACCGAGCAGCAGTCCACCCAGGAGAACGCCGAGGAGTTCAGCCAGTCCCAGGAGGCCGCCAAGGTCGCGGCGCTCAGGGAGCTGAACCTCCCGGTGAAGTCCCAGGTCATCGTCGCCACCGTGGTCAAGGGCGACCCGGCAGAGGGCAAGCTGCACGCGGGCGACGTCATCAAGAAGGTCGACGGCACGCCCGTCAAGGAGATGACCGACGTCGGCAAGCTCGTCACCGAGCACAAGCCCGGCGAGACCGTCACGTTCACGATCGTCCCGGTCAAGGAGGCGGCCGCCGCCGAGAAGGCGGGCAAGGAGGCGACCGCCACCGAGGACATCAAGATCAGGACGAAGGCGTCGGAGAAGGACGAGGACCGCGCGATCGTCGGTATCGAGGCGGGCACCGACCACACCTTCCCGTTCACGATCGACATCAAGCTGGCCGACGTGGGCGGGCCCAGCGCCGGACTGATGTTCGCGCTCGGCATCGTCGACAAGCTGACCCCGGAGGACCTCACCGGCGGCAAGTTCATCGCCGGCACCGGCACCATCACCGACGACGGCAAGGTCGGCCCGATCGGCGGCATCGAGATGAAGACCGTCGGCGCGCGCGAGAAGGGCGCCGAGTACTTCCTCACGCCGAAGGCCAACTGCGCGGCCGCGTCGAGCGACGTCCCCGACGGGCTCACGCTCGTGAAGGTGAACACCATCGACGACGCCGTGAAGTCCCTGGAGAAGATCCGCAAGGGCGACACGGACGACCTGCCGAAGTGCACGGCGAGCTGACGGCCGACCCCACGGACGGACGTACGCGGGTGAGGACGACCCCACCCGCGTACGAAAGGAAGAACGGACCCGGCGGACCGCTACGCGAACGTCGCCGCCAGCGCGTCGGCGAGGCCCGGCACCAGGTCCGAGCCGGTGAGGACCTCGGTCGGCGAGTCCTTCTCGCGCAGCCGCAGCGCCGACTCGCGCGCACCGTCACGGAGCACCGCGACCGTCATGCGGACCTCCTGGCGGTCCGGGTGCTTGGCCACCCACTTCGCGAGCTGCGTGTCGCTCAGCCCCTCGGGGACGGACGTCTCGGCGGACGGCGGCAGCATCAGGCGCTCCACCGTCAGGGCGCAGCCCGCCACCGCGTCCGGCCAGGCGATGGTGCCGAGGAACTCGTCCAGCGGCTTGTCCGCGGGGATCTCCTCCTGCTCGATGGGGGTGAGGCCGGCGTGCTCCACGCCGTCGTCGAGGCCGAGCTGGGAGGCGAGGCCGGGTTCTTGGGTGCGCAGTCGCGCCGTGTCTACCAGCGCGAAGAGGCGGGCGGGCCGGTCCCAGCCGAGGCCGGATGCGTACTCGTCGATCTCGAGCACGGCCCGGGTGAGGGGGCTCGCTGCCATGGGAGTGTTGGACATGGTCACAATCCTGCCTCGTTCGTCCCGAGAAACGGGAACCGAGTAAAGCGTAGGTAAGTTGCATAGGTGTGGGTCCGCGATCTCGGGGGCCTGACGGACCAACAGAGAATCAACAGCGAACTTCGAGGTGCGCACCTTGGCTTTCCAGATGCCGGACCGCGGCGGAGGCCCGACGGGGCCACGGATCAGAGTGGGCCGACCCTCCCGGCGCGTCCGGACCCTGCTCATGACACTGGGGGTGCTGGCCGTCCTGGCCATGGCCTTCGTCATGTTCTCCGGGTTCTGGACGGACTGGCTGTGGTACCGCTCGGTCAATTACTCATCGGTCTTCACGACCACCCTGTGGACCAAGATCGGCCTGTTCTTCGTCTTCGGCCTCCTGATGGCGGCCGCGGTCGGCGTGAACATCTGGCTGGCGCACCGGCTGCGTCCGCCGCTGAGCGCCATGTCGATGGAGCAGCAGAGCCTCGACCGGTACCGCATGGGCATCGCCCCGTACAAGAAGTGGCTGCTGATCGGGATCACCGCCCTGGTGGGACTGATCGCGGGCGCCTCCGCGGCGGGACAGTGGCGTACGTGGCTGATGTGGATCAACGGCGTGTCCTTCGGCCAGAAGGACCCCCAGTTCCACATGGACGTGTCGTTCTTCGCGTTCGACCTGCCCTGGTACCGCTTCCTGCTCGGCTTCGGCTTCGCGGCCGCGGTGCTCTCCCTGGTCGCCGCCGCCCTGACCCACTACCTGTACGGCGGGCTGCGCATCACCAGCCCGGGTGCGCGTGCGACCGCCGCGGCCACCGGTCATCTCTCGGTGCTGCTCGGTGTCTTCGTGTCGCTCAAGGCCATCGCGTACTGGCTCGACCGGTACGGCCTCGCGGTGAAGTCCAGTGACTTCAAGGCGACGGACAACTGGACCGGCCTGAAGTACGTCGACGCGAACGCCTACCTGCCGGCGAAGACGATCCTGTTCTGCATCGCCGTCATCTGCGCCGTCCTCTTCTTCGCGACGCTGTGGCGGCGCACCTGGCAGCTGCCGGTCATCGGCTTCGGTCTGATGGTGCTCTCGGCGATCCTCATCGGCGGGCTCTACCCCGCGATCGTCCAGAAGTTCCAGGTCCAGCCGAACGAGCAGGCCAAGGAAGCGCCGTACATCGAGAAGAACATCGAGGCCACGCGCGACGCCTACGGCATCAGCGATGTGAAGGCCGAGGCGTACAAGGGCGCGGGCAAGGTCGACGACGACCCGAAGAAGAAGCGCGAGAACGCGGACACGGCGGCCAACTACCGGCTGAACGACCCGAACATCGTCTCGCCCACGTTCCAGCAGCTGGAGCAGGAGCGCAGTTACTACCAGTTCCCGAAGACGCTGGACGTGGACCGCTACAACGGCCAGGACACCATCGTCGGCCTGCGTGAGATCGACGTGAACAAGCTCGACAAGCGCAACTGGATCAACGACCACTTCGCCTACACCCACGGCTACGGCATGGTCGCGGCCAAGGGCACGGAGACCAAGAAGGGCTCCAAGGGCGCCCCGGCGTTCACCGAGTCCGGTCTGCCCACCTCCGGCGACCTCGGTGAGTACGAGCAGCGGATCTACTACGGCGAGAAGACGACCCAGTACTCGATCGTGGGCGGGCCCCAGAAGGAGCTCGACTACGAGGAGTCCGGCGGCGGTCAGAAGACCTACAGCTACAAGGGCGACAGCGGGGTCAACCTCTCCAACCCGATCAACCGCGCCGCGTACGCGGTGTCCTTCGGAGAGCCGCAGATCCTGTACTCGGGCGCCATCGGCGAGGGCTCGCGGATCCTCTACAACCGCACCCCCAAGGAGCGCGTCGAGGCGGTGGCCCCCTGGCTGACGATCGACGGCGACGTCTACCCGACGGTGGTCGACGGCCGCATCCAGTGGGTGGTGGACGCCTACACCACGTCCAACGGCTATCCGTACGCCTCGCGGACCACGCTCGGCGACACCACGGCCGACTCGCTGTCGCAGGCCGACAGCCAGCGCACGGTGATCGCCCAGCAGAACCAGGTCAACTACATCCGCAACTCGGTGAAGGCGACCGTCGACGCGTACACCGGTGACGTCAAGCTCTACACCTGGGACGACAAGGACCCGGTCCTGAAGACCTGGAAGAAGGCGTTCCCGGGCACGGTCAAGGACAAGAGCGACATCCCGCCGAAGCTGATGGACCACCTGCGCTACCCGCAGGACATGTTCAAGGTGCAGCGCGAACTGCTCACGAAGTACCACGTCACGGACGCCGGCCAGTTCTACAACGCGAGTGACGCCTGGCAGGTGCCGAACGACCCGACGAAGAAGGACGACAGTGCGGTCCCGCCGTACTACCTGTCCATGAAGTCGCCGGGCCAGACGCAGCAGCAGTTCTCGCTGACGACGACGTTCACCCCCAGTGAGCGGCCCAACCTACGGGCCTTCATGTCGGTCGACGCCGATGCCAGAAGCGAGAACTACGGCAAGATGCAGCTCCTGAGAGTGAGCGGCGACGTCGACGGCCCGGAGCAGGTGCAGAACAAGCTGAACTCCATGACGGAGGTCGGTAACTTCGTCCGGGACATGAAGGGCGCCGACTCCGACGTCCTCTACGGCAATCTGCTGACCGTGCCACTGGACGACGGCTTCCTTTACGTCGAACCCGTCTACGTACAGGGCCGCAAGTCGGCGTATCCGCTGCTGAAGAAGGTCGCCGTGTCGTACGGCACGGAGACCGCCTTCGCGGACACCCTGAGCGAGGGCCTCAACCAGGTCTTCGGGGCCGACGGCGGCACCGAGCCGCCGGACCAGGATCAGGGCGGCGACGAGCCGACCAAGCCGCCGAAGACGAACGACCCGACGGTCCAGGCCGCGCTCGACGACGCCCAGAAGGCGTTCGAGGACGGCGAGACGGCCATGAAGGACGGCGATTGGAAGGCCTACGGAGAGGCGCAGGAACGCCTCCAGAAGGCGCTGGAGCGGGCCGAGGAGGCCTCGAACAAGGCCGCCGAGAAGGGCAGTGACAAGAGCGGCGACAAGAACGCCGACAACGACAAGGGAGGGGGCCAGGGCAGCTGACCGAGTGGTCAAGCAGCCACCTCGCGCCGTGGTACGGTTTGGACACAACGGCGCGGGGTGGAGCAGCTCGGTAGCTCGCTGGGCTCATAACCCAGAGGTCGCAGGTTCAAATCCTGTCCCCGCTACTGCAAGGTGAAGGCCCGGATCCTTACGGATCCGGGCCTTCGTCGTGCGTGATGGTTCATGTCGTGTGCGGTTGTCCTATGCCAACAGATGCGAACGGTGCGCGGTCGGGGGAGAGTTGAGGGATCTGTGTTTCACTTATCTCTCTGTGGGCATGTCGACAAAACGCTGAAGTGACCTCACTGGCTGCGGTATACCAGATGTACCCAGGTTGCAGGTGGTGCGACGATGGACGTTATGGGGGACAAGGCAACTCTGTTGGAGACAGGGCGGTTTGTGCAGCCGGCCGACCGGGAGGATCCCGGGGCGGCCGCCGAGGAGATGCGCCACCGGCTGGCCGCCGAGGCCGGCGACGTGGACGCGATGAGTGTGCTCGGAAGCCTCCTGCTGCGCCGCGGTGACCTCGACGGGGCCGAATCGCTGCTGCGCGCGGCGACCGCAGAGGGCGACCGCGCCGCGGCCAACAACCTGGGCGTCCTCCTCCACCAGCGTGGGTACGCGGACGAGGCGGCCGGCTGGTGGCGGGTCGCCGCCGTCGCCGGTTCCGCCGCGGCCGCGCACGCCCTCGGACGCCACCACCGCGAGCGCGGCGACGAGCCCGCCGCCGAGTACTGGCTGCGGCAGTCCGCCGAGCAGGGCCACACCCTGGGGGCGTACGCGCTCGCCGATCTTCTGGAGCACCGCGGTGACGTCGGCGCCGAGCGCTGGATGCGTACCGCCGCCGAGCGGGGGCACCGCGAGGCCGCCTACCGCCTGGCGCGCACGCTCGACCGGCGGGCCACCACGGAGCGCGGCGAGCGCCCGGCCTGCCCCGCGCCCGGCGAGGACGACGGGACGCGTTCTGCCGCCGACGAGGCCGAGCAGTGGTACCGCCAGGCGGCCGCGCGCGGGCACCGGCGGGCCGCGCTGCACCTCGGCGCGATCCTGGAGCGGCGCGGCGAGCTGAAGGAGGCGGGCCGCTGGTACCTCAACTCCGCCAAGGACGGCGAGGCGAGGGCCGCCTGCGCGCTGGGCTTCCTGCTGCGCGACGCGGGCGACGAGGAGAGCGCCGCCGTGTGGTGGCTCAAGGCCGCCCAGGACGGCGACGGGAACGCCGCGAACGCCCTGGGCGCGCTGCACGCCGAGCGCGGCGAGACCCAGACCGCCGAGCGCTGGTACCGCGCGGCGATGGACGCGGGAGACGTGAACGGCGCGTACAACCTCGGACTGCTCTGCGCCGAGCAGGGCCGCACCGCGCAGGCCGACCAGTGGTACCGCCGTGCCGCGTACGCCGGACACCGCGAGGCGGCGAACGCGCTCGCCGTGCTGCTGCTCCAGGGCGGCGACGCGGCCGGGGCCGAGCCGTGGTTCTCCAAGGCCGCGGAGGCGGGCAGCGTGGACGCCGCGTTCAACCTCGGGATCCTGTACGCGAGCCGGGACGACGAGGCCTCCGCCCTGCGGTGGTACGAGCGCGCGGCCGCCGCCGGGCACACCGACGCCGCGCTCCAGGTCGGCACCGCGCGGCTGCGCGAGGGCGACGACCAGGAGGCCGAGCGGCATCTGCGGTGCGCGGCGGGGGGCGGCAGCGCGGAGGCGGCGTACCGGCTCGGGACGGTGCTCGACGCACGGCGGCCCTCGGCGGGGCCGCCGGTGCTCGGCGAGCCCGCCGCGGAGAAGACCGAGTGCGAGGAGTGGTACGAGCGGGCCGCCGAGCAGGGGCATCGGCGGGCCCAGGTGCGGGTCGGCATGCTGGCCGCCGGGCGGGGTGACGTCGTCGAGGCCGCGCGGTGGTACCGCCTTGCCGCGGAGGCGGGGAGCCGGAACGGCGCGTTCAATCTCGGGCTGCTGCTCGCGCGGGAGGGGAGTGAGCCGGAGGCCGCGCTCTGGTGGACGCGGGCGGCTGATGCGGGGCATGGGCGGGCGGCGTTGCGGCTTGCGCTTCTCTATGCGCGGCGGGGGCAGTTGACTCAGGGGCAGCGGTGGGCCGCGCGGGCCGTGGAGCTGGGGCCCGCGGAGGTGGCCGAGCGGGCGGCGAGGCTGCGCGAAGCCTTGCAGCAGGAGCTGTCGGCGTAGGCCTGTTTCGGATGCGGGCGGCAGCTGGTGCGGGGCAGGGAACGGTGCGCGGCCCGGCGCTTGCGGGGTGCCGCTGATTCGGGTCGGGAGTCGCCCCAGAGGCACGATTGCCCACAGCTCGTGCAGAACGAGTTTGCGCTGGTCGTGGCGTTGACGTAGTGTTGGGTTCACCGACGCGGGGTGGAGCAGCTCGGTAGCTCGCTGGGCTCATAACCCAGAGGTCGCAGGTTCAAATCCTGTCCCCGCTACTGAAGGCCAAGGGCCGGGAAGCGTCAGCTTCCCGGCCCTTGGTGTCGTTCAGGGCTTGTGGCCCACCGCCTCCTCGTACAGCTTGCGGTCCACCGCCTTGTTCTCCGGGACCTTGTCGCCCTCCGCGACGCCCGCCGCGCGGTACGCGTCCTGCAGGCGGTCCGTCGTGCCCGCGCGGATCTCCCAGTCCATGTGGAGGGACGGGGTGGAGAGCAGCACCTTCTCGTCCGTCTTGAGGAGCTTGGCGAGATCCCTCGCGAAGGCCTTGTCGGCCTTGTAGTCGCCTGCGAAGTACGTGTTCACCGTCCTGATGTAGGCCCGCAGCAGCGCCACGCCCGCGTCCGGGTCCTTCCTGAGGAGGTTCGGGCCGAACAGCAGGCCGCCCAGCGGCTCCGCCTGGGGCTGGCCGCCGAGGAACGCGTACCGCTCGTCGCCGTCGACCTTGCGCCAGACCGGGTCGAGCAGCCAGGCCGAGTCGGTGCCGCCGTTCTGCAGGGCGGTGAGGACGTCCGCCGAGCCCAGCTGCTGGAACTGGATCTCGTCGAGGCCGCCGCCGTGCTTCTTCAGGGCCTTGTTCATGGGGTACGAGATGACGGACCCCTTGCCGATCATCGTGCCGAGTTTGCGGCCGGCCATGGGGACGCGGGCCGCGGTCTCGTTCTCGCGCAGCTTCACCCACAAGCCGCTCTTGGACCTGGGGTCGGGGGAGAAGTTGCCGGCCGTCCACTTGATGTCGAAGCCGCTGGTGATGCCGTTCATCACGGCGGCCTCGGGGGCCGCCCACTGGGCGTCGACGTCGCCCTTGGCGAGGAGGGGCAGCGCGTCGGGGGTGGGCAGCACCTTCAGCTGGACGTCCAGGCCCTCCTTCTCGAACTCGCCCTTGTCCACCGCCATGTGGAGCGGCGCGACGTATTCGGCGCTCAGGGTGCCGGTCGCGATCGTCAGGCGGCGCTTCTCGGGCAGCGGCCTCGGGGCGGGGGTGTTCGGGGCGCAGCGGGCCGGCTCGCGGTCGGGGGACAGATCGGCGGGATCGGTCCAACTGCCCTTGCCGCAGCCGGGGACCGAGGTGACGGCGCGGGGCTTCGTGGCGGCGGACGGGGTTTCGTCGTCCTCCTTCGCACAGCCCGAGGCGGCGAGCAGTGAGCCCGTCACGAGCAGCGTGAGTGCGGTGGTGCGGGTGCGCATGGTGCCTCCGAGCACTCTTCCACGTACGGATTGCCCCGTACGGACGGGAGTCGATGTCATGACTGGCTTCGGCCGCGGTCGCGCGGGGCCCAGGGAGTGAGCAACCGGCCCGCGATCCGCACCAGTTCGGAGAAGACGACGCCGAGCACGGCCACGCAGACGATGCCGACGAACATCACGTCGTTCTGGAAGAGCGCGCGCGAGTCGAAGATGAGATGGCCGAGGCCGTCCGCCGCCGCGATCTGTTCGGAGGCGACGATCACCAGGACCGCGACTCCGGCCGCGATCCGCGCGCCGACCAGGACGGCGGGGAGTGACGCGGGCAGCAGCACGTGGCGGAACATCTGCCAGGGAGACGCGCCGAACACCCGGCCCGCGTCGCGGTGCCCGGACGGGACGGCGAGGACCGCCGCCATCGTCGATATCCAGACGAAGAAGAAGACTGTGGCGGCGACGAGCGCGATCTGCGGGCCTTCGCCGAGGCCGAACATGTTGAGGAAGACGGGCAGGAGTGCCAGCTTCGGGACGACGTACAGCGCGTCGAGCGTGGGCTCAAGTGCCGCTCGTACGACGGAGAGTGAGCCCATCAGCAGGCCGAGGGCGTACCCGGCGACGGTGCCGATCGCGTACCCGGCGAGGACACGCTTGAGCGTGGCCCGGACGTCCGGCCACAGGTCGCCGTCCGCCGCGCGCTGCCAGCCGTCCTCGATGATGGTCTGGGGCGCGGGGTAGACGCGGTCGTCGATCCAGCCGCTCACCGCCGCGAGCTGCCACAGCAGGATCAGGGCGGCCGGTACGCCCACGGCCAGGGAGAGTTCCAGGGCGCGGCGCCTGCGGTGGGTGCGGGTGGGGTGGAGCTCCTGGGGGCCGGGGCTTCTGATCAGGAGGTCTTCTTCGGAGGGTCGGCTCTTGTCCGTGACGGTGCTCATGCCGCCGCCTCCGTGCCGACCTCGCCGCGCAGCAGGTCCCACAACTCGCTCTTGAGCGCCGTGAATTCGGGGGTGTCGCGGACGTCTCCGGTGCGGGGGCGGGGGAAGGGCGGGCGGCGTTCGGCGATGACGCGGCCGGGCCGTGCCGACATCACCAGGACGCGGTCGCCGAGGACGATCGCCTCTTCGAGGCTGTGCGTGATGAAGAGGGTCGTGGTGCGGGTCGTCTGGGTGAGGGCGAGGAGTTCGTCCTGCAGGATCGTGCGGAGCTGGGCGTCGAGGGCCGCGAAGGGCTCGTCCATCAGGAGGATCTCGGGTTCCACGGCCAATGCGCGGGCGATGGCGACGCGTTGGCGCATGCCGCCGGAGAGGGCGGCGGGGTAGGCGTCGGCGAAGTCGGCGAGGCCCATGCGGGTGAGCCAGTCCGTGGCTCTGGCGTTCGCCTCGCGGCGGGGGGCCTTCTGGATGTCCAGGCCGAATCTGACGTTGGCCTGGACGGTCTTCCAGTCGTAGATGCCGTAGTCCTGGAAGATCATCGCGGCGGGGCGCGGGGTGGCCGTGCGGATGTGCAGCTCGCCCGTGCTGGGGCGGAGAAGGCCTGCGGCTATGCGGAGCAGGGTCGATTTTCCGCAGCCGGAGGGGCCGACGACGCAGGTGAATTCGCCGGGGGCGACGGCCAGGTCCACGGGGCCCAGGGCGTGGACCGCGCTGGGCCCTCGGCCGAAGGTTCTCGTCACCGCGTGGGCTTGGATTTTGGGGCGGGTGGGGTGCGGATCTTCCACGGGGTCTCCTTGCGGAGGGCAGGTGGATTCTCTGGGCGCCGCCGACGATATGACGCACCGTCAGATTCTGGAAGGGGTGCGTACTGGCCGAGAACGAGCGGTCGAAGGCCGCAAGGCGCGCCGAAGGCCCCGGCGTCCTGCGGTGCCGGGGCCTTCTGGGGCGTACGTAAAAGACTTACGCCGCAGCGCAGTTCGGGCAGATGCCCCTGTAGGTGACCTCTACTCCCTCGACCGTGAAGCCGAAGCGTTCCGAGTCGGGGAGGCTGGCCAGGGGGTTGCCCGTGGGGTGGACGTCGCGGATCGCGCCGCACTGGGCGCAGACCAGGTGGTGGTGGGGGCGGTGCGCGTTCGGGTCGTACCGCTTCGCGCGGCGGTCCGTCGAGACTTCGAGGATCTCGCCGAGGGTCACCAGCTCGCCCAGGGTGTTGTAGACGGTCGCCCGGGAGATCTCGGGCAGCTTGTCCACGGCGCGCGCGTGCACTTCGTCGGCCGTGAGGTGGACGTGGTCCCCGTCGAGGACCTCGGCCACCACGCGGCGCTGTGCAGTCATGCGCCAGCCGCGTCCGCGCAGTCGTTCCAACAGGTCACTCATGAAGACCAGCCTAACAGGCGAGGGACCTAAGTCCCGACCGGGTGTGACTTTAGATGTTTACTTGACTTAGACAAAGTCCATCGTAGGATCGAGTACGGCAAACGCCAAGGGACAGGACTTGCAGGAAATGACGCAGGAGGCGCACGTGACGCAGGGACCGCTCACCACGGAGGCCGGCGCGCCGGTCGCCGACAACCAGAACAGCGAGACGGCGGGCGTCGGCGGGCCGATGCTGATCCAGGACCAGCTGCTGCTGGAGAAGCTCGCGCACTTCAACCGCGAGCGCATTCCGGAGCGCATCGTGCACGCGCGTGGTGCGGGTGCGTACGGCACCTTCACCCTGACCCGGGACGTCTCGCAGTGGACCCGCGCGAAGTTCCTCTCCGAGGTCGGCAAGCAGACCGAGACGTTCCTTCGCTTCTCCACCGTGGCCGGAAACCTCGGCGCGGCCGACGCGGTGCGCGACCCGCGCGGCTTCTCGCTGAAGTTCTACACGGAGGAGGGGAACTACGACCTCGTCGGCAACAACACCCCGGTCTTCTTCATCAGGGACGCCATCAAGTTCCCGGACTTCATCCACACGCAGAAGCGCGACCCGTACACGGGCTCGCAGGAAGCCGACAACGTGTGGGACTTCTGGGGTCTGAGCCCGGAGGCCACCCACCAGGTGACCTGGCTCTTCGGTGACCGCGGCATCCCGGCGTCGTACCGTCACATGGACGGCTTCGGCTCGCACACGTTCCAGTGGAACAACGAGGCGGGCGAGGCCTTCTGGGTCAAGTACCACTTCAAGACCGACCAGGGCATCAAGAACCTCACCGCCGCCGACGCCGAGGTGCTGGCGGGCAAGGACCCCGACTCGCACCAGCGCGACCTGCGCGAGGCCATCGAGCGCGGTGACTTCCCGACCTGGACCGTGCAGGTGCAGATCATGCCGGCGGCCGACGCGGCGAACTACCGCTTCAACCCGTTCGACCTCACCAAGGTGTGGCCGCACGCGGACTACCCGCCGATCGAGATCGGCAAGCTGGAGCTCAACCGCAACCCGGAGAACATCTTCGCCGAGGTGGAGCAGGCGATCTTCAGCCCCGCCCACTTCGTGCCCGGCATCGGCCCCTCCCCGGACAAGATGCTCCAGGGCCGTCTCTTCGCGTACGGCGACGCCCACCGCTACCGCGTCGGCATCAACGCCGACCACCTGCCGGTGAACCGCCCGCACGCCACCGAGGCGCGTTCGCACGGCCGTGACGGCTTCCTGTACGACGGCCGCCACAAGGGCGCGAAGAACTACGAGCCCAACTCCTTCGGCGGCCCGCACCAGACGGACCGTCCGCTCTGGGTGACCACCGCCGTCTCCGGCGGTACGGGCAACCACGCGACGCCCTCGCACGCCGAGGACAACGACTTCGTGCAGGCGGGCGACCTCTACCGGCTGATGTCCGAGGACGAGAAGACGCGTCTGATCGAGAACCTCGCGGGCAACATCGCGGGCGTCTCGCGTGACGACATCGCCGAGCGAGCGATCGACAACTTCCGCAAGGCGGACGGTGACTTCGGCAAGCGGCTGGAGGCCGCGGTCCAGGCCCTGCGCGGCTGACCAGCACCACTTGTCGTTGAGAGCGACGGGCCGGTTCCCTCACGGGCCGGCCCGTCGCCGTGTGTCAGCCCGCCATCGTGGCGGTGGTCGCCGCACGCCGTCCCGGCGCCCAGCAGCGGATGATGTCGCGGACCGAGACGATCCCGGCCGGTTCGTTGCCGTCCACGACGACCAGGTGACGGAAGCCGCCGTGCGACATGGCGTCGGCGGCGTCCTCCAGCGTCCACGAGGGGGTCGCGAAGACGACGTCGGTGGTGGTGTGGGTCCCGGCGGTCTCCAGGTCGGGGTTCTGGCCGAGTCCCAGTGAGACGAGAATGTCGCGCTCGGTGAGGATGCCGAGTCCGTAGGTGTCGGGGTCCAGGACGACGGCCGCGCCGACACGGCGGGCGGACATCAGTCGGGCTGCCTGGCGGAGTGTGTGGGCGGGGCCGATGGTGAGGACCACCGTGCTCATGGCGTCGCGAACGAGCATGGGCGTGAGCCACCTCCTTGGTGAAACCGAGGTCTCCGGGTGGGCGAAGGATTGCCTCCGCTACCTGCTGGAGAAAGGATTCACAAGTTCACAAGTGGGGGGACTCTCAGAGTCGCAGCCATGCAGGGTGCCAACAAGAGGGCGCGCGCGGTCAGTTCAGGGCGTACGCGTGCGTGGCGTACGCCCGCGGGAGTGCCGTGTGGTGCGCGCTCGGCAACGCCGGTCGAGGCAGCCGGCTCAGTAACGCTGGTTGAGGTAGCCGAGCAACTCGTCGTGGAGCAGGCCGTTCGACGCCGCCGCGTTGCCGCTGTGCGGGCCAGGCCTGCCGTCGAGGCCGGTGAAGCTGCCGCCCGCCTCGGTCACCACGATCGCGTTCGCCGCCATGTCCCAGAGCGAGAGCTCCGGCTCCGCGCAGATGTCGACCGAGCCCTCGGCCACCATCATGTACGGCCAGAAGTCGCCGTAACCGCGGGTGCGCCAGACCGAGCGCGTGAGGTCGAGGAATCCGTCGAGACGGCCCTGCTCCTCCCAGCCCGAGAGGGAGGAGTACGCGAACGAGGCGTCCGCGAGCCGCGAGACCTTGGAGACCTGCAGCCGGCTCGCCGAGGTGAGGCTGCGCCCGGTGTACGCGCCGCCGCCCTTCGCCGCCCACCAGCGGCGCCCGAGCGCGGGCGCGGAGACGACGCCGACCACCGGCTGGTAGCCGCCCTCGCCCGCCTCCATCAGGGAGATCAGCGTGGCCCAGACCGGGACACCGCGTACGTAGTTCTTGGTGCCGTCGATCGGGTCGACCACCCAGCGGCGCGGGCCGGTGCCCTCGATGCCGTACTCCTCGCCGAGGATCGCGTCGCGCGGCCTTGCGCGCTGCAGCTGGGAGCGGATCAGCTCCTCGGCCGCCTTGTCGGCCTCGCTCACCGGCGTCATGTCCGGCTTGGTCTCGACCTTCAGGTCGAGGGCCTTGAACCGGTCCATGGTCTGGGCGTCGGCGGCGTCCGCGAGGACATGGGCGAGACGCAGATCATCGTGGTAGTCGGGCATGAGTGAACAGTATCGATCTCGAAGTGGCCGGGCCACAGCACCCGTGTGCGAGGCATCGAGCGCGCTCGCGCGGGACCCCTTGACAGTGCCGCCGAGCGCGTCAACTCTGGCACCGGAGCCGCTTCGGCCCCGGGGAGGCGACGATGCCTGCAGCACGGGAATCCTTACTGGACGCGGCCTACACGGCGCTCGCCCGGCGCCCCTGGCCCGGCGTACGCATGGTCGATGTCGCGGCCGTGGCCGGGGTGTCCCGGCAGACCCTGTACAACGAATTCGGCAGCAAGGACGGTCTCGCCCGCGCCCTGCTGCGGCGCGAGACCGACGGCTATCTGCACGGTGTCGAGCGCGCCCTGGCCGAGGAGCGCGAGCCGGCCGACCGGCTCGCCGCCGTGGCCGCGTGGACGGTCGGCTCCGCGCGCGGCAACGCGCTCGTGCGGGCCGCGCTCACCGGCTGCTGGAGCGAGCGGCTGCCCGCGCCGAGCAGGGGAGCGGGGTCCACCTCGCCGGTGCCCGCGCAGCGCCGCGCGGACGCCGGGGTGCCCTCGTCCGCGGAGCTGCTCGCGCTCGTGCGGGACCGCGCGGTGCTCGCGCTCGGCGGCCGGGCGCGGGGCAGGGACCCCGAGCTCGCCCTCGCCTGCGAGAGTGCCGTGCGCCTCGCCCTGTCGTACGTCGTCGCGCCCGCCGGGAACGACGACGACCCCGCGGAGCTGGTCCGCGGGGCCATCGGGCGCTGGGTGGGCGCGAAGTAGGCGTCCGGAGCGGCTACTTGAGCCAGCCCACCTTCAGGTAGTCCCGGTCCGCCAGGCCCTCGGCGCCGAAGTCGGCGCGGCCGTCGCGGACGGCGTAGATCTGCGGACGCTGGTAGAGCATGAACGAGTGGCCGAGCTTCCAGATCTCGCTGTCGGCCTCGTTGCAGAGCTTCACGGACTCGGCGTGGTCCGTGGTCTGCGCGGCCTCGGTGAGCAGCTTGTCGATCTTCGGTGAGCCGACCGAGCCGAAGTTCTGGAAGAGGTTCTTGCCCTTGGGCTGCCGGTAGGTCCCGTACGCCATCGAGAGGTAGACCTGGTCGACGTTGCGGAAGCTCACGAGGTCGAAGTTGCCGGTGTTGACGTACTTGTTGAAGTAGTCGTTGGCCGGGACCCGGCGCGGCGAGACCCTCGCGGTGGTCGGGGAGTCGGGCTCGGGCAAGTCGACCACGCTCTTCGAGCTCCTGAACCTCGCGGCGCCGCAGGGCGGTGACATCGAGCTCTTCGGGCGCGCCGTCGGGGAGTTGGGCAAGGCGGAGCGGCAGGCCCTGCGCGGCACGGTGCAGATCGTCTTCCATGACCCGCTCGCGAGCCTCGATCCGCGGATGACGGTGGGCGACATCGTCGCCGAACCGCTGCGCGCCCAGGGAGCCGCGAAGCGGGACGTCGCCGCCGGGATCCCCGGGCTCCTCGAACAGGCCGGCCTCGACCCCGGTCACGCGACCCGCTTCCCCCCACGAGTTCTCCGGCGGTCAGCGCCAGCGCATCGGCATCGCGCGGGCCCTCTCCGTCGAGCCCGATCTGCTGGTCCTCGACGAGCCGGTGTCGGCCCTCGACGTCTCCGTGCAGGCCGGGGTGCTCAATCTGCTGCGGCGGCTCAAGGCCGAGCTCGGCCTCGCGTTCCACTTCGTCTCGCACGACCTGTCGGTGGTCCGCCACATCGCCGACCGCGTGAGCGTGATGTATCTGGGGCGCACGGTGGAGAAGGGAGCGGTCGATGACGTCTTCGAGCAGCCCCGCCATCCGTACACCCAGGCCCTGCTCTCCGCCGTGCCCGTGCCCGACCCCGTATGCGAACGGGCGCGCACCCGGATTCTGCTGGCGGGCGATCCGCCGAGCCCGACGCGGCGCCACGAGGGCTGCCGGTTCCGGGCCCGTTGCCCCGTCTACCCGGCCCTCGGCACGGACGTGGAACGGACACGCTGCGAGGCGGAGGTGCCGGTGGCCGCGGAGGGCGAGGGGCATGCGGCCGCGCGCCACTCCCCGAAGGTGCGGGAGGTGGTGTGAGCCGGTGTCGGTGTGCGGGGCCGGGCCTCAGTGCGCGGAGCCGGACAGCTGCAGGCCGATCACGCCGATGATCACGAAGGAGATCGAGACGATCTTGAGCGTGGAGACCAGGTCGCCGAGGAAGATCATTCCGTAGATCGCGGTGCCCGCGGCGCCGATGCCCGTCCAGACGGCGTACGCGGGCCCGACGTCCAGCTTCTTCAGGGCGAGGGTGAGCAGACCGAAGCTGCCGAGCGCGAAGGCGGCGAACGCGATCGTCGGCCAGAGCCGGGTGAAGCCGTGCGAGAGCTTCAGACAGACCGCGAAGCCGGTCTCAAGAATGCCCGCCACGATGACCAGCAGCCACGCCATGCTGTCCCTGCCTCCCGTACTGGTCCACGATCCGCGACCGCTTCGTCTGGCTTGAATCCGGCTTGGTGCGATTATGCATTTACCTTTGCCGCCACGGCGCAAACAACGGGCAGATCAACCGGGCTGATCCTCCGGGTGGTTCAGTCGCCGTCGCGTCGCTCCCGTGCCGCGAGCAGCCTGCGCAGCGAATAGAGGCGGGCCGGGTCCGCGTGCCCGTCGGCCACCCAGGCGTCCAGGGCGCAGTCCTTCTCGTCGTGGCTGCAGCCGCGCGGGCAGTCCACCGTCCCCGGCTCCAGGTCGGGGAAGGCGAGGATGACGCGCGACGGGTCGACGTGGTTGAGCCCGAACGACCGTACGCCCGGGGTGTCGATCACCCATCCCTCCGCACCCGTCAGAGGGAGCGCGAGGGCGGAGGTGGTGGTGTGCCTGCCGCGGCCCGTGACCGCGTTGACGTGCCCGGTGGTGCGCCGCCGCTCCTCCGGTACGAGCGCGTTGACCAGCGTGGTCTTGCCGACACCGGAGTGCCCGACGAAGGCGGTCACCTTGCCGTCGAGCAGCTCGTGCACCCGCGCGAGCTCCGCGCCGTCGGTGAACTCCTCGCGGCTGGTGACCACGTAGGGGATGTCGAGCGTGGCGTACGTCTCCAGGAGCTTGTCGGCCGATGCCAGGTCCGACTTGGTCAGGACGAGGATCGGCTCCAGACCGCCGTCGTACGCCGCCACGACGCACCGGTCGATCAGCCGCGGGCGCGGCTCGGGGTCGGCGAGGGCCGTGACGATGGCGAGCTGGTCGGCGTTGGCGACGACCACCCGCTCGTAGGGGTCGTCGTCGTCGGCGGTGCGCCGCAGGACGGAGGAGCGCTCCTCGATCCGCACGATGCGGGCGAGGGTGTCCTTCTTGCCGGACAGGTCCCCGACGACCGCGACCCTGTCACCCACCACGGCGGCCTTGCGGCCCAGCTCACGGGCCTTCATGGCCATCACGACCCGGTCGTCGACCAGGACGGTCAGGCGGCCCCGGTCGACGGTGAGGACCATGCCCTCGGCCGCGTCCTCGTGCTTGGGCCTGATGTGGGTGCGGGGGCGGTTGCCCTTGCGGTTGGGGCGGACGCGGATGTCGTCCTCGTCGGGGTTCTTGCCGTAGCGGCGCATGGTTCTCGATCCGCCCGTCAGTTCCCGAGCATCCCGGTCCAGAGGTCGGGGAAGTCCGGGAGCGTCTTCGCCGTCGTCGCGACGTTCTCGATCTGTACGTCCTTCACCGCCAGGCCGATGACCGCGCCCGCGGTCGCCATGCGGTGGTCGTCGTACGTGTGGAAGATGCCGCCGTGCAGCCGGCGCGGGCGGATGTGCAGCCCGTCGGCCGTCTCGGTGACGTCACCGCCCAGTTCGTTGATCTCCTTGGTCAGCGCGGCCAGCCGGTCCGTCTCGTGCAGGCGCAGGTGCGCGACGCCGCGCAGCGTCGAGGGGGAGTCCGCGAGGGCCGCGACCGCCGCGATGCCGGGGGTGAGCTCGCCGACCTCGCTCAGGTCGGCGTCGATGCCGTGGATCGAGCCGGATCCGGTGAACACCAGGCCCTGCTCGGTCAGCTCGCAGGAGCCGCCCATCTCCGTGAAGATCTGGCGCAGCGCGTCGCCGGGCTGGGTGGTGCGGGCGGGCCAGTCGGGGATCGTGACCGTGCCGCCGGTGACCAGGGCGGCGGCGAGGAACGGCTGGGCGTTCGACAGGTCGGGCTCGATGGTCAGGTCGCGGCCGAGCAGGGCGCCGGGGGTGACCCGCCACACGTTCGGCTCGCCGCCCGACTCCGGCTCGTCCACCTGGGCGCCGACCGAGCGCAGCATGTCGACGGTCATCCGGATGTGCGGCATGGACGGCAGGGCGCCGCCCACGTGACGTACCTCGACGCCCTGGTTGTAGCGCGGGCCCGAGAGCAGCAGGGCGCTCACGAACTGCGAGGAGGACGAGGCGTCGATCTCGACCCGGCCGCCCTCCAGGGCGCCGCCGCCGTGCACCGTCAGGGGGAGCGCGCCGGGGCTGCCGACGGAGGTGTCGTCGATGCGGGCGCCGAGCACGCGCAGGGCGTCGATCACGCCGTGCAGGGGGCGCTCGTACGAACGGGGGTCGCCGTCGAAGCGGATCGGGCCGTCGGCGAGGGCGGCGACCGGGGGCAGGAAGCGCATGACCGTGCCGGCGTTGCCGACGTCGACCGTGGCGGGGCCGTGCAGGCCCGAGGGGATCACACGCCAGGCCTCGCCGGAGCCGTCGGGGCCCACGCCTTCCTCGATGCCGACGCCCATCGTGCGCAGGGCGCCCGCCATCAGGAGGGTGTCGCGGGAGCGCAGCGGGCGGCGCAGCCAGCCGGGTTCGGCGGCCAGTGCGGCCAGGACCAGCGCGCGGTTGGTGACCGATTTCGAACCGGGGACGTGAACCGTGGACGTGACGGCTCCGCTTGCGTGCGGGGCGGGCCAGAGGGCGGTGTGCGCCGGGGTTTCGGTCATGCCTTCACTTTAGTGGCTGCCGGTGACCCGGAATCTTGATCAAAAGTGGTGAAACCCAGGCGAAACAGAGAACTGGTAGAGACCGCGTCCGCTCACACGTCCAGCAGCCAGCGCCCGCCGCCCATCAGGGAGCACAGCGAGACCGCGTGGAAGAGGAAGAGCCACATCCCCGCGGGGACGTGCGTGAGCCGCGACAGCTGGTCCGCGTCCGAGTCGCCCGCGCCCCCGCGCCTGCGCTTGGACTGCAGCTCGAAGGCGGGACGTACGCCACCGAGGAGCAGGAACCACACCACCGCGTACGCGAAAGCGGCCTGGACGTCGGTGCTCGCCAGCCAGGAGACCACCAGGAACGTGCCGCCGGTCAGGACCACGGTCAGGGCGCCGTACGCGTTGCGGATCATCACCAGCATCGCCACGAGCAGCGCGGTCGCGAGCCACAGGAACGCCGTGATGCGCCCGGACGCGAGCAGGGCCGCGCCGCCGAGGCCGAGCAGCGGCGGCGCGGTGTACCCGGCGGCCGCGGTCAGGATCATGCCGAGGCCCGTGGGCTTGCCGCGCGAGACGGTCAGGCCCGAGGTGTCGGAGTGCAGCCGGATGCCGTCGAGGCGGCGCCCGGTGAGCAGCGCGACCAGGCCGTGGCCGCCCTCGTGCGCGATGGTGATGGCGTTGCGGGCGAGGCGCCAGATCCCGTGCGGGACGACGACGGCGAGGGCGGCGACACCGGCCGCGATCACCAGCCACTGCTCGGGCGCGGCCTGCGTACCGAACACACGGTCCCAGAGGTCGGCCAGGCTGGCGTTCGCGGTGGTTTCCATTCCGTGGGCCATTGCTGGGACCGGCTCCTCTGGTCGTCGTCAGGGCTGGCTGCGCGGAGCGCATCGTTGAGGGGTGGTGGTCGGGCGACGGGCGGGCCTGGCAGTCTGGCACGTATGTGCGGACGGTATGCATCCAGTCGTAGGCCCGAGGATCTCGCAGGAATCTTCGAGATCGAGAAGTGGGAGCCGGAGGAGGCCCTGGCCCCCGACTTCAACGTGGCGCCCACGAAAGAGGTCTACGCGGTACTGGACCGTCCACTGAAAGACGCCGAGGACCCGCGTCCGGTTCGCCAGCTGCGCACGCTCAAATGGGGCCTCGTGCCCTCCTGGTCCAAGACGCCCGAGGGCGGCGCCCGGATGATCAACGCCCGCGCGGAGACCGTCCACGAGAAGCCCTCCTACCGCCGCGCCTTCGCCACCCGCCGCTGCGTCCTGCCCGCCGACGGCTATTACGAGTGGGTGACCGCGCCCGACGAGCGCCGGCTGGAGGTCGAGGGCAAGAAGAAGCGGCCCCGCAAGCAGCCCTACTTCGTGACGCCCGCCGACGGCTCGGTCTTCGCCATGGCCGGGCTCTACGAGTTCTGGCGGGACAAGACGCTGCCGGACGAGCACCCGCTGGCCTGGTGGGTGACGTGCACGGTGATCACCACCGAGGCGGAGACCGCGCCGCTCGCGGTCGGCCCCGAGGAGGGTCCGCGCTCCCTCGCCGACATCCACCCGCGGATGCCGCTGATGCTGACGCCGGACCGCTGGGACGCCTGGCTCGACCCGTCCCGCACGGACGTCGAGGACCTGCGCACGCTCCTGGAGCCGCCGCCGCACGGGCTGATGCGGGCGTATCCGGTGTCCACGGCCGTCAGCAACGTACGCAACAACGGTCCCGAGCTGCTCAAGGAGCTGGAGGGCCCCGAAGAGGGCACGCTCTTCTGATTCCCCGCCTCTGAGACCTCTTCTGAGACCCTTCTGGCGTGACCAAGAGCGAGATCATCCAGACCGACGCCGGTGAGGCGAGGATCACCTGGCACGCGGCGAAGAAGGCCCGCCTCGTCCTCGCCGTCAGCCACGGCGCGGGCGGTGGCATCGAGGCCCGTGACCTCCAGGGCATCGCCGCCGCGCTGCCCGCCCACGGCGTGACCGTCGCCCTCGTCGAGCAGCCCTGGCGGGTCGCGGGCAAGAAGGTGGCGCCCGCGCCCAAGACGCTGGACACGGGATGGCGGGGGATCTGGCCGGCCCTGGAGAAGAAGGGCCTCCCGGTGATCTCCGGCGGACGCAGCGCCGGGGCCCGCGTCGCCTGCCGCACCGCGACCGAGCTGGGCGCCGCGGCCGTGCTCGCGCTCTCCTTCCCGCTGCACCCGCCGGGCAGGCCGGAGAAGTCCCGCGCCCCCGAACTGCTCGGCGCGGGCGTCCCGATGCTCGTCGTGCAGGGCGGCAACGATCCCTTCGGAAAGCCCGCCGAGTTCCCCGAAGGCGTATACGAACTGGTCGAGATCCCCTCCGCGGACCACGGGTTCGCCGTGCCGAAGCGGGCGGACATCGGGCAGGACGAGGCCGTGAAGCTCATCACGGACGCCGTCACGCGCTGGGCGGGAATGTTGAGCGGGTGACCTCTGTTGTGGCGGACAGATGGCAAACGCCGTCGCCAGCTGTTCGTACGAGAGGGAGTCCGCCGCATGGGTTCGACCATCTGCCCGAACCGCTCCACGTCGTCTGACCTGGAGTGGACGGTGCTGAGCGCACCCAAAACCGCATCTATTCGGGCGGCGCGGGGCACGGGTCGTCGTCTATCCTCCGATTCGAGTGGGGCTGGTTTCGGCCTCACCCCGTCGTTGGAGGAGGTGGGTCCGGTCACTGGGACCGACGCAGGGACCGAGCACGGTCAGGCGGAGCAGCCCCGAGAGAATTCGGAGAAGTCCGAGACGGCCGCGGAGCGCACGGCCCGCTTCGAGCGGGACGCCCTGACGTTCCTCGACCAGATGTACTCGGCGGCGCTGCGCATGACGCGCAACCCGGCTGACGCGGAGGACCTGGTGCAGGAGACCTACGCGAAGGCGTACGCGTCGTTCCACCAGTTCCGCGAGGGCACCAACCTCAAGGCGTGGCTGTACCGCATCCTCACGAACACGTTCATCAACTCGTACCGCAAGAAGCAGCGCGAGCCCCAGCGCAGTGCCGCCGAGGAGATCGAGGACTGGCAGCTGGCGCGCGCCGAGTCGCACATGTCCACCGGTCTGCGCTCCGCCGAGTCGCAGGCGCTGGACCACCTGCCCGACTCGGACGTGAAGCAGGCGCTGCAGGCGATCCCCGAGGAATTCCGCATCGCCGTCTATTTGGCGGACGTAGAGGGCTTTGCGTACAAGGAGATCGCGGACATTATGGGGACACCCATCGGTACGGTGATGTCCCGACTGCACCGGGGCCGACGCCAGCTGCGCGGCATGCTGGAGGACTACGCCCGTGAGCGCGGGCTGGTCCCGGCGGGTGCCGGGGAGTCGAACGGAACGAAAGGCTCGGGCTCATGAGCTGCGGAGAGCCGCACGAGACTGACTGCAGTGAAGTCCTGGACCATCTCTATGAGTTCCTGGACCACGAGATGCCGGACAGCGACTGCACCAAGTTCGAGACGCACTTCGAGGAGTGCTCTCCGTGCCTGGAGAAGTACGGCCTCGAGCAGGCGGTCAAGAAGCTGGTGAAGCGCTGCTGCGGCCAGGACGACGTACCCGTCGACCTGCGGGCCAAGGTCATGGGGCGCATCGACCTCATCCGCTCAGGGCAGGCCGTGCCGGAGCAGGACGTCACGCAGGACGTGACGGCTTCCGAGGCCTGAAAGGCCCGGAGCAAGTCTGAACTCCCGGGCGCTGCCCGGTGGTTGAGTGCGAGATGGACACGAGAGCAGACCGCGTCACCGCAGTGCAGTGTGAGCGGTCTGTTCTTCTTTTTCGCCCCGCTCTCCTCTCCCGTCACTCGAACGTGCTAATTCGCGACGGGTGGGCGCTGGCCGCCGGGCCACCGTTCTAGTCTCCGGACCTGAACGGGGAGGAGAAACTCCATGCGGTCGCTTCCGGCGTGGGCCCGCGTCTACATCCTGTGCGTCGCCCTGGCCGGCGCCGTCTGTTGCGCGCCCGCGCTCGGGGCGCGCACCCCGTGGCCCGCGGTGGCGCTGCTCGCCGTGCTCTACGCCGCGTGCGAGCAGATCACCAGATGCCGCTTCGTCGGCCGCCGTGCCCCGCGCGGCCTCGGCACCTTCTTCCCCGTGCTGCTCGCCGGGGTGTTCCTGCTGCCTCCGTCGGCCGCCGCCCTCGTCGCGGTGCCGGGCGCGCTGCTCTCCCGCGTCGACCGGCACCCCCGCTGGGTGCGCAGGCTCTGGCGTGCGGCTCAACTCGCCCTGGCCGCCCGGGTGTCGGCGTGGGTGTACGCCGTCCTCGGTGGTCCCGCGGCCTGTGCCGCGCCCGACTTCCCGTACGTCCTCGGGCCCGCCGGAGCCGCCGTGCTCGCCTTCTCCTGCGTACTCACCGTCCTGGACGGCGGCGTTCTCGCGACCGCCGAGCGTATGCCGGTGCGGTCCGCCTGGCGGGGCCTCTTCGCGCGCTCCCTCGCGCCCGTCGCCGTGCACGGGCTCGCCGGGCTGATGATGGCGGTGCTCTGGACCAGTCCGTACGGTCCCGCGGCCGCGCTGCTCGTGCTGCTCCCGATGGGCGTCTCCTGCTGGCTCTTCGCGCAGTACCACCGCGAGCGCGCCGCCCACCAGGCCACCATCCGCGCACTCGTCCAGGCCGTCGACATCAAGGACAGGTACACCCGCGGGCACAGCGAGCGGGTCGGCCGCGCGTCCGTGATGATCGCGCGTGAGCTGGGCATGGACGACGAGCGGGTCGAGGTCCTCCGGTTCGCCGGGATCCTGCACGACGTGGGCAAACTCGGCGTGCCGACACGGCTGTTGAGGAAGGAAGGGCCCTTGACGCCGGAGGAGCGGCGCGTCATCGAACTGCACCCCGAGTACGGGCACGAGATCGTGCGCGGCATCGGATTCCTGGGGGAGGCGCGGGCGGCGATCCTGCACCACCACGAGCGGATCGACGGCAGCGGGTACCCGTACGGGCTCGCGGGGCGGCAGATTCCCGAGTGCGCGCGGGTGGTGGCGGTGGCGGACGCCTTCGACGCGATGACGTCCACGCGGTCCTACCGGCGGGCGCGGCCGGTGCCCGCGGCGCTGGAGGAGCTGTCGCGGTGCGCGGGGGCGCAGTTCGATCCGGCGATGGTCTCGGCGCTGGCGCGGGCCCTTGCTTCGCAGGGGTGGCATCCGGGGGTTACGTCCGATGTGCCGGAGCAGGGGGGTGTGGGGGCCGGGGCCATGGTGTCCGCACCTGCGGCGCGGGGCTCGGCGGCGCGGTGAGCGACTCCGTTCCTGCGCTTCCGTGCCGCTCGTCCACGGGCGTACGCGCCACGGTGGTCACCCATGGCGTCGCCGGTCTGCTCGCCCTGATCTCCCTCTCCTGGACCCTCTGGCACGGCGTCGTCGAAGGGCGGCTGGCGCTGGCCTTCGGAGTGCTTGTCGCGCTCGGGGAGCTCGGACGGTGGGGGAGCGGGCGGGAGCGGGAGCCCGCGCCGCTCGGGGCCGCGGGGGCGCTCGCCTACGCCCTGCTGGGGGAGAACGCAGGGCGGGCCACTCACCACGGTGTCCTGCAGGTGATCGCCGTGATCGTGGCGGCCGCCCTGGTCGGTGCCGTGCCGCACGTGGCGCTCGGCCGCGGGCCCGCCCTGGACCACATGGCGCGGCGCGTGCTGACCGTCGGCTTCGCGGCGGCCTGCTTCCAACCCCTGTACAACTCGGGCAAGTTGGGCGAGTGGGTCGGGCACGGCCCCTACTTCGCGCTCGTCATCGTCACCGTCCTCGTCCTGACCGCCCTCTGCGACGCCGTCCTCGCCGCGGCGACGGCCCGCGCCCGCACCCGGTGGCCGTTCGGGCCGCTGCTGCGCGACGAGCTGCGGGCCATGCTCGGCATCGGCTCCGCCGTGTGCGCGACGGGCGCCGTGATGGCGCTCTCCGTGGCCGTCGCGGGGCTCTGGGCGCTGCCCGTGTTCAGCCTCCCGCTGCTCCTCACCCAGCTCTCCTTCGGTCGGTACGCGGCGGTGCGGGCGACCTACCGGCAGACCATCGCGTCGCTGGCCAGGGCCACCGAGATCGCCGGATACACCCCGCAGGGCCACGCCCTGCGCGTGGCGGGCCTGAGCCGGGCCGTGGGGCGCGACCTGGGCCTCTCCGAGCCGGACCTCACCGTCCTGGAGCACGCGGCGCTGATGCACGACATCGGCCAGCTCTCCCTCGTCGACCCGGTCCCCGCGGGCGCCACCGCGGCGCTGCCCGAGGCGGAACAGCGCCGGATAGCCCTGCTCGGCGGCGCCGTCGTACGGCAGACCGGGGTGGACTCCGCGGTCGCCGTCGTCGTGGAGAGTCAAGCCGACCCGTACCGCGATCAGCCGCTCACCGCACGTATTGTGCGCGCCGCGAACGCGTACGACGAGATGGCGCGGGGAGAAGGCCCTTCGGCGGCGCTCGGAGGCCCGCTCAAGGCCCTGGAGAGGCTCCGTCTGGCCACCGGCACGGACTACCAGCCGGAGGTCGTGGAGTCACTGGCACGGGTGGTCGCAAGGGGCGGTCATAGCTCGCCCGTCGCTGGGTAACCCATGGGTAATGAGCGGCCGTCCGACCGTACGTGGTTGGATGCGAAGAAGAGGGTGCACGGGGGCACGGACCCCCGGCGCGCCTTCTCGACAAATGGCTTCCGAGAAACTTTCCGAAAACGTGCAGGCGGGAATCAGGCGGGAATCGTGAGGATCTTCGGCAAGGGACGGCACCGGCCCTCCGCCTCATGGCGGCAGGCGACCGACCGCGCGTTCACGCTGATCGGCGACGGCCGGTACGAGGACGCGGGGGCACTGCTCACGCGCGCGGCGGATCTGGAACCCTGGCTGTCCGAGTCCTGGTTCAACCTCGCGCTGCTGCACAAGTTCCGGCACGACTGGGAGCAGGCGCGGGCCGCGGGGCTGCGCGCCGTGGCGCTCCTGGACCGCTCGGCCGGCGCCCCCGACTGGTGGAACGTGGGCATCGCGGCGACCGCCCTGCAGGACTGGCCGCTGGCCCGCCGCGCCTGGCAGGCGTACGGCCTGCGGGTGCCCGGCGGTGTGGCCGCGTCCGGCGAGCCCACGGGCATGGAGCTCGGCAGCGCCGCCGTGCGGCTCTCCCCGGAGGGCGAGGCGGAGGTCGTGTGGGGCCGGCGGCTGGACCCGGCCCGCATCGAGGTCCTGTCCATCCCGCTGCCCTCCTCCGGGCGCCGCTGGGGTGAGGTCGTGCTGCACGACGGCGTCCCGCACGGCGAGCGGACGACGGCGGCCGGGCACTCGTACCCCGTGTTCGACGAGATCGAGCTCTGGGCGCCCTCGCCCGTGCCGACCTGGGTGGTCCTCCTGGAGGCCGCCACCGAGGCCGACCGGGACGCCCTGGAGCAGCTCGCGGCCGACGCGGGCTTCGCCGCCGAGGACTGGTCGTCCTCCGTGCGGCTGCTCTGCCGGATGTGCTCCGAGTCGCGTATGCCCAGCGACGAGGGCGACGGCGAGCACCTCGACCCGCACGACCACAGCGAGCCGGGCCACCCGGGCCCGCTCGGCCACCGCAGCCCCGGAGCGCTCTGGGTGCCGGAGCGCGAGTGCGGCATCGCGGCGCCGGCGGGACTGGTCCGCGGTCTGCTCGACGGCTGGGTCGCGGACAGCCCGGACTCCCGTGACTGGCGGGATCTCGAAGAGGTCTGCTGACGCTTCGCCGTAGGCTGTACCGGCACAAACTCTTGAGGGTTCCAAGGAAGGCGTACGGCGGACATGGCGCAGGACACTGAGCAGCAGGCTTCCGGCGGGGTACTCCCCGTCGACGACGAGGGCTTCGTCATCGACACGGAGGACTGCGAGGAGCGGGAGACGGCGCACCGCGAGCGCGGCACGTCCCGGCCGATCACGGTCGTCGGCAACCCGGTGCTGCACAAGGAGTGCAAGGACGTCACCGCCTTCGACGACGAGCTCGCGAAGCTCGTCGACGACATGTTCGCCAGCCAGCGGACCGCGCAGGGCGTGGGCCTGGCCGCCAACCAGATCGGCGTCGACCTGAAGGTCTTCGTCTACGACTGCATGGACGACGAGGGCGTGCGCCACGTCGGCGTGGTCTGCAACCCGGTGCTGCAGGACCTGCCCGCCGAGCGCCGCCGCCTCGACGACTCGAACGAGGGCTGCCTCTCCGTCCCCACCGCCTACGCCGAGTTGGCCCGCCCCGACTACGCCGAAGTGACCGGTCAGGACGAGAAGGGCAACCCCATCAAGGTGCGCGGAACGGGCTACTTCTCGCGCTGCCTGCAGCACGAGACGGACCACCTGTACGGCTACCTGTACATCGACCGCCTCTCCAAGCGGGAGCGCAAGGACGCACTGCGCCAGATGGAAGAGGGCACCCCGCGCTACCCCGTGGTGGCGAATGACTGACCCACGCGACGCCTGAGCGGCGTGGGAACCGCGTGACGCGAGCGGCCCCTGGTCGGGAACTCCTTCCCGACCAGGGGCCGTCGGCGTGAGCCGCTCGCGTGTGCGAGCAGAACCGGCTGATGGTGATCCATATTCAGTCACGTAAGGGGAGGTTCTCGGCACTGGGGGGTAGTGAATGGCGCAAATCTGTTCCCTGAACGGTCAGTTGTGGTGCTGAATGGAAAGCGCGGGGATACGCAACGGCGCGCGCCCGGCACGGCGGGAGGGGCGTGTGTCATCACGCGGCTGAAAGGGGTTTGTTCGTGCCTGCATATTCCGGGAGCACTTCACCGACACAACCACACACGCAGCCACGCACACCGGTGGTATCGGTTCCGCCGGCGCTGGCCGTTCCGGTGATCGAGGCAGCGTTTCCTCGCCGTCTGCATCCGTATTGGCCAAAGCTTCAGGAGAAGTCCAGGACCTGGCTGCGCGAAATGCGGCTCATGCCCCCGGACAAGGTCGAGCGGTACGCGGACAGCCTCTGCTACACCGATCTGGTCGCGGGCTACTACATTGGCGCCCCGGACGCGTTGCTCACCGCGATAGCGGACCTCAGCAGCTGGTTCTTCGCCTGGGACGACCGGCACGACAGGGACTCGGTGCACGGCAGGGCGGCACAGTGGCGGCGGCTGTGCCGAGGCCTGCACGGCACCCTCAACGACCCCCGGCAGTACCTGCACCACAGGGATCCGTTGGTCGCGGGGTTCGCGGACTGTGTCCTGCGTCTGTACTCCTTCCTGGGCCCCAGCTGGAACGCCCGCTTCGCCCGGCACTTCCACCCGGTGATCGAGGCGTACGACCTGGAGTTCAGGAACCGGCGCTGCGGCACGGTGCCCACCGTCGAGGCGTACATCGAACTGCGCCGCCTCACGTTCGCGCACTGGGCGTGGATCGACCTGCTCGAACCCACCGCGCGGTGCGAACTGCCGCGCGCCATAAGGAAAGACCCCGCGTACCGGCGGGCGGCACTGGCGACCCAGGACTTCTCGGCCTGGTACAACGACCTGTGCTCGCTCCCGAAAGAACTCGCGGGAGACGAACTGCACAATCTCGGGATCAGCCTCATTCACCACGAGGGAATGCGGCTCGAAGAGGCGGTGTGCGAAGTGCACCGGCGCGTCACTGGCTGCGTCACCGATTTCCTGGAGGCGGAGCCGGAAGTGCTTTCGCTCGCCGAGGAATTGGCGGACGGCAGTGTGCGGGGCAGGGAACTGTCGGACGCGGTGAAATCCTGCGTCTTCAACATGCGGAATTGGTTCTCTTCCGTGTACTGGTTCCATCATGAATCCGGTCGCTATCGGGTGGACAGCTGGGACGACAGGTCCATTCCCCCGTATGTATCGGAAGACGTCCTGGCGGAAAACGAACTGGTAGGTGAGGAATGAGCGTCGAATCCGCGATACCCGCGTCGGCCGCACAAGGACCCGGCCCGCTGCGCACCCCACCCGTCGTCGGCGGCGGTGTGCCCTTGCTCGGCCACGCCTGGAACCTCGTGCGGGACCCGCTCGGGTTCCTCGCCGATCTCCGCGACCATGGGGATCTCGTACGGATCAGGCTGGGGCCCAAAACGGCGTACGTGGTCTGCGACCCGGAGCTCGTCGGCGCCATGCTCAAGAGCCCCGAGTACATCGTCGGCGGACCGCTGTGGGACACCCTCGAAGTGCTCCTCGGCAAGGGTGTCGCGACCAGCAACGGCAAGCTGCACCGGCGTCAACGGCGCATGATGCAGCCCGCGTTCAGGCCCGAGCGGATAGCCGACTACGCCAAGGTGATGGAACAGGAGGCACGCGCCACGGCGGAGCGCTGGCGCCCCGGCAGCACCGTGGACGTCAGCGCGGAGATGTTCCGCACGGCCGTGCGGATCGTCTCGCGCTCGCTCCTGGAGGTCGACTCGATCGGCGAGAAGGCGGACCGCATCGCCGACTCGCTGCACACCGTCTTCGAGGGGCTCTACCGCCGGATGGTGCTCTCGGTCGGCCCGCTGTACCGGGTGCCGACCCCGGCCAACCGGCGCTTCGAGAGCGCACTCGCCGATCTGCACGCGCTGGTCGACGAGATCGTCGCGGAGCGCCGCGAGACCGGCCCGGAAGGACCGGACGACCTGCTCGCGGAATTGCTGCGGGCCAGGGACGAATCCGGGGAGCCCATAGCCGACCAGGAGATCCACGACCACGTGGTTTCCCTCGTCGTGGCCGGCGCGGAGAATGTGGCGTCGACGCTGGCGTGGGCGTTCCATCTGCTCACCGAACACCCGGAGCAGGAAAGGCGGTTGGTTGAAGAGGTAAATGCCGTGGCCCCGGATCGCGCGATCACATTCGCCGACCTCAAGGAGCTCCGGCACCTCCGCAATGTCATCACCGAGGCGATGCGTATACGACCCGCGGCTTGGATATTCACGCGCAGGTCCGTGGCCGAAACCGATCTGGGCGGCTATCGCATTCCGGCGGGCGCCGACATCGTCTACAGCGTGTACGCGATGCAGCGCGACCCGCGTTCCTTCGAGCGGCACCTGGAGTTCGACCCGGACCGCTGGAATCCGGAACGTGCCGCTGACGTACCCGAGTTCGCGATGATGCCGTTCAGCGTCGGCAACCGAAAGTGCCCGGGCGACCACTTCAGCCTGGCAGAACTCGCCCTGATCCTCGGCACGGTGGTCCCCCGATGGCGCCTCGCGCGCATCAGGGAGACGGACACCGGAACCCGGATCGGCATCACCCTGCACCCCAAGCGGCTCGTCCTGCGGGCCGAACCGCGCTGAGCGGACGGTGTGCCCGCCCCACCCCCGTTCAACGGGGCGGGCACACCGGGGCAGTGCTGCGCCAGGGCTAGAACTCGTCGTCGAAGGAGACCGATCCCTCGACGGCGACCTGGTACGCGGAGGGCCGCCGCTCGAAGAAGTTGGTCAGCTCCTGCACGCCCTGCAGCTCCATGAAGGAGAAGGGGTTCGACGAGCCGTAGACGGGCGCGAAGCCGAGGCGCTGCAGGCGCTGGTCGGCGACGCACTGCAGGTACTCGCGCATCGAGTCCGTGTTCATGCCCGGCAGACCCTCGCCGCACAGGTCACGGCCGAACTGGAGCTCCGCCTCGACGGCCTCCTTGATCATGTCCGTGACCTGCACCTGGAGCGCGTCGTCGAAGAGCTCGGGCTCCTCCTTGCGGACGGTGTCCACGACCTCGAAGGCGAAGTTCATGTGCATCGTCTCGTCGCGGAACACCCAGTTGGTGCCGGTCGCGAGACCGTGCAGCAGACCGCGCGAGCGGAACCAGTAGACGTACGCAAAGGCACCGTAGAAGAACAGGCCCTCGATGCACGCCGCGAAGCAGATCAGGTTCAGCAGGAAGCGACGGCGGTCGGCCTGCGTCTGAAGCTGGTCGATCTCCTCGACGTGGTCCATCCACTTGAAGCAGAACTGCGCCTTCTCACGGATGGAGGGGATGTTCTCCACGGCGGCGAAGGCGGCCGCGCGGTCCTCCGGGTCGGGCAGGTAGGTGTCGAGCAGCGTCAGATAGAACTGGACGTGCACGGCCTCCTCGAAGAGCTGACGGCTCAAGTACAGCCGCGCCTCGGGGGAGTTGATGTGCTTGTACAGCGTGAGGACGAGGTTGTTCGCCACGATCGAGTCGCCCGTCGCGAAGAACGCGACCAGACGGCCGATCATGTGCTGCTCGCCCGGCGACAGCTTCGCGAGGTCGGCGACGTCCGAGTGGAGGTCGACCTCCTCGACGGTCCAGGTGTTCTTGATGGCGTCCCGGTAGCGCTCGTAGAAGTCCGGGTACCGCATGGGGCGCAGGGTCAGCTCGAAGCCCGGGTCGAGCAGGTTCTTCTCGGAAGCCGCGGTCTTCTCGGAAGCCTCGGTCTTTTCGTTGCTGGTGGTGCTCATTACTGGCAGGCCTCGCAGGACTCGGGGTTTTCCAGGGAGCAGGCGACGGCGTCGGGGTCGGTCACCTGCTGGGGGACGGGGGCGGCGGTGGCGGACGAGCCGCCGGCCGCGCGGGCGATGCGCGTCGCCGGGCGCGAGCGCAGGTAGTACGTGGTCTTCAGGCCCTGCTGCCAGGCGTAGGCGTACATCGAGGAGAGCTTGCCGATGGTCGGCGTCTCCAGGAACAGGTTCAGGGACTGCGCCTGGTCGAGGAACGGCGTGCGCGCGGCGGCCATGTCGATCAGGCCGCGCTGCGGGATCTCCCAGGCCGTGCGGTACAGCGCGCGGACCTCCTCGGGCACCCAACCGAAGCCCTGCACCGAGCCGTTGGACTCGCGCAGCGCCTCACGGGTCTGCGCGTCCCACACGCCGAGCCGCTTGAGCTCCTCCACCAGGTAGGAGTTGACCTGGAGGAACTCGCCGGACAGCGTCTCGCGCTTGAAGAGGTTGGAGACCTGCGGCTCGATGCACTCGTAGACACCCGCGATGGACGCGATGGTGGCGGTCGGCGCGATGGCGAGGAGCAGGGAGTTGCGCATGCCGGTGGTGGCGATGCGCTCCCGAAGGGCCGCCCAGCGCTCGGGCCAGGTCAGCTCGACGCCGTAGTGGTCGGGGTGCAGGACGCCGCGCGCGGTGCGGGTCTTCTCCCAGGCGGGCAGCGGGCCGTTGCGCTCGGCGAGGTCCGCGGACGCCTCGTACGAGGCGAGCATGATGCGCTCGGCGATGCGCGTCGAAAGGGCGCGGGCCTCGGGGGAGTCGAAGGGCAGCTTCAGCTGGAAGAAGACGTCCTGCAGACCCATGGCGCCCAGGCCCACCGGACGCCACTTGGCGTTGGAGCGGCCGGCCTGCTCGGTCGGGTAGAAGTTGATGTCCACGACGCGGTCGAGGAAGGTCACCGCGGTGCGGACGGTCTCGTCGAGCCGCTCCCAGTCGATGTCCCCGTCGACCACGAAGGCGCCGAGGTTGACCGAGCCGAGGTTGCAGACGGCCGTCTCCCCGTCGTCCGTCACCTCCAGGATCTCCGTGCAGAGGTTGGAGGAGTGCACCGTGTGGCCGGGCTCCGCCGTCTGGTTGGCGGTGCGGTTGGCGGCGTCCTTGAAGGTCATCCAGCCGTTGCCGGTCTGCGCGAGGGTGCGCATCATGCGGCCGTACAGGTCACGGGCCGGCATGGACTTCTTGGCGAGCCCGGCGGCCTCGGCCCTGCGGTAGGCGGCGTCGAACTCCTCGCCCCACAGGTCGACGAGCTCGGGCACGTCGGCCGGCGAGAACAGCGACCAGTCCTGGTCGGCGGCGACGCGGCGCATGAACTCGTCGGGGATCCAGTGCGCGAGGTTGAGGTTGTGCGTGCGGCGCGCGTCCTCACCGGTGTTGTCGCGCAGCTCCAGGAACTCCTCGATGTCGGAGTGCCAGGTCTCCAGGTAGACCGCGGCGGCGCCCTTGCGGCGCCCGCCCTGGTTCACGGCGGCGACCGAGGCGTCCAGGGTCTTCAGGAACGGCACGATGCCGTTGGAGTGCCCGTTCGTGCCGCGGATCAGCGAACCTCTGGAGCGGATGCGGGAGTACGAGAGTCCGATGCCGCCCGCGTGCTTGGACAGGCGCGCGACCTGGTGGTAGCGGTCGTAGATCGAGTCGAGCTCGTCCAGCGGGGAGTCGAGGAGGTAGCAGGAGGACATCTGCGGGTGCCGGGTGCCGGAGTTGAACAGCGTCGGCGAGGACGGCAGGTAGTCCAGGCGGCTCATCAGGCCGTACAGCGCGGCGACTTCGTCCACGGCGCGGGCGCTGCCGTCCTCCGCGAGGCCGCTCGCCACGCGCAGCATGAAGTGCTGCGGGGTCTCGATGACCTGCCGGGTGATCGGGTGGCGCAGGAGGTAGCGGCTGTGCAGGGTGCGCAGGCCGAAGTAGCCGAAGCGGAAGTCGGCGCCGTCCGCGAGCGCGTTGTCCACCAGGGCGTCGAGGCGGACCGCGTGCTCGGTCACGAAGGACGCGGTGCGGTCGGCGATCAGGCCCTCGCGGTGGCCGACCGCGATGGAGTCGGTGAAGGAGCGCACGCCCTGCGTCGCCGCCTCCTCGCGGATGCCGATCGACAGGAGCCGGGCCGCGAGCTTCGAGTACGCGGGGTCCTCGGAGATGAGCCCTGCGGCCGCCTCGGTGGCGAGCTCCCTCAGCTCGGCCTCGTCGGCGCGCGCCGACCGGCCGCGCAGGGCGGCGGCGGCGACCCGCCCCGGATCGGCGTCGGGGAGGTCGGCGGTGAGGTCGGTCAGGGTGCGCAGCAGCGCGGTCCCTGGCCCGTCGGTACCCTCGTCGGTCGGCGCGGTCTTCGCTGACGCAGGTTCGGCAGGCGCGATGGTCACGTGGCTCTCCCTCGCTCGGCTCTGGGCCTGGGGGAGGGGAACGGCACACACGGGCGCACCCGGGCAGGGCGGCTCACCGCGTCCACCGGCCCATTCCACGAGGCCCGGACGGTCGGCGCCCGGGCCGGGCGGCTCGGGCACACTGTCGGCAGGTCCTCGGACTTGCGGGTACGACAAAGACGTACACATACACCGTTGCGGGACAGTTCCGGACTTGCACCGGATTCCCCTGCGACGACAGCGAGCACGAGCATACATCTTGTGCCGGGTTTCTGAAGCAGGCCCACATCTTGTGTCGGTCGCGAGGGGCCGCCCGCCCGGCGCATGCTCCGAAACGTCAACTCGCGTACGCACGACGAAGGGCCGCCGGATCCTCCGGCGGCCCTTCGTCGGCCGTGAGCGGGGTGCGAGGTCAGTGGCCGGAGCCCGCTCCGACCTTGGGCAGCTCGGTCGAGACGCCCTTGTCGCCCGCGTCCGCGGTGTAGTCCTCGGGAGAGGTCTCGTCGACGCCCTCGGGGGCCTTCAGGGCCTTCAGGACGAAGGTCAGGACCACCGTCACGATCACGTTCAGGACGAACGCGGTCAGGCCGATGTAGCCGATCTCACCGATGCCCGGGATGGTGTCGGAGGAGCCGCCGAAGTGCTTCTGCGTGGGCGAGGCGACGCCGTACGCGGCCAGTGTGCCGTAGACCATGCCGACCGCCCATCCGGCGAGCAGTGCCCAGCGGTGGAACCACCGGGTGAACAGGCCGCCGACCAGCGCGGGCATCGTCTGCAGGATCCAGATGCCGCCCAGGAGCTGGAAGTTGATCGCGACCGTCTTGTCCATGCCGAGGACGAAGACGAGGGCGCCCACCTTCACCAGGAGCGAGACCAGCTTGGAGATCTTGGTCTCCTGCTCGGGCGTCGCGTCGGGCTTGATGAAGTCCTTGTAAATGTTGCGGGTGAACAGGTTCGCGGCCGCGATGGACATGATGGCGGCGGGCACGAGCGCGCCGATGCCGATCGCGGCGAAGGCCACGCCCGTGAACCAGTCGGGGAACATGTCCTCGAAGAGCTGCGGGATCGCCAGCTGGCCGTTGTCGACCTTGACCCCGGCCGCGATCGCCATGAAGCCGAGCAGCGCGAGCAGGCCCAGCATCAGCGAGTACAGCGGCAGGATCGTGGTGTTGCGGCGGATCACGTTGCGGTTCTTGGAGGAGAGCGTCGCGGTGATCGAGTGCGGGTACATGAACAGCGCGAGGGCCGAGCCGAGCGCGAGCGTCGCGTACGTCCACTGCCCGGCCTCGGGCGGCGCGAGGGCGCCGCGCGGCTTGCCGGTGTCCTCGTTGACCACGCCGAACGCCTCGCCCGCCTTGGCGAAGATGTCGTCGAAGCCGCCCAGCTCGATCGGGATGTAGATGATCGCGACGGCGATGACGAGATAGATCAGGCCGTCCTTCACGAACGCGATCAGGGCGGGCGCGCGCAGACCCGACGAGTACGTGTACGCGGCGAGCACCGCGAACGCGATCAGGAGCGGAAGGTCCTTGATGAACCAGTTGGTGTCGGGGCCGCCGCCGATGCCCATCACGTCCAGGACGGCCTGGATGCCGACCAGTTGGAGCGCGATGTACGGCATCGTGGCGAGGATGCCGGTGACCGCGACCGCCAGGGAGAGCCCCTTGGAGCCGAAGCGCCCGCGCACGAAGTCGGAGGTGGTCACATAGCCGTGCTTGTGCGAGACCGACCACAGGCGCGGCAGGAAGGTGAAGATCAGCGGGTAGACGAGGATCGTGTACGGCACGGCGAAGAAGCCGGCCGCTCCGGCCGCGTAGATCGCCGCGGGGACGGCGACGAAGGTGTACGCGGTGTAGAGGTCGCCGCCGAGCAGGAACCAGGTGACCCAGGTGCCGAACGACCGTCCGCCCAGGCCCCATTCGTCCAGGCTCTGGTCGTTCTCGGCCTTGCGCCAGCGGGCGGCGAGGAAGCCCATGACGGTGACCGCGACGAAGAAGAAGATGAAGACGCCGAGCGCGACGCCGTTGACGCCGTCGTTCATGACTTCGCGCCTTCCTTGCGGGCGCGCTGGTCACGCTGCCACAGCTTGTAGGCGATCATCGTGAGCGCCGTCGAGATGAGCACCCACAGCATCTGGTACCAGTAGAAGAACGGGATGCCTATGAAGGTCGGTTCGATCTTCGCGTACGAACTCACCCAGAGCATTGCCACGAAGGGTGCGACAAGGCAGGCTGCGATGACCACACGGACCGGCGTGACCACCGGTCTGTTCACTTCAGGCGCATCTGACATATCGCGGCTCCGTTCCCTCACTTATCCCATGCTTAACGTGCGGGAAATCTAAGCCACAGTCTCGCGGTTTGGAACCCCTGTCCGGATAACGGACAGGAGGAGTTGCCTGCTCAGCAGCAGCGGAACCCCTGTCTGGGGTCCGACTCCTCACGTTCCGTCCGCATCCGTTCAAATACGCGGCGGCTGGGGACAGTTGCCGCCGGATGCTCCCTGCGAATATGTGCCACGTAGCGGTCGTACGCCGACTCGTCGGTCAGCTCGCGGACGTACCACCGCATCCAGCGCAGCCCCCGCAGCAGCCAGGTCATGGCGTGAGCTCCCGCTTCCTCTGGGCCTCCTGCTTCTCCTCCTTGGTCGGGAAGAGCCCGGCGGGCGCCGTCAGCTTCGACTCCACGTACGGCGCTTCGCTCAGCCGGGAGGCCTCGGGGTTGCGGACGTGCCGGACGCAGATCCGCCCCGCGTCCAGGATCACCACGACGACGAGCAGGGCGAGCGCCGCCGAAAGGACGCCGTCCACCGTGGAGTTGGTGACGACGGTGTGCATGTCGTCCATGGTCTTGGCGGGCGGCAGGATCTTGCCCTCGTCGATGGCGTCCTGATAGTTCGAACGCTGCTGGAAGAAGCCGACGCGCGGATCGCTGGAGAACACCTTCTGCCAGCTCGCGGTGAGCGTCACCGTGGCGTCCCAGACGAGCGGAATCCCGGTGATCCAGGCCCACTTGAGGCGCCCGGACTTCACGAGCAGCGTCGTGCAGACGGCGAGGGCGACGGCCGCGAGGAGCTGGTTGGCGATGCCGAAGATCGGGAAGAGCTGGTTGATCCCGCCGAGCGGCTCGTGCACGCCGACCCAGAGGAAGTAGCCCCACAGGCCGGTGACGGCGGCACTGGTCAGCACGAGACCGGGCTTCCAACTCACCTTCCTGAAGGGCTTGTACACGTTCCCGAGCATGTCCTGCAGCATGAAGCGGCCCACGCGCGTGCCCGCGTCGAGCGCGGTCAGGATGAACAGCGCCTCGAACATGATCGCGAAGTGGTACCAGAAGGCCCGCATCGAGCCGCCGGTGACCTTCGAGAAGATCTCCGAGACACCGACCGCGAGCGTGGGCGCGCCGCCGGTGCGCGAGAGCAGCGAGGACTCCTCCACGTTCTTGGCCGCCTGCGCCAAGTCGGCGGGGGAGATGGAGTATCCGAAGCTCGCGACGGCCTTCGACGCCTCCTGGACGGTGTCGCCGATGACACCCGCGGGTGCGTTCATCGCGAAGTACAGACCGGGGTCGATGATCGACGCGGCGACGAGCGCCATGATCGCGACGGCCGACTCCATCAGCATGGAGCCGTAGCCGATCATCCGGACCTGCGTCTCCTTCTGGATCATCTTCGGCGTTGTGCCCGAGGAGATCAGCGCGTGGAAGCCGGACAGCGCCCCGCAGGCGATGGTGATGAAGACGAAGGGGAAGAGGGAGCCCGCGAAGACGGGTCCGTCGCCGCGCGAGGCGAAGTCGGTCACCGGGTCCATCTTCAGCGTGGGCAGCGCGATCACGACACCGAGCGCGAGCAGCACGATGGTGCCGATCTTCATGAACGTGGAGAGGTAGTCGCGCGGCGCGAGCAGCATCCACACCGGCAGGATCGAGGCGATGAAGCCGTACGCCACGAGCCAGACGACCAGCGTCGAGGGCGCCAGCGTGAAGGTGTCCGCGAGGGACGACTCGGCGACCCAGCGCCCCGAGACGAGCGCGAGCAGCAGCAGCGCGATGCCGATGAGCGAGACCTCGCTGACCCGGCCGGGCCGCAGGACCCGCAGGTAGAAGCCCATGAGGAGGGCGATCGGGATGGTCATCGCGATGGAGAAGGTGCCCCACGGCGACTCGGCGAGCGCGTTGACGATGACCAGCGCGAGCACCCCGAGCAGGATGATCATGATGGCGAAGGTGGCGAGCAGTGCGGCGGCCCCGCCGAAGGGACCGATCTCCTCGCGCGCCATCTGCCCGAGCGACCTGCCGTCGCGCCGCGTCGAGAAGAACAGGACGACCATGTCCTGCACGGCGCCCGCGAAGATCACGCCGACGATGATCCAGATGGTGCCCGGCAGATATCCCATCTGCGCGGCGAGCACGGGCCCCACCAGCGGTCCCGCGCCCGCGATGGCCGCGAAGTGGTGGCCGAGCAGCACCCGCCGGTCGGTCGGGTGGAAGTCGATGCCGTTGTCGAGCCGCTCCGCCGGAGTGGCCCGCGACTTGTCGACCTTGAGGACCTTGTACGCGATGAACTTGGAGTAAAAGCGATACGCGATGGCATACGAGCCGAGCGCCGCCGCCACCATCCAGGCGGCCGACACCTCCTCGTCGCGCGCGAGTGCCAGGACGGTCCAGCTCGCGGCGCCGATCAGCGCGACGAGGGACCAGATGACGATGGATCGAGGAGTTGCTCTGCGCACCGGGGCGTCCTCCCGCTCATCATGCGATGACGGGAGGAACGTAGAACAGCGCGGTGATCCGCGCCAGACCCCCCGGCCGTACGGGGAGGATCCCGGTCGGGCTCAGTCCGTGGGGCGCTTGAGGCGGGCGACGAACTTGTACCGGTCGCCGCGGTAGACGGAGCGCACCCACTCCACCGGCTGGCCGTCCCCGTCCAGCGAGTGGCGGGAGAGGAGCAGCATCGGCAGGCCGACGTCGGTGCCGAGCAGGCCGGCCTCGCGCGGGGTCGCGAGCGAGGTCTCGATGGTCTCCTCGGCCTCGGCGAGATGCACGTCGTACACCTCGGCGAGTGCGGTGTAGAGCGAGGTGTACTTGACCAGGGAGCGGCGCAGCGCCGGGAAGCGCTTCGCGGACAAATGGGTCGTCTCGATCGCCATGGCCTCGCCGTTCGCGAGCCGGAGGCGCTCGATGCGGAGCACCCGGCCGCCCGCGCTGATGTCGAGCAGGCCCGCGAGGGTGTCGTCCGCGGTGATGTACCCGATGTCGAGGAGCTGGGAGGTGGGCTCAAGGCCCTGGGCCCTCATGTCCTCGGTGTACGAGGTGAGTTGGAGGGCCTGCGACACCTTCGGCTTGGCGACGAACGTGCCCTTGCCCTGGATGCGCTCGAGGCGCCCCTCGACGACCAGCTCCTGCAGGGCCTGGCGCACCGTCGTGCGGGAGGTGTCGAACTCGGCGGCGAGCGTGCGCTCCGGGGGGACGGGGGTGCCGGGCGGCAGCGTCTCCGTCATGTCGAGCAAGTGCCGCTTCAGGCGGTAGTACTTGGGCACGCGCGCGGTGCGGCCGACGCTCGGGCCCTCCGAAGGCGCGCCCACATCGGTCCCCGTGCCACCCGCTTCGGTGCCCATAGTTTGCCTTCCCGGCTCCTGTGCTGCTGCCGTCACCGGCTCCTCCGTCTGTCGCGGCTCACATCGTGGCACGGTACGGGCCGAGCAGACTCTGCCTGCTCAGGTGTCGGTCCGATAACGGACGTGACTGCCCTTCTTATACACCCTTGACACCCCTAAAGGTCTAGGCCAAGCTCCCCGTACTGGTCTACACCATTAAAGACCAGGTTCCAGTCCCACGGGCAGATCTCGGTCCATTCGGTCGCTGCGGGTGGGGGGTTGACTGGCATCCCTTGAGGAGGGTGACGTGAAGCGCAAGCTCATAGCGGCCATCGGTGTCGCGGGCATGCTGATCTCGGTTGCGGCCTGTGGCAGCGACGACGACAAGAACTCGGGCGGAGCCGACGGCTTCAAGGGCGAGACGCTGACGCTCTGGGCGATGGACGGCTCGACGCCGGAGAAGTGGCAGAAGGATGTCACCGCGGCCTTCGAGAAGAAGACCGGCGCCAAGCTGAAGTTCGAAGTCCAGCAGTGGAACGGTATCCAGCAGAAGCTGACCACCGCCCTCTCCGAGGAGAACCCCCCGGACGTCTTCGAGATCGGCAACACCCAGACCGCCGCGTACGCCAAGACCGGTGGCCTCGCCGAGCTCGGCGACCTCAAGGAGACGCTCGGCAAGGACTGGACCGAGTCGATGAACAAGGCCTCGGTCGTCGACGGCAAGCAGTACGCCGCCCCGTGGTTCGTCCTCAACCGCGTCGTGATCTACAACAAGAAGATCTGGGCCGAAGCCGGCATCAAGGACACCCCCAAGACCCGCGACGAGTTCCTCAAGGACCTCAAGCAGATCGGCCAGAAGACCGACGCCGAGCCGCTCTACATGCCCGGCCAGTTCTGGTACCACTTCGTCGGCCTGACCATCGGTGAGGGCGCCGAGCTGGTCAAGAAGGACGGCGACAAGTACGTCTCCAACCTGGACGACCCGAAGGTCGCCAAGGCCATGAAGACGTACCAGGAGTTCCAGAAGCTCTCCAAGGCCCCCAAGAACAAGGACGAGGCCACGCCGCAGCAGGGCGAGGTCTTCGGCAAGGGCAAGACCGCCACGATGATCGCCATGCCGTGGGAGGCCGCCCTGGCCATCAAGGCCGACAAGAAGATCGAGAAGGACATCGGCTACTTCACGATCCCCGGCGCCACGGCGGACAAGCCCGAGGGCGTCTTCCTCGGCGGCTCCAACCTCGCCGTCGCCGCGACCAGCAAGAAGCAGGAGCTCGCCAAGGAGTTCCTGAAGATCGCGCTGTCCGACAAGTTCGAGGGTCAGTTCGCCAAGGAAGGCGGCGTCATCCCGAACAAGAAGTCCCTCGAGTCCTTCCTCGCGGACAACCCGGCCGCGAAGGCCATGTCCCCGGCCACCCCCGGCGGCGGCATCACCCCGCTGATCCCGGAGTGGGGTGCGGTGGAGAACCCGCCGAACCCGATCAAGAACTACATGACCGCGGTGCTCAACGGTAAGTCGCCCGACGCCGCCGCCAAGCAGGTCGAGGGCGAGCTCAACAAGCGCCTGGCGCAGAAGCAGTAAAGGACGCGTCCTCTTGCCGGGGGTGGCGGGTGACGTGACCCCGCTGCCCCCGGCGTACCCATGAGTTCTCCGAGTACTCCGCTGAGTTCTCCGCGTTCTCCGCGCTGACCACAGCGTTCTTCGGCGCTGGACACAGCGCTTCGCGTTGCCCACGAAAGAGATGGCGAGCATGACCGTGCAGAAGACCGAACGGCCGCCCTCCGGCCCGACGGAGGTGCAGACACCGGACGGCGGGCCACGACCAGGAGACCCGCGCAGATCCCGGGAACGTCTCGCCGGCCTGGCGCCCTATCTGCTCCTTGCCCCCGCGATCATCGCCACCCTGCTGCTGCTCGGCTGGCCGTTGGTCAACAACGGGATCCTGTCGTTCCAGAACCTCAACATGCGGCAGTTCATTCTGCACTTGACCGAGTGGAACGGATTCGACAATTACAAGGAGATCCTCACCGGCGAGGACTTCTGGCGGGTCACCGGCCGCTCGGTCGCCTTCACCGCCGTCAACGTCGTGCTGATCATGATCCTCGGCACGTTGGTCGGACTCCTGCTCGCGCGCCTCGGCCGGAAGATGCGCACGTTCCTCATGATCGGACTCGTCCTCGCCTGGGCGATGCCGGTCGTCGCGTCGACCACCGTCTACCAGTGGCTGTTCGCGCAGCGCTTCGGCGTCGTCAACTGGGTGCTCGCCAAGATCGGCTTCGAGTCGATGGCCGAGCACGACTGGCTGGCCTCGCAGTACTCGACCTTCTTCGTGGTCCTGCTGCTGATCGTCTGGCAGTCGATCCCCTTCGTGGCGATCAACCTGTACGCCGCCACGACGACCATCCCCAAGGAGCTGTACGAGGCCGCGTCCCTGGACGGCGCGGGCGCCTGGAAGCAGTTCACCTCGGTGACGATGCCGTACCTGCGGCCCTTCCTCTACGCCACGACGTTCCTGGAGATCATCTGGGTCTTCAAGGCGTTCGTACAGGTCTTCACCCTCAACGAGGGCGGCCCCGAGCGGCTCACCGAGATCCTGCCCGTCTACGCCTACATCGAGGGCATGGGCAACCAGCACTTCGGCATGGGCGCCGCGATCGCGATGCTCACCATCGTCATCCTGCTGGCCATCACCTCGTACTACCTGCGGATCGTGCTCAAGCAAGAGGAGGACGAGCTGTGAAGCGCTCGCTGTTCGGCCGCATCTGGCCCAACCTGACCGCCGTCGTTCTCTTCGCCTTGTCGGTCTTCCCCGTGTACTGGATGTTCGCGACGGCCTTCAAGCCGACCGGCGACATCATCAGCGAGAACCCGGTCTGGTTCCCGACCGACGCCACGCTCGAGCACTTCAAGACGGCGATGAGCGTGGACCACTTCTGGACCATGGTCGGCAACTCGATCACCGTCACGGTCCTCGCGGTGCTCTTCTCGCTCATCATCGGCGTGACCGCGGCGTTCGCCCTCGCCCGCATGCGCTTCAAGGGGCGGCGCGGCTTCATCATCGGCTTCATGCTGGCGCAGATGGCGCCGTGGGAAGTCATGGTCATCGCGATCTACATCATCGTGCGCGACGCGGACATGCTGAACAGCCTGATCCCGCTGACCCTCTTCTACATGGTGATGATCCTGCCCTTCACCCTCCTCACGCTGCGCGGCTTCGTCGCCGCCGTGCCGAGGGAGCTGGAGGAGTCCGCCATGGTCGACGGCTGCACCCGCATGCAGGCCTTCCGCCGGGTGATCCTGCCGCTGCTCGCGCCGGGCCTGATGTCGACCTCGCTCTTCGGCTTCATCACCGCCTGGAACGAGTTCCCGATGGTGCTCGTGCTCAACAAGGAGGCGGACGCCAAGACCCTGCCGGTGTGGCTGTCCAGCTTCCAGACCGCCTTCGGCGACGACTGGGGCGCCACGATGGCGGCGGCCTCGCTCTTCGCCATCCCGATCCTGATCCTCTTCGTCTTCCTGCAGCGCAGGGCCGTCAGCGGCCTGACCGACGGCGCAGTGAAGGGATAACACACGATGACGAAACTGCCGACACTCACGCACGCAGGCGACACGCTCACCCGCAACGCCCTGGCCGTCCTCCAGCCCGGCTTCGACGGCACGACCACCGCACCGGACTGGCTGCGCCGCCGGATCGGCGAAGGCCTCGCCTCGGTCAGCCTGTTCGGCCGCAACGTGCGGACCGCCGAGCAGGTCGCCGCCCTCACCACGCAGCTGCGTGCCGAGCGCGACGACCTCCTGATCGCCATCGACGAGGAGAGCGGCGACGTCACGCGCCTCGAGGTGCGCACCGGTTCCTCCTACCCGGGCAACCACGCGCTCGGTGCCGTCGACGACACGGCGCTCACCCGTGACGTGGCCGCCGACCTCGGCCGCCGTCTGGCCTCCTGCGGCATCAACCTCAACTGGGCGCCGTCGGCGGACGTCAACGCCAACCCCGACAACCCCGTCATCGGCGTACGTTCCTTCGGCGCGGACCCCCTCCTGGTGGCCCGGCACACCGCCGCGTACGTCGAGGGCATGCAGTCCTCCGGCGTCGCCACCTCGGCCAAGCACTTCCCGGGGCACGGCGACACCGCGGTCGACTCGCACCACTCCGTGCCGGTCATCGACGTCGACCGGGACGTGCTCAACTCCCGTGACCTGGCGCCGTTCCGCGCGGCGATCGCGGCCGGCACGCGCGCCGTGATGAGCGCCCACGTCCTGGCCCCGGCCCTGGACCCGGACAACCCGGGGACGATCTCCCGCCGCATCCTCACCGGCCTGCTCCGCGAGGAGTTCGGCTACGAGGGCCTGATCGTCACCGACGGCATGGACATGCAGGCCATCGCGGGTACGTACGGCTTCGAGCGCGGCTGCGTGCTCGCCATCGCCGCGGGCGCCGACGCGATCTGCACCGGCGGCGGCCCCTCGGACGAGGGGACCGTGCTGCGGCTGCGGGACGCCTTGGTCGCGGCGGTGAAGTCGGGCGAACTGCCCGAGGAGCGGCTCGCCGAGGCCGCGGAGCGCGTGCGGTCGCTGGCGAACTGGGCCGTGACGTCGAGGGGTTCGGGCGCGGCCGATCGTTCGGGGGGCGCGCCCGACACCGGGATCGGCCTGGTCGCGGCCCGCCGCGCGCTGATGGTCACCCGCGGCGACACGTACGCGGCCCCGGTCACCGAGGCTCCCTACGTCGCCACGCTCTCGCCGCTCCCGAACATCGCGGTCGGCGACGAGACTCCCTGGGGCGTCACCGCCGAGCTGGAGCGCCGCTTCCCGGGCACGGAGTCGGGCACGTTCTCCGGCCCCGACGCGGGCACGCGGGCCCTCGCGGCGGCGGGGGAGCGGCGCATCGTGGCCGTGGCCCGCGACGCCCACCGCCACGGGTGGATGGCGGACGCCCTGAACACCCTGGTCTCGGCCCGTCCGAACACGGTCGTGGTGGAGATGGGCGTCCCGCAGTCCGCCCCGGTCGGCGCCCTCCACATCGCGACCCGCGGTGCGGCAAGGGTCTGCGGCGAGGCGGCGGCGGAGGTCATCGTCGCGGGGTAGTGGTCGGTGGTCGTGGTCCGTGCCCACCCACGGTCCGCACGCGACAGACGCACAGCAAGGCGGAGGGGCGCCCCCAACCAGGGGGCGCCCCTCCGCCTTGCATACAGCCCAACTGCCCTACAGTCCCTGCCACTCCGGCTTGTTGACGTAGGTGTGCCGGAAGTAGTCCGCAAGCTTCAGCTTCGAGGCCGCCGCCTCGTCCACGACAACCGTGGCATGCGGATGCAACTGCAGCGCGGAGGCCGGCACGACGGAAGCGACAGGCCCCTCCACGGTCGCGGCCACGGCATCCGCCTTGCCCTCACCGGTGGCGAGCAGCACAAGGTGCCGCGCCTCGAGGATCGTCCCGATCCCCTGGGTGATGACGTGGTGCGGCACCTGCTCGATGTCCCCGTCGAAGAAGCGCGCGTTGTCCACCCGCGTCTGCTCCGTCAGCGTCTTGATCCGCGTACGCGAGGCGAGCGACGAGCACGGCTCGTTGAACCCGATGTGCCCGTCGGTCCCGATCCCGAGCAGCTGGAGGTCGACGCCCCCGGCCTCGGCGAGCGCCTTGTCGTACGCCTCGCAGGCGGCCTGCACGTCGTCCGCGCTGCCGTCGGGGCCCATGAAGGACGCCTCGCTCAGACCGAGCGGCTCGACGACCTCACGAAGGACCACGGAGCGGTACGACTCGGGGTGCCCGACCGGCAGCCCCACGTACTCGTCGAGCTGGCAGATGCGGGCGCGCGAGGCATCCACGGCACCGGCCGAGACCTTGGCGGCCAGCGCCTCGTAGATGGGCAGCGGGGTGGAGCCGGTGGCGACACCGAGCAGGGCGTCAGGCTTACGGCGCACCAGGGCGGCCATGGCCTCCGCGATGAGCTCGCCGCCTGCCTTGGCGTCCGGGACGATGACAACTTCCACGCTGGGCCTGCCGATCTGGAGAGGGGCTCAAGAGGACTGGTGGTATAGACCAATCTAGCAGAGCTGCGCCGCCAGAACAGTCGATTCCCACCGCCCGTTCCTGTCGTCCGTTCCTGCCGTCCGTACCTGTCGTCCGTTCCTGCTGTTCGTTCCTGCCGTCCGTACCTGCCGTCCGTACCTGCTGTTCGTTCCTGCCGTCCATGCTCGGCTCTCCGCCCGCTCCCCGCCCATCGAGCCGCCTCGCCTCGCCTCGCCCCGCAGGGCCCCGCGGCCCGAGGGCCCGCCCCGCCCGCAGAGGCGCCCGGCGCCCCGAGCGGGGAGAGTGGAGGCATGACCGCGATGACTCCGCAGGGCGCGCAGGACCCCGAGGACCCGCAGAGCGAGCGGCCGGGCCGGATCATGTCCCGCGAGATGGCCGAGCAGCCCGAGGTCCTCCGCCGCATCCTCGACGAGGGCGCTCCACGGATCCGCGAGACCGCCCGGAAGGTCGCCGAGCGCGCGCCCCGCTTCGTCCTCCTCACCGCCCGCGGCACCTCCGACCACGCCGCGCTCTACGCCAAGTACCTCCTGGAAGTACGCCTCGGCCTGCCCTGCGGCCTCACCTCCATGTCCACCATCACGGCGTACGGCGCCAGGCCCGACCTCAAGGACGTCCTCGCCGTCACCGTGAGCCAGTCCGGTGGCTCGCCCGACCTGGTGGCCTCCACCCAGGCCGCCCGCGAGGCCGGCGCGATCACCCTCGCGGTGACCAACAACCCGGACTCGGCGCTGGCCGCCGTCTCCGAGCACCACATCGACGTCCTCGCGGGACCGGAGAAGGCGCTCCCCGCGACGAAGACGTACACGGCCTCGCTGCTCGCCCTCCATCTCTTCGTCGAGTCGCTGGGCGACACAGGTGGCACAGGCGATGCGGGCAACTCCGCCGTCGCGGCCGCCGCCCCGCTGCCCGACCTCGCGGCAGGGCTCCTCGCCCGCCAGGACGAGATCAAGACCCTCGCCGCCCGCTACCGCTTCGCGGAACGCATGGTGATCACCTCTCGTGGCTACGGCTACCCGACCGCGAAGGAGGCAGCGCTGAAACTCATGGAGACCAGCTACATCCCGGCGCTCGCCTACTCCGGCGCCGACCTGCTGCACGGCCCCCTCGCGATGGTCGACAACATCTCCCCGGTCATCGCGGTCGTCACGGACGGCCGGGGCGGCGAGGCGCTCCAGCCCGTCCTCGACCGGCTGCGTGGCCGCGGCGCCGACCTGGTGGTCATCGGCCCCAGGGCCCAGGTCGAGCAGGCCTCGGCCGGCTTCGTCCTGCCCACGGACGGAGTGGCCGAGGAGCTCCAGCCGATCCTGGAGATCATCCCCCTCCAGCTGCTCGCCTACGAGGTCACGATCGCCCGCGGCCAGGACCCGGACGCCCCCAGGGCCCTCGCCAAGGTCACCGAGACCCGCTGAGGTGGGGCGACGTGACGTGGCGACGGGGTGGTGCGGGGCAGGGAGCGGGGGAGTGGGCCCGTCGCTCCGGAGGGTCACATCAGCGACCCGCCTGTCGCGTCTATCCAGTCCCCTGTCACCCACCGGCCGTCGTCCGACGCGAGGAAGGACACCACGGCGCCGATGTCCGACGGGTCGCCGACCCTGCCGAGCGCCGACAGCTTGGCCGAGCTCTCCCACGCGGCCTTGTTCGCCTCGCCCCGCAGCCAGGCCGCGTTGTTGTCGGTGTCGATGATTCCCGGTGCCACCGAGTTGACCGTGATCCCGCGCGGGCCGAGCTCCTTGGAGAGGTTCCGCGTGAACACGTCCAGGGCGCCCTTGGTCATGGCATACGCCATGATCTCCGGCATCGCCGCGGCACGGGAGAGCCCGGACGAGATGTTGATGATCCGGCCGCCGTCCCGCAGCCGCGCCGCGCCGAGCTGAGTGATGAAGTACGGCGCCTTCACGTTCACGGAGAACAGGCGGTCGAACTCCGCCTCGTCCGTGTCGGTGAACGAACTCGACGTACCGACCCCGGCGTTGTTCACCAGGATGTCCAGGCCGTCCGCATGTGCGTCGAACGCCGACCACAGCGCCTGGGCGTCCCCCTCGGTGCCCAGCTCCGTGCCGATCGCGAAGGCGGAGCCGCCGGCGGTCTCGATCGCGGCGACCGTCTCCTTCGCCGCTGCCTCATTGCTGCCGTAGTGCACGGCGACCCGCGCCCCGTCCCGCCCGAGCCGCTCGGCGATGCCGCGCCCGATGCCCCGGCTACCGCCTGTGACCAGCGCGGTCTTTCCCGCGAGCTTTCCCTGCTGATTCCCGGCCGATGCACCCATGTCAGGCGCCCCCTCTTTCTCTAGTGGTCGCTACAGAAATGACCGTACCCGATCCCCATCCCATTTGCTAGCGCTCGCTATACAATTCACTCCATGGCGACGAAACAGCGCGGCCGCCCCCGCTCCTTCGACCGCGACACGGCGTTGGAGCAGGCGATCCGAACCTTCTGGGAGCACGGGTACGAGGGGACGTCGGTCTCCGACCTCACACGCGTCATGGGCATCGGCGCCCCCAGCCTGTACGCGGCCTTCGGCGACAAGAAGAAGCTCTTCGACGAGGTCGTCGTGCGGTATGGAGTCACCCACGGAGCCTTCAGCGGTCGCGCCTTCGACGAGGGGCCGTCGGTGCGCGACGCCGTGTCGCGGATGCTGCACGAAGCCGCGACCGAGTTCACCGACCCCACCCGCCCCCGCGGCTGCCTCGTCGTCTCGGCGGCCACCAACTGCACGACGCCGGAGGTGGAAGAGGCCCTGCGGGAGCGGCGGAACGCCAATGTCGCGGACGTCGAGAACCGCATCCGCGCGGCCGTTGCGGCGGGGGAGCTGCCCGAGAGCACGGACCCCACTGCCCTCGCCCGTTACACGGGAGCGGTCTTTCAGGGGATGTCGCAACAGGCCAGGGACGGCGCCACCAGGGACGATCTGAAGGCGGTGGCCGATCTCGCCATGCAGGTGTGGCCGCCGAGCCGACGGGTGGAGAACGACGCCTGACCATCGGCGAAAGTGACAACAACAAACATCTGCCGACGCATAGACATGGGAGAATGGTCTAGTCCACAATGCGTGGGTAAAGCCTCCGCTCTTCCCGCACAGGAGAGCGGACCGAGGACCCGGCGCTCTCTGCCCTGACCGCGTCGGATCCTCCCGATCGGCCGACCAGTACCGCACATTCTGGCGGCCGATGCACCTGAAGGGCTGCGGTGCCGTGGGCGGGTTGAGGGTCCCGCCCTGGCGCCGCGGCTCGTCGGGAAGCCCCGGAGCCCCACGGGCGGCGCCGGTGGCCCGGCGGAGAACTCGGGAAGCGGGCCCGCCGGACGCGAAAGGTACGCTCGCACACGTGCCCTCCATGAACGACCTCGTACGCCAGCACGCCGCTCTCGGTGACTCCGACCTCGAGTGGCTGCATCTGCTGGTCTCGGAGTGGCAGCTGCTCTCCGACCTCTCCTTCGCCGACCTGGTGCTCTGGGTCCCCACGCGCGACGGCACCCGCTATGTCTCCGTGGCGCAGATGCGGCCCAACACCGGCCCCACCTCCTACCAGGACGACATGGTCGGCCACCTCGTCCCGCGCGGTCGCCGCCCCCTCCTCGACGCCGCCCTGGACGAGGGCCGCATCGTGCGCGAGGGCGACCCGGAGTGGCGCGAAGAGGTTCCGGTGCGCGTCGAGTCCATCCCCGTACGCAGGGAAGGGCGTGTCCTCGGTGTCATCGCCCGCAACACCAACCTGCTGACCGTGCGCACTCCTTCGCGCCTTGAGCTGACCTACCTCCAGTCGGCGTCCGACCTCGCGCAGATGATCGCCGCCGGATCGTTCCCCTTCCCCGGGCAGCAGGTCGACATGGACGCGTCCCCGCGCGTGGGTGACGGTCTGCTGCGGCTCGACGCCGACGGCATCGTGCAGTACGCGTCGCCGAACGCCCTGTCCGCGTACCACCGTCTCGGTCTCGCGTCCGACCTCGTGGGCCATCATCTGGGCACGGCGACCGCCGAACTCGCGCCGTCCCGGGGCCCGGTGGACGAGGCGCTCGCCAAGCTCGCGAGCGGCTGGGCGCCGCGCGAGTTCGAGATCGAGGGCGGCGACGGCGTGATCCAGCTGCGCGCGATCCCGCTCAAGCCCAAGGGCCCCCGCATCGGTTCACTCGTACTGCTGCGCGACGTCACCGAACTCCGCCGCCGCGAGCGGGAGTTGATCACCAAGGACGCGACCATCCGGGAGATCCATCACCGGGTGAAGAACAACCTCCAGACGGTCGCCGCGCTGCTGCGGCTGCAGGCCCGCCGCATCGACTCCGCCAAGGGCCGCGAGGCGCTTGAGGAGGCCGTGCGCCGCGTGGGCTCCATCGCCATCGTCCACGAGACGCTCTCCCAGAACCTGGACGAGCGCGTGGAGTTCGACGAGATCGCCGACCGGGTCCTCGCGATGGTCGCCGAGATCTCGCCCGGCAAGGTGACCGGCCGGCGCACCGGACGCTTCGGCATCCTCGACGCGGAGGTCGCCACCCCGCTGTCGATGGTGCTCACGGAGATCCTGCAGAACGCCCTGGAGCACGGCTTCCGTGACGGGGACACCGGCACGGTCGAGGTCTCCGCGGTGCGTGGCGGCACCACCAAGGACGCCCGTTTGCTGATCACCGTCCAGGACGACGGCGTCGGTCTGCCCGACGACTTCGACCCGCACCGCTCGGGCAACCTCGGCCTGCAGATCGTCCGCACCCTGGTCGAGGGGGAGTTGGGCGGCACCTTCGACATGGTCCGCGCCCCCGAGCGCGGCACGCAGGTCCTCCTCGACGTCCCGGTCCGCGGCGAGAAGTAGCGCCGGCAAACAAGCGGGCGAATCCCGTACGACAGGCCCGTACGACAGACCCGTACGACAAAGCAGTGAGCCCCGGACCGAATGGTCCGGGGCTCACTGCTCACGTTGCGATGCGCATCGGGGGTACTGCGCGGCTGCGGCTCGGGGGCGGGAGTTGCGTACTCGCTGTACGCGCCGCCGGGCTCAGGCTCGTTTGGGGCGTGGGCGTCAGGCGCTGGCCTGGCGTGCACGGTTGCGAGCGGCGCGGCGCTTCATCGCACGGCGCTCGTCCTCGCTGAGGCCACCCCAGACGCCGGAGTCCTGGCCGGACTCGAGCGCCCACTGCAGGCACTGCTCCATGACGGGGCAGCGGCGGCAGACGGCCTTGGCTTCCTCGATCTGCAGCAGCGCAGGACCGGTGTTGCCGATGGGGAAGAAGAGCTCGGGGTCTTCCTCGCGGCAAACGGCGTTGTGACGCCAGTCCATGGCTGCTACCTCTCCTTGGTATTACATGCGGGTTGCTTGTGAATGTGAACGCTTTCACGAATCCCCCCGCACGGGAAGGGCCGACGCCCAGTTGCCTGGTTGTGGACCTGTGGTGGAGGAGGGGTTCTGGCTCTCTGTGGGGCCGATGTTGCGGGCCGTCCCGATCGCCATGTAGAGATTCGCAAACCTCGGCGGCGGATACAACCCCTTCCGGAAAGTTTTTTTTGATTCCTCAGTGTCGGCTGGGTCACAGCCGTACTTCCATGGGGTGGACCCTGGCCTAAACGTTCGAGTGAAAGGACTTTAGGCCCTTCCACTCACACAATCACACGCAGTGCACGGCGTACGCCTGTGAACGTCACGCTCGTCCGCAGCCCCAGGTGGTCACCGTCCATCTGGAGGGGCAAGGGCACCTTCGATTGCAAGGTGAAGTCAGTGAGGTCGTGGAGCGTGACCGCATGCTTACCGTGCGGTCCCCGCTCCGGCGTCGACGTCAGGAGCTGGGTGCCGTACCTGGCCACCGCGGCGGTGGAGAGCTTCTTCAGGCCCAGCACGTCGAGGCCCGTGTCGAAGGAGGCCTGCGGGGACGCGTACAGGGGGCGATTGCCCAGGTAGGAGTACGGAGAGGTGTTGCAGACTATCGACATCACCAGGTCGGTCACCGGGTCCTCGCCGGGCCGCTCCAGCGTGATCATTCCGTGCCTGCGGTGGGGCTCGTCGATGAACTGACGGAGCACTTGGCGCACATAGAGGGCGTGCGTCGAGCGCCGCCCGAGCTCCCGCTGCTGTTCGACCCTGCCGACCACGCCGCCGTCGAAGCCGAGGCCGGCGCAGAACGTGAACCAGCGCGACGGCACGGCCTCGTCCTCCGTGCCCGGGGTGCCGCCCGCGATGCCCAGGCCCACCGTGCGCTCGCTGCCCTCGCGCAGGGCGTCGAGCAGGGCGCCGGTGGCCTCCACGGCGTCGTTCGGCAGGCCGAGGGCGCGCGCGAAGACATTGGTGGAGCCGCCGGGGACGACGGCGAGGCGGGGGAGTCGGTCCGGATCGGGGCCGTGGTGCAGCAGTCCGTTGACGACTTCGTTGACGGTGCCGTCGCCGCCGAGGGCCACGACCAGCTCGATGTCCTTGCTCTCCGCGGCCTGCCGGCCGAGGTCCCTGGCGTGCCCGCGGTACTCCGTGGTGACCGCCTCGAGCTTCATCTCGCTCGCCAGTGCGTGGACCAGGACGTCACGCGTACGCGCACTGGTGGTGGTTGCCGCCGGGTTGACCACGAGGAGTGCACGCATGCGCAGCAGACTACCTAGCGGTCTTTACCCGGCCTAGACCGAGGTGCCCGGCCGCGCATACGCAGAGCTACCCTGCTGGAGTGAGCACTGAGCGGAAATCCACCCCCGAAGCCCCGGAGACGCCCGAGACGGGGCCGCGTCCCGGACGGCTGACCGCCGCCGCGGCACTCGCGGGACTCGAGGGGCTCGCCCTCCTCGTCGGGGGTGTCTACATGCTCGTGATGGGCCTCGCGGGCTCGCCCGACAATCCGCGGCAGGCCGAGACCGGCGGCATCACGCTGATCGTCCTCGCGCTGCTCCCGCTCCTTGCCGCGCGCGGGCTGCTGAAGCTGCGCCGCTGGAGCCGCGGGCCCGCGATCATCACGCAGATCATGGCGCTTCCTGTCGCCTGGCAGCTGCTGCAGGCCGACAGCATGGCGATCCCCGCCGGTATCGTCCTCGCGGCCGTCGCGGTCACCTCGCTCGTCCTCCTGGTCAATCCGGCGACGACCGAGGCCCTCGGCATCCGGGGCCCCGGCGACGTACAGGGTCAGAAGTAGCGACGACCACAGCGAGTGGCCACGAGGGGTGGCCACGAGGGGTGGCTACGGGGAGTGACTACTCCTCGACGAGGAGCTTCTCCCGCAGCTGCGCGAGCGTGCGGGCGAGCAGCCGGGAGACGTGCATCTGCGAGATGCCGACCTCCTGCGCGATCTGCGACTGGGTCATGTTGCCGAAGAAGCGCAGCAGCAGGATGCGCTTCTCGCGCGGGGGCAGGTCCTCCAGGAGGGGCTTGAGCGACTCGCGGTACTCCACGCCCTCCAGGGCCTCGTCCTCGGCGCCCAGGGTGTCGGCGACGGCCGGGGACTCGTCGTCCGTGTCGGGGACGTCCAGGGACAGCGTGGAATAGGCGTTGGCCGACTCCAGGCCCTCCAGGACCTCCTCTTCGGAGATGGCCAGTTTCTCGGCGAGCTCGTGCACCGTGGGGGAGCGGCCGTGCAGCTGGGACAGCTCGGCCGTCGCCGTCGTCAGCGCGAGACGCAGCTCCTGCAGGCGCCGCGGGACGCGGACCGCCCACCCCTTGTCGCGGAAGTGCCGCTTGATCTCGCCGACGACCGTCGGTGTCGCGTACGTGGAGAACTCCACGCCGCGCTCCGGGTCGAAGCGGTCGACGGACTTGATCAGGCCGATGGTGGCGACCTGGGTGAGGTCGTCGAGGGGCTCGCCGCGGTTGCGGAAGCGGCGGGCCAGGTGCTCGACGAGCGGCAGGTGCATGCGGACCAGCTGGTTGCGCAGCTCCGCGTACTCCGGACTGCCGTCCTTCAGGGTGCGCAGCTCGATGAACATCGCGCGTGCGCCGCTGCGGTCCTGTGGATCGTGCCGGCCGTGCTCGTGCTCGCTCATGTTTCCCGCCCGTCGCCCGCCGCCCCGGCCGGAGAGCTGCTTGAGCTCGTCCTTGGCGGTCGGCTCTGCCTGCTCCGACACATCGGCCACCGTCAGCGGACCCGACTGCTCCGGGTCCTCCGGGTGCGGTTTGGCCTGCTGCTCGGGGATTCCGGTGGTCATGCGGCGCATCCCCTCCCTGCCGCCGGCGGGCAGACCTCGTGTGCCGCGCTCTTCGTCCCGCACCGGCCCGTCCCCGTTCCTCACGCCGGCCCGGGTCCCGCGCCGCGCTTCTTGTAGAGGCTGATCGAGACGGTGTTGTCCTCGGCGACGGCGGAGTCGACCTGGCCCGCGAGGGCCGACAGCACCGTCCAGGCGAAGGTGTCCCGCTCCGGGGCCCGGCCGTCGGTCGTGGGCGCCGAGACCGTCACCTCCAACGAGTCGTCGACGAGCCGGAAGACGCAGCTGAGCACGGAGCCGGGCACGGCCTGCTGAAGCAGGATCGCGCAGGCCTCGTCGACCGCGATGCGGAGGTCCTCGATCTCGTCGAGAGTGAAGTCCAAACGCGCCGCGAGGCCGGCCGTAGCCGTCCGCAGCACCGACAGGTAGGCACCCGCAGCCGGAAGGCGGACCTCCACGAAGTCCTGATTCCCGGGCTCGCCTGCGATCTGGGACACCCTCACCTCCAAGGTGGTACAAGCACTTTCGGGGCTCCGGGACCGCCGTCCAGCGGCGGTCCGGACTGCGTCACACGGGTAACGCACCACGTCGTTCTGCGGTGACGCTACCGCGCTCCCCAGTTCCGTGTCCCGGGGAGGCCCGTGGACCCCGCCCCGATGCTGTCACTCATAGTAAGCCCATGAGTACGGACAGTGGCTAGGGGTCTCGCAGGCCCAATTGGAAAGAACGGGCAGTCACTTCAACAGGGAGGTGACGTACCCAGACGTCAGACGATCGAACCGTCCACGAAGCACCAGCGCCAGCTCTCGCCCGGCTCGAAGGTCCTCATCACCGGGTGTCCGGTCTCCTTGAAGTGCGCCGTCGCGTGCCGGAAGGGCGAGGAGTCGCAGCAGCCCACGTGGCCGCACGTCAGGCAGAGCCGCAACTGGACGGGGTGGCTGCCGACGGCCAGGCACTCGGGGCACGTTTCACCGAGCGGGGTCACCTCGGGGTGCGGCAGCGCTGCGACGTGCGGGCACTCGTTCATGATTGCCAGGTTACGACGGGAACGCGGAGGGCGGAGGGGTCTGTCGATGGATGTATTGCCGCTGGTGGCGCTGGTGGCGGCGAGCGCCGCGGTGGCGGGGGCGGCCCGCAGGACTCCCGTGCCGGCGCCGCTGCTCCTGGTCGGTGTGGGGCTCGTTGCCTCCTACCTCCCCGGAGTGCCGGACTACCACCTCGATCCGCACGTCGTGCTGCCGCTGATCCTGCCTCCGCTGCTGCACACGGCCGCTCTGGAGAGCTCCTATCTGGACCTGCGCGCCAACGTCAGGCCCGTCGCGCTGCTCTCCGTCGGGTACGTCCTGTTCGCCACGGTCGCCGTCGGCTGGCTCGCGTATCTGCTCATCCCCGATCTGCCGCTGACCGCCGCGCTCGTCCTCGGCGCCGTGGTCGCGCCCCCGGACGCGGTCGCGGCGACCGCGATCGCGCGCAGGGTGGGGCTGCCCTCGCGGATCACCACGATCCTCCAGGGCGAGTCCCTGGTGAACGACGCGACCGCGATCACCGCCTACAAGGTGGCCCTCGCGGCCGCCGTCGGCGAGGGCGCGAGCTGGGCGGGCGGCGTCCGCGAGTTCCTGGTGGCCGCGGTCGGAGGGGTCGGTGTCGGGCTGCTCCTCATGGTGCCGATCCACTGGCTGCGCACCCACCTGAAGGAGGCGATGCTGCAGAACACCCTGTCGCTGCTCATCCCCTTCGTCGCGTACGCGGCCGCGGAACAGGTCGGTGCCTCCGGAGTGCTCGCCGTGGTCGTCGTCGCCCTCTATCTGGGGCACCGCTCCTGGCAGGTCGACTTCGAGACGCGGCTGCAGGAGGCCGCGGTGTGGAAGGTCGTCGCGTTCATCCTGGAGGCGGCGGTCTTCGCGCTCATCGGGCTGCAGCTGCGCGTCGTGCTCAAGGGTCTCGGCGAGTACGGCGTCGCGGAGGCGATCTGGTACGCGGTCGGGGTCTTCGTGGTCGTCGTCGTGGCGCGCTTCGTGTGGTCGTACCCGGCGACCTATCTGCCGCGCTGTCTGTCGGCGCGGATCAGGGAGCGCGAGGACGACATGGACTGGCGCCGGCCGCTGATCGTCAGCTGGGCGGGGATGCGGGGCGTGGTCTCGCTGGCCATCGCCTTCTCGATCCCGCTCGTCATGGACGACGGCGAGCCCTTCCCCGCGCGCAACCTTGTCCTGTTTCTTACCTTCACCACGGTGATCGGCACGCTCGTCGTGCAGGGGCTCTCGCTGCCGTGGCTGATCCGTGTCCTGAAACTGCCGGGCCGCGACGCGCAGGCCCAGACGCTCGCCGAGGCGCAGGCGCAGAACGCCGCCTCGCAGGCCGCGGAGGCGCGGGTGGAGGAACTCATGGAGGACGAGCGCAACCGCCTTCCACAGCCCCTCCAGGACCGTCTGCACACCGTCCTGGAGCGGCGCCGCAACTCCGTGTGGGAGCGGCTCGGCCAGCCCAACCCGGTGACGGGGGAGTCCGCGGACGACACCTACCGACGGCTCGCGCGGGAGGCGATCGCCGCGGAGCGCGAGGTGTTCGTGAAGATGCGGGACGAGCGGCGCATCGACGACGAGATGATGCGCACGCTGCTGCGCAAGCTGGACCTTGAGGAGGCGGCCGCCTACCGCGAGGTCGAGGACTGAGCGGGGCCGGGGCCCGGGGCCTCGCGTGTGCCGGTGATCACCGCGGTGAGGCGGGTGCCGGGCGGGAAGGCGCCCTCTTCGGAGAGGGCCGTCAGGGCGTACAGCAGCTTGGCGACGTAGAGGCGCTCCACGGAGAGGCCGGTCGCGGCTCTGTGCCGGTCCTCGAAGTCCTCGGCGAAGGCGATGAGTTCGGGCGGTGTGCGGGCGTAGCCGCCGCAGTGGAAGCGGTCGTCCAGGTGCCAGTTGGCGGTCGGTTCGCCGAAGGTCCGCCGCTGCAGGGCCTGTATCTCGGGGCCCAGGAAGCCGCCCTTGAGGACCGGTATGCCAAGGGCCCGCCGGCCGGGGCCGAGCCCCGCGGCCAGGCCCGCGAGGGTGCCTCCGGTGCCGCAGGCCACGGCCGCCACGTCGGTGTGCCCGCGCAGTTCCTCGCCGAGGGCCGTGCACCCCTGTACGGCAAGGGAGTTGCTGCCGCCCTCGGGGATCACGTACGCGTCCTGGGAGCCCGTCTCGCGCAGGAGCGCGGCCAGCGTCCCGGGCTCGGCCTTCCTGCGGTACGTCGAGCGGTCGACGAAGTGCAGGCGCATGCCGTCGGCCGCGCAGCGGGCCAGGGACGGGTTCAGGGGGCGCCCCGCGAGTTCGTCGCCGCGGACGACCCCGACCGTGGCGAGGCCCAGGAGGCGGCCCGCGGCGGCGGTCGCGCGCAGGTGGTTGGAGTAGGCCCCGCCGAAGGTGAGCAGGGTGTCGTGACCCGCGTCGGACGCGGCCCGCAGGTTCAGGACGAGCTTGCGGTACTTGTTGCCCGGCAGGTCGGGGTGGATCAGGTCGTCCCGCTTGAGCAGCAGCTCCACGCCGCGCAGGCCGAAGCGGTCGTCCTCTATGCGTTGCAGCGGGGACGGCAGCCGCGGGGGCGGTGCGAGTGGGGCGGGCGGGGTGTGGTGCACCCCGCCATTGTCACTTGAGGCGCTCCGCGATGCGCTCCCGCATCGAGTCCATCGTGAAGCCGCGCGGGTCGATCTTGCCCGGCTGCCACTCCAGGTGGCCGATCACCGAGCGTTCCGTCCAGCCGTGGACGCGGCAGATCGCCGCCGCCGCCTTCTCGATGGCCTCCAGCTGCTCTTCGGGCCAGGGGTCCTCGCCGTCGCCGAGGTTCTCGCACTCGAAGCCGTAGAAGTGGCGGTTGCCGTCGGTGTTGGCCTCGTTGTCCGGAGGCAGGCGCTTCTCGGCGATGACGGCGCGCAGCACGTCGTCGTCGCCGAGGCCCGCGTGGTTGGCGCGGCCGTACCCGACGAGGTGGACGCGGCCGTCCTTGGTGATGACGCCGTGGCAGAGCGGTCCGGGCAGCGAGGCGAAGCCGTCGCGGCAGATCTCCACCGTGCGCCGGCTGCCCGATGTCACGGTGTGGTGGATCACCACGCCGTGCACAGGGCCCCAGGGGCCTTTGTGGTTGCGGTTGTGATGCTCCCAGTCGCCGACCTCGACGACGGTCACGCCTTCGTCCCGCAGGGCTTGAAGGAAGCTGCCCGCGGACATGGGTGGGGCCATGACCGCCTCCTTTGCAGGGCGCGACGGCCGCCGGTCGCGGACCGCCTCGTACGCCCTGCTTGTACCGGAACTCCGGTGCCCGGACCAGTTGTTCGGAAGTAAACCGAGGCCTGTTCGGGCACCGTGCGAGCCGATCCGGTCAGTTGCCGTGCAGGAAGCCGTCCCCATGCGTCGCGACGTGGGATTCCAGGGCCTGCAGCGCCTCCTGGGTGGCCTGCGGGGAACCGGTGCCCCGCCGCTCCGCGTAGTACGCCGCGCCGAGCTTCTTCAGGAGGGCGTCGCCCGCGCGCTTCTCCTGGACCTCGTCGACCTTCTGCTTGCCCTGCGCGAGGGCGCTCTGCGCCTGTTCCTTGGCGCGGTCCAGGAAGCCTGCCATTGCTGTCTCCTGCCGGTTGGTGCGAAGGGTGCGGGCGGTGCGGATGCCCCGCACGGGGTTCAACGGGTGCCTAGATCTTGGAGTTCCCGGGGCCCTCGCCCGCGGCCCTCCACCGCGCCTACGCGGTGAGCTTGCGCATCAGGCGTACGCCCTGGGACGGCTTCATGTGCGGCAGGTACGCCTTGCCGATCGCCCGCGTGATGTTGGGCAGGGCCGCGGGGTCCGGGTAGCACATGTACATGGGCCGGTACTGGGGCTGGAACTTCGCCTTGAAGTTGAGTAGGGAGCGGAAGCCGTAGACGGGCTCCAGGGTGCGGCCCGCGTAGTCCAGGAGGCGCTGCAGGGCGGCGGGCGGCTCACCGGTCTCGGAGCGGGCGAGCGGCGCTCCGGAGAGGCTGAGGAACTGGGCGCCCTCCTCCTTGAAGCCGAGCGCGGCGGACGCGATCAGGAACTCCATCGAGCCGCGGAACCCGTCGGAGCGGCGGCGCATGAAGTCCAGCGTCCAGCCCACCGGTCGACCCTCCGCGCCCTCCGGGGTGCCGTCGGAGTCCCCGTACACCGGCATCCAGCTCGTGATGCCGTGCACCGTGCGGTCCTCGTCGACCGCGAGGAGGCACCGCACATGCGGGTCGTCCAGTTCGTCGAGGCCGCCGAGCGTGAAGCCCATCTCCGGCAGGCCCTTGTCGGCGACCCACTCCTCGGAGATCGAGCGGATCTGGTCGGTGAGCGCGATGGGCGCCTCGGGGAAGGTGTGCCACTCCGCGGTGATGCCCTGCTTCTTGGCCTTGTTGAGGGCCGTGCGGACGTCCTGCCACTTCTTGCCCGTGAAGGCCAGCTCCGGGAGCGGCACCACGGTGTCCTCGGCGACCTGCACCGAGCTCCAGCCCAGCGCGTCCGTACGGGACTTGGTGTCCGCCGTCACGCTGTAGAAGCACGGCGTCCAGCCGCGCTCGTCGCAGTACTCGGCGAAACCGTCGATCGCCTCCGCGCGCGCGGAGGGCTCCCCGAAAGGGTCGCCGGTGGTCAGCGCGACCGTGGAGTGCACCCGGTAGGCGACCGCCGCCCTGCCGTCCGCCGAGAACCAGTAGTGGTTGCCGGGCCAGGTCGTCAGATACGAGAGCGTGGAGCCGCCGTGCGCGGAGAGCAGGGCACGCGCGCGTGTGGCCGCGTCGGGGTCGGCGTGCATCAGGGGGCGCCGGAACGCCACGAAGAGGGCGATCAGGGTGACCACCCAGAAGAGCATCCCGCAGTACTCGTACAGGGACAGGGCGGTGCCGCCCACCGGGATCGGCGCCTGGCCCTGGAAGAAGAACGGTTCGTAACTGGGCGGGAAGAACTGGGTGGGCAGGCCCGACACCAGCTTCGAGAAGGTCGCGTCCGGAGTGAACTGGTCGCGCACCGCGTAACCGATGCCCACGTACGCGACGCAGGCGAGCAGCAGCGTGCCCCCGACGGTCCCCGCGAGCCACGTCACGGTGGTGCGCGAGACCCGCTGGTCGAAGAGGCGCCGGGTGAGGAAGAGCAGCACCAGGACGAGCAGCGGCAGCATCATCTGCTCGACGACTGCCTGGATCATCGCGGCCTTCTGGTCGGACAGGTCGCTGCCCTCCAGGACGTACCGGTCCGGGTGCGAGGCGATGTCGCTCAGCAGGAACGCCATGAGCCCGAGCCACACCAGCTGCGCGGCCACCGTGATCCGCCAGGACAGCCGCAGACCGCGCCGCAGCCCCTCGGCGAGCACGAGCAGCAGCGCGGGGATGGCGATCCCCATGAGCATGGCCGGCGAGTTGTAGAAGTGGTCCTGGGCGTGGATGCGGGCGCAGTCCGTGCTCGCGGCCCGCACGCACGCGTCCGCGATGTCCTGGGCGCCGGGTCCCCCGGAGACGTACAGGTCGAGGACGTTGAAGGGGCCGAGCGAGTCCTTGTAGAGCGTGGCGATCAGCGGGCCGATGGCGGAGGCGGCGACCACCAGGGCGACCAGGACCCGGCCTTCGGAGTGCGAGGCGTGCGGCATCCGCAGGCGGTGCGTGTGCCGGTGCGCGAGGGCGCCGAGCCCCAGGCCCACGACCGTGCCGGCCAGGCGCAGCACTCCCTGGAGGTGGCCCACGTACAGCGCGAGCATCAGCGGGAACACGATCAGGCACAGCTGCAGCCTGCGCCGCCACAGGGCGCTGAGCCGGAAGCTGAGGAAGGCGCCGACGGCGCAGGCCCCGATGCCGGGCGTCGCCGTCAGGTCCTGCGAGAGGTCGTTCAGCCAGTCCTCGCCGGCCAGCTCGCCCAGCTTGACGACGCCGGTGCCCAGCAGCGCGCCGAGCACCTGGCCGAGGACCAGGACGACGGCGGTGCGCACGGAGCCCATGCGCTGCTCGGCGGCCGAGCCCAGGAGCAGCAACAGCAGGGTGGAACCGATGTAGTTGCCGATCCCCGAGCACCACAGGATGGAGGTCAGCGGGGTCCACCAGCGGCCGTCGGCGAGCGCGGGAACACCTACGCCGATGTCGTTCAGGAGAGCGACGGGAGGGCCGCCGCCGAGGCTGCCGGTGAAGGCGCCCACCGCCCACAGCGCCACGACGACGAACACGGTCACGGGCGCGCGGCGGACCGGCTCGAAGGCCCGGCCCGCGGCGCGCAGCCAGCGCACCGGGCCGCGCTCGCCGGGCGGCGCGAGCGGAGCCGCCGGGGCCGGCTCCTGCGCGGCGGCGTCGGCAGAGGCCTCGGAGGTGTTCATTTCCCGAGCCCACCAGCCCGACTCATCCGGCACATCCCGAGTTGGGCCGAACGAGTGGAAACGACCCTCCTGCCCCGCCGGGACGTGATCCATTCCCGCTCTTTTGTGTAATGGCGCGGGCACGTTCCGTGCTGGAAGGGTTCTGCGTGCAGATCACCGCAGGTACCCGGGAGGCATCGTTCATGTCGGTAGGCGAAGAGATCCGTACGGAGTCCGAGCAGCCGCAGCAGAGTCTCGGTACGTCGGCCGCACGGAATCTGGCCACGACCACCAAGTCGGCCCCGCAGATGCAGGAGATCAGCTCCCGCTGGCTGCTGCGGATGCTGCCCTGGGTGCAGGTGCAGGGCGGCACCTACCGGGTGAACCGAAGGCTGAGCTACTCGGTCGGCGACGGCCGGGTGACCTTCGTGAAGACCGGCGACCAGGTGCAGGTGATCCCGGCGGAGCTCGGCGAGCTGCCGGTGCTGCGTGACTTCGGGGACCAGGACGTCCTCGCCGAGCTCGCCCAGCGCTGCCAGCAGCGGGAGTTCGCCGCGGGTGAGGTCCTGACCTCCTTCGGCAGCCCGGCGGACGAGGTGTTCCTGCTCGCGCACGGCCGCGTCGAGAAGATCGGCACGGGTCCGTACGGGGACGACACGGTGCTCGACACCCTCGCCGACGGCGCCTACTTCGGAGAGCAGGCGCTCGTCGACTCCGAGTCGATCTGGGAGTACACCGCGCGCGCGGTGACCTCCGGCACGGTCCTCTCGCTGCCCCGCCAGGACCTCGAACAGGTCGCGGAGCGCAGCGAGTCGCTGCGTGCCCACCTCCAGCAGTTGCGCTCCATCCCGGCCCAGCGCACCAACACGTTCGGCGAGGCGCCCATCGAGCTGTCGTCGGGGCACGTGGGCGAGGCCGTGCTCCCGGGCACCTTCGTGGACTACGAAGCGTCCCCGCGGGAGTACGAGTTGAGCGTCGCCCAGACGGTGCTGCGCATCCATACGCGCGTGGCCGACCTCTACAACCAGCCGATGAACCAGACCGAGCAGCAGTTGCGGCTGACCGTCGAGGCGCTCAAGGAGCGCCAGGAGCACGAACTCATCAACAACCGCGAGTTCGGCCTCCTGAACAACTGCGAGTACGACCAGCGGATCCAGCCGCACGACGGCGTGCCCAGCCCGGACGACCTGGACGAACTGCTCAGCCGCAGGCGCGGGTCCAAGCTCTTCCTCGCCCACCCGCGCGCGATCGCCGCGATCGGCCGTGAGTTCAACAAGCGCGGCCTCGTCCCCGAGACCATCGACATGGGCGGCAACAGGATCCCCACCTGGCGGGGCGTCCCGATCTTCCCGTGCAACAAGATCCCGGTCACCGAGGCCCGTACGACGTCCATCATCTGCATGCGTACCGGCGAGGAGGATCAGGGCGTCGTCGGCCTGCGCCAGAGCGGCATCCCGGACGAGATCGAACCGAGCCTGTCCGTGCGGTTCATGGGCATCAGCGAGCAGGCGATCATCTCGTACCTCGTGTCGACGTACTACTCCGCGGCGGTGCTCGTGCCCGATGCGCTCGGCGTCCTGGAGAACGTCGAGATCGGCCGCTGGAGGTGAGCCCTGGGCCGTGTCCGTGCCCCCTGCACGGGGTACACCCCCTGCGTACGCGCCCACAGGTCGAGGAACCGCCACCGTCCGCATCCTTCCCGGGGTGAGTCCATGACGGACACGACTACGGACCTGACGACGGACCTGACGACGGACCTGACGACGGACATGGCCCACGAGGCCGCGGAGATCCTGGCGTCCACGCGCGCGTACGTCGATCCGGAGCTGCGCAGGGCGGTCGAATCGCTGCCCGGATCGATGCGCCGGATCGCGCTCTACCACTTCGGATGGGAGCACGCGGACGGCACACCGGCCGCGGGGAACGCGGGCAAGGCCATCAGGCCGGCGCTCGTCCTCGCCGCGGTGCGGGCGCTCGGCGGGGAACCCGCCACGGCCGTGCGGGCGGCGGCCGCCGTGGAGTTGATCCACAACTTCACGCTCCTGCACGACGACGTGATGGACCGCGACACCACCCGCAGGCACCGGCCCACCGCCTGGACCGTGTTCGGCTACGCCGACGCGATCCTCGCCGGTGACGCCCTGCAGGCCCTGGCGCAGCGGATGCTCGCCGAGGACCCCCACCCGGGGGCCCCGGCGGCCGCCGCCCGCCTCGCCGCCTGCGTCGTGGAGCTCTGCGCCGGCCAGCACGCGGACTGCGCCCTCGAGCGGCGCGGCCCCGACGAGGTCACGCTCGACGAGTGCCTCGTCATGGCCGAGGCCAAGACGGGGGCGCTGCTCGGCTGCGCCTGTGCGCTCGGCGCGCTCTACGCGGGCGCTGACCGTGACGAGGTGGACGCGCTCGACGGGTTCGGCCGCCAGGCCGGGCTCGCCTTCCAGCTCATCGACGACGTCATCGGCATCTGGGGCGACCCGGGGCGCACCGGCAAGCCCGCGGGCGCCGACCTCGCGGCCCGCAAGAAGTCCCTGCCGGTGGTCGCCGCGCTGGCCTCGGGCACACCCGCCGCGGCCGAGCTCGCCGAGCTCTATGCGGGGCCGCCCGGCAGGACCGAGGACGGCCCGGCGCACGCCACGCGGGTGGCGTGCGCCGTGGAGCGCGCGGGCGGCCGCGACTGGGCGCAGGTGCATGCCGCCGACCGGATGTCCCTGGCGATCGGCCAGCTCGCCAGGGCGATCCCGGACCCGGAGTCGGCGGGCGGCCTGCTGGCACTCGCCGAGTTCGTGACACGGCGTACGCACTGAGACGTACGCGTACGTATGAGGCGTACGCGGATGTGCTGAGACGTACGCGAATGCGCTGAGGCGTGTTGCGTACACGCTGAGGAAAAGAGGAGCCGATAGCGCGACGAGATGATGACGGGGAAGTGCGCATGGCGCGCCCACGGGAGGCTCATCCGGGGACGCGGCGGCCGGGGAGGGCTAGAACAGCCGCGTTCACCCCCCGTCCGGAATCCCGGACCCCTCGTCCGGAATCCCGGACCCCTCGTCCGGAATCCCGGACCTCCCCAGTGAGGACATGCCATGCCATCTGCCCGCAGAGCGCTCGGAGCCGTCGCCTCCGCCACCCTGGCCGTGCTCGCCGCACCCGCCGTGGCGCATGCCGACGGCGAGGAGCTGACGACGGCCTATGTCCCGGCTGTTGCGAAAGTGAACAAGCCAATCGACACGGCCCAGCTGGAGTCCGTTCCCGAGGCGGTGCGGAAGGCCCTCGACAAGCTGGCCATGAACCGCAACGACAAGCTCAGCCAGAACGCCCTCGGCGGCTGACCGCGCATGCCCGAAGGGCCCCGCACGCCACCGCGATCCGGCCAGGCTGCGGGGCCCTTCCCTGTGCGTGGACACGATCACTTAGGCTGCAATCGGCGGGCCTCCGCGCCGAGTTGGCAAACGGGAGCGCGCCGTCGAACGTGAGCGAACGGTAAGGGGCGGGCTGTGGGTGTGGCGATCCGGAGAGCCGGGGAGAGCGATCGCGAGTACGTGGTCGGGCTGCTCGACGCGGCGTTCATGCAGGACCCGGTGAGCAGCTGGGTCCTGCCCGGCGACGAGTACCGCCTGCGCACGCACGGCGCGTTGATGGGCGCCTTCTTCGACATCGCGCTCGACGAGGGGTACGTCGACATCACCGAGGACGGCGCGGCCGTGGCGATGTGGTGGTCCGTACCCGCCGGTGGGCACGGCGACGACGGCGTGCACGAAGGCGAAGCCGAGGGGGCGGAGGACGGTCCCGTGCTGCTGCGCAGGGCCGTCGACCCGGACAACGAACGCGTCGAGCTGATCGGCCGGTTGACGGACGCGATCCACCCGACCGACCGGCCGCACCAGTATCTGCACCTGATCGCCGTGCACCCCGACCGGCAGGGCGAGGGGCTCGGCACGGCGCTCGTCTCCGCCGTGCTCGACCGCTGCGACCGCGAGGGTCTGCACGCCTACCTGGAGGCGAGCAACGCGCGTAGCCGCGACCTGTACACGCGTCTGGGCTTCGCCTTTATGGGGGCGGCGCTCGACCTGCCCGACGGGCCGCGCATGTGGCCCATGTGGCGTGAGCCGCGCACGGCGGGGGCGGACGGCTGACCTTGCTGCCGCACCCGCGAATCCTCGTACTCGCGAATGGTCGTGCTCGCGAACTGCCGTACTCACGAACCGTCGTACTCGATCAGGATCGGAGGGTGGCATGGAGTTCCTGCGGGATCTGACAGTTCGCTGCGTCGATGTGCTTGAGGTCTCGGGGGCGGTGGTGCTGCTCTCGGGTGATCCGAGCGGCGTCGTCGAGGCGTCGGACGAGCGGACGCGGGCGCTCGAACTGTCCGCGCTGCGGCAGGGCGAGGGCCCCTGCCTGGAGAGCTGCCGTTCCGGTGTGGCGCTGCCGGACGTCGACCTCGGCGGGGCGGAGGTGGCCGCGCGGTGGCCGCGGTACACGGCGCAGGCGCGTGCCGCGGGGTTCGCCGCGGTGCAGGCCCTGCCGTTGCGGCACGGGGCGGCGGGCGGCGAGCGGGTCGTGGGGGCGCTCGGACTGTTCCACGTGGAGGGCAGGCTGGGCGCGGACCGGTTCGCGTTCGCGCAGACCCTCGCCGATCTCGCGGCGGCCGTGATCCTGCGGCAGCGGTCCCTGGAGCGGAGCGACGTGCAGCGCGGGCAGTTGCAGGCGGCGCTCACCAGCCGGGTCGTGATCGAGCAGGCGAAGGGTGTGCTCGCCGAGCGTTGGCAGTGCTCGGTCGACCAGGCGTTCATGGCCCTGCGGGAGTACGCGCGGGCCCGGCGCCTGCGGCTCGCGGAGGTCGCCCGGCAGGTGGTGGCGCGGGAGAAGGGCGTCGCGGAACTGCGGCCGCGCTGAGGAAGCCGCGGTCGCAGGACTGCCGAGGCGGGCCGAACCGGAATAACCTGGAGGTATGGGCAGCGAAGGGCCCCGGCCCGGCCCCGGCCCGCAGACTGAGCCTGTGTGCGCACTCTGCGGACGGCCGGTGGGCACGACCATCCGGAGGCGCAAGGTGCTCGGGGTGTTCGTCCCCGTGTGGGGCCCCGGGCCGTGCCGCAACGCGCAGTGCGAGGCGTGCGTCGAGGAGACCGCCAAGGCCGACGAGCGTGCGGGCGTGAGGCGTTCGCGTTCGCGGTACGGCAGGAGGCGTGCGGCGCATGGGAGAAGCGTTGCCGATGACAGCGCCAGCGGGGTCAGTGGCGGCGGCGTCAGTGGCGGCGGCGTCAGCAGCAGTGACAGTGATGGTGACGGCAGCGGTGATGACAGAAGTGGCGATGGCACAAGCGGCGATGACGTAAGCGGCGACGAAAGAAGTGGCGATGACGTAAGCGGCGACGAAAGACGTGGCGAGGGCGTCAAGTAGCCCCCGTGGTCGCTGACTTCAGGGTCGCTGACTTCAGGCTCCCGGGGCTCCGGATTCTCAGGGCTCGGGTGCCCAAGGGCTTCAGGTGCTCGTGGGTTTCAGGTGCCCACAGGGTGCCCCTCCCCGCCTGCGCGCCCCGAGCGCGGCGTAAGGTCCGACAGATCCGTCGGTCCGCCTGGGGAGGGGTGCGATGAAGGTGCGGTGGGCCGTACTGGCCCTGGTGGGTGCGGTGTTGGCGGGGTGCGGCTCCGGGGCCGGTACGGGCTCCGGGCGCGAGTCCGGTGTGCCGCGGGTGCAGAGCAAGGGGGATTTCCCCGAACTGCCCCTGGAGCGATACGAGTTCAACGCCGAGGACAACAAGCGCATGGAGGAGGCGGAGTCGCGCCTCGCGCAGCGGTGCATGCGCTCCTTCGGGTTCACCGACTTCCCGCTGAACCCCGAGCAGCGGGGCGAGGGAAGCGGCGGGAACGGGAACAGCGTCGCGCTGACGATCTCCACGGTGTCCCCCTACGGCATGCTCGACCTCGACCACGTCCGACGCTGGGGCTACGGCTTCGACCCGGACCGCCTGCGGACCCGGCGGTCGGACGCGATGCCGAAGGGGCGGGCCCTGCGGCAGGGCGAGTTCGAGGTGCTGTACGGCGCCTTCGGCACGGGGAGGGGCGGCGCCACCGCTGTCGTGAACGGCCGCAAGGTCCCCGAGGGCGGCTGCTCCGGAGAGGCGATGCGGCAGGTCATGGGGGACATCGCGAAGACGACACGCGTGTGGGCGTACGTCGCAGGGCGCACCGGGAAGCTCGACAAGGCCGTCGCCAAGGACACGCGCGTGCGCAAGGCCTTCCGCGACTGGTCGCGCTGTGTCGAGGACAAGGGCTTCAAACGGTACGAGAGCCCGGCCCACGCCTTTCGTGACAAGGCGTGGCGCAAGGGTGTCGACGGCGGCAACACCTCTCGTACGAAGCGGGAGTTGGGCACGGCCGTCGCCGATGTGGAATGCAACCGGAAGCTGAACACCGCCGGGGTGTGGTGGGTCGTCAGCGCGGAGAAGCAGCGTGCTGACCTGCGCCGCGACAAGGACCGGTACGACGCCGTGCGCAAGGACCAGGACCGGGTGCGGGCCACGGTGCGCGAGGTGCTCGGGGAGGAGTGAGCCCAGGGCGGCGCCTCAGCCGCGCCCGCGGCTCCGGTGCCGCGCCACCGCGTCGTTGTTGGCGCACCGCACCGAGCAGTACGTGCGCCGGCCGTTGCGGGACGTGTCGACGTAGGCGATGCCGCAGCCGTCGCGGGCGCAGCGGCCCAGGCGTTGGGCGTCGGCGAAACAGACGACGTAGGCGAGTCCCGCCGCCGTCAGAGCGCGGACGTGGGCGGCCGGATCGGCGGCGGGGGCGCTGTAATGGAAGTGCGGGCGGCCGTCGTGCAGGGAGATGCGGGGGCTGCTGGAGGCCTGGGCGAGCAGGGCGTTGACGGTGTCGCAGCGCCGTTCGAGCTCCTGCGGCCCGAAGCACGCCGCGAGGAGCGCGGCCCATGCGCGCAGGTCGGCCTCCTGGGCGTCGGTCAGGGCGTGGTCCACGACGCCGTGCGAGGCGAGCAGGGGTGACAGCGGCGGTGCTTCGGCGAGCGAATTGACCAGCTCGGCGGCGAGCAGGGCGGCCTCGCCTCCGTAATGGTTGAAATGCATAAGGGCATGACATCACGGTGTGGGGCGTGAGACGTGCGGAGCGGGACAGTCGGAGACATGCGGAGAGGGACAGCGGGCGGGTCGCCGCCGGGCTCGTGCTCGCGCAGATCCTCAGCCTGCAGTTGGGGTCCGCCGTCGCCAAGGGGGCGTACGGGCAGGTCGGGCCGACCGCACTGGCGGGGATGCGGCTCGGCTTCGCGGCGCTCGTCCTGTGGGCTGTGGTCCGGCCGCGGCTCATGGTCCTCACGGCGGCGCAGTGGCGGGCCGCGGCCGGGCTCGGCGTCGTCTTCGCGGGCATGAACGCCGCGTACTTCCAGGCGATACGGCACCTTCCCCTGGGGATCGCCGCCACCCTCGAACTCCTCGGTCCGCTCGCCCTCGCGCTCGCCCTGTCCCGCAGGGTCGCGCACCTCCTGTCCGGCCTCCTTGCCCTCGCCGGGGTGCTGCTGCTGGCCGTGCCCGGCGGCGAACTGGCGGGGGCGGGCATCGCGGCGGGCGCGGCGGCCGCGCTCTGCCGTGCCGGTTACGTGGTCCTCAACCAACGCGTGGGCCGCCTCTTCCCCGGCTGGGACGGGCTCACCGCGGCCCTGGGGATCGGGGCCTGCCTGCTGGTGCCGGTGGCGGCGGTGACCGAAGGGCGGTCCGTCGCGGCACATCCGGCGGCCCTCGGCACGGGGGTCCTCGTCGCGCTGCTGTCGTCCCTGATCCCGTACTCCCTGGACATGCTGGCACTGCGCCGCATCGGAGCACGCGGCTTCGGCGTACTGCTGGCCCTCGGGCCCGCGGTGGGGGCCGGGGTGGGCTTCGCGGTACTGGGCGAGCGGCTCGGCCCGCGCGAGTGCGTGGCGGTCACGCTCGTGGTCGCGGCGGGGGTGTGGTCGGTGCGGGCAGGGGAGTGAGGGCACGGAGGCCTTGCCGGGCCACACCACTGGCTCTGCCGGGCCACATCACACCACTGGCTCTGCCCGGCCGCACCACGGCCGCTGCCCGGCCGCGCCGCCGACCCAGGGTCCTAGACCCGCCCTTGTTCCCCTCCCTGCCCCGCTTCTCCCTCCAGCAGTGCGTCGCGCAGTGCGGTCACGAACTGCTCGTCCACCTCCAGGAGTTCCTCCGCGTACGCGCGAACAGAGCCGTGGCGTCGCGTCAGTTCGGCCAGGAAGAGGGTCATCACCTCGGCGGGGGCCCTGCCGTAGCCCGGCCAGATGGCGCCGGCGTCGGGGTGGGTGGCGCGCCAGTCGGCGAGCAGGCGTTCCGAGGCGAGTTCGGTGAGCGCGAAGTCCGCCACGACGTCGTCATCGGGGACGCCCAGCAGCGCCAGGACGAGGGCGGCGATCAGACCCGTGCGGTCCTTGCCGGACGCGCAGTGGAAGACCAGGGGGGCGTCCTCGGCGCCCGCGCCCGCGATGACGTCGAGCGCGCCGCGGATCTCCTTGACGCCGTCGTGCGCCACCTCCATGTACCGCTCGGCGAGGTAGGGACCCGGCGCGACGTCCTGGCCGAGGGCGGCCTGGTCGTAGGGTCGGTGCTCGATGCTCAGGTGGTGGTACGCGAGCCCGGGAAGCTCGGGGACGCGGCCTTTGGCGTCGATCTCCCAGTCGTAGCGCAGGTCGACGACGGCGCGGACGCCGAGCCCTAGGAAGCGGTCCCAGTCCGCGCGCTCGGCCTCGGACGCCCCCTCGTCGGCGCGCAGCTTGCCGAGCGAGTCGGCGCGGTACAGGAGGCCCCATCGCACGGTGCGGCCGTCGGCGGCCCGATGGCCGCCCAGGTCACGGAAGTTGTGCAGGCGGGCGAACGGTATGTGTCTGTCTCCGGTGGTCACGCCGTCGGACCCTACGGGAGGTCCCGGGTCCGGGCCACGGATATGTGTGCCGGACATGGACGCGCGACGCGCGTGATAGACACATGCGATGACGATCTCCGGCCGCACGTTCGACGCCGTACTGAGTGACCTCGACGGCGTGATCCGCTTCTACGACATGGCGGAACTGGAGCAGGCGGAGCGCGACGCGGGGCTGCCGCGGGGTGCCACCGCCGAGGTCGCCTTCGCGCCCGAGACGGATCTGCCGCTGATGCGGGGCGAGATCACCAAGGAACAGTGGATCGAGTCGATCGCCCGCGGCCTCGCGGACCGGGTGCCCCTGTCGCGCGGGCGTGCGCTCGGGGCGACGCTGGCCGAGGCCAAGTTCCGCGCCGACGAGGCGGTGGTGGGTCTGCTGCGGCAGGTCCGCGCGGCAGGGCTGCCCGTCCTGCTCGTCACGAACGCGACGCCGTGGCTCGCCGACGACCTGGCCCTCCTTGGCCTCACCGGGCCCGACGGGCTCGTGGACGGCGTGATCAGCAGCGCGGACCTGGGGGTCGTGAAGCCCGACCGGAGCATCTACGAGACGGCGGCGCGCCGGGCCGGGGTCGCCCCCGACCGCTGCCTCTTCGTGGACGACCGCGAGGAGAACGTGGACGCGGCGAGGGCGCTCGGGATGACGGGGCTGCTGTACCGCGAACCGGCGGATCTGAGGGCGGTGTTGGAGCCGCTGCTCCCGTCCTAGCCACCCCAACCCCCTCAACCCCCTCAACCCCCTCAACCCCTTCAACCCCCTCAACCCCTTCAACCCCCTCAACCCCCTTCAACCCCCTCAACCCCCTCAACCCCCTCAACCACCCCCATGCTCCGCGAAGTCGTCCAGCACCGCGTTCAGATGACTCAGCGCGGCCGTCACCCGGGCCGGGATCGCGAAGAACGGGTCGTCCGGCACCGGCAGCGATCCGGCGAGGGCGAGGCCGCGGGCCCGTGCCCAGGTCGCGTCGTCCATCGCGACCGCCTCGCGGAAGGTCTCCCTCGCCCGCGCGGGCAGGAACATCCACGTGGGGATGAGGTCGCAGGCGGGGTCGCCCACGGCCAGCGTTCCGAAGTCGATGACAGCACTCAACCGCCCGTCCACCGCAAGGAGGTTGCCGGTCGCGAGGTCGCCGTGCAGCCAGACCGGGTCGCGGTCCCAGGCAGGTGCCGCGAGCGCGGCGTCCCACACCGCCGTCACGGCGTACGTGTCGACGACGCCGTCCAGCTTCGCGATCTTGGCGCGGACCAGTGAGTCGGCGGCCAGTGAATCGCACTCGGTGCCCACGCGCTCGCCGCGGAAGGCGTTGCTCTCGTCCGGCGCCGGGCCGCCCGTCGCGTCGATCTTCTGCAAGGCGCCGATGAACTCCGCGAGTTCGGCCGCCGCCCGCACCGGGTCCGCGAGCCCCTCCGTGGTCGCGGCCTCGCCCTCCAGCCAGCGGTAGACCGACCAGGGGTAGGGGTAGCCCTGGCCGGGCCGCCCCTTGGCGATCGGCGTGGAGACGGTGAGTGGAAGCTGCGGGGCCAGCCACGGCAGCCACCTCTGCTCCCGCTCCACCTGCCCGATCCACCGGGGGTAGCGCGGCAGACGTACGGACATGTCGTCGCCGAGCCGGAACGTCGCGTTGTCCATGCCGGGCAGCGGCACCGCCGCCACGGGCAGGTCCGCCCACTGCGGGAACTGCTCGGCGAGCAGGCGGCGTACGAGGTCGGCTTCGATCTTCACGGGCAACTCCTGGGGAGCCGGGGCAGGTTCTGGACATGGGTGTTCATTACTGTTCTCCTCGGTCGTCACGCGTGTGGGGACGGTCCGCCACAGCCGGGGGCGGAACGCGACGGGAGAATGCGACAGATGAACGACAACGGATCGGCACAGGCCGCGCTCGCGGCCCGGTTCGAGGAGCACAGGCCTCGCCTGAACGCGGTCGCGTACCGCATGCTCGGCTCGTTGAGCGAGTCCGAGGACGCCGTGCAGGAGGCGTGGTTGCGCCTGAGCCGCACGGCAGGGGGACCGGACTCGGACGAGGTGCGCAACCTCGGCGGCTGGCTGACCACCGTCGTCGGCAGGATCTGCCTCGATCTGCTGCGCTCGCGCCAGTCCCGGCGCGAGGACTCCCTGGACGCCACGGCGCAGGCCGCGTGGGAGTCGCACGTGCCGGATCCGGTCGTGAGCCGGCTGGACGCGGTCGACCCCGAACAGGAGGTGCTGCTCGCCGACTCGGTCGGCCTCGCGCTGCTCGTCGTCCTGGACACGCTCGCGCCCGCCGAACGCCTCGCGCTCGTCCTGCACGACATGTTCGCCGTGCCCTTCGACGAGATCGCGCCGGTCGTGGAGCGCTCGGCGGCCGCGACGCGCCAGCTGGCAAGCCGGGCCCGCCGCCGTGTGCAGGGCTCCGCGCCCGCGCCGGAGACCGACGTCGCCAAGCAGCGCGAGGTCGTCGAGGCCTGGATGGCCGCCACGCGCGCCGGCGACTTCGAGGCGCTCCTCGAACTCCTCGACCCGGACGTCGTGCTGCGCGCGGACACCGGCGAGCTGTCCTCGGGCCTCTCGAAGCTGGTGCGGGGCGCGGCGACGGTGGCCGGGCAGGCCGCGATGTTCGCGAAGCTCGCCGAGCACCAGTACATGGTGCTCGTCAACGGCCTGCCGGGCCTGGTCGCGGCGCCGGGCGGCGAGGTGGTCTCGCTCGGCTCCTTCACGGTCGTGGACGGCAGGATCGTGGAGATCGACATCATCGCGGACCGCGAGCGGCTGCGGAGCCTGGGGGTTCCGGCGGCGGGGGCCTGAGCACACGGGGTGCGGAGGGCGTCAGACACCGGCGCCCTCCCGCCCCTTGCCCCTCCCGCTTCCCCCGCCGTCCGTCCTGCGCACCACCCGCAGCAGATAGTCCTTGCGGTGGAGCGGGTCGTTGTCCGTCCGCTCGCGCGTCGGGACCGTGCCGCCGCGCACCGGCTCGTAGTGGTCGAAGGCGGTCTCCAACTCGCCCTCGCCGCGCGTGAGTCCGGGCAGCATCTGCTCCAGCGTGTGCACCTGCTTCGCCGGGATGTCCCCTTCCAGCAGGTACGACGCTCCGCTCGTCGTCGGCGTGTGCGGCACGGCCCGCAGCCGTGTGAGGGCGGGCAGTACCGCCCCGAACGTGTCGGCGGGCACGTCGAGCCGGAAGCGGTGCATGGGCTCGTGCACCGCCGTGCCCGCGCGGCGCAGCGCGTCCATCAGGACCAGCGGCGTCAGGTTGCGGAAGTCGCCGGCCGTGCTCGACATGCTCTTGTCGAACGTGCCGTGCGCGTGGCTCTGCCGCGGCCAGTACCCGGAGTGCGTCATCGTGACCGTGCAGTCCGGGATGCGCCAGCCGTGAATGCCCTGCTGCAGCGTCTCCTCGACAGTCTCCTCGACCGCGCGGAAGAACGCGTACGGCATCGAACCGAGCTCGACGCCGAGCCGGAACTCCACACCGGCGCCGACCGGCGCGGGCTCCACCCGCAGCCCGACCGTGGCGAGGAACGGATTGGGGTCCTTGTCGATGATCTCGAAGGCCGAGCCCGTGCCGACGACCCGCTCCACGCAGATCGTCGTGGTCTCCCTGAAGGAGACGTCGAGCCCGAAGTCCTCGGCGAGCGTCGCCTGGATGACCTCCTTCTGCACCTCCCCGTAGAGCGAGACCGACACCTCCTGGCGGATCTCGTCCTGCCGCAGGTCGATCAGCGGGTCCTGCTCGGCGAGCTGGGTGAGCGCGACGTGCAGCGCGCCGCGGTCGGCGGGGCGCAGCGGGGCGACGACGGTCTCCAGGGTCGGCGGCGCGAAGAAGTGCCCACTGGGGTCAACTCCCTTGCGGGGTACGCCGATCACATCGCCGATACGGATGTCGCCGAGCCCCCGGAGCTTGCCGATCTGCCCCGCGCGGACCTCGGCGCGGCGTACGTCCGTGCCGCGGTCGAAGACGTCGACGGAGGTGACCTTGCCCGCGCGGGCGGCCCCGCCGTCGCCGTCGTGTCCGGTGCCGATGTCCACGCGGTCGCGTGTGCGGACCGTGCCGGAGAACATGCGTACGTACGCGACCTTCTCCCCGGCGGCGCCGCGCTCGACCTTGAACACGCTGCCGGAGACCGGCTCTTCGGCGCCGCCGACGGATGACGGCAGCAACTCCCTGATGCCGTCGGTCAGTTCGCGGACGCCCACGCCCGTCATCGCCGATCCGAAGAACACCGGGTGCACCACCGCGCGGCGGGTCTGCTCGGCCAGTGCGGCACGGAGACGGTCGTACGAGAGGGACGCCGCGTCCTCGACGTACGCGGAGAGGATCGTGTCGTCGTGCCCGGCGAGCAGTTCGGTGAGAGGGGTGACGAAACGGCTGTCCCCGGCGGCGAACGGAACGAAGCGGGCGTCGCGCGTGCCGATGCCGGGGACCGTGCCCATCGGGACGATGTCCGGGGTCAGCCGCTCGGCGATGTGCTTCAGGACGCCGTCGTGGCGCGCGCCGCGGCGGTCGGCCTTGTTCACGAAGATCAGCGTCGGGATGCGCAGGCGACGCAGCGTGCGCAGCAGGACGCGGGTCTGCGCCTGGACGCCCTCCACGGCGGAGATCACGAGCACGGCGCCGTCGAGCACGCTGAGGACCCGCTCCACCTCGGCGATGAAGTCCGGGTGGCCGGGGGTGTCGATGAGATTGACCGTGACGCCTTCGCCTTCGCCCTCGTCTGCGTCCTCGGTGGCGTCGATGACGAAGGAGACGACCGCGGACTTGATGGTGATGCCGCGCTGCCGTTCCAGGGCGAGCGAGTCGGTCCGGGTGCTGCCGTCGTCGACGCGGCCCACCTCGTCGATGACACCGGCGGCGTGCAGGAGCCGCTCGGTCAGGCTGGTCTTACCGGCGTCGATGTGGGCCAGAATGCCCAGGTTCAGGGTGTGCGGAGCAGATGAATGCACGTACCGTCATGTCCTTTGAAGAGGTGGGGATTTCTTCGGTGCGGGACATGCACGAACGCCGCATTTCCTTCTCCTTCGTCGACTCCGCCGGGCGTGCGCCGGCTGCCGCCAGTGCAGCAGCCGGGGCGCGGACGCCGCAAGTGATTAAGTCCGGGGACAAGTGATCAAGTCCGGGTACGGGCCCCGCCGGTCCGGCGGGACTCCGCGTGCCGCACCCACAGCCCGAGGCCCGCGGCGACCGTCAGGACCAGGGCGCTCAGGGCGGGCGTCGAGGCTTCGTGGCCGAGCGCGGCGCCGGGGCGTACGACGACGACCGCCACGACCGCCGTCGCCGCGACGGCCGCGGCAGCGAGGGCCACGCGTCGTGACCGGCGGTCCGCGCGACCGCGCAGGAAGCCGGCGGCTGCGACCCACACCGCGACCGCGGTGAGCGCGGTCAGCACGGTCCTCGCGTTCACCGGAACCTCGTCCCAGCCGCGCAGTAGCCACCTGTAGAGCAGCCACACGCCATGGGCGAGCAGCATCTCCGCGACACCTCGCCGCACCAGGGAGCGCGTCGCCGAAGCTTCCGCCCGTGCGGGGGCGTGCGCCGCCTCCAGGGTGCTCATCGCCCGACTCCCGCGTCTGCGCTGCTGACTGAGCTGTCGCTTGCGCTGTCGCTTGTGGCGACGCCTGCCGCGCCGGGTGCCGTGCCCCAGCCGGGTGCCGTGCCCCAGCCGGGCGCGCCGCCCCAGCCGGGCGCACCGCCGCCCCCACCCGAGGCGTCACCCCCGCCAGGCGCCCCGCCAGGCACTCCGCCCTCGCTCACCGACACGATTCGGCGCCGGCCCGCCAGCCACAGCACGACCCCCGCGTACGCGCAGACCGCCACCGCGTCGACGGCCGCCGCCATCCAGTTCATGTCGGCGGCCGTCTCGTCGGAGGACAGGGCGCCGGCGATCGCCGCCGACGCGCCCATCGCCAGCAGGTTGTTGAGGACATGGAGGCCGATCGCGGCCTCAAGGCCACCGGTACGGATCGTCAGGACGCCCGCGACCAGGCCGAACACCACCAGGTCCGTGAAGCCCCACACCGTGCCCCACCCGTGGGCCGAGGCGAACAGCAGGGCCTGCGGCACGATCGCCACCCACGGCGCGCGGCACCAGGCGCCGACCGCCTGGGTGAGCCAGCCCCGGAACACGTACTCCTCGGCCGACGCCTGGAACGGCACGAGCACGCACACCATCGCGAGGCCGAGCAGGAAGTCGGGGAGCCCGGCCCACCGCACGTCCTCCCCGGCGCCGTCCCCCGCCTCGGGCAGCAGGAGCATGATCCCCAGGGACACGACGACCAGCGGAAGCCCGACCGCCATGCACCGCCCGAGCCAGTGCCACCGCAGCCCTCCGGTCACCGATGAAACGGAACCCGCCGGACGCCGCTGCGCCCACCGCGCGGCGAGGAACACCACGGGGGTGACCAGGGCGAGCGACAGCAGGGCCTGTCCCGTCTCCGCGATGCCGCCCCAGACGCGGAACCCGTCCTTGTCGACGGGGCGGTCCAGGAACGCGCCCGCTGTCTCCGCGGCGCACAGCACGACCATCGTCACGGCGAGGGCGCCGGCGAGCACCAGGCCGGTCCCGGCCAGGGGACGCCACCAGCGGTGCGTTCCGGTGGAGAGGGCGAGGCGGTGGTAGGGGAGGGGCGGCGCGGCGTACGGGGGCCGGGGGGCATGCGGGGGACGGGGCGCGTACGCGTACGGACCGGGGGCCGGGCAGGCCTGGTGGGGCGTCGAGGTCATGGCTCCAGCATCCCGGCGGCAGGGCGCCGGGGCGTCGGCCGTCCGTACGATCGGGCACTCCAACCAGAGATAGAGCCGTGCCTCCGGTCGGGCCCCCGGTCCAGGACTCGGCCCGGGTGCTCGCCCCGGCGCCACAGCCGTACTCCTCCGTATCATCGAGGCCGATATGGAGCGGATACGGAACTGGCTGCTGCCCCTGCTGCTGGCGATGGCGCAGCTGGCCTACTGGCCGGGACGCGCGGTGCGGGAGGGCGACCTCGGCGCGGCCCAGCTGACGGCGGGGCTCGCCATCGCGGTCGTGATCACCGTCGGGCTCTCCCTGCGCCGCAGCCGTCCCGTCGCCGCCGCGCTCACCGTCGAGACCGCTCTGCTCATCGGCCTGCTCCTCCCGGAGGGCGCGACGCTGCTGCACGCGCTGGGCGAGCTGGTCGCGCTGTACTCGGTGGCGGTGCGCCGCCCGGGGCGGACGGCCGCCCTCATCGGCTCCGTCGTGGTCCTCGCCGGGACGGTCCGCTCGGCAGTGCTGCTCGACCCTGCGGTCGAGGCCGGCAGCGAGAGCCTGGTGAACGCCGCGATCTGCCTGACCGTCGTGGGCCTCGGCCGCAGCCGCCGCGGCTGGCTCGACGGACGTCTGGCCGCCGCGCGCGACCTGGCGCGGGCGGAGTCCGACCGCGGACGGGCCGCCACCACGGAACGCCGGCGGCTCGCCCGCGAACTGCACGACGTCAGCGCCCACCACCTCACCTCGGTGGTCGTCACCGCGGACATGGCCCTGCGGCTCGCCGACCGCAAGCCCGAGCTGACCCCTCAGGCGCTCCGGTTCGCGGCGGACAGCGGCCGCGAGACCCTGGCGGCACTCGACCGCCTGGTGGCGATGATGCGGACGTCCGCGGCGGACGAGGAGAGCGCCCTGGAGGAACGCGTCGACGAACTGGCCGCGGGCTTCGCGCGCCTGGGCCTGCGCCCCGCCGTGGACGTGGCACCGGACCTCGCGGCGCTCACGGGCCCGGTGGCCGACGCGGCCTTCGGTATCGTGCGCGAGGCCCTCACGAACGCGCTGCGGTACGCCCCCGGGGCCTCGGTCCGCGTCCGGCTCCGGTCCACGGACCCGGACGGCACGGTGCACCTGACGGTCGAGGACGACGGGGCGGCCGGAGGCACCGGCGCTTCGGCGGCCGCTTCGGGTCAGTCCGCGGAAGGCGCCGCCCGGCAGCGGCTCGGCTCGGGGCGCGGCACGGCCGGCATGCGGGAGCGGGCCACGGCACTGGACGGCGGCCTGGACGCGGGGCCGCGCGCGGACGGCCCCGGCTGGTCCGTGCGCGCACGGCTGCCGCGCGCCACCGTGCCGACCCTGCGGCACCGCGCGGCGCGCCACCGGGCCCTGCGCTCCGTGGACCTGTCGGACGTGGCGGTCGCCCTGGCCGTCGCCGTGCTCCCGATCTTCGCGATCCTCGTGGAGAGCCCCGGCGAGACCGCCCTTGCCTGTGTCCCCGCCGTCGCGCACGCGCTGCCGCTGCTGTGGCGGCGCCGGGCGCCCTGGGTGGTCCTGTGCGCGGTCCTCGCGTCGGCCTGGCTCGCGCCCCTCGCCCTCGCCTTCGGGCTGCTGTCGACGGACGTGGCGCTCGGCCTCGTGCTGGCTGGCGGCGTCGCGGAGTGCGTGGCGGTGTACGCGGTGGCGGCGTTCGCGGGGCCCGCGGGCGTGACATGGACGGCGATGGGGGTGGGCGCCCTCGGCCTCACCCTGACCTCGCTCGCCCTCGCGGCGGCGCACGGCATGGCGGACCTCAAGGGCGACGCAGGCTTCGCCTTCCTGCTCTTCCTGGCCGTCCTCCTGGGAATGGCGTACATGGTGCCGATGTCCGCGGTCTGGGGACTGGGAGCGGTGCTACGGGCGCGGCACGAGCGCGTCAAGGCCATCGAAGGCCATGCGCTCACGGCCACGGTGTGGGCGGCGGTCGCCGAGGCGTACGAGGAGCGCCGCCGCATCGCCGCGGAACTGCGCGGCGAGGTCCTGCGCCACGCGAACGCGGTGGTCGTCCGAGCGGAAGAAGGCGACCTGAAGGCCGTCGCGACCGAGGCGAGGGCGGCCCTGTCGGCGATGCGGGACCTGCTGGCCGCGCTGAGAGAGGTCACGGGCCCGGGTAACGTACGCGACCCGCGCCCGGGAGCCACCGAGCCCCCGTCCCCCCACGAGCCGCCGACCTTCCACAAGCCCCCGACCTCCCACGAGCCCCCAACCCCCCACAAGCCCCCGAAGGAGGCACCGCCATCACTGCCGAGCCCATCCCCGTCCCGGGAAGTGCTGGAACCATCCGAGTGATGGTTGTCGACGACCAGGCCGTCGTCCGTGCCGGGTTCGCGGCGATCGTCGATGCGGAGCCGGACCTCCAGGTGGTGGCCGAGGCGGAGGACGGGGCCCGTGCGGTCCAGCTGGGGGCCGAACTCGCCCCGGACGTCGTCCTGATGGACATCCGCATGCCCGGCATGGACGGCCTGACGGCGACGCGGCTGCTGACCGCGGACCCGGCGTCGGCTCCGCGCGTCCTGGTCCTGACCACCTTCGACCAGGACGCCTACGTACACGACGCCCTGCGCGCGGGCGCCTCCGGCTTCCTGCTCAAGGACGCGCAGCCCGAGGAACTCCTGGCCGGCATCCGCATCGTGGCCTCGGGCGAGGCCATGCTCGCCCCCACCGTCACCCGCCGCCTGATCGACGCCTTCGCCGGCACGGCCCCCGCGCCGGATCCCGCGCTCCTGGAGTCCCTCACACCCCGCGAACGCGAGGTCCTGACCCTGGTCGCGGCGGGCCACACGAACGCGGAGATCGCCGACGCCCTCGGCGTCACGACCGGCACGGTGAAGTCCCATGTCAACGCCCTGCTGGGCAAGTTGGGGCTACGCGACCGGGTCCAGGCCACCATCCTCGCCTACGACCTTGGCCTGGCCAGGCCCCGGAAACGCTGAAGGACGGGCCCCGGACGCGTCCATGGCCGCCACCTTGGCCTTCAGGTCGTGCACTTCCTGCCGCAACGCCCGTAACTGCTGGTAGGTGCTGTGGAGATAGCGCACCTTGGTGCACAGGGGAAGGGGGTCTATCGGTTTCATGACGACGTCGGCCACGCCGAGCTGGAAGGCGGCGACGGACACCTCGCGGTTCACCCCGAAGCCGGTCAGCAGGATGATGGGGATGTACTGCGTCTGCTCCAGACGGCGGGTGTAGCGCACCACGTCCAGACCGCTGACGCCGGGCATGCGCAGGTCGAGCAGCATGAGCCCGACATCGCCGCGCAGGATCTCCTTGAGCGCCTGCTCGCCGCTGGTCGCGCGGATCACCTCGCAGTGGAGAGGGGCCAGCGCGCTCTCCAAGGCGAACAACGTGTCCTCATGGTCGTCGACGACGAGGATCTTCGAGTTCTCCGGCATTGCTGTGAGCCCTCCCTCGCAGCCTGACCATCCGTACTCCTGTGCGCAGTTGGCAGAACCATTCTGCTCCAGGAGTCCGGTGCGCTCACAGCCGCGGAAGGCGACTTCGCGACCGACAGGCCCGCGCCGGACGCCGAAGGGGCCCGGCCGGATCACCGGCCGAGCCCCTTCGAAATGCCCGCCGACCTGCGATGGTGCACCGATCGCAGATCGTCGCGAAGCAGCCTGGATCAGGCCTTCTTGGTCTCCCAGAAGATCTTGTCGATCTGGGCGATGTAGTCGAGCGCCTTCTGGCCCGTGGCCGGGTCGGTCGACGCCTTCGCGGCCGAGAGGGCCTTGAGGGTGTCGTTGACCAGCTGGTGCAGCTCCGGGTACTTCTCGAAGTGCGGGGGCTTGAAGTAGTCGCTCCACAGCACCGAGACGTGGTGCTTGGCGAGCTCGGCGCGCTGCTCCTTGATGACCACGGCGCGCGCCTGGAAGTGCGCGTCGTCGTTGGCGGCCATCTTCTCCTGCACGGCCTTGACCGACTCCGCCTCGATGCGGGCCTGGGCCGGGTCGTACACACCGCAGGGCAGGTCGCAGTGGGCGCTGACCTTCACCTTGGGGGCAAACAGGCGGGAAAGCATGTTGCTGTCCTCCTCGTGATCGTCTTCTCAGGTGGGACATTACTCCGTGAGAGACGTGATTTCGCGAGTGCCCCCATGGGCTTAGGACAAAAGTCCAGGGTCAGACTGGGACTCGTGGAGGATAGGACCGGGGAGGTGCCGGTGATGCCGGAGCTGTCGCAGGAGTCCGAGCGAGGAAGGGCCATCGTGCCGTGGGGCGCGGCGGAGGTGACCGGCCCTTCGATGGTGCCCACGCTGTTCCACGGGGACCGGCTGCTGGTCCGCTGGGGCGCGCGGGTGCGCCCGGGGGATGTGGTGGTTCTGCGCCATCCCTTCCAGCAGGACCTGTTGGTCGTCAAGCGGGCCAAGGAGCGCCGCGAGGGCGGCTGGTGGGTGCTCGGCGACAACGCGTTCGCGGGCGGGGACAGCACGGACTACGGCGTCGTCCCCGAGGAACTCGTCCTCGGGAAGGTGAGGTTCCGCTACCGGCCGCCCGCGCCCGACCGGCGTTCGCCGTTCGCGCTGGCGCGCTGGGCGCTGGGAGCCGTGCGGCCGGTGCTCGCCGAGCGCTCCGTCTCCTGGCGCTTGCGGGCGCGGTAGGCGGCGACGTTGGCGCGGGTCGCGCAGCGGTCCGAGCAGTAGCGCCGGGAGCGGTTCGTGGACGTATCGAGGTAGGCGTTGCGGCACGGCGCCGCCTCGCACAGGCCCAGGCGGTCCACGCCGTGCTCGGTGAGGTGGAAGGCGAGGCCCATCGCGGCGATCGCGGCGTACCCGGCGGTGGCGTTCGAGGAGTGGTCCGCCAGGTGCATGTGCCACAGCGGGCGGCCGTCGTCGTCGCGGTGGTCGTGGCCGGAGATCTGCGGGCTGACCGGGAACTCCAGGAGCAGTGAGTTCAGCAGGTCGACCGCGAGCGTCTCGTCGCCGCCGTCCGCCGCCTCGAAGACGGCCCTGAGCCTGGCCCGTACCGAACGGAAGCGCGTGAGGTCGGAGTCGGTCGCGCGGCGGGCCATCTGCGTGCTCGGTCCGAACAGCTCGCGGACCACCTCGACCGACGTCAGCGTGTCCTTGTTGCGGCCCGGCTCCTCTGTGTTGACCAGGCGCACGGCGAAGTCCGAGTAATGGGCCAGTTCCACTTGTAGTCCTTACGGGTGCGGGTTATGGTCGTCTCGTCGGCCGGTAATAGCCGATCGCGGTACCAGGGTATTACGGAGTGGAGGGGTTCTGATGACGGAAACGGGGACCGGGGCCGAGAACGCGGCGAAGCTCGGCACCGACTGGCGTGCCTGGCAGGACAGTTGGGACCGCCAGCAGCAGTGGTACCTGCCCGACCGCGAGGAGCGGTTCCGGATCATGCTCGACATGGTCGAGGCCGTGGTCGGCCCCGCGCCGCGCGTGCTCGATCTGGCGTGCGGTACGGGAAGTATTACGGACCGCCTCCTCAAGAGGTTCCCGGACGCCACCAGCGTCGGCGTGGACCTCGACCCCGCGCTGCTGGCCATCGCCGAGGGCACCTTCGCCGGCGACGACCGGGTCACCTTCGTCACCGCCGACCTGAAGGACCCCGAGTGGACGGCCGCGCTGCCGCACGACTCGTACGACGCCGTGCTCACCGCCACCGCCCTGCACTGGCTGCACAGCGGGCCGCTCGCCGCGCTCTACGGCCAGGTCGCCGGACTCGTCCGTGACGGCGGCGTCTTCATGAACGCCGACCACATGCCCGACCCGGCGACGCCGCGCCTGAACGCCGCCGAGAGCGCGTACCGGCACCGCGCGATGGACCGCGCCAAGGCCGAGGGCGTCCTGGACTGGAAGGAGTGGTGGCAGCTCGCCGCGGGCGACCCGGTCCTGGCCGAGCCCACGGCCAGGCGCTTCGAGATCTACGGCGACCATGCGGACGGCGACATGCCGTCGGCGGAGTGGCATGCGCGGACCCTTCGGGACGCGGGGTTCGGCGAGGCCCGGACCGTGTGGGCCTCGCCTGCGGACGCGGTGGTCCTGGGCCTGAAGTAGCAAGGTCGAAGGGGCGGTACGGATCGAGATCCGTACCGCCCCTTCCCGTCGTTCTTCGGGTGCGGGCGCGCCGTGGTTGCTCGCGCAGTTCCCCGCGCCCCTTACGGGGCGCGAAGCACCGCTAAAGAACCTTGGACAAGAACGACTGCGTCCGCTCGTGCTGCGGGTTCGTCAGGACCTCCCGCGGGTGGCCCGACTCGACGACCACGCCGCCGTCCATGAAGACGAGGCTGTCGCCGACCTCGCGCGCGAAGCCCATCTCGTGGGTGACGACGATCATCGTCATGCCGGACTCCGCGAGGTCACGCATGACGTCGAGCACGTCGCCCACCAGCTCGGGGTCGAGCGCCGACGTCGGCTCGTCGAACAGCATCAGCTTCGGATCCATCGCCAGCGCGCGGGCGATCGCCACGCGCTGCTGCTGGCCGCCGGAGAGCTGCGAGGGGTAGCTGCTCGCCTTGTCGGCGAGGCCCACCCGCTCCAGGAGCTGGCCGGCGCGCTCGCGGGCCTGGGTCTTGGGGATTCCCTTGACCTGGACCGGCGCCTCCATGACGTTCTCCAGCGCCGTCATGTGCGGGAAGAGGTTGAAGCGCTGGAAGACCATGCCGATGTCCCGGCGCTTCATGGCGACTTCGCTGTCCTTGAGCTCGTAGAGCTTGTCGCCCTTCTGCCGGTAGCCGACCAGGTCGCCGTCGACGTAGAGCCGACCGGCGTTGATCTTCTCCAGGTGGTTGATGCAGCGCAGGAACGTCGACTTGCCGGAGCCGGACGGGCCGATCAGGCAGAAGACCTCCCCGCTCGCCACCTCCAGGTCGATGCCCTTGAGGACCTCTACGTTGCCGAAGGACTTGTGGACGCCCTCGGCCTTCACCATGGCGGTCATCAGCGCACACCTCCCGCGCCGCGGTTGCTCAGCGAGAGCACGTTGGCCTTGATCTTCTGGAACGGAGTGGGCGGCAGGGAGCGGGACGAGCCGCGCGCGTAGTACCGCTCCAGGTAGAACTGACCGACGCTGAGGATCGACGTCATGATCAGGTACCAGGCGGCGGCGAGCAGCAGCGTCTCCACCGTCGCGCCCGACGAGGTGCCGATGTCCTGGGCGTACTTGAGGAGCTCGTAGTACTGGACGGCCGCGACGAGCGAGGTCGTCTTGAGCATGTTGATGACTTCGTTGCCCGTCGGCGGCACGATCACGCGCATCGCCTGCGGGAGCACCACGCGGCGCAGCGTCTTGTTGTGGCTCATGCCGAGCGCGTGCGACGCCTCGGTCTGGCCCTCGTCGACCGAGAGCAGACCGGCGCGGCAGATCTCCGCCATGTACGCCGCCTCGTTGAGACCGAGGCCGAGCAGCGCCGTCAGGAACGGCGTCATGAAGTCCGACCACTCGTCCTTGTAGACGGGACCGAGGTTGATGTAGTCGAAGACGAAGCCGAGGTTGAACCAGACGAAGAGCTGGACCAGGACCGGCGTACCGCGGAAGAACCAGATGTAGAACCAGGCGATCGACGACGTCACCGGGTTCTTCGACAGGCGCATCACGGACAGGATCACACCGCCGACGACGCCGATGAGCATCGAGAGGAAGGTGAGGATCAGCGTCTCGCGGACGCCCCTGAGGATGCGCTCGTCGAAGAAGTTGTCGGGGATCGCGCCCCAGTTGATGTCACCCTGCGAGAAGGCGTACACGATCGAGGCGAGCACGCCGATCGCGAGGACGGCGGCGACGTAGCGGCCGAAGTGCCGGACCGGGATGGCCTTGATGGCCTCCGCGGGGCGGGCCGTCGGGACGTCGTCCTCGGGGCCCTTCTTGGAGATGTCAGGGGTCACGGGAGTGCCCTTTCAGCGACTAGGAGGGACGCGGTCACTTGCCGCCGTTGACCTTGGCTTCCTCGACCGCGCCGTCCTCGACGCCCCACTTCTTGATGATCTTCTCGTACTCGCCGTTCTTGATGATCGCGTCGAGCGCGGCCTTGATCGCGTCGCGCAGCTCGGGGTTGTTCTTGGAGACCGCGATGCCGTACGGGGCCGCCTCGACCTGCTCGCCGACCAGCTCGAAGTCCTTGCCGCCGCCCGACGTCTTCACCGCGTACGCGGCGACGGGGAAGTCGGACGAACCCGCGTCCGCGCCGCCGGAGCGCAGTCGGGTCTGGGCCTGCTGGTCGTTGTCGAACTGCTCGATCGCGATCTTCTTGCCGTCCTTGCACTTCTTCGACTCGGACTTGGCCAAGTCGTGCGAGACGGTGCCGCGCTGGACGACGATCTTCTTGCCGCAGAGGTCGGCCCAGGTCTTGATGGACTGGTCGTCGCCCTTCTTGGTGTAGATCGAGACGCCTGCCGTGAAGTAGTCGATGAAGTCGACGCCGGTGCCGACCTTCTTGCCGGTGTCCTCGTCGATGCCCTCCTGGCGGTTCTTGGTGTCGGTCATGGCCGACATGGCGACCTGGTAGCGCTTGGAGCGCAGACCGCCGAGGAGGGTGTCGAAGGTGCCGTTCTCGAACTGGAACTCCACGCCGAGCTGCTTGCCGAGCGCCGCGCCCAGGTCCGGGTCGATGCCGACGGTCTTGCCGTCCTTGTCCTTGAACTCGACCGGCGGGTAGGCGATGTCGGAGCCGACCTTGATGACGCCCTTGTCGCGGATGTCCTTGGGCAGCTTGTCGGCGAGCGGCGCGTTGCCGACCGAGTCGCTCCCCTTGTCCTTGGTCTGGTCGCCGCAGCCGGTCAGCAGCAGCGAGCCGGCGACCGCGATCGCGCCGACCGCGACAATCCGGGACTTCACGGACTTGGCGGCGGTCTTACGACAAAGGGAGCTGGCGGTCATGGTGGGTCCTCCGGCGGATGAGGGAGTTGCCGATGAGTCGTGCACACACCTTCGGGTGTCGCGACCTCGTGTGATGACGGCATCTTGCCATTCGGACCGTCCGATTCTGGGTGCTCGAGATGTCAAAATCGGATAACGGGAGTGCCTCGAAACCCAACAGCCCGGTACAGCAAGGGTGGAACGGGACTTGAGCGAATCGGCGTTAACCGATCGATTTCCAGTCGATCTCGCATTGTGGACCGCTTGAGGGCTCTATCCGGAGAATTCGGACATCTGTTGATTGGGGCGGTGCCCGATCGCGCTCAGGGGCCTTCGGCCCGGCCTCCGGGGACGTCTGCCGGGGACGCTGCAACCAATGTCACTCGCCCGTGCCCGCCGCCTTCCGGTAGAAAGGCTCTTTACACCCCTCATCCGGGGCCCAGGGCGCGTGTGCGGCGCGCCCGCGTGTCCGTACCTCCCTCCGCCGACAGGCGGAGAACGGACGCGGTGCCCGCCCACTTCTCAACCGGGAGTGGACACCCTCAACGAATGAATAAGACTTAAGGGGTCAGACAAGTGGCAGCGGAGATCGTCAATCCTCGCAGCGACAGCAGTACGGATCACGAAGGCGCGGAGGAGCCCTTCGATCCGGCCTTCGCGCTGCACCGTGGCGGCAAGATGGCCGTGCAGGCCACCGTGCCGGTCCGCGACAAGGACGACCTGTCCCTGGCGTACACGCCCGGCGTCGCGAAAGTGTGCAGCGCGATCGCCGAGCAGCCGGAACTCGTCCACGACTACACGTGGAAATCCAATGTCGTCGCCGTGGTGACCGACGGGACCGCGGTGCTCGGTCTCGGGGACATCGGCGCCGAGGCCTCCCTCCCCGTCATGGAGGGCAAGGCGATTCTGTTCAAGCAGTTCGGCGGCGTGGACGCGGTGCCGATCGCGCTCGCGACGACGGACGCCGACGAGATCGTCGAGACCGTGGTGCGGCTCGCCCCGTCCTTCGGCGGCGTGAACCTCGAGGACATCTCGGCGCCCCGGTGCTTCGAGATCGAGCGCAAGCTCCAGGAGCGGCTCGACATTCCCGTCTTCCACGACGACCAGCACGGCACGGCCGTCGTGACGCTGGCGGCGCTGCGGAACGCGGCGAAGCTGACCGGGCGCACGCTCGGCGACCTGCGGGCCGTCATCTCGGGCGCGGGCGCGGCCGGTGTCGCCATCGCCAAGTTCCTCCTGGAGGCGGGGCTCGGCGACGTGGCGGTCGCGGACCGCAAGGGCGTCGTGAGCCGTGACCGGGACGACCTCACCCCGGTCAAGCGCGAGCTCGCCGAGATCACCAACAAGGCCGGGCTCAGCGGCTCGCTGGAGGCCGCGCTGTCCGGGGCCGATGTGTTCATCGGCGTCTCGGGCGGCACCGTTCCCGAGCCTGCGGTCGCCTCCATGGCGCCGAACTCCTTCGTGTTCGCCATGGCCAACCCGAACCCCGAGGTCCACCCGGACGTCGCGCACAAGTACGCGGCCGTGGTGGCGACCGGCCGTTCGGACTTCCCGAACCAGATCAACAACGTGCTCGCGTTCCCCGGCATCTTCGCGGGGGCGCTGCAGGTGCGGGCCTCCCGGATCACCGAGGGCATGAAGATCGCGGCCGCCAACGCGCTCGCGGACGTGGTCGGGGACGAGCTCTCCGCCGAGTACGTGATTCCGTCGCCGTTCGACGAGCGGGTCGCCCCGGCCGTGACCGCGGCGGTCGCCGCCGCGGCCCGTGCGGAGGGCGTCGCCCGCCGCTGACGCCGTCCACCGGTGTGTACCGCGCCCCCTGTCGTGCCTCGCCGGCGCGGCAGGGGGCGCGCGCGTGCGGAGGCCGCCCGGCAGCGGCGCGTGTCACAGGCGTACGTGGTTCCGCGCGGGCCCGCATCGCGCCTAGGGTCGGCTCATGTTCGCTGCCTACGCCGCCCGTATCGACCGTGACCAGCCGCTCAACGGCCTCGAGTTGGGGGAGCGACCCGCTCCCGAGGTCCGCCCCGGCTGGTCGACCGTGAAGGTCAGGGCCGCCTCCCTCAACCACCACGATCTGTGGTCGCTGCGCGGGGTCGGCCTGGCCGAGGACAAGCTGCCGATGATCCTCGGCTGTGATGCCGCGGGGATCGACGAGGACGGGAACGAGGTGGTCCTCCACTCCGTCGTCGGGCAGTCGGGGCACGGCGTCGGGCCTCGTGAGGGCCGCTCCATCCTGACGGAGGAGTACCAGGGGACGTTCGCCGAGAGTGTCGCGGTCCCCACCTGGAACGTGCTGCCCAAGCCGAAGGAGCTGTCCTTCGCGGAGGCGGCCTGCCTGCCGACCGCGTGGCTGACCGCGTACCGCATGCTCTTCACCAACGCCGGTGTGCGGCCCGGGGATTCGGTCCTCGTGCAGGGCGCGGGCGGCGGTGTCGCCACGGCCGCGATCGTGCTCGGCAAGGCGGCGGGCCTGCGGGTCTTCGCCACGAGCCGGGACGAGGCCAAGCGGAAGCGGGCGCTCGAACTGGGCGCCGTGGAGGCGGTCGAGGCGGGGGCGCGGCTTCCGCAGCGGGTGGACGCCGTCATCGAGACGGTGGGCGCGGCTACCTGGTCGCACTCGGTCAAGTCGCTGAAGCCGGGCGGCACTCTGGTCATCTCGGGGGCGACCAGCGGTGACCGGCCTTCGCACGCCGAACTCACCCGGATCTTCTTCCTGGAGCTGAAGGTCGTCGGCTCCACCATGGGCACCAAGGACGAGCTGGAGGACCTGCTGGCCTTCTGCGCGGCCACGGGCGTGCGTCCGGTGGTCGACGAGGTGCTGCCCCTGGACCGGGCGCGCGAGGGCTTCGAGCGGCTGGAGTCGGGCGAGCAGTTCGGCAAGATCGTGCTGGAGGTCTGAGCGGCTTCGTACGGGACGGGAGGGGCGGCGGCCGAAGGGGCTGCCGCCCCTCCCGCATGTCCGCCTTCGCCATGCCGCTCATGTCAACTGTGGTTGACATGAGCGGCATGTCAACCTAGGTTGACATGTATGACCGAAGCAACGGATCTCGCCGAGCGCGCGGGTGATCGCGACCCACGGATCGGGCTGCGGGCCGTGACCGCGCTGCGGAAGCTGGTGGAGCAGTTGGAGGCCGTGCAGGTGCGCAGCGCGCGCCTGCAGGGCTGGTCGTGGCAGGAGATCGCCGCGGAGCTCGGAGTGAGCAGGCAGGCCGTGCACAAGAAGTACGGGAGGCAGTGATGTTCGAGCGGTTCACCGAGGATGCCCGCGCCGTGGTCGAGGGCGCGGTCGAGCAGGCGGGGCGGGCGGGGGCCGCGTCGGTCGACGACGGCCATCTGCTGCTCTCCCTGCTCGCACAGCTCGACCAGGGGGCAGGCAGCCGTGCCGCCTTCGCGCTGACGGCGCTGGGGGCCGCGGACCGGCGTGCGTCCATCGAGCGGGCCCTCGCCGAGGCGCGGCGCAGGGGCGGCCTCTCCCAGGCCGAGTCCGAGGCCCTCGCCGCTCTCGGCATCGACGTCGACGAGATCGTCTCCCGGGTCGAAGAGGCGCACGGGGCCGGGGTGCTGGCCGGTTCGGGCGCCGCCGGGGAGGGTGGTGCGGGCAGGGAGCGCAGGGGCCTGATGGGCCGGATCGGCCATCTGCCCTTCACGCGGGACGCCAAGGAGGTCCTGACGAAGTCCCTGCGGATCGCGAGCGCACGCCGCGACCGGACCATCGGCGGACAGCACATGCTCCTGGCGCTCACCGTCCGGCCCGGCGTGGTCTCCGAGGTCCTCGCGGACCACGGAGTGACGTACGCGGAACTGGAGCGGCTCCTCTTCGCGCAGACACCCTGAGACGCGGCGCGCGTGCCCCCGGTCGGGTGGGGCATGGTCGCCGCTGCACGTGGGTGGCAGGCTTCGGGGCGGGTGTCAGGCCTGGGGTGTGCGCGGCACGGCGCCGATGCGGGCCGCCGCCTGCGGCGCGTGGCGGCGGGTGTGACTGGCGCGGCGCTCGGAGTGTCGCCTCGTGGCGCGGCGCGCGTGCCCCCCTCCGGTCGGGTGGGGGCACGGTGGCCGCGGCACGTGGGTGGCAGGCCTTGGGGCGGGTGTCAGGCCTGGGGTGTGCGGAGTGCGGCGCCGATGTGGGCCGCGGCTTGGGACAAGTGGCGGCGGGCGTCGCGCAGTTGGTCCTCCGTCACGCCGTGATCGCGGGCGGCGTCACGGATGTCGTCGCGGAAGCGGTCCAGGAGGCGGTCCAGGTCGCGGGCGGGGTTCCCCGTCGAGTCCTCGTGGGCCCACACCGGGGCGTGCTCCACGGGGAGATCCTCGGGGGCGGCGCTGAACTGGGGCCCGGTGCCCGCCGCTTGAGAGGCTCCCGGAGGCGAGGCGGCTCCAGGGGGCGAGGTGGCTCCCGTGGCTTCAGAGGGCGGGGGCGCGTCTCCCGTGTCCTTGGAGGTCGGGGCGCCCTTTGTCCCGGTCGTGCCGCGGCTGCCGCGCTCGGCTGCCGTGTCCGGTCCGGCCCCGCCTCCCGACTCGGGCCACGAGCCGAACGTCTTGCCGAAGTCCTTGCCGAACTCGCCGAACTCCTTGGCCAGTTCGGTAAGACCCTCCCGCACGCCCGTCGGCCAGTCACCCCGCGTGAAGTGGTCCTGGACCTGCTCCTGTACGCGCCGCGCGATGCGCTGGACCTCTTCCTGGGCCTGGGCCCGCGCCTGCTCCTGGGCGTCCTTGGCCTGGCGGCGGGCCCGCTGTGCCTCCTCGCGTGCGCGGCGGCTCTCGTCCTTCGCGCGCCGCGCCTGCTCCTTCCACTCCTGCTTGGCCCGCTTGAACTCCTCCTTCGCCTGGCGCCAGCCCTCCTTGTCGCCCCAGGCGCCGTCGAAGAAGTCGGCCGGGTCGGGGTAGGCCCTGTCGGTGCCCGCCCTGCCCGTGCCGCCCGAGGCGCGTGCCTCCCTGGCCGCCGCCCGCATCTCGCGGCGCAGCTCGCCCGCCGCACCCTGGACGCCGTCACGGATCTCGGCGGCCAGCTCGGCGACCGACTCGCGGATCTCCAGCTCCAGGTCGGCCAGCTCGCCGCTGCGGTCGGCCAGTTCGGCGCGGCCGGCGTCCGTGATGGCGTAGACCTTCCTGCCGCCCTCGGTGGTGTGCGTGACCAGGCCCTCGGCCTCCAGCTTCGCGAGGCGGGGGTAGACGGTGCCCGCCGAAGGTGCGTACAGCCCTTGGAAGCGTTCTTCGAGGAGGCGGATCACTTCATAGCCGTGGCGCGGGGCCTCGTCGAGCAGCTTGAGCAGGTACAGGCGCAGGCGGCCGTGGGCGAACACGGGGGGCATCTCAGAGCACCTTCTTGTCGGTCGGGCCATCGGTCGGCGCGGGGGCGTCGGCCGGGGCGGTGGCGGCGTCGGCGGACTCGGCGTCCGCCGGTGGGGTGTCCGCCGGAGGGGCGGTTTCGGCGGTGTCCGCCGAGGCGACGTCCAAGGGGACGTCACCGTATGGATCTTCCTCCATCGGCGGCCTCCGCAGGAGCGCGATGGACCCCGTGACCGTCGTCGCCTTGAGCTTTCCCGTGCCCGAGCCCAGCCTGCCCGTGATCCGCTTGGCCCCCCACTGGCCGCCCACCCGCAGGTCCTCGAAGGCGTTCGACACCGCGCCGCTCGCGGTGTCCACCTCGACCTCCGCGTCCGCGGGGTGCGGCAGGCGGATGGCGATCTCGCCGGAGACGCTCGTCAGGGCGACGTCCGTCGGGCGGCCCGCCGGGTCGAGGTCCACGATCATCGAGCCGCTCACCGACTCGGCCCGGACGGAGGAGCCCGCGGCCTCGACGACGGTGAGGTTGCCGGACACCGAGTTGAACTTCAGGCCGCCGGTGACGCCCTGCGCCTCCACGTTCCCCGAGACGCTGTCCGCGCGGACCGGGCCCGCGAGGCCGAGCAGGGTCGCGTCGCCGCTGACGCTCTTGACCGCCGCGCGTCCCTCGATGCCGGAGACCACGGCGCCGGCGCCGACCACGCCGACCTCGATGTCCGTCCCCGCGGGGACCGCCAGGGAGACCACCGCGCTGCGGCGCCAGCCCTTGCGGTCGAGCCACTTCAGGAAGCCCTTCCAAGGCAGGTCGTCATAGGCGACGGTGAGGACGCCGTCCTCGTGGGTGACCGTCAGGGGAGGGCCCTCGATCTCGGAGACCTCCAGGAGGGCGGAACTTTCGTCCGTGCCCACCACGTTCACCGTGCCGCTGACGATCCGGACGTGGAGTGCTGTCACGGGGGTGTCGACGGTGAGCTTCCGGGGCGCGGTGACGGACCACTCTGACATGACCTGACCTCCTTGGCGGGTCGGACGCGACGCGCCATATCGCGTCTCTGTCATTCACGATATATCGCGGATCGCGTAAGTCAAGACAATCGTGGAACGAACCCCTCGGACGGGCTGCCGCACGTCGGGGTTTATGCGCCGATTGCTGCGATCTGTCCTAGCGTGGGGCCATGTCGTCCGATGCTTCTTCGCCTGACGTGCGTGACGTGCCCGATGCGCCCGGTGCGCTGCTGCTCTGCCGGGCCGAGCCCGATTCCGTCGAGCCCGTGGCCCAACTGCTCCGCGAGCGGATGCTGCTCGTGGAGGCCGGGCCCGGCTGGAGCGTGCTCGTGCCCGAGGGGAAGCCCTGGCTGCACGGCGAGGAGCCGGTCGACCGGGTGCTCACCGGGTGGGCGACCGCGCTCGCCGTCGGCTCCGGCTGGCCCGTGCTCGCCCTGTGGTGGGACGCCGACCGGTCCGGGTACACCCTCGCGGCGGGCTTCCGGCGCACCGTGGGCTACGTATGGCTGGCGAACGGGACGCCCGTCGGGGAGGACGAGGCGATGCGGACGTTCGCCGCGCGGCTCGGCCTCGACCCCGTGCTGGACATGCAGTCCCTGGAGGCGCTCGCCCGGCCCGACACGGAGGCCGACGCGCGGGCGAGGATGCTCGGTCTCCTCGCCGTCCTGACGCGCACGGGGCTCGCCCTGCCGCCGGGCCTCGGCCCCGGTGAACCGGCCGACCGGCTGCGCGAGGTGGCCCGGGTCCAGCGCGGTGTGCGCCAGGTCGAGTGGTCCGGGTGGCGGGACGCGGTGCGGGCGGAGTTCGACGTGGTCGAGAAGGGACCGCTCGGCCCCTGGGTGCGTGGGCCCAAGGCGCGGGCGCTCGCCGCCGCGCAGGTGGCGGCGGGGCTGCCGCTCGCGGTCTGGGCGGTGCGCAGGCGCAGCGGGGGATGGGCCGCGGCGGCCGTGCTGCTGCTGGTGCAAGGGGCGGTGGGCCTCGCGTACGACCGTATGAGGGCGCGCGACTGAGGCGGCGGTGCCTCCTGGAGCTCAGCGCAGGCGCACGGCGTCCAGGACCAGGGCGAGGAGGCGGTCCGGCTGTTCCGGGTCCGCGGTCGCGTGTGCCGTCGACAGGGCGATGCCGACCACCAGCTGGACCAGATCGGCGGCGGTGAGATCGGAACGGGCCGAGCCGGACCGCTGGGCGCGGGCCAGGAGGCGCCGGGCCGTGTCCTCGATGCGCTGATGGCAGTCGAAGCCGAGGGCGTCGGGCCGCTCCAGCTCCTCGATCAGCAGGGCGCTGCCGAGGCCCTGGTTCACGCGCGCGTGGGCGAGGAAGGCGCGCAGCCACTCGGCCAGCGCCTCGTCGGGGGAGTCGGCCCCCAGCAGCTCTTCCGCGCGGCCGCACAGCGTGTCGATGCGGTCCCGGAGCACCGCGGTCAGGAGTGCGGGCCGGTGGGGAAAGTGCCGGTAGAGCGTGCCGGGTCCGACCCCCGCGCGCCGGGCGATCTCATTGAGCGACGCCTCGGGCCCCGCCTCCCCGAACGCCTCCCGCGCGGCATCGACGATCCGCTCCCGATTCCGCCGGGCATCCGCGCGGGGCTGCCGGGGAGCCGTCGCTTGGTCGACGTCGGGCCGGCGTTCGGTGGACCTCGCGTCCGTCCGGCGCTTGCCGGGCGCCCTGCCCGTGCCGGTCCGGCGGTCGGCCGGCCCTTCGCCACGCTCCTGGGTTTTCGTCACCCGGCCATCCTCGCGCCCCGGGGCGCCGGGGGCTAGCTATGCGGAGAGGTTCTCCGTATTGTTGTGCGCCGGTAAGTGGAGAGGTTCTCCGGAAAAGTGGGGAAGGGGCGGCGGCATGGGTGGAGTGCTGGAGAAGGGCGGGCTCGGTGACGTCGGGGTCTGGACCTTCGCCTTTGAGGGGCATCCCGCGGGGGCGGTGCGGGAAGCTGCCGCCGAGATCGAGGAGTTGGGGTACGGGGCCCTCTGGTACGGGGAGGCCTTCGGGCGGGATGCCGTGGGGCAGGCCTGGCTGTTGCTGTCCGCCACGCGGCACATGGTCGTGGCGTCCGGCATCGCCAACATCGCCTTCCGGGAGCCCCTGACCCTCGCCGCCGCCGAGCGCACGCTCGGCGAAGCCTTCCCCGGGCGCTATCTGCTCGGCCTCGGCGGGCACCGCGTCGACGACACCGTCTCCGAGGTCGACGGCTACCCCGTGCCCACGCGCGGGAAGGCGCTCACGACGATGCGCCGCTATCTGGACTCCATGGACGCCGCCCCGGCGCACGGGCCCGTCCCCGACCCCGCCCCGCGCCGTGTCCTGGCCGCACTCGGACCGAAGATGCTGGAGCTGGCCGCCGAGCGCACCTGGGGAGCCCACCCGTACTTCGTCTCCGTCGAGCACACCGCGCGGGCCCGCAAGATCATGGGGCCGGACGCGTTCCTCGGCGTCGAACAGGCCGTCGTCCTCGACACGGACATCGACCGCGCCCGCGAGGTGGCCGCCCGGCACGTCGGCTTCTACGTCACGGCCGCGCCCCATCAGGCGGCGAACGTACGACGCCTGGGGTTCGGCGACGAGGACATCGCGGGCGGACGGCCGAGCCGCCGCCTCGTCGACGCGATCGTCGCCTACGGAGACTGCGACGCCCTCCACGCACGCGTGCGGGAGCATCTCGAAGCGGGCGCCGACCACGTCTGCGTACAGGTACTCACCGGCGATCCGGCCGCCCTGCCGCTGCCGCAGTGGCGGGAGCTGGCCCCCGCCCTGCTCGGCGGGTGACTACTCGTCCTCGTCCTCGTCGTCGAGGCGCGCCAGCCAGGTCGCCAGGCGCTCGACCGGGACCTCGAAGTCGGGGTTGAGATCCACGAAGGTGCGGAGCTGCTCGGCGAGCCACTCGAAGGTGACCTCCTCCTCGCCGCGCCGCTTCTCCAGCTCCTCGATGCCACGGTCGGTGAAGTACAACTCATGCTCCTGGTGCGGATGGATTCTTCCGCCTCATGGTATGCGCCTACGACGAGGGGCCCGCTCCCGAGTTCGGACGAACTCGGGAGCGGGCCCCTCGCGGAGAACCGTCGAGGACTATGCCTCGAAGACCTCGCTGATCAGCTGGTCCTGCTCGGCCTGGTGACGCTTGGCCGAACCGACCGCCGGGGACGAGCTGTGCGGGCGCGAGATGCGGCGCAGGCGCTCGTCGTGCGGGATGTCCGCGCCGACCGCCAGGTCCAGGTGGTCGATGAGGTTGAGGGCGATGAAGGGCCACGCGCCCTGGTTCGCCGGCTCCTCCTGCGCCCACAGGTACTTCTCGGCGTTCGGGAACTTGGCGATCTCCGCCTGGAGCTCGGCACCCGGCAGCGGGTACAGGCGCTCGATGCGGATGATCGCCGTATTGGCAGCTGCAGCGTCCGTGGCGCCGCGCTTCTGACGCTCGGCCTCCAGGTCGTAGTACAGCTTGCCCGCGCAGAAGACGACCTTGCGGACCGCCGACGGGTCGACGTGGCTGTCACCGATGACCGGACGGAAGCCGCCCGTCGTGAACTCCTCCGTCTTCGAGGCCGCCGCCTTGAGGCGCAGCATCGACTTCGGGGTGAAGACCACCAGCGGCTTGTGGTGCGGGTTGTGCACCTGCCACCGCAGGAGGTGGAAGTAGTTCGACGGGAGGGTCGGCATCGCGACCGTCATGTTGTTCTGCGCGCACAGCTGCAGGAACCGCTCGATGCGGGCCGAGGAGTGGTCCGGGCCCTGGCCTTCGTAGCCGTGCGGGAGGAGCAGGGTGACACCGGAGTGCTGGTTCCACTTCTGCTCGGCGGCGGAGATGTACTCGTCCACCACCGTCTGCGCGCCGTTGACGAAGTCACCGAACTGCGCTTCCCACATGACGAGGGACTCGGGACGGGCCAGCGAGTAGCCGTACTCGAAGCCCATGACCGCGTACTCGGACAGGAGCGAGTCGTAGACGTTGTAGCGCGCCTGGTCCTCGGAGAGGTACATCAGCGGCGTGTAGTCCTCGCCCGTCGCGCGGTCGATGAGGACCGCGTGGCGCTGGCCGAACGTGCCGCGGCGGGAGTCCTGGCCCGACAGGCGGACCGGGGTGCCCTCCAGGAGCAGCGAGCCGATGGCGAGGGTCTCGCCCATGCCCCAGTCGATCGTGCCCTCTTCGACCATCGTCGCGCGGCGCTGCAGCTGCGGCAGCAGACGCGGGTGGACGGTGACCCGGTCGGGGATGTTGACCTGGGACTCGGCGATCCGCTTGACGACCTCCTGGGAGATCGCGGTCTCGACGTGCACCGGGAACTCGGCCTGCGGCGAGGGCACTTCGGCCTGCGCGGGCTGCGAGACGGCCTCGCGGACCTCGGTGAAGACCTTCTCCAGCTGGCCCTGGAAGTCCTGCAGCGCCTGCTCGGCCTCTTCCAGGGTGATGTCGCCGCGACCGATGAGGGACTCGGTGTAGAGCTTGCGCACCGAGCGCTTCTTGTCGATCAGGTCGTACATCAGCGGCTGCGTGAACGCCGGGTTGTCCGACTCGTTGTGCCCGCGGCGGCGGTAGCAGATGAGGTCGATGACCACATCCTTGTTGAACGCCTGGCGGAACTCGAAGGCGAGGCGGGCGACGCGGACGACGGCCTCGGGGTCGTCGCCGTTCACGTGGAAGATCGGCGCCTCGATCATGCGGGCCACGTCGGTGGCGTACATGGAGGAGCGCGACGACTCCGGGGCGGCGGTGAAGCCGACCTGGTTGTTGATGACGATGTGGACCGTGCCGCCCGTGCGGTAGCCGCGCAGCTGCGACATGTTGAGCGTCTCGGCGACCACACCCTGGCCCGCGAAGGCCGCGTCACCGTGCAGGGCGACGGGCAGGACCGTGAAGTCCGTGCCGCCCTTGTTGATGATGTCCTGCTTGGCGCGGACGATGCCCTCGATGACCGGGTCGACCGTCTCCAGGTGGGAGGGGTTCGCGGCCAGCGAGACCTTGATCTGCTCGCCGTCCAGGCCGGTGAAGGTGCCCTCGGCGCCCAGGTGGTACTTCACGTCGCCGGAGCCGTGCATGGACTTGGGGTCCATGTTGCCCTCGAACTCGCGGAAGATCTGGGCGTACGACTTGCCGACGATGTTGGCGAGGACGTTCAGGCGGCCGCGGTGGGCCATGCCGATGACGACCTCGTCCAGACGCGACTCGGCGGCGCTGTCGAGCACGGCGTCGAGCAGCGGGATGACGGACTCGCCGCCCTCCAGGGAGAAGCGCTTCTGGCCGACGTACTTCGTCTGGAGGAAGGTCTCGAAGGCCTCGGCGGAGTTCAGCCGGCGCAGGATGCGCAGCTGCTCCTCGCGCTCGGGCTTGGTGGCGTGGGTCCGCTCGATGCGGTCCTGCAGCCACTTGCGCTGCTTCGGGTCCTGGATGTGCATGAACTCGACGCCGGTGGTGCGGCAGTACGAGTCGCGGAGCACGCCGAGGACGTCGCGCAGCTTCATCATCGACTTGCCGGCGAAGCCGCCGACCGCGAACTCACGCTCCAGGTCCCACAGGGTGAGGCCGTGCTCGGTGATGTCCAGGTCGGGGTGCTTGCGCTGCTTGTACTCCAGCGGGTCCGTGTCGGCCATGACGTGGCCGCGGACGCGGTAGGAGTGGATCAGCTCGAAGACGCGGGCGGCCTTCGTGACGTCGTCGTCGTGCGAGGCGTCGATGTCCTTGAGCCAGCGGACCGGCTCGTAGGGAATGCGCAGCGCCTTGAAGATCTCGTCGTAGAACTCGTTCTCGCCGAGGAGGAGGTTCGCGACGATCCGCAGGAACTCGCCGGAGGCGGCGCCCTGGATGACCCGGTGGTCGTAGGTCGACGTGAGCGTCATGACCTTCGAGATGCCGAGCTTGTTCAGGGTGTCCTGGGAGGTGCCCTGGAACTCCGCGGGGTAGTCCATGGAGCCGACGCCCATGATGACCGACTGGCCGGGCATCAGACGCGGGACCGAGTGGACGGTGCCGAGGCCGCCGGGGTTGGTCAGGGAGACCGTCACGCCGGTGAAGTCGTCCATGCCCAGCTTGCCGTCACGGGCGCGGCGGACGATGTCCTCGTAGGCCTGCCAGAACTCGAAGAAGTTCAGGGTCTCGGCCTTCTTGATGCCCGCGACGACCAGCTGGCGGTCGCCGTTGGGCTTCACCAGGTCGATGGCGAGGCCGAAGTTGATGTGCTCCGGCTTGACCAGGGTCGGCTTGCCGTCCTTCTCCGCGAAGGAGTAGTTCATCGACGGCATGGCCTTGATGGCCTGCACCATCGCGTACCCGATGAGGTGCGTGAAGGAGATCTTCCCGCCGCGGGCGCGCTTGAGGTGGTTGTTGATGACGATGCGGTTGTCGAAGAGCAGCTTCACCGGGACCGCGCGGACCGACGTGGCCGTCGGGACCTCGATCGAGGCGTTCATGTTCTTCGCGACCGCGGCGGCGGGGCCGCGCAGCGTCACGTACTCGGGACCGGCCGGGGCCTCGGTCGCCGGCTCCGCCTTCGTGGCGGGCTTGGCGGCGGCGGGCTTCGCGGCGGGGGCCGGAGCGGCGGCCGCGGGCTTCGTGGCGGGCTTGGCGGCGGCCGGAGCTGCCGGGGCAGCCGGAGCGGCGGGCGCGGGAGCCTTGGCGGCGGGCGCGGCGGGCGCGGCGGGCGCGGCAGGCGCGGCGGGAGCACTGGTGGACGCGGCCCCCGCGGCCGCGTCACCCGCCGGCTTCGCCGGGGCGGCGGCTACGGAAGCGCCCACCCCCGGCTTGTAGTCGGCGAAGAAGTCCCACCAGGCTCGGTCGACCGAATTCGGGTCCTGGAGGTACTGCTGATAGATCTCGTCGACGAGCCACTCATTGGGACCGAAGGCAGCAGCAGGGTCCTTGCCCTGCCCGTCTTGGTCGGTCGAGATGCTCGAGCTACTGGGGGACTGTGACGACACGGCGGTAACCGCCCTCTTCCGCTTCACAAGGTGATGGACAGCGGAAATAAAGGCTACGCCTCCTACGGCGCGAGGTGCAGGCCGGGCCCGGCATCCGTCGCGTAAGTCACACTGGATCAGGGGTTTCGGCGCGGTAAATGGCGGGAAACAAGCGAGGTTCCGCAACGCCAGATGGCCGCGTGGGTGCCTCGAAGGGACGTCTCCACGCGGCGGCGAGCCCCGGGCGCGCTGCGGAGGCGCCGGTGCATCGCTTCCGCTTCGAACCCTACGTCAACCTCAGGATTCGGGCAGGCCCGGAAGGGTGACCTGGATCCGGCAGCCGCGAGGGGATTCGGCCACCCCGATGTGGCCGCCGTGCAGATCGACCGCCCAGCGCGCGATGGCGAGACCGAGACCCGTGCCGCCGTCGTTGCCGGGGCCGTGCGCGGGGGCGCCCGCGTGGCTGCCGCGGTTGAAGCGCTCGAAGACGCGGTGCCGCTCCGACTCCGGGATGCCGGGGCCCTCGTCGAGCACCTCCAGGTCCAGGGACTCGGGGTAGAGGCCGCGCCGGGCCCGCACCGTCACGCGCCCGTGCGGCGGGCTGTGCTTGACCGCGTTGTCGATGAGGTTCGCCACGACCTGGTGGAGGCGCTCGGCGTCCGCGTGCGCCGTCAGCTCCGGCGGCGAGACGTCGAGGTGCAGATGGACGTCCGTGCGCGTGTGGCTGCCGGAGCCCGATGCGATGCCCGCGCGCGCGGAGGCCACCATGTTGGCCTCCTTCAGGACGCCCGAGAGATAGGGCCAGACCTCGAAGCGGCGGGCCTTGAGCGGTACGACACCGTTGTCGAGGCGGGAGAGGTCGAGGAGCGTCTCGACGAGACGGCCCAGGCGCTCGGTCTGCTTCAGGGCCGTGCGCATCGTCTCGGGGTCGGCGGCCGATACGCCGTCGACGACGTTCTCCAGGACGGCGCGCAGGGCGGCGATGGGGGTGCGCAGCTCGTGCGAGACGTTGGCGACGAGCTCCTTGCGCTGGGTGTCCTGGGCCTCCAGGTCGTCGGCCATCGCGTTGATGGTGGAGGCCACGTCGCCCAGTTCGTCGCGCCGGTCGGCGCCGCGCGCCCGTCGTGTGTAGTCGCCGTGGGAGACGGCGCGGGCCACCGCGTTCATCTCGTCGAGCGGCGCGGTGAGGCTGTGTGCCACGAACTGGGTGATGAGGAGCGTGGCGATCACCGAGAAGACGGTGATGAAGCGCAGCTCGGTCTCGGTCTTCATCGCCACCAGGAGCAGGCCCGTGGTGATGAACACCGAGACGACCACGAGGGCGCCGAGCTTGGTCTTGACGGAGAACGGCCGCAGTCCTCCGAAGGGTCCGCTCATCACGCGACCCGCCTCACGGCGCGGGGGTCTCCAGCGCGTACCCCACGCCGTGCACCGTGCGGATCCGCTCGGCGCCGATCTTCCGGCGCAGGGCCTTGATGTGGCTGTCGACGGTGCGGGTGCCGGACGCGTCGGCCCAGTCCCACACCTCCGCGAGCAGCTGCTCGCGGGAGAGCACGGCGCGCGGGGTGTTGGCCAGACAGACCAGGAGGTCGAACTCCGTGGGCGTCAGATGGACGTCCTCGCTGCGCACTCGCACACGTCGCTGAGCGTGGTCGATCTCCAGCTCGCCCAGGCGCAGGATGCCGCTGCGGGGCGTGGTCGCGGCCAGCGCGGCGCGTTCGACGCGGCGCAGCAGGACGTGCACCCGGGCCGCGAGCTCCCGCATGGAGAACGGCTTGGTCATGTAGTCGTCGGCGCCGACCCCGAGCCCGACCAGCATGTCCGTCTCGTCGTCGCGCGCGGTGAGCATGAGGACGGGGACCGGCCGCTGGGCCTGCACCCGGCGGCAGACCTCCAGGCCGTCGAAGCCCGGCAGCATGATGTCGAGGATCAGCAGGTCGGGCTGCCAGGCCTGGGCGGTGTCGACCGCCGAGGGGCCGTCTCCCGCTGTTTGCACGACAAAACCCTCGGCACGCAGCCGGGCGGCGATGGCGTCGACGATCGTCGGGTCGTCCTCGACCACCAGCACCCGGCGCTGCGCGCCCGGCATCGCCGCCGTCGCGCCGTTGTGGGAGGTGTGTGTCTGCTCCATCGCCCGCCCCTGACACTGATCGCTTGTGTTCGGTCAGCAGAGTACGGGTCCCGAAGGCACCTCGGCTACGCAGCCCTGACGCCGAGGTGGACCACGTCCGGGACGCCTCGGGCAACGGGGATCTCTTCGGTTCGTACCCCCTGGAATCCGGCATTCCGTAGAGCGAAGTCGAAAGCGGACGACGGCTGCGCCGACCACACGGCGAGCACTCCGCCGGGGTTCAGGCGGTCTTTGCAGGCGGCCAGACCGGCAGGCGAGTAAAGGGAGTTGTTGTCCTCCGTCACCGTCCAGTCGGGGCCGTTGTCGATGTCCAGGCAGAGCGCGTCGTACGTCTGTGTGGTGCCGAAGAGGTGTGCGACGAGGTCCGTGTGAAGAATTTGCGCACGTGGATCGGCGAGCGCGGCGCCGGACAGTTCGGCGAGGGGCCCCTCGCGGTGCCAGTCGATGATCGCCTGCTCGCGCTCGACGACGGTGACGCGTCCCCAGCGCGGGTCCGCGGCGGCGTGCGCGAGGGAGAAACCGACGCCGAGGCCGCCGATCAGGACGGTGGGCTCCGGGCGGTCGTCGAGGGCGTCGCGCGCCGCGTCGACGAGCAGCCGCTCGGAGCGGCCGTCGGAGGTGTCCATCAGGAAGCAGCCGTTGGCGATGATCTGCAGCAGCTCACCGTGGCGCCGCAGTACGACCTCTCCGTACGGCCCCTCACGCCGGTCGATGACGACGGGGGCGGTGGTGTGGGTGTGCATGGCGACCAGGGTAGGAGAGGGAGCGTGGGCGGGGCCGGGCTCCGGCGGGAGCGGGTGCGGCAACGCAGGAATCGCCTCAAGGGTTGCTGTGAATCGGGCCTCACGTGGCGCCGGTCATAGACAGCGCCGGAAAAAAGGGCAAAGGGTGGGCCGGGACGGAAGGAGCGCCTCACCCGTGAACCAGAGCGTGCGGCCCGCCGAGGCCACGTCCGACGTCATGACGACGCCGGGCACCCTGAACGGAATACCGCGTCAGCCCTCACACAAGCAGAGGGAAGGCCGCGGCGACGAAGGCGGCTCGTGTGCGAGTGAAGCCCGCCCTCGCCCGCGCCCCCGGTTCCGGCCCTGGCATCTGGTGCCCTCGCCCAAGGGGACTCCCTTCACCTTCGGGTACGCGCTCGTGCTCGCCGCCACCTCGGTCCTCACCGAGTACGCCGACCCTGGCCTCGTCTCCACCCTGTTGGAGGGGTCGAGCACCGACGTGGCGCATCTCGCGCACAGCCCCGTCCTCGTCCTGATCGCCAGTGCCCTGTGGATCGCGGGCGGCATCACCTCTCCGTACGCGATCGTCTTCCTGCTGGTGCTCACCGCGCTGGAGCGCCGCATCGGCGGTCTGCGGACCGCCGGTGTCTTCCTGCTGGGCCACGTCGTCGCCACGCTCGCGACGGAGGTCCCGGTCGGCTTCTCCGTGCTCGCGGGGCATCTGCCGGACAGCTCCCTGCACCGCCTCGACTACGGGATCAGCTTCGGCGTCGCCGCCAGCGTCGGCGCGCTCGCGGGGCTTCTGACGCCGTGGCTGCGCTGGGCCGTCCTCGGCGGCTTCGGCTGGATGCTGGTCGACGACCTGATCGCGTTCACCGACCCGATGACGAACTGGGGCCATCTGCTCGCGCTCCTGATCGGCGTCTGCACCTGGCCCCTGCTGCGGCGCCGGCGCGGTGCGCGGTCGGCATCCGCCTGACGGCGGCTCCTCACGGCAGCACGGCCGCGTACCCACCGAGTGCCGTCAGGGTCTCCACCGTGCCGTGGAAGCGGATCCTGCCGTCCGCGAGAACGAGTACGTCGTCGCAGGCGCCGGTGATGTCCTCCATGAGGTGGGTGGAGACGACGACGGTCGCGGACTCGCCGATGGCGCGCAGGAGTGCGTGCAGGCGCTCGCGCTGGGCCGGGTCGAGCCCCGTCGTCGGTTCGTCGAGGAGGAGCAGATCGGGTTCGTTCACGATGGCCTGCGCGATGCCGACGCGCTGCTTCATGCCGCCGCTGAGCGCGCGTAGCTTCGTGTCGAGGTGGTCGGCGAGGCCCACGCGGTGCGCGGCGTGCTCGACGGCGGCGGCGACGTCGCGGGCGGGGACGTCCTTGAGCCAGGCCGCGTAGCCGAGGAACTCACGGGTGGTGAAGTGCCGGTACACGCCGAACTCCTGGGGCAGATAACCGAGGCGGCGGCGTACGGCAAGCAGGCCCGCGTAGTGCGAGGGGTCCTCGCCGAGCAGGGTGAGCCGGCCCGCGGAGGGCTCCGCGGCGGTGGCGAGGACGCGGATCAGGGACGTCTTGCCCGCGCCGTTCGGACCGAGCAGGCCGTGGACGCCGGCGGGCAGCCGCAGGTCGATGCCGTCGACGGCGGTACGGCGCCGGTGCCGGACGGTCAGGCCGCGGGCGGTGATCACGGGGTGGGCTCCTCGGGGGAGGGAAGCGGCTCCACCGGCACGGCGACCGCCGGGGCGGGGGCGGGCCGGGCCGGCTCCGGGGGCGGCCCGGTTTCGCCGGAGAGCACGAAGACCGGCAGGAGGGCCACGAGGAGGAAGCCGCCCACGGCCAGCACGGGGGCCACCAGACGGAACGGGAACCAGCGGCCCAGGACGAAGGCCACCAGGGCGGCCGGTGCCGCGAGGTTCGCGAAGCTTGCCGTGGTGAACAGGACGTCCACGGCCTCGTCCTGGGCGAGGGGGCGGGTCAGGCCGGAGCCGTAGTCGTTCCGGAGCAGGGGCAGCGCGGCCGCGCAGGGCCAGAACACGGCGGGCAGGGTCGCGAGCAGGACGCGGTGGACGGGCGAGCGGACCGATGTGTGCCGCAACCACGCGGTGCGGCAGCGCCGTTCCCGGGATCCGTGCCATCCGGCGCACAGGACGAACACCGACAGGGCGGGGGCCACGGCGGACGCGGACAGTTCGTCGTGCCCCGCGCCGAGCGCGTGGACGCCGCAGGACCACAGGACGGCGACGCAGAACAGCTTCGCGGCGGGACCGCGCCGCAACTCCGTCACCAGAGGACTGACCCGGGCGCGGCGGCGGAGCCCCGTGGCCTTCGCGCCGACCGCGCGGGACGTGACCCTCACCGCCGCGCCCCCGCCCCCTCGAACGACTGCCGTCGCGCGTAGAGGACCCCGCAGCACGCCAGGGCCCCCGCGGCCCAACCGCCCTGCGCCAGCGTGCCCATGAGGGGACGCAGGGCGTCCTGGGCCGCTTCGCCGAAGGCGGGGCGCAGTTCCTCGCGCACGGCCAGGCGGGCGGTCAGCGGTACGCCCACCGCGAGCAGCCAGGCGCCGCCCGTCGCCAGTGCCGCGGGCCCGCAGCCGACCCAGGAGCCCAGCGCCAGCGTCGCCAGGGACATCGCCAGGGCCGGAAGGAGCCAGGCCGCGGCGTTCAGCGCGCCGTCGCCGCTGGGCAGCAGGAGGCCGGTGAGCGTCAGCAACGGCAGGCAGACCGCCAGGACTTGGCCCGACCGCCACAGGAGCAGCTTCAGGCCGCCGGAGGGTGTCACCGCCGCCACTTCGTGGAAGGGGTCGGCCTGCGGGCCGTAGCTCATCGCGACGCCGAGGAGTGGCAGGAGCGGGGCGCACATCAGGAGCAGCGGGAGCAGGCCGTCCGTGCCGAGCTCGCGGGACTTCGCCAGCTGGGCCAGCGCGACGCCCGCCGCGCAGACGGCGAGCAGGGCGCCCGCCCACGACCAGCGCAGTGCGGGGGCGGCCCGCAGCGCGACGAGGGCGCGGTCGCAGAGGGAGCGGCCGCCGAGTGCGCGGTCGATGAGGGGGCGGTCGATGAGTGCGCGGTCGATGAGGGGGCGCCTCGCCCGCTCGCCGGCGACCGTCGCGAGCACGCGCGCGTGCACCCCGTCGAGCCGCGCCCCGTTCGGGCCCTGGCGTACGTCGTGCACGACGAGGCCGGTGCAGTGGTCGCAGGCGTCCAGATGCTCCTCGGCGGCGTACAGGGCAGCGTCCGGGAGGGTGCCGAGCGCGTAGCGGGACAGCCAGCTGCGGGGCAGGCAGGGGGCCTGCGGTGGTGGCGGGGCGGTGGGGGGTGAGGTCATCGCGGTTCCCGGTTCCTTCGGTTCCGTGTCAGGGCTATCGGCCGAGGCCGTGGATCGGTTCCGCATCGTCACCCCCACAAGCGCGTGCGGCGTCCACTACGCCGAGCCTGACGCGGAGTTCCTCGCGGCCGCGGCTCGCCCTGCTCTTGACGGTGCCTTCGGAGACGCCGAGTCGCGTGGCCGTCTCGCGCACGCTGAAGCCGTCGATGTACCGCAGCGTCAGGACCTGGCGGGCCTCCTCGGACAGCATCGCGAGGGCGTCGCCGATGGACGTGCCGGTGAGCGTGGAGCCGAGCGCGGTGTCCTCGGCGGACGGCACGACGAGCGGCCGCTCCTGCCCGGCCCGCGCCTTCTCGCGCTCCGCGAGGGCGTCCTGCCGCCCCCTGCACCGGAGTTGGTCGACGAGCTTGCGCTGCGCGATCGTCCACAGCCAGCCGCGGGCGTTGGCGTCGCGGAAGGTGTGTGCGCCGTGGTGCACGGCGATGAAGGTTTCCTGCAGTACGTCGTCGACGATGTGCAGGGCGATGCGCCGGTTGAGCAGCCGGGCCTGGAGCCAGGGGCCGTTGCGCGCCATCAGCTCCCGCAGCGCGTGGCCGTCACCCGCCCCGAGGGCTTGGATGAGCCGTGCGTCGTACGAGGAACGGCCTGCCGCGCAGGCCGGATGTCCCGCCTCATGGGCCGGAGTTGACGTCATGGTGCCCCGATTGCTTGGTTCGCGGTCCACGGCCTCCCCAGCCGCGGCGACAAGTGCAGTCACGCTCCGCTATCGATTGAATGCTCTGGGTTGGTTCCGTGGGGCTGGAAGGCGTAGGTGGGGGGCGTGTGGGGGCGCGAGGACCGGCTTGGGAGGGATGAGTGGTCTTCTGCGGGGGCGGACGTGGTTGCCCGCGGCGGCGCCGGGACCCGGCCCGACCTGCTAAAATCCCCGTCATCACGCGAGCCTTCTCGGTGCGGATTCCGATCCGCCGAGGAGGCTTTTTTCATGCCCGGCGCCCGCCCGTACGCGCCGTTGCCCCCCCCATCGGACTTCCGTTCCCCACCGCAAGAGGAGATCCCAGTCGTGAGCCCATGGACGAACACCGCGGCAGCCGCGGGAACTTGGCAACTCGGTGACCTGACCGTCAACCGCATCGGGTTCGGCGCGATGCGCCTGACGGGTGCCGCGCCCTTCGGCGGCGGCGTGCCGCGTGATCGCGAGCGGTCGCTCGGCGTGCTCCGGCGGGCGGTCGAGCTCGGTGTGAACCACATCGACACCGCCGCGTTCTACTTCTCGGCGACGCGCTCCGCCAACGAGCTGATCGACCGGGCGCTGGCGCCGTACCCGGAGGACCTGGTCATCACCACCAAGGTCTGGCCGGGCCGCGATTCCTCGGGTGCGTGGTGGTGGGCCGCGCCGGAGCAGTTGCGCGGCCAGGTCGAGGAGAACCTTCGCCAACTCGGCCGCGATCACCTGGACGTGGTGAACCTGCGCGTGCCGCCGAGCGGCCGGACCGGCTCGATCGGCGAGCACTTCGGCGTGCTGGCCGAGCTGCGCGAAGCCGGGCTCGTCCGCCACCTCGGCGTCTCCAACGTCACGTCCGGGCAACTGGCCGAGGCCCGGGCCATCGCCCCGGTCGTGTGCGTGCAGAACCCCTACGGGATCGGCGCGTCGAGCGAGGACCGGGCACTCCTGCGGCACTGCGGCGAACTCGGCGTCGCCTTCGTCCCGTTCTTCGCGATCGCCGGCTCCGGGCGGGAGGCGGGCCCGGCCGCCGGTGACGGCGAGGCGGTGCGCGCCGTCGCCCGCGCGCACGGTGTGTCCGTCGCGCAGGTCCGGCTGGCCTGGACCTTGCAGCAGGGGCCGCACGTGCTCGCGATCCCCGGGACGGGCGATCCGGACCACCTCGCGCAGAACGTGGCGGCGGGCGCGCTGCGGCTCTCGGAGGAGGAGATGGCGCGCCTCACCTCGCTGCGGCCGGCCGACGCATGACTTCGCGCGCGCCGTTGCCGTGGTCGGATCAGCGGAAGGACGTGTCCGAGCCGAGCTCCTCCACCGCGTCCAACTCCTTGATGCGCGACTCGAAGTGGGTCCGGATCCAGCCGAACGCCTGGGACCCCAGCGGCAGTCGCAGCGGCGGCTTGTCGAGGCCGACCACGGCGACGATCGCCTCGGCGCCGCGGTCGGGGTCGCCGGGCTGCTTGCCGTGCGTGGCCTCCATGATCTTGCGCGCGGGCTTGATGATCTTGGCGTAGTCCTCCATGGGCGTGCCCCAGCGCAGCGAACTCCCGCCGAACTCCGTGCGGAACGGGCCGGGTTCCACGATCGTGACGTGGATGCCGAGGTGGGCGACCTCGGCGGCCAGGGCCGCGGACATCCCTTCCAGGGCGTACTTCGTGCCGACGTACGCGGTGCCGCCGGGGCCCGGCACCACGCCGTTCACCGAGGACATCTGGACGATGTGGCCCGAGCGCTGCCGCCGCATCAGGGGCAGCACGGCGCGGGTGACCGTCATGACGCCGAAGACGTTGGTCTCGAAGTTGTCGCGCAGCTGCTCCTCGCTCAGCTCCTCGAAGGCGCCGAGGAGTCCGTACGCGGCGTTGTTCACGAGGACGTCGATCCGCCCGAAGTCCTTCTCGGCCGCGTCGACCGCGGCCCGCACCGACTCCGCGTCGGTCACGTCCAGGCGCAGGCCCCTGACCCGGTCCGGCGCGAGCGCCACCAGGTCGTCGAGGGTCGACACGTCCCGGGCGGTGGCCACCACCCGGTCCCCGTGCGCGACCGCGGCGCGCACCAGTGCCCTTCCCAGGCCGGAGCTGGTCCCGGTGATGAACCAGACCCTGCCGTCCGCGTCCTCGGCCGCTCCGTCACGCTGCTCGGTCATCGTGCTCCCCACCTGCGATGTCGTCTGTGATGTCGTCGTGATTGCCGCCAGAACCCTAGGGGTCTTCCCCTGTGGTCGGACAGCGCATTTCTGTGATCGCTCACAGCGAACACGCCCCGGGGAACATTGCGGCGCTCATAAGCATTGAGTCGGTACAGCTCAACTTGAATGCCGAAGGGGAGATCATGGCTGCTGAGTCCACCTCGTACACCCCGCTCACGCTGCCTGTGCTGCCGCTCGACGACGAGGTCGTCCTGCCCGGCATGGTGGTGCCGTTCGACCTGTCCGATGCCGACGTACGAGCGGCGGTGGAGGCCGCACAGGCCGCTGCGCGGTCCAGTGGCGACAGCAAGCCCAAGGTGCTGCTTGTTCCGCGCATCGACGGGACGTACGCCGCGACCGGCGTCCTCGGCACCGTCGAGCAGGTCGGACGGCTCTCCGACGGCGACCCGGGCGCCCTCATCCGCGGGCGGAGCCGTGTGCGCATCGGCGCCGGCACCACCGGGCCCGGGGCGGCCCTCTGGGTCGAGGGTCTGAAGATCGACGACTCGGTCCCCGAGCCGCTGCCGGGTGCCGTCACCGAGCTCGTCAAGGAGTACAAGGCGCTCGCCACCAGCTGGCTGAAGAAGCGGGGCGCCTGGCAGGTCGTCGACCGGGTCACGCAGATCGACGACGTCTCCGCGCTCGCCGACAACTCCGGTTACTCGCCGTTCCTCACCACCCAGCAGAAGATCGAGCTCCTGGAGACCGGGGACGCGGTCGCCCGCCTCAAGCTCGCCACCGCCCAGCTGCGCGAGCACCTCGCCGAGCAGGACGTGGCCGAGACCATCGCCAAGGACGTCCAGGAGGGCGTCGACAAGCAGCAGCGCGAGTTCCTGCTGCGCCGTCAGCTGGACGCCGTACGCAAGGAGTTGCGCGAGCTCAACGGCGAGCAGGAGGGCGAGGAGTCCGACGACTACCGCGCCCGCGTCGAGGCCGCCGAGCTGCCGGAGAAGGTCCGCGAGGCCGCCCTCAAGGAGGTCGACAAGCTGGAGCGCGCGAGCGACCAGTCGCCCGAGGGCTCCTGGATCAGGACCTGGCTGGACACGGTCCTCGAACTGCCCTGGAACGAGCGCACCGAGGACGAGTACGACATCAAGGGCGCCCAGGAGATCCTCGACGCCGAGCACTCGGGACTGCAGGACGTGAAGGAGCGCATCACCGAGTACCTCGCGGTGCGCAAGCGCCGCTCCGACCGCGGCCTCGGGGTCGTCGGCGGCCGCCGAGGCGGCGCCGTGCTCGCCCTGGTGGGCCCTCCGGGCGTCGGCAAGACCTCGCTCGGCGAGTCCGTCGCGCACGCCATGGGCCGCAAGTTCGTGCGGGTCGCGCTCGGCGGCGTACGCGACGAGGCGGAGATCCGCGGCCACCGTCGTACGTACGTCGGGGCGCTGCCCGGACGGATCGTGCGGGCCATCAAGGAGGCCGGGTCCATGAACCCGGTCGTGCTCCTGGACGAGATCGACAAGGTGGGCTCGGACTTCCGGGGCGACCCGGCCGCCGCCCTCCTCGAAGTCCTCGACCCGGCGCAGAACCACACCTTCCGCGATCACTACCTGGAGGTCGAACTCGACCTGAGCGACGTGGTGTTCCTCGCCACGGCGAACGTCCTCGAAGCCATCCCGGAGGCCCTGCTCGACCGCATGGAGCTCGTCCGCCTCGACGGCTACACCGAGGACGAGAAGGTCGTCATCGCCCGCGACCACCTGCTCCCGCGCCAGCTGGAGCGGGCGGGCCTGGACAAGGACGAGGTGGTCCTCGACGAGAGCGCGCTGCGCAAGCTCGCCGGCGAGTACACGCGCGAAGCGGGCGTACGCAACCTGGAGCGCTCCGTGTCGCGACTGCTCCGCAAGGTCGCGGCGCAGCACGAACTGGGCGAGCGGGAGCTGCCGTTCACCGTGACGGACGAGGATCTGCGGGGCCTGATCGGGCGGCCGCACCACGTGCCCGAGTCCGCCCAGGACCCGGCCGAGCGGCGCACCGCGGTGCCGGGTGTGGCCACCGGGCTCGCCGTCACCGGGGCGGGCGGTGACGTCCTGTTCGTGGAGGCGTCGCTCGCCGACCCGGAGACGGGGGCGTCGGGGCTCACGCTCACCGGTCAGCTCGGTGACGTGATGAAGGAGTCGGCGCAGATCGCGCTGAGCTTCCTGCGCTCGCACGGCGCCGAACTGGAGCTGCCGGTCGGCGACTTGAAGGACCGGGGCGTGCACATCCACTTCCCGGCGGGCGCGGTGCCCAAGGACGGGCCGAGCGCGGGCGTCACGCTGACCACCGCTCTGGCCTCGCTGCTCAGCGGGCGGCTCGTCCGTACGGATGTGGCGATGACCGGTGAGATCTCGCTGACCGGACGGGTCCTGCCGATCGGCGGCGTCAAGCAGAAGCTGCTCGCCGCGCACCGCGCCGGGATCACCACGGTGATCATCCCGAAGCGGAACGAGGCGGACCTCGACGACGTCCCGGCCGAGATCCTGCAGAAGCTGGAGGTCCACCCGGTCACGGACGTGCGCCAGGTGCTCGAACTGGCCCTCACTGAGGCCGAGGTGAAGGTCATGGCCGCCGCGTAGCGGTCCCCGCACCAACAGCGGCCACCCCGTGCCGGGGTGGCCGCTGTTCGCGCGCTCAGCCGTTGGCGAGCGCCTGCACCCTGTCGTAGGCGCCGTTGAACTTGTTGTGGTCACCGACCGTCGGCCCTGACGAGGTGTACTGCCACATCGTGTGGAAGCCCCAGCCGGCCGGGAGTTCGCCCGGGGAGGTGTTGTACCGGGCGATCCACAGCGGGTTGCTGGCACCGAAGCCGCTGTAATTGCCGGTGCACTGCTTCCACCAGCTGGTGGCGGTGTAGATGACCGCGTCGCGCCCGGTGCGGGCCTTGTAGGTGTTCAGGAAGTCACGGATCCAGCTGACCATCGCGGACGGGGACTTGCCGAAGCAGGCCGCCCCGTACGGGTTCCATTCGATGTCCAGCGCGCCCGGCAGCGTCTTGCCGTCGCGCGACCAGCCGCCGCCGTTGTCCACGAAGTAGTTCGCCTGCGCGGCACCGCTCGTGGTGTCCGGCGTGGCGAAGTGGTACGCGCCGCGGATCATGCCCACGTTGTACGAGCCGTTGTACTGCTGGGCGAAGTAGGGGTTCTTGTAGTACGTGCCCTCGGTGGCCTTGACGTAGGCCCACTTCACGCCGCTGTTCCACAGCGTCGACCAGGCGACGTTGCCCTGGTGGCTGCTGACGTCGACGCCCTCGGTCTGGGCGGCGTCACCACCGGCGGGCCTGCCGCCCTGGCCGTCGTGTTCGATGACGCCCTGGCCGAGGCGGGCGGAGCCGCGCTGCGGGACGTCGTCCGCCTGGGCCGCCGTGGGGAGCGTCAGGAGGAGGGAGAGGGCGGACAGTACTGCGAGGAGAACCCCCGCCGGCGACAAGCGCGAGCGGCGGGCCGGTCCGGGTCTGTGCACGGGCATCTGCGTGCCTCCGAAGGCCTCGGTGGTGCTCGGTGGGGACCTGTCGACATGCCATGGTGTGAACATGTCACTTGAAAAGCTACGCACGTAGACCCGGGGTAGGGAAGAGGGCCAGGGTTCTGCCGTTGGTCCACTCCTGTGGCGGTGCCGTGCGGGCGGTACCGTCCCCACCTTGCGAAATACTGGTCAGGCCGCTGCGGCGACGGCCGCGGCACGAGGGCCTTGTGGCGAGAACTTTCAGAATCGGGAAAGCGGGACATGGGTGCTGCAGAAGAGAGCGGCAAGCTCGCCGCGCACGGCGACGTGGAACAGGGGGAGGACCGTGAGTTCCTCGCCCTCGAAAGGGAGTTGTCGCTCCTGATGCGCCGCGCGCGGGCCTCGTCCGGCGAGATGGCCCGCCAGGTCCACCCCGACCTGGAGCCCGCCGCGTACGGCCTGCTCGTCCGCCTGGACGACTCGGGGCCCCAGCGGGCCACCGACCTCGCCGCGTTCATCGGCGTCGGCAAGGCGACGATGAGCCGCCAGCTGCGGGCCATGGAGCAACTCGGCCTGGTCGCCCGCGAGCCCGACCCGGCCGACGGGCGCGCCTGGCTCATCACGCTCACACCCGAGGGGAGCACCCGCTTCCGCACGGTGCGCGCCGCACGGCGCGCCCAGTACGTGCGACGCCTCGCGGGCTGGGACCGGGCGGAGGTCGCCGAACTCGCCCGGCTGCTCGGGCGCCTGAACGACAGCGCGGACACCTGAGCCCCTCCCCAGGACCCGGGCGCCCGCGCGTCACCCCCCGTCTCATGCGCCCCCGCGCGCCCTACTTCGCGCCGAAGACGACGGCCAGCGGCTGCTTCTCCTTGTAGACCTCGGACGGCTCGCTGACGTGGTCGGCGCCCAGATAGAGCCGCTCACCGGCGAAGAGCATGCGCCGGTCCGTCTCGAACCGCGCCTCCATCTCGTAGCTCCTGCCCGGGTTCTGCATGACCTTCGTCTTCTTGTACGTGGCCGGGTCGATCCGCCAGACCGCACCGCCCGACTCGCCGACGACATTGGCCTCCTGGTACGCGACGACCTTGCCGCCCTCGTCCATGCCGACCGGGATCAGGGAGCCCTCGTCGGTGCCCTGGGCGGTGCCCTTCTTCTTGCCGGTCCTCAGGTCGAAGGCGACGATGTCGTTGTCGCCCTCGGAGCCCGCGCCGGCCTTCCGGGTGCCGAGGAACAGCGTGCCGGACTTCTTGTCGACCGCCAGCTGCGCGCAGTCCGTGACGCTCGTGCTCTGGCACTCGGCGTCGTACTTCCCGTACTTGCCGCCCTTCGTGCCGATCGTGCCGAGCAGCTTGCCCCGCGCGCCGGAGTCGTCGATCGACAGGAAGTCGGTGATGCCGGATCCGCCGGGGGAGTCGCCGTCGTCCACGGCGACAAGGAGCGGGTCGGCGGAGACCACGTGTGCGTACTCGACGCCCCGCTCGAACGCGTACGCCGACTTCACCGCGCGCGTGGCGGGGTCGACGGTCTGGACGGTGAGCTCCGGGTGGTCGGTGTCGCCGCAGTCGCGCACCACGACCAGCTTCTCGCCCTCGCCCGCGAAGCCCTTCGCGGGGCACTTCTCGTCCTCGGTGGTGGCGGGCGACCACAGGGCCTTGCCGCCGGTCGTCCAGCCCGCGCTCGCGCTGGTGCCCGCCGCCGCGACCGTACCGCCGCCGATGGTCACCTCGTCGAACATCTGGCGGTTGCCGTATCCGTCCAGGCCCTGCTTCCGCCACAGCAGTTTGCCCTTGTTCAGATCGACGAGTCCGACCTCGGTGCAGACCGCGGGGTCTTCCTTGTCGTTCTGGAAGAGGACGGCGACCAGGTCGTCCTTCGTGGCCTGCGGGGACGACCAGCAGACCTCTCCGCCGAGCGGTATCTGCCACTCTGCTTTCCCGCCCGCGAGTGGATAGCCGGATATCTTCTTCAACTCGGCCTTCACGAAGTTCTTTTCCGTGGTCCACATACCCATCGCGCCCGCCATCTCGCTCACCTTCGGCGTGGGCACCTGGCCGAGTAATGCCGAGTCGGCGGCCGAGTCTCGCGAACCGGCGTCGCCACCACCGCCGTTGTCGTCCTCATCGCTCGATCCGCAGCCGCTGATGACCAGCGCGGCCGCGAGCGCGGCGCCGAAGATGGCCGCTCTGCGCGACATCCCGTTCTCCTCTTGTGCGTGGGCGCACGGCCGGGCATGGCCATGCGATCTCCTCGCATTCGATCCTTCCCTTTCCGGGAGCGGAATTTCAACTCCGAATTCCTTATCTCTACTTCAGTTGAAATGTTCCGGAGATGATTAAGGGGATTGAGGAAGGTCGTGTGAATGAGGGCTCGCGCTATTCCCTGTCCCGGAATGGCGAGGGTGAAACGCGCGTCACAGCTCCGCGTACACGACCGCCGCGTCGTCGTGCCGTTTGCCGCGCGGGAAGGCGAGCCGGTCCGGGTCCGCGCACTCCAACTCCCGCACCCGGTCGACCAGATGCTGCGGACCCTGCTTGCGCAGCAGCGTCAGGCAGTCCGTCCAGTCGCCCTCGCGGAACGTCTCGACCCACCGCCCGGCGCCGTCGGTGAGCGCCGCCACCGCCGTGACGTCCGACCGGGGGGCCTCGCCGGTGACCGCCCGTTCGGCCGCCGTGGGGTCGGCGGCGGCCGTGAAGAAGCCGTCCTCCGCGTTGCGCAGGGCCTCGACCGCGGCGCCGTACGCCCGTCCTGCCACGTCCCGTTCGACCGAGCCGCGCGGCAGGGCGCGCACCTGGTCGCGCAGGGCCCGCACGGCGGGCGGCAGTTCGGCGAGGCGCCGGTCGAGTACGGCGGTCACCTCGCCCTCGGGGCCCGCAAGGAGGAGCGCGGAATCGGACAGGACGAGGTGCTCGACGCGCTCGTCGTCCCACCGCACGAGCACCACGGTGGCCTGAGGTGTACGGGGGTGAGAAAGGTCACAGGTTGAACGATGGGCGTCGGCGGTACGCGAGATGGCGGCCGCGAGGACCTCAGGGAGCGTCATATCCCGTCGCGAAACGGACAGTTCCCCCAATGCCCCGCCGAGTCGCGCGGTGAACCAAGGGACGGAATGCAGACAGCCGACCGCCCCTTCGGGCGGGGTCACGCCGTCCAGGAGGACGAGTGATCCGCCCTGTCCGGACGCGGGAAGCGCGACTGACGCATAGTCCTCGTTGGGGCGTGCGGGGTCTCCGGGCTCGGTGGCGAGTTCGATACGCATCCGGCCAGTCTGCACGAGCCCTTCACAAGGTCCATCAGAAGCCGCAAAGGGGTGGAGGGTTGGCGTGTACCGGCGGTTCGGGCGCCGGAATTGGACCGGAATGATCACCTCCGGCGGGGTGTGGCGGCGCATCCTGCCAAAGCCGGTGGGCGACGTCCAACCGGCACACCGCATCTGCGACGTCGCTTTCGCGCCGGGACTTGCTCGCCAACTCCCCGCCGATGTTCACTCCTTCGGGTGGCCAGGCAGGCGATGCGCGACCGCCACTCACCGGCACTGGAAGGGTCAGGAGCCGTACCGGGGGAACGCTCGCGTTGACAGGTCGTCACCCGGGCCCAAGGGCAGACGAAAACAAGAATGCGAGCACCGGTGCAGAAGATGCCGCCTCGGCGCAAAGGCAAGCGGTCGGCTCCGCAGGGGACCGCACCGGGCGGAACCACCCCGAGCGGTGCCTCCCCCGGAGGGCCGGGCGGGGGCGGGGCGGACGGAGCCGCGGAGACTTCCGCCGCGCCTGGTTCCTCCACTGCGCCTGGTTCTTCCGCCGCGCTGAGTCCTTCCGGCGGTGCGGAGACCTCGGCGAGTTCGGCCCAGGCGCGTTCCGTCGTCGGCGAAAGCGCCGCTGCCGCCGCCGAAGCCGCCGCCGTCAACAAGAAGCCCACCAAGCGGGTGCGCAATCGGCTGATCGTCGCGGTCGCGGTCGTGGCCGCCGCCGTCGCGGGTGCGGGCGCGCCCGCCGTCATCGCCGCGTCGGACCAACTGGGCGACGCCCAGAGCCTGGTGACCCTCGCCGAGCAGACCCAGCAGGCGGTCTCGCTCGGCCACTCCCTCGCCGACGAGCGCGACGAGGTCACGTCCTTCATCGCCTCAGGCCGCCCCCAGGGCAAGGGGCTCTCCGAGAGCCGCAGCGCCCGCGTGGACCGGCAGATCGACGAGCTCCGCGGGGCCGAAGCGCCCGGCGCCCTTCGCGCCGACCTCGCCGACATCGCCGCCGTCCGCAGAGCGGCGCTCACCGGCAAGAGCACCGCTCTCGAAGCCCACGAGGCGTACTCGAAGGTCATCGCCGAACTCCACGCCCTCACCCGCGACCTGGCCGCGCAGCTGCCCCCCGAGGTCAACAAGGGCGCCCTCGCCCTCTCCGACCTCGACCACGCCGTCGAGCAGGCCGCCGCCACCCGCGGCCTCCTCCTCGCCGCCCTCGCCGTCCAGGGCCCGGCGGACGCCTCCACACGCACCACCGTCGACCCGGTCACCGGCCTGCCGACCACCGTCACCGACGAGTCCCCGGCCGACGGCAAGCGCCGCGACGGGCTCAGCGCCGCTGCCCAGCAGGCCCACATCCGCGAGCTGGCCGCCCTCGCCGACTTCCGCGACGCGGCGAGCGACCCCGCCCGCGCCGTGTACGACTCGACCGTCACCGGCTCCGAGGTCACCACCGCGGACAAGTACCTCGCCCGGCTCACCGACGAGCCCACGCTCTCCGCCGCCGAGTTGCGCTACGACCGCAAGAAGATCGACTCCGCGCTCTCCGCCCGCATCGAGACCATGCGCGGCGCCGAGTCCGCGCTCGGTGTCCAGCGCACCAAGCAGCTCGCCCAGCTCCGCGACGACGACGTCACGGCCCTGGAGATCCGCATCGCCCTCGTCGGCTTCTGTCTGCTCGTCGCGGTCGGCGTCGCCATGGGCGCGGCCCGCTCGCTGACCCGCCCGCTCGCCGTCCTGCGCCTCGGCTCGGCGCGCCTCGCCACCGAGCCCGCGCCCCAGGACCCGATCCGCTTCACGGGCCGCGACGACGAGTTCGCCCAGGTCGTCCGCTCCGTCAACGCCCTGCACGGCCACGCCGCCGCCCTCGCCGAGCGCCTGGGCACCCTGGAGTCGGACCGCAAGCACCTCATCGGGCAGCGGCAGTCCATGGCCGACGAGCGCGCCGCGCTGCGCGAGGAACTCGCCGAGGCATCCGCGCACCTGGAGCGCGTACGCCAGTCCATCCACGGCACCTTCGTCAATCTGGCCCTGCGCACCCTCGGCCTGGTGGAGCGTCAGCTCGCCGTCATCGAGAACCTGGAGGACCGCGAGCAGGACCCCGACCGGCTCGCCACGCTCTTCAAGCTCGACCACCTCGCCACGGTCATGCGCCGCCACAGCGAGAACCTCCTGGTCCTCGCCGGAGCCGAGCACGGCCACCAGCACCCCGGCGCCGTCCCGCTCGTCGACGTCGTGCGGGCCGCCGTCTCCGAGATCGAGCGGTACGAGCGCGTCCGCATCGCCACGCTGCCGCCGCACGCGCACGTGGCGGGGTTCGCCGCGGACGACATCAGTCATCTCACCGCCGAGCTCCTGGAGAACGCCACCTCCTTCTCGCCGCCGGACGCCTCCGTCGAGGTCTCCGGGTGGCTCCTGGAGAACGGCGAGGTGATGCTCTCCGTCCAGGACGAGGGCATCGGCGTCACGCAGGACCGCATGCGGGAGCTCAACTCCCGTCTGGCGGACTTCGATCCCGACGACGTGTACGACCAGGAGAGCGGGGACGGGCTCGGGCTCGGCCTCTATGTCGTCGCGCGGCTCGCGGCCCGGCACGGGGCGCGGGTGCGGTTGCGGGAGCAGAAGCAGGGCGGGGTGGCGGCGGTCGTGGTGCTGCCCACCTCGATCCTCGCTCAGGCGCCCGCGCCGGCCGCGGTGGTCTCCCCGCCGCGGGGCGGGGAGCCGGTGGTCCACCTGCCCGGTTCCGAGGCCGAGGCCAACTCGAATGTCTTGCCGGCGCGTCTGACCAGCGCGGCCGGTGAGGACCCGGATCCTCTGATCGCCGCCGCCGAGCGGACCATGGAGCTCGCGGCGCCGTCGCAGGAGCAGCAGGCCCCGGCTCCGACTCCGGCCCCGGCTCCGACTCCGGACCCGGAACCGGAGCTTGAGCAGGCCCCCGAGCCCGAGCCCGAGCACGGTTCCGCCGAAGAGCCCGAGTCCGGCCCCGAGTCCGCCCCCGACTCCGCCCCCAAGTCCGCCCCCGAGCCCCCCAAGTGGGAGCGCGTCACGGACAAGGGGCTTCCCAAGCGGACGCCGAAGATCACCACGCCCGCGGCCACCACGCCGAAGCCGCGCACCGGTTCCGTGGACGCCGAGGCGCTCCGGCGCCGCCTCGGCGGCTTCCACCAGGGCGCGCAGAGCGGCCGACGGGACGTGGAGGCCGAACTGGCCTCCGGAACAGACCCGGCAGAACGTACGCAACGTAACGAAAAGAACGCCAAAGACGCAGACGTAATGGGGGACTCAGTCGAGGAGGCAAGCAGTTGACTGCGCCCATGCGCACGCCCAGTTCTTCCGCCGCACCCGCCCAAGACGCCGCACCCCCCGCGTACGGCCTGAGCAGCGAAGCCCGCAACCTGCACTGGCTGTTGACGAACCTCGTGGAGGAGGTGCCCGGCCTCCTCTCCGTCGCGGTGGTCTCCTCCGACGGACTCCTGCTGCTCTCCTCCGACCCCGGCAGGAACGCCGAGCGCCCCGTGGCGAACCCCAAGGGCCCCAAGGGCTCAAGCGCCGACCTGGCCACCATCGTGTCCGGGCTCGGCTCCCTCACCATCGGCGCCGCCAAGCTGATGGACGGCGGAGGCGTCAAGCAGACCGTGGTCGCGATGGAGGAGGGCAGCCTCTTCGTCATGTCGATCAGTGACGGCTCGCTCCTCGGCGTGCACGCCACCCCGGACTGCGACATGAGCGTCGTCGCCTACCACATGGCGCTCTTCGTCGGACGCGCGGGACACGTCCTCACCCCCGAACTCCGCAGCGAGCTGCGCAAGTCGATGGAGAGTGCCCGATGAGCAGCAGCACTCGTACGACGCCGAAGCTGCCGCAGCGCGGCGGCGACCGAAAACCCGCCCGTGTGCGCCCCTATTCGCTGACCGGCGGACGGACCAGGTTCGGCCACGTCCTGCTGGTCGAGACCTTCGTGGCCGCGTTGGAGGCGCCCGAGGAGCGGCGCGAACTGCCCAAGGGCTCCCTCGCGAAGGTCATGCCCGAGATGCGGGCGATCGTCGAGATCTGCCGCCGCATGCGTACGGTCGCCGAGATCGCCGCGCTCCTCAAGATGCCGCTCGGCGTGGTCCGCGTACTGCTCAGCGACCTCGCCGACCAGGGAAAGATCCGCGTGTACGGAACGGGCCACGGCCCGGGTCAGCCCGACCGCGCACTGCTGGAAAGGGTGCTGAGTGGACTCCGCCGTCTCTGAACTCCTCGAGGACGAGGGTCAGTTGCAGGCCTGGCAGACGGACAGGTCGCGCGCCCCGATCGCCACGAAGATCGTGGTGGCGGGCGGCTTCGGCGTCGGCAAGACGACGCTGGTGACCGCCGTCTCCGAGATCACGCCCCTCCAGACGGAGGCGCTGATGACGCAGGCGAGCGCCGACACCGACGACCTGAGCGGGACCCCGGACAAGACGACCACGACGGTCGCCATGGACTTCGGCCGCATCACGCTCGACGACGACCTGGTGCTCTACCTCTTCGGTACGCCGGGCCAGCAGCGCTTCTGGTTCATGTGGGACGACCTGGTGCGCGGCGCGATCGGCGCCGTCGTGCTCGCCGACACCCGCCGCCTCTCCGACTGCTTCCCCGCGCTCGACTACTTCGAGAGCTGCGGACTGCCGTACATCGTGGCCGTCAACCACTTCGACGGCAGCGAGGAGTTCGAGGTCGCCGATGTGCGCGAGGCCCTGACGGTGCCGCCGCACATACCCGTGCTGATCATGGATGCGCGGCAGCGGATCTCGGCGATCGAGTCGCTGCTCGCCCTGGTCGGCCACGCGCTGGACGTCACCCCCGAGTAGCCGACGCCACCCCCCACGGCATCCGCCCTTCAGAACGTACGTAGGAGAAGTGCCCCCATGCGGAAGATACTTGTCGTCGGAGCCGGCCAGTCCGGGCTCCAGATCGCCCTCGGACTCCAGGCGCAGGGGTACGAGGTCACCCTGATGTCCAACCGCACGGCGGACGAGATCCGGTCCGGCCGGGTCATGTCCACGCAGTGCATGTTCCACACGGCGCTGCAGAACGAGCGCGACATCCAGGCCAACTTCTGGGAGTCGCAGGCCCCGAGGATCGAGGGCGTCGGCGTCTCGGTCGCGGGCCCCGATTCCTCCCGTGTCATCGACTGGGTCGGCAAGCTCGACGGGTACGCCCAGTCCGTCGACCAGCGCGTGAAGATGGCCGGCTGGATGGAGACGTTCGCGCAGCGCGGCGGTCAGCTCGTCATCCACGGCGCGGCGGTCTCCGACCTCGACTACTTCTCGCGCACCTACGACCTGGTGCTCGTCTCGGCGGGCAAGGGCGAACTGGTCTCGATGTTCGAGCGCGACGCGTCCCGCTCACCGTACGCCGAGCCGCAGCGCGCGCTCTCCGTCGCGTACGTGCACGGCCTGGGCCCGCGCCCCGAGCACCCCGAATTCGACGCGGTGCGCTGCAACTTGGTGCCCGGCGTGGGCGAGCTCTTCGTCATGCCGACGCTCACCACGTCGGGGCGTGCGGACATCCTCTTCTGGGAGGGCATCCCCGGCGGCCCCCTCGACGTCTTCCAGGGCATCAAGGACCCGAGCGAGCACCTGGCGCTGACCCTCGAACTCCTGGAGAAGTTCCTCCCCTGGGAGTACGCGCGCGCCACGAAGGTCGAACTGACCGACGCGGGCGGCACGTTGGCCGGGCGTTACGCCCCCACCGTGCGCAAGCCGATCGGCCGTCTTCCCAGCGGCGGTCTGGTCCTCGGCGTCGCCGACGTCGTCGTCGCGAACGACCCGATCACCGGGCAGGGCTCCAACTCGGCGTCCAAGTGCGCCGCTTCGTACATCTCCTCGATCGTCGAGCACGGCGACAAGCCGTTCGACGAGGCGTGGATGCAGTCGGCCTTCGACCGCTACTGGGACACCGCGCAGTGGGTCACCAAGTGGACGAACGCGATGCTGGGCGCCCCTCCGGAGCACGTCCTGAACATCCTCGGCGCGGCGGGCCAGTCGCAGCCGGTGGCGGATCGTTTCGCGAACGGCTTCAACGACCCCGCCGACTTCGAGAACTACTTCTACGACCCTCAGAAGGCCGCCGCCTACCTGGAGTCCGTGGCCCCCGGCGCCTGATCGCCGCCGAACCCGAGGTCGCTGCCGTCGGTGGCGCCCTCGGGCAGCTTCGGCGGCACGTACCCCGGCACGGCCCGGCCCCCGGGGTCGGGCCGCACCGCGCCGAGCACCGGGTTCGCCGCGATGGGGGAGACCTTGACGCGGGACCCGGGCCGCGGCGCCTGGACGACCATGCCGTCGCCCAGGTAGATCGCCACATGCGTGGCCTTGGGGAAGTAGACGACGAGGTCGCCGGGGCGCAGCTCCGCCAGCGGGATGCGGGGCAGCTCGGCCCACTGCTCCTGGCTGGTGCGGGGGATCTCGTGCCCCGCGTGCGCCCAGGCCTCGGAGGTGAGCCCCGAGCAGTCGTACGCGTCAGGGCCCTCGGCACCCCACACATACGGCCGCCCGATCTGCCGCACCGCGAAGTCGAGCGCCGTGCCGCCCTGCCGTGACGGTGCCCGCGAGGCCGGGCCGCCGCTGAGCGCGCCGGACGCGAGGAACTGTCGCTGGGCCTCGGCCGTGCCCGCCTCCTCCGCCTGCCGCAGCGCGGCCAGCTGCTCCACGCTCAGCGACGCGAGCAGCTCCTCGACCTCCCTCAGCTGCCCGTCCACCTCGTCCCGCTGCTTCTTCTGCCGTGCTGCGAGGGCGACTTGGGAATCCAGCGCCTTCTTCGCCGCCCCGGCCAGCTCGTCGGCCTTCTTCTCGCCGCCGACGAGCCGCTGCACGGTGGCGGCGCGTCCCGCCGCCACCCGCCGGATCACATGGCCCTGGTCGGCGGCGTGCTGCGGGTCGCGCGCGAGCAGCAGCCGTACGTAGGGGGAGAGCTCGGAGGCGCCCTGGTACTGCTGCCGGGCGAACCGGCCCGCCTCGCCCCGGCTGTCACGCACCGAGGCGCGGGCCTTCGCCAGCTTCTTGCCGAGGTCCGCCGCCTTCGCGCGCTGCTTCTTCAGCTTCTCCTCGGTCGCGTTGTAGGTCTCCGTGGCCTCCTCCGCCGACTGGTACAGGCGTTGGAGGTCGGTGAGGAGCTCGGAGACGGGGCGTTCGCCGGGGCCGGGCGCGGCCTGTGCGGGTGCCTGTGCCCAGGGGGCGGCCGTGAGAAGGGAGCCGATCACGGCTCCCGTGCAGATGTGCCGCAGCAGCCTTCCTGACACCTCATCACCTCCGGTGCGCGGTGGGCCCTCCGCCGCGCACCGTGAGCATCCGGCCGGGGCGGGGGCCCCGCCTCCGGGCAGTGGGCGGTTGGCGCAATGAGGTCACTCGTCCTGGGGCGTCGCGGCGAGGAGGGTTGCGTCTGCCTTGTCGGGGTGTGTGGTGCGCCGCGGATGGTTCGTGGCTGATCGCGCAGGTCCCCGCGCCCCTTACGGGGCCGGTGCCCCGCCCGATGGTTTCGACCAGGGCCACTTCAGGCCGCCGCCCTTGTTCCCCTCCGCGTCGTACTCGTACCGCCACTTCGCGCTCAGGGAGAGCCGCCTGCCGGTCTCCGCGGCCACCCGGCGGTAGACCAGGACGGTCGGCGGGCCGCCCGCGTCGTCGGGCACGGGCACGCGGTACACCTTCGGCGGGTGCCCGGTCGGCCCGAGCAGGACCGGCAGCACCCGGCCGTCCAGGGGGCCGCCGACAAAGGGGGTGTCTTCGCTCTTCACGCCCCCAGTGTCACACCGGCCGTCACAGCAGATGCGCCGCGTCGCTCACCACGGGCAGCACGCGCCGCGCGAGATCGCCGACGGGGCCCTCCGGCGTCTCCAGGGTCAGCGCCCACCGCACGACGTCCGCGGTCTGCGGATCGCGCCCCGCGGTCGCCACGAGCACCGCCATGAACTGCTCCACGAGCATGTCCCGCAACTCGTCGAGCTGCGGCTGCTTGTCCTCGTCGAGCCAGATCAGCGAGGCCGCCTCGACCGCCGTGATCCACATCCGTACGGTCATGCGGAGCCGGGGCCCCGGCTCCGGCACGTCCAGGTGGCTGAGGATGTGTTCGGCGGCGGCCCTGCGCACCCCGTCCACGATGGCGGTCGTCCGCGAGGTCTCCACCACGCTGCCGCCTTGGAGCAGCGCGCTGAACCCCGTGTCGTGCTCGTCGACGAAGGCCAGGTACCGGTCGAGCGCGCGCGAGAGCCGCCGGGTGAGCGGCCCGTCCGGCGGCTCGGCGAAGCACTGCTCCAGCTCGTCGGCGGCGGAGCGCAGGGCGGCCTCGTACAGCTGCTGCTTCCCGCCGGGGAAGTAGCGGTACACGAGGGGCCGCGAGACGCCGGCGGCCTCCGCGACGTCGTCCAGATTGACCTCCTCGGGCGCGCGGTGCGCGAAGAGCGTCAGCGCGGAGTCGAGCAACTGCCGCCGCCGCGCCTCGACGCTGAGGCGGCGGTAGGCGCGGGTGGTGGCAGGCGAGGTCATGCCTCGCAGCGTAACCCGGGGTGCGCCTCTTCAGGGGCGCGGGGAACTGCGCGACCAGCCACATACGGCCCGCAGGGAAAGGAGCTAGGCCAACAACCCCGAAGACCTCCAAAGCCGTCGCCCGACCCCCCGCATCACGCCGATGTCGTCCAAGAAGTCGGTGAGCCGCTTCGCCCCGGTCTGCATGACCTCCCTGCGGTGCCCACTGGCCTTCACCTGCGCCACGGCCTCCCGCCGATCGAGCCCGACGTCGGTGTAGACCTCGGGGTTCACAAAGGCGATGGAGAAGACGCGGGCTGCCTCACCGCAGCTGAGGCGGGTCAACTGGCGCTCCCAGGCGGGCGCCGTCACCATCTGGCGCCGCAACTCCTCGCGGGCGTACCGCACATGGCGGGCCTCCTCGACGACATGGATGCGGGTCACGCCGCGCACCAGCGTCTGGACGCGCTCGTCCGGGAAGGTGAGCCGCTGCATCCAGTCGAGGATCTCCTCGCCGAGCAGCGTGCAGGCGAAGGAGCCGGGGGTCGTGGAGACCGTCTTCAGGGCGCGGGCGAGGTTGTGGTTGAGCCGCGTGACGGGGTACGTGGGGGCCCCGCCCTTCTGGATCATCCGCGCGAACATCATCGAGTGCCGGCACTCGTCGGCGATCTCGGTGAGCGCGTACCGCACATGGGCGCTGGTCACGGACTTGTCGTAGATGTGGCGTACGAGGAGCTGCATCAGGATGATCTCGAACCAGATGCCCAGCGAGGCGAGGGAAGCCGCTTCGTGCCGGGCGAGGTCGAACCGCTGCTCCTGCGACATCCGCTTCCACATCGGGGTGTCGTAGAGGGAGACGAGCTCCGGCGGCCAGAACCACTTGCCCTCCTCGACCGGGGCGTCCCAGTCGAGCTCCTTGTCGGGGTCGAAGGAGTGCTTGGCGGAGGACTCCAGAAGCCGCAGGGCCACCTGCTCCCGGTCCTTGAGCAGTCCGAGCGCGTCCCGCAGGCCTTCGGTCGAGAGGTCTTCCGTCACGGTCGTCATGACTGTCCCTGCCTTGTCGCGGGTTACCGGCGGTCAACTCTTATGAGACTGCCTGTCAGCAAGGCCGTCAATCCCTCGCGCACGACTTGTTGACCCCTTGTCCAGCAACGTGTGAGCCTGCCGTCATGTCGACGCATGAGCTTTACACCAGTCCCCCCGGAGAGCCCAACTGGCAAGTTCCGTCGGCCAGTTCGGCCCGCCTCAGCTGGGAGTACGACGAAGGGCGCGACCGCCTCCTCGCCCTGTACCAGAAGGGCAAGGACAAGCAGTGGGACGGCGCCAAGCGCATCGACTGGGACCTGGAGGTCGACCCGCTCGACCCCCTCGGCACCCCCGACGAGTCGATGTCGCTCTACGGCACGCCGCACTGGGCGAAGATGACCGAGAAGGACAAGGGGGAGCTGCGCAAGCACTACGCCTCCTGGCAGTTCAGCCAGTTCCTGCACGGCGAGCAGGGGGCGATGGTGTGTGCCGCCCGCATCGTCGAGTCCGTCCCCGACCTGGACGCGAAGTTCTACTCCGCGACCCAGACCATGGACGAGGCGCGGCACGCGGAGATCTACGGCCGCTTTCTGCACGAGAAGATCGGGATGCTCTACCCGATCAACGACAACCTCCAGTCGCTCCTCGGCGACACGCTGCGCGACTCCCGCTGGGACATGCCCTACCTCGGCATGCAGGTCCTCATCGAGGGCCTCGCGCTCGCGGCCTTCGGCATGATCCGCGACACCACAGACAAGCCTCTGCCCAAGCAGATCCTCGCGTACGTGATGCAGGACGAGGCCCGGCACGTGGCCTTCGGGCGGATGGCCCTGCGCGACTACTACAAGCAGCTCACGGACGCGGAGCTGCGTGAACGCGAGGAATTCGTCATCGAGGGCTGCTACTTGATGCGCGACCGGCTGCGCGGCGTCGAGGTCCTGGAGAACTTCGGCATCCCCAAGGCGCAGGCGGAGGAGTGCAGCGAGCAGTCCGAATTCCTCGCGCTCTTCCGGCAGTTGCTGTTCTCCCGCATCGTCCCGTGCGTCAAGGACATCGGCCTGTGGGGCAAGCGCCTGCAGCAGGCCTACGTCGACATGGGCGTCTTCGAGATGGGAGACGCCAATCTCGACCAGCTCATGGCGCAGGACGAGGAGATCGCCGAGAAGCTGGACGCCGAGCGCTTCGCGGCCGAGGAACAGGAGCGCGTGGCGGAGGTGCGGGACGCCATCGCGTCCGGCGGGGCGGGCTGATCCGGGACAGGCCGCTGATCCGGGACAGGCGGCTGATCCGGGTCCGGCCCGCCGAGCCGGGTCCTGCGCACGGGGTCAACCGGCGCTGATCGCCGCCTCCATCACGGACTTCGCGATCGGCGCCGCGCTGCCGCCGCCGCTGATGTCGCCCCGGTCGGCCGAGGCGTCCTCGACCACCACGGCGACCGCCACCGAGGGCTCCGGGTCGCCGTCGGCCTGCGCCCAGGAGATGAACCAGGCGTACGGCGTACCGGAGTTGTCGATGCCGTGCTGGGCGGTGCCCGTCTTGCCGCCCACCGTCACGCCGGGGATCGCCGCGTTCGTGCCCGTGCCCTCCTCGACGACGTCCGTCATCATCTCGCGCAGCTGCACCGCCGTGCCCGGATTCATCGCCTGGTGCAGGGACTTGGACCCGGTGGTGTCGACCACGTCGCCGTCGTCCGTGGTCGTCCTGTCCACCAGATAGGGCGACTTGACCGAGCCGCCGTTCGCGACGGCCGCCGAGACCATCGCCATCTGCAGCGGGGTCGTCCGGGTGTCGTACTGCCCGATGGAGGAGAGCGCGAGCTGCGCGTCGTCCATGGACGTGTCGAAGTTGCTGGGGGAGACGGACGAGGGAATCCTCAGGCCGTCGTCGTTGAAGCCGAAGTTCTTCGCCGTGCCCACCATCGAGCCGAGGCCCGTGTCGACGCCGAGCTTGGCGAAGACCGTGTTGCAGGACCACTCGAAGGCGTAGCGCAGGGTCGCGTTGGTGCAGCCGTCCACCTCGTTGGTCAGCTGCGTGGTGGTGCCGGGGAGCGTGTACGGATTGGGGGACTTGGTCGCCGCGTCGATGTCCGTCACCACGCCCTTGTCGAGCGCCGCGGCGGCCGTGACCACCTTGAACGTCGAACCGGGCGGATAGGTCTGGCGGATCGCGCGGTTCAGCATCGGCTTGGTGGAGCTGTCGTTGAGCTCGGACCAGGCGTCCGCGACCGACTGCCCGGTACCCGAGAGCCGCTCGGGGTCGTACGAGGGCGTGCTGACCAGCGCGAGGATCTTGCCCGTCGACGGCTCGACGGCGGCGACCGCGCCCTTCTTGCCGCCGAGTCCCGTGTACGCGGCCTGCTGCACCGCCGCCTTGATGGTGGTCTCGACCTTGCCGCCGGGGTTCTGCGCGCGCGTGATGTCGTTCCACAGGGGGAGCGGGGCGAGCATCGGGTCGGTGCCGGAGAGGATGTCGTCCTCGGCGTTCTCCAGGAAGGTCGTGCCGTACACCTGCGAGGCGAAGCCGGTCACGGGGGCGTACAACGGCCCGTTCTTGTACGTCCGTTCATAGCGGAGCTGCTCGCCGGTGTCCTTGGAGCCGGTGACCGCGCGGCCGTCGACCATGATGTCGCCGCGCGGCTGGTCGAAGCGGACGATGGCGCCCCGGCGGTTGGCGGGGTTGTCGTCGAGGGACTCGGACTCGACGACCTGCACGCGGGTGGCGTTGACGAGCAGGGCGATGAGCAGCAGCGCGCAGAAGGCGGCGGCGTGCCGGATGTGCCGCGTCACGTGACGACCTCCTCGATCGGCCCCGGCTGGCTGCGGGCGGAGTCGCTGACCCGGATCAGCAGCGCCACGATGATCCAGTTGGTGACGACGGACGAGCCGCCCTGCGCGAGGAACGGCATCGCCATGCCGGTCAGCGGGATGAGCCCCATGACTCCGCCGGCGATCACGAAGACCTGCAGGGCGACGATCGACGCGAGCCCGATCGCGAGCAGCCGCCCGAACGGGTCGCGAAGCGCGAGCCCGGCCCGGTAGCCGCGCTCCACGAGCAGGGCGTAGAGCAGGAAGATCGCACAGAGTCCGGTGAGGCCCAGCTCCTCGCCCGCGGTCGCCAGGATGAAGTCGGACTTCGCGGCGAAGCCGATGAGGATGGAGTGCCCGAGCCCGAGCCCGGTGCCGAGCATCCCCCCGGCCGCGAACGCGAAGAGGGACTGGGCGAGTTGGTTGGGCCCCTGCCCCGCGTCGATGGACGCGAACGGATGCAGCCAGTCCTCGACCCGGCTGTGGACATGCGGTTCGAGGGAGCCGACCGCGAACGCGCCGAGCCCGGCGAGCAGCAGGCCGACCGCGATCCAGCCGGTGCGGCCCGTGGCGACGTACAGCAGGATCACGAAGAGCCCGAAGAAGAGCAGCGAGGTGCCGAGGTCGCGTTCGAGGACGAGCACCCCCACGCTCAGCAGCCAGATGGCGACGATGGGCCCGAGCACGCGCCCGGTGGGCAACTGCAGCCGCTTGAACTTCCACAGGGTGCGGCCGGTGTAGGCGAGGGCGTTGCGGTTGGCCGCGAGATAGCTGGCGAAGAAGACCGCGAGCAGGATCTTGGCGAACTCGCCGGGCTGGATGGAGAATCCGCCGATCCTGATCCAGATCCGGGCGCCGTTCACCGCGGGGAAGAAGATCGGCACGATCATCAGGACCAGCGCGGTGACGACGGAGAGATAGGCGTAGCGCTGCAGCACGCGGTGGTCGCGCAGGAAGAGGGCGACGGCGATGAACAGGCCCACGCCGATGGTCGACCAGATCAGCTGGGTGGGCGCGGCCTCGTCGTTCGGGGTCTCCAGGTCGAGCCGGTAGATGAGCACGAGCCCGAGGCCGTTGAGGAGCACCGCGATGGGCAGCAGCAGCGGATCGGCGTAAGGGGCGCGGAAGCGGACGACGAGGTGCGCGACGAGGGCGAGCACACCGAGCCCGGCGCCGTAACCGGCGGCGCCGGGCGGGACGGTGCCGTTCTTGGCGAGGCCGACGTCGCAGTAGCCGTACACGGAGAGGAGGACGGCGACGACGAGCAGGGTGAGCTCGGTGCCACGGCGCTTGGGGACGCGGACGGCGGGGACCGCGGGGGGTGCGGAGCCCGTGCTTGTTCCGGTCATGCCGGGAACGTAGCAAGCAACCGGCCCTAAAGTCCGCTTATGTCGACTATGTCGGCTGATGGGGTTGCCGGCGCCGCTGTCAGCACCAGCGCGGTGCCTGCCCGATGTTGGCGATGTAGTGCGCGGCGCCCCAGGCCCAGGTGCCGTCGGTGAGCAGGTACCAGAGGTTGTTGCGGCCCACGTGGTCGCCGGTCGTCTTGCAGAAGATGGTGACGACCTTGCCGTAGGGCTCGGTGCGGATCACCTTGCTGCCGCGGGTGGGGGCGTCGCGGAGCAGGAGTCCGGTCTTGGCGGTGACGCGGCCCTTGTAGACGGGCGGGTGGTTGTTGGCGTCGTCCAGGGCGAGGGCGGGACCGGCGGCGGCGAGAGCGGTGAGGGCGCCGCCGGCGGCGACTATGCCGAGCCGGGTGGTGGCGGTCCGCAGGGACATGGGGCCTCCTCGGGGAAGGGATGCTGCGGCGGTAGGTAAGCCGCGATTCACCCTAAAAGGGGCACAGGGTGCACGCAAAGGCACACATTCCGCTGCCGGGGTGCGCCCCGTCAGGGGCGCGGGGAACTGCGCGACAAGCCACGACGAACCCGCAGACGACAGGGCTCCTAGCCCGGCTCGCCCCCGTCCTCCGCTCCATCCCCGAAGGGAAGCCGCAACGTGGCCACCGCCCCACCGTCCTCCGCGTTGGCAAACGTGAGCCGCGCCCCGAGAACCGCCGCCTGCCCAAGGGCGATCGTCAGCCCAAGACCATGCCCCTTGGTCGTGCCCTCCGTACGGAACCGCTGCGGCCCGTGCTCCACCAGGTAATCCGGATAGCCGTCACCGTGGTCCCGCACGGTGACCACGGGCCCGTCGACGGTCACGAGCACCGGCGCCCGCCCGTGCTTGTGCGCGTTGGCCACAAGATTCCCGAGCACCCGCTCCAGGCGCCGCCGATCGGTCTCCACGCACACATCACGCGCGACGACCAGCTCTGTCCCCGCCCCGGAAGAACGCACCACCCGCTCCGCCAGTGGAGCGAGGTGATGGGCGTCGAGGTCCACCCGCTCGCTCTTCGCGTCGAGTCGGGAGATCTCCAGGAGGTCCTCGGTGAGCGTGCGCAGCGCCGCGACCCGGTCCCGCACCAGTTCGGTCGGCCGGCCCGGCGGCAGCAGCTCGGCCGCCGCGTGCAGGCCGGTCAGCGGGGTGCGCAGCTCGTGCGCCACGTCCGCGGTGAACCGCTGCTCGCTCAGGAGCTTGCCCTGCAGCGAGGACGCCATCGTGTCCAGGGCGCCCGCGACCGCCGCCACCTCGTCCTGGTGCCGTACGGGGCCCTCGGCCTGCGGCCCGGAGTGCGGGTCGTTGACGCGGGCGTCCAGGTCGCCCGCGCTGATCCTTCGCGCGACCTGCGCCGTCTGATGGAGGCGCCGGGTCACGCGCGTCACGGCGAACGCGCCGACGAGCAGCGTCGCGCCGATCGCGAGCACCGAGGAGCCGAGGATCGCGCGGTCGAGCCCGTCGATGGTGCGGGCGCCCTGTGCGTAGTCGACCTGGACGGCGATGGCCCGGCCCCCGTCGGCGGGCCCGGCGGCCCACATCGTCGGCCGGGACTCGTGCGAGGCGACCATCGTGGCGCGCTGCCCGCTCACCGCGAGGTCCCGCAGGCTCTGCGGCAGGCCCGGCGGATCGACACCCGCGCCGGGGCCGAGCCGGTCGCCCGCCTCGTACCGCTCGGTGACCTCCTTGAGGTGGACGAGGGCGCGCTCGCGGGCCTGGCCCACGGTCTGGTTGGTCACCGAGACGTGCACGAGCGCGCCGAGCAGCGCGGCGAGCGCACAGCACATGACGGTGATGAAGACGGCGGCCTTCCAGGTGAGCGTCGCCGTCCAGGCGGGAAGCCGCGGCCCGCGCGGCTGCCGGTGGCTCATCGTTCGTCCCCGGAGGAGGCGCTTTCCGAGGGCCTCGCGGGAGAGGGCCGCGGTGACTTCGGGCGAGGCGCGTTCTTGGAGCGAACGATCTCGTCGCTGGTCGGCAGCATCGCCTTCTGGTGCGAGTCCCAGGACCACACCGTGTGGTACTCGTACCCCGGCAGGCTGGAGACGGCGCGGATGATCAGGTCACGGCCGGCGAGCTCGACGCCGAGCACGGCGTCGCTCATCTCCATGATCTGCGTCAACTGCCGCCCCTCCTCGGCGTAGACGCGGATGTCGAGGTTGTCGTCCGGGGTGGAGACGCCGACGATCAGGTCGTCCTTGCCGTCGCCGGTCAGATCGCGGTAGTACGCCTTGAGGACCGGGCACTTCTCCTTCGTGCCGGAGTCCTCGGCGGCGCAGTCCTTGAGCCGCTCGACGGTCTCCTTGTACGCGGAGTCGGAGGGTTCGTACGTCCCCGGGTTCTCGTCGAAGTCCGCGCGGACCACGTCGACCGGGTTCACCTTGTGCAGATCGCCGCCAGGCACCTTCACGCCCTTGACCTTCACGCTCTCTATGGCGCCGTAGTCCTCGGCGGGCGCGGACGGTGGCGGCAGGTCGGGCCAGAGGTGGGTCGGCCCCTCGGCGGTCGGTGTCGCACCGGCGCTCCGCAGCCCGCCGGGATCGCCGCAGCCGCCGGCCAGGAGCGCGGCGGTCACGGTGAAGGCGGCGGCGAGCGCGAGCCGGCTGCGGTTCACTGCACTCCTGCCTGCCGCGGGGTGCGGCCTGTCGTGTCACCAGGCCTGTTGTTACGACACCAGGTCGGCGTAGAGAATGATGTTGTCCGAGCGGTGACCGCCCACGATCGGCCCGCCGCAGGTCAGCAGGCGCAGTTCGGGTCGGTCGGTCGCCCCGTACACCTTATTGGTGGGGAAGTCCTTCTTGTCGACCTGCTGGATCTCCCGGACCTTGAACGTCGCCGTGCTGCCGTCCGCGCGCGGGACCTCGATGGTGTCGCCGACCTCGACCTTCGCGACGTTCTTCATCAGCGCGGGGCCGTTCGCGGTGTCGTAGTGCGCGACGATCACGGCGGGGCCCTTCTCGCCGGGCGTGACCCCGCCGGTCCACCAGCCGGGCTCGTCCGCCTTGTCGACCGGCGGCACCTGGAGCTCCTGGTCCGTGCCGACGCTCAGGTCGAGCATCGACTTCGCGTCGACGCCCGCGGAGGGGATCCGCAGGCCGGTCGGCTTGGCCGCCTTCAGCGGGGCGACGGCCTGCTTGGCCTGCGTGGTGGCGGCGTTGTTCACCTTCACGTCGGGCGCGGGGTCGCCGTTCCTGCCGCCCTGGCCGCAGGCGATCAGGCCGATGCCGAGGGTCGCGATCAGGGCCGCGGAGGCCGCGAGGCGCGTGGTGTGGCGACGCTGCCGGGCGGGGGTCTCGGCGGAGGCGGGCTCGAAGTCGGTGGGGGTGCTCACAGGGACTCCTGAGGGGAGAGGGGGGCTGGACATCAGCCCCTCCGGCATTTGAGGAGCGGGGTCCGGGGGGGGGCGGACCCCAGGAGCGTCAGGCGTCCGTGCGGCCGCGGCGCAGCATCGCGAAGCCGAGACCCGCGGCACCGGCCGCAGCCATGCCGCCGCCGGCCACCAGGAACGCCGGGTCGCCCGCGGTGCGCACGCCCTCGGCGCCCGCCTTGACGCCGCCCTTGGGGGTGACGGTCTTGTCGCCGGTGCGGTGCTGCTGCTTCTGGTCGTTCTTCGGCTGGGGGGTGACCTTCTGGTCCTTGTCGCCCTTGCCCTTCAGGTACGTGATGCCGATGTGCCCGTTGGAGGGGTACAGCTCGTAGCGCACACCGCCCTGGGTGACCGTGGAGTGCGTGGAGGAGAGGGTGGCGATCTGCTTGCCGTTCACGATGATCGTCGCGACGTACGCACCGCCGCGGTTCTGGATCTTCGCCTTCGCGCCGTTGCCGAGGGTGACCTCGTAGACCTCCGCCTCGGGCTTCTGCGTCGGCTTCTCCGTGGGCTTCTCGTTCGGAGCCGGGGTCTGGCTCTGCGACGCGGTCGGCTCGGGCGCCGGCGAGTCGGCGAAGGCGCCCGCGGCCGGTATGAGCAGCGCCCCGCCGACGAGGGTGGAGACGGCGGCGGTACGGAGGACGGTGTGGCGGCGGTTGGTGCTCACGGGAGGTTCCTTAACGTCGGTCGGCTGGTCGCTCCGGTGCGATCGGGTGGACAGCTACGAAGTTAGATGTCCGCTATTGCGGCGATTCGGCGGCTATGTAACAGCGCGCCATAGCTGCGCAGGCAGTGCCGTTACGGGACCGGGGGGACTTCATTCCCGGACGGGGTGAACTCGGCGCAAAGACGCCCCGACTTCCTTCCGCCGCGACCGGGTTCTTGCCCCGGGAGCGGGAGGGCTGTTCCCATGGTCGGGGGGTGATGCGGCATGAGTGGACTGCGCGTCGTACCGACCTGGCGGCACGGGCAGGAGCGGTTGTACGTGTGCCTCACGGACGGCAGGAACGTGGCTTGGTACGACCGCGACGCGTCCCGCGTCAATCTGCTCAGCGAGGAGCGCGAGTCGGACGTCCTCGATGTCCTCGCGCCCTTCCTGACCGGCCAGGTCACGGTGGGCCCGCCGGCGGTCCCCACCCCGGTCGAGCTGGCCCGCATGGCGCTCCACCCGGACGACGACCTCGCCCCGAACCGCCCCGGCGAGGCCCTGCGGATCGCCCTCGAACGCGACCCCGTGCCCGCCCGCAGGCTGCGCGCCGACCCCCGGCACCGGGCGCTCGCCGCCGAGGAGACGGTCGGTGACGCCCTTGACGGGCTCGAAGCCGGGGGCTGGCGCGTGCTGCACTCCGTGCCGCTGCCCGGCGGCGCCCGCATCCACCACCTGCTGATCGGTCCCGGTGGCCTGTTCTGCGTGGGCACCCTCGCCGTCCGCAAGCAGCGGGTGCGCATCGCCGACCCGATGGTCACGGTCGGCCGCGGCGAGCCCGTGCCCCTGCTGCGCACGATCCGCTCGGACGCGGGCCGTGCCTCCTTCGCGCTGACGGCGGAGGTCCGCCCCGTCCTCGTGCTCGCCGGATCGGGCGTCGCGGACCTGGACGTGGCGGCGCCCCCGCGCGACGTGAGGGTGCTGCGCGAGGGCGATCTGCCGGCTCTCGCCCGCCTCGGCGGGGTACTGAAACCGGCCGATGTGGAGGCCCTGCACGCACTGGCCAGGGACCGCCACACCTGGCGGCGGGTCTGACTACAGGTTGTCCCCCCAGCCGCCCTGGATCATGGTCTGGAAGGCCCAGGATCCACCGCGCCTGATCAGGATGTCGGCGTAGCGCAGCTGCTGCGTCTCGCCGTTCGCCGTCATCACCGAGTCGGTGAAGACGACGGCCATCGCGGGGGACAGGAAGACGGGTGTGCGCGTGGACTCGAAGGTGATGTCCTCGCTCCCGTCGCCCATCACGTGCGTCATGGTCGCCACGAACTGCTCACGGTCCCACTGCGCCGCCCGCCCGTCGCCCGCGGAGTCGTCGCTGACCAGGTTGAGCGGGAAGACGGCCAGGTCGGCCATGCGCTCGACGTCGCGCTTCGCGCTGTGCGCGTCGTACGCGGCGAACCAGGCGTCCAGGCTCGCGCGGTCCTCGTCGGTCGGGACGTATCCGGTCTCGGGAAGGAAGGTCACGCGGTCTCCTCTGCGTTTAATCAACTTTGACTACTGACAGAGAAGGTATGCCGCGAACCCCGGCTAGTCAAACTTGATTAATGGTGATGCCGGTCACAGTGTGCGTACGGCTACGGGGGACTACCGGAAGCGCACCACGACCGCCGTCGCGTGCCGCGTGGTGTTCTGCCGCACCTCGACGAGGACCACCGGCTCCGTCGGCAGCGCCGCGTACGTGACCTCGCCGATGCCGATCGCCGTCGCGACGCCCTCGCCCACCGCCCGCGGCAGCGCCTGCGCCGCGGCCGACCGCACCGCGGGGGAGAGTGGTGACGACACCACCGGGGTGCCGTCACCGGGCAGGACGAGGACCAGGGCTTGAGGGCGTGCCGGATTCCCGGTGCAGCCGATCACCACCGCGTCCCGGGTGTCGCTGTGCCGCAGCTTCAGCCACGCGCGCGTGCCGCCCCGGTACGCCCCGTCGAGCCGCTTGATCACCAGGCCCTCGACGCCGGTCGCGGACAGCGTTTCGTACCAGGTCAGGGCGGTGTCGCGGTCGGTCGTCGACGGGACCGGCTGCAGGGGCGGGCCCAAGGGGGCGAGCAGCTCCACGAGGCGTGCGCGGCGCTCCCCGTAGGGCAGGGCGCGGCGGTCGGTGCCGCCCTGCGCGAGCAGGTCGAAGGCGGCGTACGAAGCGGGCAGGGTCCGCGCGAGGGCGGCGGCATGCGTGCGGGTGGCCGCGGCCCGCCGCTGCACTGCCGCGAAGTCGATGCGCCCGCCGGTCCACACCACGACCTCGCCGTCCAGGACCGTGCCCTCGGGCAGCGCGGCCGCGGCCGCCGCGAGGTCGGGGAAGGCGGCGGTGACCAACCGCCCGGAGCGGGCTTGGAGGGTCACCCGCCCCTCGCCGTCGCGCAGGACGACCATGCGGTGCCCGTCGAACTTGGGCTCGTAGGCCCAGCCGTCCCCCTCCGGCAGCGCGCTCACGGCCTCGGCGAGGGCGACCCGCACCGGCCGGGGCAGGCTCACCGTGCGGCTCTGGCGGGCAGGGGCCGCGCCAGGTCCGGGTCGAAGAGGGGGGCGAGCAGATCGCCGTGGCGCCGCAGCCGGGGTGCGATGTCGTCGGCCGTGAACACCAGCTGCCCGGGGTCGGCGCAGTCCTCGATCTCCTCCCATGTCACCGGGGTGGAGACGGTCGGTTCGGGGCGGGCCCGCAGGGTGTAGGGCGTCGCGGTGGTCTTCGCGGCGGCGTTCTGGCTGAAGTCGACGAAGACCTTGCCGGGGCGCAGGCTGCGCGTCATGCGGTGCACGACGAGGGCGGGCAGCTCGCGCTCGGCCTCGACGGCCAGCTCCTTGGCGTACCCGGTAACCCGTTCGCAGGGCGTCGGCTCCAGCGGGACGAGCAGATGCAGCCCCTTGCTTCCCGATGTCTTGGCGTACGCGTGGAGACCGTCGGCCGTCATCCGTTCCCGCAGGTGGAGCGCCGCCCGGCAGCACTCCACGACGGTGGCCGGAGGGCCGGGGTCGAGGTCGAGCACCAGCCGGTCGGCGTACTTCGGGGCGTCCGCCCGCCACTGCGGCGTATGGAACTCGGTGACCAGGTTGGCCGCCCACATCAGGCTGGGCAGGTCCTGTACGAGGATCTGGCGCGCGGTCTTGTCGGAGCGGGGCACCTCGGCGGTGCGCACCCACTCGGGGGTCCCCGGCGGCACGTTCTTGGTGAAGAAGCGCTGGCCGTCGGGGCCGTCGGGGTAGCGCAGGAAGGAGACGGGCCGGTCGCTCAGGTGCGGCAGGAGGGCGCCCGCGGTGCTCGCGTAGTAGTGCAGCAGCTCGCCCTTGGTGAAGCCGCTCGCCGGATACAGGACCTTCTCCAGATTGCTGAGCGCGAGCCGCCGCCCCTCCACCTCTGTGATCGGCGTCATACGATGAGAGTCCCATAAACCGGTACAAACCGACCGCCCCCCCCATCCCAGCGAGAGGTGCCGGACGTGCGATCCATATGGAACGGTGCGATCTCCTTCGGCCTGGTCAGCATCCCGATCAAGCTCGTGAACGCCACCGAGAACCACTCGATCTCCTTCCGTCAGATCCACACGGAGGACGGCGGCCGCATCCGGTACCGCAAGGTGTGCGAGCTGGAGGACCGCGAGGTGACGTCGGCGGAGATCGGCAAGGGGTACGAGGACGCCGACGGCTCGATCATCCCGATCACGGACGAGGACCTGGCCGCGCTGCCGATCCCGACCGCGAGGACGATCGAGATCGTCTCCTTCGTCCCCGCGGACCGCATCGATCCGCTCCAGATGGACACCGCGTACTACCTCTCGGCGAACGGCGTCCCCGCCGCCAAGCCGTACACGCTGCTGCGCGAGGCGCTCAAGCGGAGCAAGAAGGTGGCCATCGCCAAGTTCGCGCTGCGCGGCAAGGAGCGGCTCGGCATGCTGCGGGTGGTCGACGACGTGATCGCCATGCACGGCCTGCTGTGGCCGGACGAGATCCGCGAGCCCGAGGGGGTGGCCCCGGACTCCCACGTCACCGTGCGCGACGCCGAACTCGACCTGGCGGACGCCCTGATGGACACCCTGGGCGAGGTCGACATCTCCACGCTCCACGACGACTACCGCGAGGCGGTCGAGGAGATGATCGCCGCCAAGGCCGGGGGCACGGCCCCCGCGGAGCAGGCCCCGGCCGCCGAGTCGGGCGGCGGCAAGGTCATCGACCTGATGGCCGCCCTGGAGAACAGCGTCCGCGCGGCCCGCACGGCGCGCGGCGAGGACGCCGGGGACGGCGACGTGGCCGAAGTGACCCCTCTCAAGGGCCGCGGCGGGCGCGCCAAGAAGGCGGCGGCGTCCAAGTCGCCCGCCAAGTCGTCCGCCAAGTCGACCTCCCCGCGCACGTCTTCGCCCGCGACGCCCAAGCAAGTGGGTGGCAAGAAGTCGACGTCGACCTCGGCGTCGGCGAAGAAGAAGGCCGCCCCCGCCAAGAAGTCGACCGCGAAGACGACGGCCCGCAAGACGGCCGCCAAGAAGACGGCGACGCAGAAGAAGACCGCCACCGCGAAGAAGACCACGGCCAAGAGGCGGGCCTCGGCGTAGGCGCGAGAACACCGCTTGACGGGGATCGGCAAATTGCAAAGCGCAGACCCCGTGGTGCGGCGGGCGGTCAAGAGGGCCTCCATCAGATGGCTGGATTTGACCATCAGCAGAATTCTGTCAAAACGCACCCTCTCAGCCCTTTGTGACCTGTGATCAATATCACAATTGCTTGATGGAATTAGATCCTCCGCGCGATGATCCCTGCGGACGCAATGGGATTCTTTAGGATTTCTGGAGGGTTTAAGGCAAATGGCCAGTAATCCCTTTGAAGATGATGGTGCGGAATATCTGGTCCTCGTGAACGGCGAGAATCAGCACTCGATCTGGCCAGTGTGGCTCGATGTGCCCGCCGGCTGGACCGTCGCGCAAGAGGCGAGTTCACGGACGGATTGCCTGGCCTACGTCGAGGAGAACTGGACGGATCTGCGTCCCGCGAGCCTGATATCAGGCTCCTGACGTGAACGACCGCGAAAGCAGAGAAGAAAAGAAGGAATCACGGGGCGGGGTCGGATCGGGGAACGCCGAAAGGGGGCGTCCCGGGCGCTTTGAGGGCGCCGGCCCCTTGCTGCTCGTCTGGTCGGGACAGGCCGTCTCACTGGTCGGAAGCGCCGTTCTCAGATTCGCTTTCATAATCGAGGTCTGGTCCACCGGTGAGCAGGCGACCGCCGTCACCGCGCTGTCCCTCTGCGCCCTGCTTCCGCAGGCCCTGTTCAGTCCCTTCGCGGGCGCGATAATCGACCGCATCCGCAAACGGTCCGCGCTGCAGATCGCGGACGTGGGCGGAATCCTCACCGTCGGCCTGCTCGCCCTCGTGCACTTCTTCGGCGGCGGCCTCGAACCGTGGCAGGTCTACCCGGCGACCGTCCTGCTCGGCATCTGCGCCGCCTTCCAGCTGCCCGCGCTCACCGCCGCCGTGCCCCTCCTGGTGCGCAAGGACCAACTGGGCCGCGCCAACGGCCTGTTGGCGGGTGCCCGCAGCGCCGCGGGGATCTGCGGCCCGGCGCTCGGCGGCATCATGGTCGCCCTGTCCGGCATCGGCGCCGTCCTCGTCATCGACCTGGTGAGCTACGCCTTCGCGCTCATCGGCATCCGCGTCGTACGGATGAAGGGCGACAAGGTCCCCGAGGGCGGGGGTGCGCCGCGTACGAAGATCGTCGCGGAGGCCGTCGAGGGCATGCGCTATCTCTTCCGGTACGCCAGCCTGCGCGACATGACCGTGAACTTCTGCACGGTCAACCTCGTCATGGTGTTCGGCTTCGCCGTCATCCAGCCCATGGTCCTGATCAAGTCGGGCAACGGCGCGCTCGCCGCCGTGAACAGCGCGATCGGCGTCGGCGGAGTCGTCGGCGGTCTGCTGATGGCCGCCTGGGGCGGGCCGCGGAACCGCGGCCGGGGCATGATGCTCGGCATCGTCGGCATGTGCCTGTCCGCCCAGATCGGCATGGCCCTGGTCGGCGGGGTCGTCGGCTGGTGCGCGGCCATGCTGGCCGGCTCGCTGCTCATGACCGTCGTCAACGCCTCGATGCAGGGCATCGTGCAGACCAAGGTGCCCCAGGAGTGGCAGGGCCGGGTCTTCGGCGCGGTGATGTTCCTCTCGCAGATCTCCGTGCCGCTCGCCACGGCCGTCTCGGGTCCGCTCGCCGACGGAGTCTTCGAGCCGCAGGCCGCCGACGGGACCGGGGCCTTCGCGCTCCTCGGCCCGGTCTTCGGCGACGGACCGGGCAGCGGCATGGCCGGAATGCTCTTCCTCGCCGGTGTCGCGGGTCTCGCGGTCGCGCTCTGGGGCCTGGCGAGCCGCTCCATCAGGCAGATCGACGTACTCCTCCCGGACATCGACGCCGAGGGCGCCGACGGCGGGTCCGAGCGCAAGGGCGGTGAGAAGGATGACGCGGTGCGTGCGTGAGCTGTGCGTGCATGAGCTGTTCGAGGAGCAGGCGGCACGGACGCCCGACGCGACGGCCCTCGTGTACGAGGACCAACGGCTGACCTATGCCGAACTCGACGCCCGCGCCGACCGGTTGGCGGGCCTGCTCGCCGCGCGCGGAGTGACGCGCGGCGACATCGTCGGGGTGTACCTGGAGCGCTCCGCCGAGATGGCCGTGGCGCTGCTCGGCACGCTCAAGGCGGGCGCCGGGTACGCGATGCTCGACCCCGGCTTCCCGGCCGGACGGCTGCGCGGGATGGCGGCGGACGCGGGGATCGACGCGGTGCTGTCCCGCAAGGACGCCGGGCCGGAGCCGCTGGGCTCCGACGCGGTCGCCTCGCTGTACGTCGAAGACGCCGTCCACGCGCGGCCGCCTGCGCGCGGGGCGGTGCGGGCGGAGCCCGGCGACGTCGCGTGCGTGATGTTCACGTCCGGGTCGACCGGGCGCCCCAAGGGCATCCTCGCCCCGCACCGCGCCGTCGCCGCCACGCTGACCGGCCAGGACTTCGCCTCCTTCGGGCCCGGCGCGGTGTGGCTGCAGTGCGCTCCCGTGTCCTGGGACGCGTTCGCGATGGAGCTGTGGGGGCCGCTGGTGAACGGCGGCACGTGCGTGCTGCATCCGGGGCGGCGACCCGACCCCGTGGTGATCGCGCGGCTCGTCGCCGCGCACGGCGTCACGTCCATGTACCTGTCCGGCTCCCTCTTCAACGTGATCGTCGACGAGTACCCGCGGGCCATCGAGGGCCTGCGTGAACTGATCGTCGGCGGCGAGGCGTTGTCGCCCCCGCACGTGGCGCGCGCACTGCAGCGGCTCCCCGAGCTGCGGCTCGGCAACGGCTACGGGCCCGTCGAGTGCATGGTCTTCCTCACCGTCCACCGGATCACGCCGGACGACGTGCGCGAGGGGCGTCCCGTCCCGATCGGCCGTCCGCTGGCGGGCAAGCGGCTGTACGTACTCGACGAGCGGCTCGCCCACGTCGCCGACGGCGGGACGGGTGAGCTGTACGCCGCCGGGGCGGGCGTGGCGAGCGGCTACTGCGCGGCGTCGCTCACGGCGGAACGGTTCGTCGCCGATCCGTACGGCGCGCCGGGCTCCCGCATGTACCGCACCGGCGACCTGGCGCTGCGGCGGCCCGACGGCACCTTCGAGTACCGGGGCCGCGCGGACGACCAGGTGAAGATCCGCGGCTTCCGGGTGGAGCCGGGCGAGGTCGAGAACGTCCTGGCCCGCCACCCCGGAGTCGACCGCGCCGCGGTCCTGGTCACCCCTGAGGGCCCGGACGGCGAGCGGCAGCTCGTCGCGTACGTCGTACCGGGCGGGGGCGGCGAACAGCCGCCGTCGGAGGGAGAGTTGCGATCCCACGCCGAAAGCCTCCTCCCCGACTTCCTGGTCCCGACGGCCTTCGTGCCGTTGGACGCGCTGCCCCTGACGGCGAACGGAAAGCTGGACAGGCGGGCGCTGCCCGCGAGTGGGGCTACGGGCCGCGCGGCCGGTGCCGCCGAGGGCGACGCCCCGGAGAGCGAGACCGTGCGCGCGCTCTGCGCACTGTTCGCCGGAGTGCTCGGTGTCGCCCGTGTCGGTGCTCACGACGACTTCTTCGCGTTCGGCGGGCACTCCCTGCTGGCCGCGCGGCTGCTCGGGCGCGTGCACGCGAGGCTCGGCGCCGAGATCGATCTGCGGACGTTCTTCGAGGCCGCCACGCCGGCCCGGCTCGCGCCGCACGTCGACAGCGCGCCCAAGTCCCCTGCGGGCGCGGCGGATTCCGCGCCCCGCGGCACCTCCGCGCCGCTCCCCGTCTCGCCCGCCCAGCACCGGCTGTGGTTCCTCGACCGGCTCGGCTCCGGCGCCGCGTACAACCTGCCCGTGCTGGTGCGGCTGCGCGGCGCGGTCGACCCGGACGCGCTCGCCGACGCCCTCGGGGACGTCGTCGCCCGGCACGAGGTGCTCCGTACCGTCTTCGACGAGGTCGACGGCGCCCCGGTGCGGCGCGTGCTGCACGGGATCGACGCGCGGCCCCCGTTCCGCCACCTCACTCTCACCGAGGGCGAGGCGGCCGCCGCGATCGACGAAGCCGCTCGGCACGGGTTCGATCTGCGGCGCGAACTTCCCGTACGCGGCGCGCTGTTCAGCGTGCGGGAGCGGCCCGGAGAGCATGCCCTGCTCGTCCTGGTCCACCACATCGCCGGGGACGGCTGGTCGCTCGCGCCACTCTTCCGCGATCTGTCGCGCGCGTACGCCGCCAGAGTCGCGGCGGGTGACGTCGCCGACGACATCGCCGATGGTGCGGGTGACACGGCGGGGGACATGGCGGACGGCCCCGTGCTGCCGCCCCTGGACATCTCCTACGCCGAGCACGCCCGCCGTCAGGCCGAACGGCTCGGCTCACCCGCCGACCCCGCGTCGCTCATGTCCCGCCAAGTCGCCCACTGGCGCGACGCGTTGGCGGGCCTCGACGCCGCGGGGCCCCTGCTGCCCAGGCGCCGGGAGCGGCCCGCCGTGCCGGGGCAGGGTGCCGCCACCCTCGTACGCCGCCTCGACGCCACGTCGCACGCCCGTGTCGTCGACGCCGCCCGCGCCCAGGGCGCCACCCTCTTCATGGCCCTGCACGCCGCGCTGGCCGCGACCCTCGTGCGGGCGGGCGCGGGCGAGGACCTCGCGATCGGCGCGCCGGTCGCCGGGCGCGCGGCCGACGGCGGAGTCGAGGACGTCGTCGGGTTCTTCGTGAACATGCTCGTGCTGCGCACCGACGTCTCCGGCGACCCGAGCGCACGGCAGCTCCTGGCCCGGGTCCGCGACACCGACCTCGGTGCCTTCGCCCACCAGGACGTGCCGTTCGAGCATGTCGTGGGCGAGCTGGCCCCGGCGCGGGCGCGCGGCAGGCAGCCCTTCACCGACGTCGTCCTCGCCCTGCAGAACAACGCCCGAGCCGAGGTCGAACTCCCCGGCGCGGACAGGGGAGTCGAGGTCGTGCGCACCGGCTCGGCCCGCTTCGAACTGCTCGTCGACGTCACCGACGCGACGGGCCCCGGTGGCGAGCCGGAGGGCCTCACGCTCACCTTCGAGTACCGCGCCGACTCCCTGGAGGAGAGCTTCGTGGCGTGGCTCGCGGACGCGCTGCCCGAGGCCTTGGAGACGGCGGCCGCGGCCCCGGAGACCCCGCTGGCGCGGCTCGTCGGCACCGAGCCGCCGCGCCGCGCCGACGAGGGTGACAGGATCGCGCTCCCGGCCCCGGCCGTCCCGGCCTCCCCGGCGACCCGGCAGGGCCCGGCCTCCCCGCTGGAGCGCGAGGTCGCCGCCGTCTGGCGTGACGTGCTCGGCGGGTCCGGGAGCGGCCCCGAGGTCGGCCGTGACGACGACTTCTTCGCCCTCGGCGGCAACTCGCTGCGCGCGGTGCGGGTCGCCGCCCGCCTCACCACCGACGCGCGGCCCGTGACGGCGGCGCAGCTCTTCGAGACGCCCACCGTCGCCGCCCTCGCCGCCGCGATGGAGCGGACACCCGCCCCGGCGGGGCCCGCACCGTCCCCCATCAAGCGGCGGCCACGCGTGCCCCGCCAGCAGAACCAGCAGAACCGGCTCGGCGCGATCCAGGGCGGCGCGATCCAGGGCGGCACGAATCAGGGGAGCACGGAACCAAGCGGCACGGAACCAAGCGGCACGGAACAGATCAGCACGAACCAGAAGGAGAGGCCGTGGACCTCAGCGTGATGTTCTTCGGCGCGGACGGCAGCACCGCCGCGCCAGGAACGGGTGCCCGGCACTCGGACACGTACGACGACATCCTGACCGTCGCCCGCACCGCCGACCGCCTCGGCTTCCACGCCGTGTGGACGCCCGAGCGTCACTTCCAGCAGGTGGGCCAGGTCTTCCCCAGCCCGCCCGTGCTCAGCGCCGCGCTCGCCGTCGCCACCGAGCGCATCGGCATCCGCGCGGGCAGCGTCGTGCTGCCCCTGCACCATCCGCTGAAGGTCGCGGAGGACTGGGCGGTCGTCGACAACCTCTCGCACGGCCGTGTCGGCCTCTCCGTCGCCACCGGCTGGCACTCCGCCGACTTCACGCTGGCCCCCGGCAACTACGAGGACCGCAGGGAACGGACCCTGAAGACCGTCCCCGAGCTGCGCAGACTGTGGGCGGGCGAGGCGGTGGAGTACCCCGACGGCACCGGACAGCCCGTCGCCGTCGTACCCCAACCGCGCCCCGTGCAGAGCGAGTTGCCGCTCTGGGTCACCACCTCCGGCAACCCGGAGACCTGGGAGGCCGCAGGAAACCTGCGCGCCGGAGTGCTCGGCGCGACCGTCGGACAGAGCAGGGACGAACTCGCCGAGAAGATCGCCCGCTACCGCGCGGCCTGCGCCGCCGCCCCCGAGCAGGGCGGCACCGACGCACGCGGCCGCGTGACCCTCATGGCGCACACCTACGTGGGCGAGGACGACGCGCAGGTGCGCCGACTGGCCGCCGCGCCCCTGAAGACGTATCTCGCCTCGTACCTGCGGCAGACCGCGGCCAACCGCGCGGCACAGGGCCGCGAGGGCGAGCCGCTGAGCGACGAACAGACCGCCATGCTCACCGAGTTCGCCTTCCAGCGCTATCTGAACTGGGGCAGCCTGCTCGGCTCGCCGGGCACCTGCGCCAAGATGCTCGCCGACCTGCGCGACCTGGGCTGCGACGAGGTGGCCTGCTTCATCGACTTCGGCATCGGCCGGGACGAGGTCCTCGCGGGGCTGCACCGCCTCGCCGAACTGAGAGAGGCCGCGCAGTGAGCCCGAACACCCCTTCCACGGCCGACCGGTTCAGCGCGCTCAGCGGTGAGCAGCGGATCCGGCTGATGCGCCGCCTCGTCGAGGCGGGCCGCGCCCACGAGATCCCCGCGGTCGTGCCGCCCCGGGACGCCGAGGGCCCCGTCCCGCTCAGCCCCGCCCAGCGGGACCTGTGGGTGTACGAGTCGCTGTATCCCGGCACCCCGGACCTGAACCTCTGCTGCGCCTACCACTTCGACGGGCAGGACGGGCCCGTCGACCCGGCCCACCTGGAGGCCGCGCTCACCCTCGTCCAGCGCCACCACGACATCCTGCGCACCCGCATCTCCGGCACGGCGGACGACCCGCGCGTCGACTTCCCCGACGAGGGCCCCTTCGTCCTGGAGCGCGAGGACCTGCGCGGCACCGGCACGACCATCGAGGAGGCCTTCCGCGCCTTCCGCCGCCGCCCGTTCGACCTGGCCGGCGCGAGCGGCGAGGGCAGCGAGCAGCTGATCCGAGGCCGCTTCGTACGCGTCGACGACACCCGTACGACGCTGATGCTGAGCGTCCACCACATCATCACCGACTGGTGGTCCTTCGACGTCCTGCAGGCCGAGTTCGCCGAGGCGTACCGCGCCGTGCGCGAAGGCACCGAACCGAAGCTGACACGCCCCGCGATCCAGTACGCCGACTTCGCCTCCTGGCAGGCCGAGCTGGAGCAGGCCGGGGTCTTCGGGCAGCGCCTGGACTTCTGGCGCCGCTACCTGGCAGAGCCGCCGGGCCCGCTGACGGTCCCCGGCCACGGCAGCCCGGACGCCGGCGAGGACGGCATCGTCCAGATCCGCTTCCGCGTGGACGCGCCCACCTCACGAGCCGTCCGCGCGCTGGCCCGCGAGCGCGGCGCCTCCGTGTACGTCGTCCTCATGACGGCCTTCGCGATCCTCGCGCACCGCGTGTCCGGCGCCGACGACCTGGTGCTCGGCACGCCCGTCGCCAACCGCTCGGCCAAGGGCCTCGACCAGGTCATCGGGTACGTGATGAACGCCGTGCCGACCCGCTGGCGCATCACGGAGGAGGACTCCTTCGCGGACGTCCTGGCCCGCTTCGGCACCGACTTCCCCGCGCTGATGGCGGGCGCCGACGTGCCGGTGGGCCGCATCGTCTCGGCCGCGGCGCCGGAGCGCAGCGCGGGCCGCTCCCCGCTGTTCCAGTGGGTGTTCATGCATCTGACGGAGCAGCCGAGCGTCTCCGCCGTGCGGGAGTTCGCCGAGCCCGAGCGCATCCACACCGGCGGCGAGCACGACCTCGTCGGCGTCGTGCGGGACAGCGGCGACGGCATGGACGGCAGCTTCGAGATCCGCACCGAGCTGTTCACCCCCGAGGCCGTGAACCGCTGGGCGGACAGCTATCTCGCGCTGCTCGAACAGGTCACCGCAGAGCCGACCGCGCTCCTGCGGGACCTCGACGTGCTGCCCGCCGACGAGCGCCGCCGTGTCCTCGCCCTGGCGGCGGGGCCCGCGGCGCCGGAGCCCGAGACGCTGCCGGACACGGTGGCCCGGCACGCCGCCCGCACCCCCGACGCGCTCGCCGTCGAGGGGGACGGCACCTCATTGACGTACGCCCAACTGGCCGACCGCGTCGACCGGTTGGCGGGTCTGCTCGCGCGGCACGGCGCGGGGCCCGAGCGGACCGTCGCGCTCGCCCTCGGCCGTGGCGCCGAGCTGCCGGTGGCCGCGCTCGCCGTGCAGCGGGCGGGCGCCGCCTATCTGCCGGTCGACCCCGACTACCCGGCGGAGCGCATCCGCCGCACCCTCGACGACGCCGCTCCGGTGCTGCTCGTCACCGACGCGCCCACCGCCGAAGCGGGCGTGCTGCCTCGGACGGACCTGCCGGTGCTCGTCCTGGACGAGCACGTGTACGACGGCGTGCCCCTGCCCGCCACCGCCCTGGAGCCCGCACGGCCCGCCTACGTCATCCACACCTCCGGATCCACCGGCACCCCCAAGGGCGTCGTGGTCACCCACGCCGGAGTCGCCGCGCTCACCCGCAGCCTCGTGGACCGCTTCGCGCTGGACGCGAACTCCCGTGTGCTGCAGCTCGGTTCACCGGCGTTCGACATCTCCGTCGCCGAGATGTGCATGGCCTTCGGGCCCGGCGGCACCCTCGTCGTGCCGCCGCCGGGGCCGCTCGCGGGCGACGCGCTCGGCACCGTCATCGCCGAGCGGCGCATCACCTGCGCGATGGTGCCGCCCTCGGTCCTCGCGTCGGTGCCCGATGCGCCGTACCCGCACCTGCGGGCCCTCGCGGTCGGCGCGGAGGCCTGCCCGCCCGCCCTGGTCGCCCGCTGGGCCGTCGGCGGCCGCCGCTTCCACAACGCGTACGGGCCCACCGAGGCCACCGTCGCCGCCACCCTCTCGGGCCCGCTGACCGGCGACGGCACGGCCCCGCCCATCGGCACCCCGGTCGCGGGCACCACCGTCCACGTCCTGGACGCCCGGCTGCGCCCGGTGCCCACCGGGGTCGCGGGCGAGCTGTACCTCTCGTCGGCGGGCCTGGCCCGCGGCTACCTCGGCCGCCCCGCCGCGACCGCCGAACGCTTCGTCGCCGACCCGTACGGCGCGCCCGGCTCCCGCATGTACCGCACGGGCGACCTGGCGTACCGCGACGACGACGGCACCCTCCACTACCTGGGCCGCACCGACGAACAGGTCAAGCTGCGCGGCCTGCGCATCGAACCCGGCGAGATCGCCGCCGCCCTGGCCGACCACCCGGCGGTGGCTCAGGCGGCCGCCGTCGTCCGTGACGACACCACCGGCAGGCCGCAGCTCATCGGCTACACGGTGCCCGCCCCCGGCCACGCCGTCGACCCGAACGCCCTCCTCGCGTACGCCGCCACCCGGCTGCCCGCGCACATGGTCCCCGCGGACCTCGTGGAGCTGCCCGAACTGCCCCTGACCCGCAGCGGAAAGCTCGACCGCGCCGCCCTGCCCGCGCCCCGCGCCGCCACCGCGACGCGGGCGCCCGCCTCCGCCCGCGAGAAGGAGCTGTGCGACCTCTTCGCACGGGTCCTCGGCGTCGAGGAGGCCGGTGCCGACGACGACTTCTTCCGGCTCGGCGGCGACAGCATCATGGCCATCCAGCTGGCGGGCCAGGCTTCGGCGGCCGGGATCGTCCTCGCCCCGCGCGACCTGTTCACCCTCCGCACGCCCGCCCAACTTGCCCTGCACGCACGGTCGTCGGCCGCCGACGAGAACGGCGCGGACGTTCCCGACGCGGGCCGCTTCCCGCTCACCCCCGTGATGCGGTGGTGGCTCGAACAGGGCGGCGACCCTTGGGCGTTCACCCAGTCGATGGCGTTCCCCGTGCCGCCCGGCACGGACGAGCGGCGCATGGCGGCCGCCGTGCGCGGACTCGCCGAACGGCACGGGGCGCTGCGGATGCGGCTGCTGCGGGAGGAGCTGGAGGCCGAGGTCACCGAGGGGGTCCCGGCGGGGGCCGACCTGGTGCGCGTGGCCGTCGAGGGGGAGAGCGACGCCCAAGCCCGCGCCCGGCAGCTGGCGGCCTCCACGCGCCTGGCCCCGGAGGACGGCGAGATGATGCGCGCCGTCTGGCTCGACGCCGGCCCTGGACGGCGGGGCCTGCTGCTCCTGACCCTGCACCACCTGGCCGTCGACGGCGTCTCATGGCGGGTGATCGGGCCCGAGCTCGCGGCCGCCGTCGCCGGGGACGCCGAAGCGGCACCGCGCCCGGCGACCTCCTTCCGCCGGTGGGCCGCCCTGCTCGCCGACGAGGCCGGGAGGCCCGAGCTCGTCGATGCCGAACTCCCCTGGTGGCAGGGTCAGTTCAAGGAGGCGGACGACGCCGGGATCGCCGCCGGCCGGGGCGCCGGTGCCCGCCGCGCGACCGTCACCGTCGACCTGCCCGCCGACCTCACCAAGGCCGCGCTCACCGCGCTGCCCGCGGCCTTCAACTGCGGCCCCGACGCGGTCCTGCTCAGCGCGCTGACCGTCGCGGCCGTACGCCAGAGGGGCTCCGGCACCGGCCTCCTCGTCCACCTGGAGGGCCACGGCAGGGAGGTGCTGTCCCGCCCCGCGGACGTGTCCCGCACCGTCGGCTGGTTCACCACGCAGTACCCCGTGCTGCTCGACATCGGGCAGCCGGACCACGGCGGGCCGGGCGAGGCGCTCAAGGCCGTCAAGGAGCAGCTGCGCGCGGTGCCGAACGGCGGCATCGGCTGGGGCCTCCTGCGCCACCTCAACCCGCACACGGCCCAGGAGCTGGCCGAACTGCCCGTGCCGGACGTGCGGTTCAACTACCTGGGCCGGCTCGCCTCCGACGACGCCGCGGGCGGCGAACTGCTCGACGCGGGACCCGGCGCGGTGCCGCTCGGCCACGCCGTCGAGGTCGACGCCCTCGCCAAGGAGGGCGCGGACGGACTGATCCTGGAGGCGACCTTCTCGTACGCCGAAGAGGTCGTCGCCAAGGACGAGGTGCGCGAACTCGCCCGGCTCTGGCGCGAGGCGCTCGCCGCCCTCGCGGACGAGACGGAGAAGGGCGGCCCGGTCGGCGCGACCCCGTCCGACTTCCCGCTGGTGGACCTGTCGGCCGACCAACTGGCCATGCTGGAGGGCGACATGGACTTCCTCGACGCCGACCCCGGGGCGGAGGGGGGCCGGTGAGCGCGCGCATCGCAGACGTCCTGCCGCTCGCCCCCGGCCAGGAAGGCATGCTCTTCCACGCCGTGCGCGACACCGAGGGGCCCGATCCCTATCTGGTCCAGACCCGCCTCCGCGTCGGCCCCGCGATCACCGCGGACGCGGTGCGCGGCGCGCTCGCCGCCCTCATGGAGCGCCACCCCAACCTGCGCGCCTGCTTCCGGTACGAGCGGCTCGACCGTCCCGTGCAGGTGATCCCGAACGCGGTGAACGTGCCGTGGACCGAGGTCGACCTGACGGGGCGCGAGCTTGGCCAAGTGGACGCCGGGATCGAGGAGTTCCTCGCCGAGGACCGCGGGCGCCGCTTCGACCCGGTGCGCCCGCCGCTGGTCCGCGCCGCGCTCGTGCGGCACGACACCGGGCAGGAACTCGTCCTGTCCTTCCACCACATCCTGATCGACGGCTGGTCGGTGCCGATCCTGGAGCGCGACCTGGCGGCGCTGGTGACCGGCGCGCCCCTGCCGCCCGCCGTGCCCTACCGGCAGTACGCGCTGTGGCTGAGCCGCCAGGATCAGGGCCTGGCCCGGGAGGCCTGGCGCGAAGCTCTCGCGGGCCTTGAGCGCCCGGCGCCGCTCGTGCCCGGCCACGCGGTGGGCGGTTCGGGCGGTCCGGGGGGTGCGGGCGGTCCGGGCATCGTGGACGCCGCGGATGTCGCAGGGGAGCCCGACGCGCTCCGGCTCCACCTCACCGCCGAGCTGACCGCCGCCCTGGTGCGCCGCGCCGCCGAGGCCGGTGTCACCCTCAACACCTTGACCCAGGCCGCGTGGGCCCTGGTGCTCTCCCGGATGACCGGCGCGCGCGACGTGGTCTACGGCGGGGTCGTGTCGGGCCGCCCGCACGACCTGCCCGGGGTCGGCGAGATGGTCGGCATGTTCATCAATACGCTGCCCGTGCGTATCCGGCTGCGCGACGAGGAGACAGTCGCGGAGCTCCTCGCCCGCATCCAGGACGAGCAGTCCCGCCTCGGCGCGCACCACCACGCGCGCCTCGCCGAGGTGCAGCGGGTCGCGGGTGCCGGGTCGGGCGAACTCTTCGACTCCCTCCTCGCGTTCGAGAACTTCCCGCGCGGCGCCGAGGCGGGCCAGGAGGGGCCGGACACGGTGCGCGTCCTCGACGTACAGGACGCCACCCACTATCCCGTGACGCTCGCCGTCGTCGCGGGCGAGCGGATGCTCCTCTCCGTGAGCTGTCGCCACGGCATCTCCGCCGACGCGGTCGCCGCGCGCATGGTGCGGGCCTTCGAGCAGCTGACGGGCGACTTCAAGGCGCCGGTCGGCGGGATCGACGTGCTCCCCGAGGCGGAGCACCGGGCCCTGCTCGCCCGGTCCGCCGGCGCGGCTCATGGTCGCGCGGCCGAACCGGCCACCGTGACGGGCCGGTTCGCCGCGCAGGCGGCCCGCACGCCGGACGCCCCCGCCGTCGAGGCCGACGGCGAGACCCTCACGTACGCCCGTCTCGACGCGGAGTCGGACCGTGTGGCCCGCCGCCTCGCCGGGGCCGGGGTCGTCCCGGGCGCCACGGTGGGCCTGCTGCTCCGCCGCTCGGCATCGCTGGTCGTCGCCCAGCTCGCGGTGCTCAAGGCGGGGGCGTGCTGGCTGCCGCTGGACGCGTCGCAGCCGCCGGAGCGACTGGCCCGTCTGATCGGCGGGGCGTCGGCGGAGCTGGTCCTGACGGACGGCGAATCCCTCGTGCAACTGCCAATGGGTACGCGCGAGTTGGGCGTACGTGATGATTCGCCGGAGTCACCCTTCGGTGACCCCGCGCACCCCGACTCTGCCGCCTGCGTGATGTACACCTCCGGGTCCAGCGGCGAGCCGAAGGGTGTCGTCGTCCCGCAGCGTGCCCTCGTCGAACTCGCCGCCGACCACCGCTTCGAGGGCGCGGCGCACCGTCGCGTCCTGCTGCACAGCCCGCACACCTTCGACGCCGCCACCTACGAGGTGTGGGCCCCGCTCCTGACCGGCGGCACGGTGGTGGTCTGCCCCGACGAGCGCGTCACGCCCGCCCTGCTGGCGCGGGTCCTGCCGGAGCGGCGCGTCACCGCGCTGTGGCTCACCGCCGAACTGTTCCGCACGGTCGCGGAGTTGGCGCCCGAGGCGCTGCGCGGCCTCGACGAGGTGTGGACCGGCGGCGACGTCGTGGACCCCGAGTCCGTGCGCCGCGTACGGGAACACTGCGCGGGCACGACCGTCGTGAACGGCTACGGGCCCACCGAGACCACGGTGTTCGCCACGGCCCACCGCGTCACGGAGCCCCTCGTCACGGAGCCCCGCGTCACAGAGCCCTTTGCCGCGGGGCCGGTGCCGATCGGTACGCCCCTCGACGGCACCCGTGTTCACGTCCTCGACGCCCGGCTGCGACCCGTCCCCGACGGCGGCGTGGGGGAGGTGTACGTCGCCGGGGCGGGACTCGCCCACGGCTATCTGGGCCGTCCCGGCGCCACGGCGGAGCGCTTCGTCGCCGATCCGTACGGCGGCCCCGGCGCCCGGATGTACCGCACGGGCGACCTGGCCCGCAGGAGGCCCGACGGCGCCCTGGAGTTCGCGGGCCGCGCCGACGGCCAGCTGAAGATCCGCGGCTTCCGCATCGAACCGGCCGAGATCGAGGCGGCGTTGGCGACCTGCCCCGGGGTGACCCGAGCGGTGGTCGCCGCGAGGCCCGCGCCGGACGGGGGCAAGCGACTGGTGGCGTGGGTGGTGCCGGGGGAGGGGGACGAGTCGGCGACGGACCCGCTGGCCCCCGTCCGCGAAGCCGCCGCCCGCGTTCTGCCCGCGCATCTCCTCCCCACCGCCTGGGCCCGTATCGACGCCGTGCCGCTCACCCCGCACGGCAAGGCCGACCTGGCCGCGCTGCCCGAACCCGCCGCAGGGGCCGGGGCGGTGGCTTCGCGGGCGCCGCGCACCGTGCGGGAGAAGGAACTGTGCGCGCTGTTCGGCGAGGTGCTCGGCCTCGCGGAGGTCGGGCCCGACACGGACTTCTTCGCCGCCGGCGGGCACTCGCTGAGCGCGCTGCGCCTCGTCGGGGCGATCGAGAAGGCCTGGGGCGAGCGCGTCCCCGTGGCCACGGTCTTCGCGGCGCCCACCCCCGCCGCCCTCGTCGCCCGCATCGACGCGCCGAGGACGGACGCCACCGAAGGCCTCGCCCCGCTGATCACCCTCCGCGCGGAGGGCGACGCCACGCCGCTGTTCTGCGTACACCCCGGGCTCGGCATCGGCTGGGCCTTCACCGCGCTGCTGCCCCACCTCGCCCCAGGACGCCCGGTCCACGCCCTGCAGACCCCGGCCCTGACCGAGGACGATCCTCAACTCCACGGCAGCGTCGCCGAGATGGCGAAGGAGTACGTCGAGCGCATCCGCGCCGTCCGGCCGCGCGGCCCCTACCTCCTGCTCGGCAGGTCCTTCGGAGGCCTCGTCGCCCACGAGATGGCGGTACGGCTGCGCGCGGCAGGCGAGGAGGTCGCGCTGCTCGCGGTGGTGGACGCCATGCCCAAGCCGCCCGAGACCGCCCGCACCCCGCTGGCCCCCGCCGTCGTCGACGACGTGGCCCGGCAGATCCTCCGCGAGGAGGGCGGCGTCCTCGACGGCATCGACGAGCGCCGCATCGCCACCCTGACCCGGGCCGTCGCCAGTCACGTGGTCCTCGGCCGGAGGTGGATGCCGTCCCGTCCCTACGACGGCACCGTGACCCTCTTCGCCGCCACCCGCGACCCCGAGGCCATCCCCACCGAGACCAAGGCGGAGGCCTGGCGGCGCGCCGCCGAGGCCGTCGACGCACACGAACTGCCCTGTGCGCACGTCGAGGTGCTCGACCCGGAACCCGCGGCCCGGATCGGCGCGGTTCTCGAACAGATCCTCCAGGGAGAGTGAACCAGTGGACGACACACTGGACCCGGCGGCCCAAGCGGCCGTCCTGGACCCGGCGGCCCATGCGGCCGTCGAGGAGTACGAGTTCCCCGTCTCCGACGCCCAGAGCCGGCTCCTGGTCCTCGACCGGATGAACCCCGGCACCGCCCAGTACAACGTGCCCGCCGCCTTCGCCGTGCACGGCCCCTTCGACCTCGGCGCGTTCACGCGCGCGCTGGACGGCCTCGTGGCCCGCCACGAGTCGCTGCGCACCGTCTTCCGCACCGCGCCCGACGGCACGCAGACGCAGATCGTCGCCGCGTCCGGCCGGGCGCACCTGGTGGTCGAGAAGGACGTGCCGACGCGGGAGGCGGAGGCGCGGCTGCGTGCCGACGCCGCCCTCCCCTTCGACCCGGAGGCGGGACCGCTGCTGCGGTGCGCGGTGTACGCCGTCGACGACGGCAGCCACCGCGTGCTGCTCGTCGCCCACCATCTGATCTGCGACGGCTGGTCCCTCGGCATCATCCTGCGCGACCTGTCCGCCGCGTACGCGGACGAGTCCAGGGGAGTGCTCCACGAAGCCCCCGAACTCCCGCTCCAGTACCCGGACTTCGCGGTCTGGCAGCGCGAGCGCCAGGCCGAGGGCGGCTGTGCCGAAGCCGTGGCACACTGGGCCGCCCGGCTGCGCGGGGCGCCCGAGGTCCTCTCGCCGCCCCTGGACCGGCCGCGCCCCGCGGTGCGCACGGCCGCGGGCGGCAGCGAGCGGTTCCTGCTGCGCGGCGGCGTCCGCGCGCGCCTGGCCGAGGCGGCCCGCGCGCGGGGCGGGACGCCGTTCATGGCCCTGTTCGCCGCGTACGCCGCGTTCCTCGGACGCCTCAGCGGCCGCGACGACCTGGTGATCGGCTACCCGGTGTCCGGGCGCGACAGGCCCGAGCTCCAGGAGATGGTCGGCATGCTGACCAACACCCTGGCGCTGCGCGTCGACCTCTCCGGCGACCCGTCCTACGGCGAGCTGATCGGCCGGATCCGCGCCGCCCTGCTCGCCGGACAGCCGTACCAGGACGCCCCGTTCGAGGCCGTCGTGGACGCGCTCGCCCCGTCCCGCGAGACCAGCCACGACCCGGTGGTGCAGGTGATCTTCGCGTACGACGACGACACGGACCTGACCCTCGGGCTCGCGGGCGCCCGCGTCGAGCGCGTCGAACTGGCCTTGGACACCGCCAAGTTCGACTTCCATCTGCATGTCGAGCGCTGGGGGTCCCCCGCGGGGGAGAGCGAAGGCGGATCGAGCGAAGGTGGATCGGGCCAAGCTGGATCGAGCGAACGTGGATCGAGCGAAGCCGGATCGCGCGGCGACGGAGACCTCGCCGCGCAGTTCATCTACCGCAGCGACCTCTTCGAGGCGGCCACCGTCCGCGCCTGGGCGCGCGCCTTCGAGACGTTCCTCGACGCGGCCCTCGCCCGCCCCGACGCCCCGCTCGTGACCCTGGACGCCGTCCCGGCCGCCGACCGCGCCCGCGCCGTCGAGGCCGCCGACCGCACCGCGGAGGCCGCGCCCACGGACCGCTTGGTGCCCGACATCATCGCGGACGTCGCCGCCGCACGGCCCGACGCCACCGCCCTGGTCTGCGGTGACGTCCGCTACAGCTACCGCGAACTCCTCGCCGCGGCCGACCGGTTGGCGGCCCGGCTGCGCACCCGCGGGGTGCGCCCCGGCGTCCGGGTCGGCCTGCTGCTGCCCCGCTCGGCCGAGATGGGCGTCGCCGCCCTCGCGGTGCTCCGCGCGGGCGGCGCGTACGTCCCCCTGGACCAGGCCCACCCGCACACCCGCCTCGCGCACATGGTCGAGGCCTCCGGTACGCGGCTGCTCCTGACGGCGGCGGAGACCGCGCAGCAGGGGGAGGCGCTGGACGTGCCGTGCCTGCGCGTGGACGAGCCGGCGGGGGAGCCGGGGGAGCGGGGGGAGCCGGGCCCCGCGCCGTCCCCCGAAGACCTCGCGTACGTCCTGTTCACCTCCGGCTCCACGGGCGTGCCCAAGGGCGTCGCCGTCGAGCACCGCGCACTGGTCAACCTGACCATGGCCGTGCGGCCCGCGTTCCCCGTCACCGCCGACGACCGCGTGCTGCAGTTCGTGTCGTTCGGCTTCGACGTAGCCGTCTCCGACCTGTTCTTCCCCTGGGTCGCGGGCGCCGAGCTGCACATCGCGGGGGACGACGAACGGCTCGGCGACGCGCTGTTCGCCCGCCTTCGGGACTCGCGCATCACATACGTGTTCCTGCCGCCGTCCGCCGCGATGCTGCTGCCCGACGTGACCGGGCGCCTGCCCGAGCTGCGGACGCTCGCGGTCGGCGGCGAGGCCTGCCCGGCCGAACTGGTCGAGCGGCTCAGCGAGCCGGGCCGCAGGATCGTCGACGCGTACGGCCCCAGCGAGGCCACCGTCTACTCCACCACCGCCGACCTCGAACCCGGCGAACCCGTGGTCATCGGCAGGCCGGTGCCCGGCTCGCGCGTCCACGTCCTCGACGACCGCCTGCGCACGGTCCCGACCGGCGTGACCGGCGAGGTCTACATCGCGGGTGCCTCGCTGGCCCGCGGCTACATCGGCCGCCCCGGCATGACCGCCGAACGCTTCGTCGCCGATCCGTACGGCCCGCCGGGCGCCCGGATGTACCGCACCGGCGACCTCGCCCGCATCGACGCGCACGGCCGCATCCACTACCTCGGCCGCTCCGACTCCCAGGTCAAGCTGCGTGGCGTCCGTATCGAACTCGGCGAGATCGAGGCGCTGTTGGCAGGCTTCCCGGACGTGGCGGTCGCCGCGGCCGCCGTGTGCGGCACCGGCGCCGAGCAGCGCCTCGTCGCGTACGTCGTGCGCCGCGAGGGAGCGACCCTCTCGGACGATTCCCTGCGCGCCCACCTCGCCGAGCGGCTGCCCGGCTACATGCTGCCGGAGCTCTACGTCCACCTCGACGAGCTGCCGCTCAACCGCTCGGGCAAGATCGACCGGGCGCGGCTTCCCGAACCCGCGGCCGAGCGAGGCGATTCGGCGCGTACGTACGTCGCCGCGCGCACCGCCACCGAAGCGCGCGTGGCCGAGGTGTGGGCCCGCGCGCTGACCCTGGACCGGGTCGGCGTCCACGACAACTTCTTCGACCTGGGCGGCAATTCGGTACGGATGCTGGGCGTTCTCGCCGCGCTCCGCGAGACGGCGGAGGGCAGTGAACTCTCCCTCGTCGACCTGTTCCGCCACCCCACCGTCGCCTCGGTCGCGGCACACCTCGACCGGGCGTCCGACGCGGCCACCGAGCCCCCCGCCACCGCCACAGCGGCACAGCGCAGGGGCGACGACCGCCGCGCACGCCAGACAGCAGCCGCACAACGGCTCCGCTCCAGGAAGGGCACGCCACGATGATCGACCCCACCCTCGACCCGGCTCTCGAATCCGCCATCGCCGTCGTCGGGATGAGCGGGCGGTTCCCCGGCGCCCCCGACCTGGACGCCTACTGGGCGAACCTGCGCGACGGCGTCTGCTCCATCGCCGACTTCACCGAGGACGAACTCCTCGCCGACGGCGCGGACCCGGCGGAGCTCGGCGGCCCCGACCACGTGCCCGCCAAGGGGTACCTCGCCGACGCCGACCGCTTCGACGCCGACCTCTTCGGCTTCAACCGCACCGAGGCGGCCGCCCTCGACCCCCAGCACCGGATCCTCCTGGAGACCGCCTGGGCCGCCCTGGAGGACGCGGGCCGCGACCCGCTCGCCGCGCCGGACCGCACCGGCGTCTACGTCGGCGGCAGCCCGACCGAGCACATGCTGGCCGCCCACACCGACCGGCGCCTCGCCGCGTCGATCGGCGCGATGCAGATCCGCATCCTCACCGACCGGGAGTTCCTCGCCCCCTGGATCTCCTACCGCCTCGGCCTCGAGGGCCCGAGCCTGACCGTGCAGACGGCCTGCTCGACCTCGCTGACCGCGGTACACCTCGCCGCCCAGGCGCTCCTCCTCGGCGAGTGCGACACCGCGCTCGCGGGCGGCGTCAGCGTCGACACCGTCCGCAGGCAGGGGTACGTCCACTACGAGGGCGGCATCTTCTCCTCCGACGGCCGTTGCCGCCCCTTCGACGAGCGGGCGGGCGGCACCGTGCCCGGCAGCGGCGTGGGCGTGGTCGTGCTGCGCCGCCTCACCGACGCGCTCGCCGACGGCGACCCGATCCGCGCGGTCGTGCGGGGCAGCGCCCTGACCAACGACGGCGCCACGAAGGTCGGCTTCACCGCTCCCGGCGTCGAGCAGCAGACCGCGGCCGTCGTCGAGGCGTGGTCGGCGGCGGGCCTCGCCCCCTCCGAGGCCCAGTACGTGGAGACGCACGGCACGGCCACGGAACTGGGCGACCGCATCGAACTGGCGGCGGCCACCGCGGCGTTCACGGCCGGGGCCCCCGGAGCCGACGGCCCCGCCACAGCCACCGGAACCGGAACCGGAACCGGCACCGGAACCGGAACCGAAACCGGCACCGGAACCGAAACCGGCACCGGCACTGGAACCGCCACCGGAATCGGCATCGGTTCCGTGAAGTCGAACATCGGCCACCTGGACGCGGCCGCGGGCGTGGCCTCGCTCATCAAGGCGGTGCTCATGCTGGAGCACGCCACGCTGGCGCCCACCGTCAACGTCACCCGCCCCCACCCCGAACTGCGCCTGGACGCCTCGCCGTTCCGCGTCGTGGACCGCGCCGCCCCCTGGCCGGGCACGGAGGGGGGACCGCGCCGCGCAGGGGTGAGCTCGCTCGGCATCGGCGGCACGAACGTCCACGTCGTCCTGGAACAGGCACCGGACCGCCTCGCGGCCCCCGGCACCACGGCGACGCCGGGGCGCACCGAGCTCCTCGCCCTCTCCGCCCGCACGGACAAGGACCTCACCGCGGTCGCGGCCCGGCTCGCGACCGCCCTGCGCGCCCCCGACGCGCCCTCCCTCGCCGATGCCGCCCACACGCTGCGCACCGGCCGCACCCCCATGGACGTACGCGCGTACGTCCTGGCATCGGACCCGGCACAGGCGGCCGAGCGGCTGACGGCGTTCGCGGAGGGCCGTCGCGGTCCCGGCGAGGACACGGACGGCGGCCCCGACACCGACGGGCTGCGCGGGCTCGGCGAGCTGTGGCTGAAGGGCGGCGCGGTCCCGTGGCCGGAGGAGGCGGACCGGGGCCGCAGGGTGAGCCTGCCGACGTACCCGTTCGCGGGGGAGAGCTTCGGCGCGCTCACGCTCTCGCGCCGGACGGAGGAAGCAGCCGCCGCCCCGGACGGCGAGGCGTCGTCCGACCTGACGAAGGCCGTCTCCGCGCTCCTCGCCGAGGCCCTCGGCCTGGAGGGCCCGGTCGGCCCGGAGACGACCTACTTCGCGGCGGGCGGCGACTCGCTGACCGCCGTGCACCTGGTCGGCAGGCTCCGGGACGACTTCGGCATCGAGGTGCCCATCACCCTGTTCCTGGAGGAGCTGACCCTCCCCGAACTCGCGGACCGCATCGTCGGGGCGAAGGAGCAGGACGGGGCGGAGGACTCGCTGGACGCGCTCCTGTCGGAGTTCGAGGCGGAGTAGCCCGCAGGTCGCGGTGAGTTCGCGAGCTCACCGCAACCCGCGGGCGCTCGGAGCCCGCAGGCTCACGTCGTCGTCGCGCTCCGGTCCGGGAGCGCGGCGGCGATGACGTCGGTGACGTACGGCAGGTGGTCGTCGAGGAAGAAGTGCCCGCCGGTCAGTACGTGACAGGAGAAGGCGCCCCGCGTCTCGCGCTGCCAGGCGCGCGCGCCCTCGATCGTGACGCGCGGGTCGTCGTCCCCGGTCAGGACGGAGAGCGGGCAGTCCAGCGGGGGAGCGTCGCGGTACACGTAGTCGTCCACGATCCGGTAGTCGGCGCGGACCGGCGGCAGGAAGAGCGGACGCAGCTCGGGCGAGGACAGCACCTCGCTCTCCGTGCCGGACAACTTCCGCATGTCGGCGACGAGTTCGTCGTCGGACATCTCCCGCACCGGCCGCCCTCCCGCGGGCCGCCAGGGAAGCGAGGGCCCCCGCCGCCCGGACACGATCAGGGCGGCGGGCGTGCGCCCCTCGGCCGCCATGCGCCGCGCGGTCTCGAACGCGAGGAGTGCGCCCATGCTGTGCCCGAACAGGGCGAGCGGCCTGCCGTCGTCCCACGCGGGCAGCGCGGCGAGCACGGCGTCGACGACCTCGTCCGCCCCCTCGGCGAACGGCTCCCCGTACCGGTCCTGGCGGCCCGGGTACTGCACGAGCACCGGATCGACGACGCCCGTGACGGCGGCCGACAGCGCGTGATAGGCGCTGACCGAACCGCCCGCGTGCGGGAAGCAGAGCAGACGGGTCCCGGCGGTGGGTGCGGGGTGGAAGCAACGTATCCAGTCGCCCACGAGCGCCTTCCTTTCGTGTTACTTGGTCCTCTTGCGTGTTGCGTGGTCCTCGAACCCGGCCAGCATGCCGCAGAAGCCCCGCCCGCGCCGATCCTTTCGGCGGACAGCGGCGCAGGTCACTCAGGCCGCTCACGGTCGTACCCGCCACCTAGACTGACCCGGCACGGCGGGAGGGACGACAGTGGGCGGAAAGAGAGGGCGGCGGATGACGACGGCTGCCGACGGCCACGACGACCCGCCCCGTCCGCCGGGCGCGCCGGACCCGCCCGCCGAACTGCTCGCGGAGGCGGCGTCCGCCTTCGGCCTGCTCGCCTCACCGGCACGGCTGCACATCGTGTGGGCCCTCGCGCAGGGCGAGAGCGACGTGACGGGTCTCGCGGAGCGGGTGGGCGGCGCGCTCCCCGCCGTCAGCCAGCACCTGACCAAACTGAAGCTCGCGGGCCTGGTGGGCGCACGCCGAGAGGGCCGCAGAATGGTGTACTTCGCCGCGGACCCGGATGTGGTGAGGGTGGTACGGCTCCTGGTCACGCAGCTGGCGTCACGGGCCCCGGCGGGCGGCCTCCGCGGAACCGGTGTCTGACGGTTCGGCGGCCGGGCCCACCACGCTCACGGTCCTGCGCTCGCTGGAGTCCGGGCCGCGCGGTCTCACCGAGGAGGAGGCCGACGCCCGGCTCGCCCGGCACGGCCCGAACACCCTGCCGACCCGGCGGACCGTGCCGTGGCCCGGCCGCTTCATACGGGCCCTGCACGACCCCTTCACCGCCGTCCTGCTCTGCCTCGGCCTGGTCTCCGCCGCCGTCGCCGCCTGGGGCACGGCCTGTGTGATCACGGCCTTGGTGGCGGTCAGTTGCGCGCTCCGGTCCACGGGCGAACACCGCGCCGACCGTGCGATGGCCGCGCTGCGCGACCTGGTGCCCACCACGGCCACGGTCCTGCGCCGCCCCCGCGAGGGCGCACCACCGGCACCTCGCGAACTCCCCGTCGACGAACTGGCCCCCGGCGACGTCGTCCGGCTCGCCCCGGGGGACCTGATCCCGGCGGACGTCCACCTGCTCAAGTCGACGGGCCTGTACGTGAACCAGGCGGCGCTGACGGGAGAGTCGGCACCGGTTGCCAAGCACGCGGTGGACGCACTGGCGGGCGGTGACTCACCGGTGGACGGTGACCCCCCGGCGGGCGGTGGAACCGCCGCCCCTCCTCCCTCCTTCGACTCCCCGCACCTCTGCTTCCAGGGCAGCAGCGTCGCGTCCGGCGGCGGCACGGCGGTGGTGACGGCAACGGGCACCGGGACGCGCTTCGCCGCGGGATACGGCTCCACCACCGTCCGCCGCTCCCGCCACCCGCACCGTCACCCCAGCGCCTTCGACCGCTCCGTACGGGGCGTGTCCTGGATCCTCGTACGCTTCATGCTGCTCACCCCGCCGCTGGTGCTCGTCGCGGACGCGGCCCTGCGCGGACGCGGCCTGGAGACGCTGCCGTTCGCCGTCGCGGTGGCGGTCGGACTGACCCCGGAGATGCTGCCGGTGGTCGTCACCACCTGCCTCGCACGGGGCGCGGCCGACCTGGCCCGCACGCACCGCGTGACCGTGAAGCGGCTACCGGCCCTGCACGACCTCGGCGCCATGGACGTCCTGTGCGTGGACAAGACGGGCACGCTGACGCAGGACCGCCCGGTCGTGGAGCGAACGATGGGCGAGGGGACCGAGAAGGCGGAGACCGAGAAGGCGGACACCGAGAAGGCGGACACCGAGACGGAGGAGGCCCTGCACTGGGCGGCGGTGAACGCCTGGTGGACCCTCCAACTGGCAGACCTGCCCGCCCCGGACGCCCTGGACGAGGCGATCCTGGACGCGGCGGACGAGGACGCCCTCACCCGCTACGACGGCATCGCGGCCCTCCCATTCGACCCCGTACGCCGTCTGGCCACCGCAGTGGTGACACGCCCCGGCGCCGGCCTCGGCGTCCACACGCTCGTGGTCAAGGGGGCCGTGGAGAACGTACTGGAGCGCTGCGCGCTGCCCGACGAGGAGCGCGCCCGCCTCCAGGCCCGTGCCGCACACCACGCGGAGCGGGGCCTGCGCCTCCTGGCGGTGGCCACCGCGGACCGCCCCGCACGGCACCGAGCCTGGACGCCGAAAGACGTACGTGGCCTGACGTTCCGGGGTTTCGTCCTCCTGCGCGACGCGCTGACACCGGCCGCAGGACCGGCCCTGCGGACGCTCGCCGGCCGTGGCGTCACGGTCAAGATCCTGACCGGCGACCACCCGGGCACGGCGGCGCGGGCCTGCCACGACCTGGGCCTGTCCCTCACCCCGGACGACATCCGCACAGCCTCCGACTTCGAGGACCTCGCCCTCCCCGAACTCGCCGAACTGGCGCACCGCACCACGGTCTTCGCCCGCTGCACCCCCGAGCTGAAGGCCCGCGTCGTCACGGCCCTGCGCGCCCACGGCCACACCACGGGCTTCCTGGGAGACGGCGTCAACGACCTCCCGGCCCTGAGGGCGGCCGACGTGGGCGTGGCACCGCACGAGGCGACGCCGGTGGCGAGGGAGACGGCGGACGTGATCCTCCCGGAACAGGTCCCGGAGCAGGTCCCGGAGCCGGTCTCGGAACAGACCCCGGAACAGACCCCGGAACGCACGGAGGCATCCGGGCGCCCCTGCACCGCAACGGACCTGGCGGCGCTGGACAGAGCCATCACCACGGGCCGAGGAGGCGCGGCGCAGGTGACGGCATACCTCTGCATCACCCTCTCCTCGAACCTCGGCAACGTCATGGCCATGCTCACAGCGGCCCTGCTGCTCCCCTTCCTGCCGATGCTCCCGGCACAGGTGCTGGCCCAGAACCTCTGCTTCGACGCGGCCCAACTGGCCTTCGCCCACGAACGCCCGCCGTCCAGGGCCCTGCGCCGCCCCACGCCCCTGCGCCCCCGCCCCCTCCTCCGCTTCATCACCCGCTTCGGCGCCCTCAACGCCCTGGCGGACCTGGCCACGTTCGCGATCCTCGCCGCCGCGGCACCGGGCCCGACGACCACGGCGGACGAACCGCTCTTCCACGCGGGCTGGTTCACGGAGAACCTGGTCACGCAGTCCGTGGCGATGCTGCTGCTCCGCACGACACGCACGATTGGCGCGACCGGCACGAGGGCCACACCGCTCACCTGGTCGGCAGGAGCCCTGGCAGCCGCAGGCCTCGTACTCCCCACCACGCCTCTGGGCCAGGCCCTGGGCATGACACCTCTGCCACCTCTCTTCTACGTACTCCTGTGCGCGGTGGTGGCGCTGTACGCGACGGCACTGCGCGCCCTGAGTCGATAGTTGTACAGTTGCGCAACAAGGCAACTATTGATGAAGGCGAGGCCCCGATGATCCGCAACGCCCTGGAGCCCTGGCACCTACTGATCGTCGCGATAGTGGTCCTCGCCCTGTTCGGCTCGAAACGCCTCCCGGACACGGCCCGCTCCCTGGGCAAGTCGCTCCGCATCCTCAAGAGCGAGACGAGGGCACTGAAGGAGGACGGCCAAAAGCAGGAGTGACTACGAAGCGCCCTGAACGCTCGGAGCGCTCCGAATCGCGGAGATGTCGAACTGCAGCCGAACCTTCTCGCTCACCATGGTGCCGCCGGCCGCGAGGCGCTGGTTGTAGACGAGCCCCCACTCGGTGCGGTCGATGGTGGTGGTGCCGTCGAAGCCGCAGCGCTCATAGCCGAACGGGTCCAGGACCGAGCCGAGATAGTCGAGCTGCAGCTCGACGGGCCGGGTGACGTCACGGATGGTCAGATCCCCGGTCATCCGGAAACTCTCCCCGCCCTCATGACGCGCGGAGGTACTCCGGAAGACCATCTCCGGAAACCGCCGGGCATCGAAGAAGTCGGCACCGACGAGATGGGCATCCCGCTGCTCCACACCGGTGTCGACACTGCCGACCCGAATGACGAGCTCGGCCCGCGAGGCGGAGGGCCGCTCCCCGTCGAAGTACAGCGAACTCTCGTAGTCGGCGAAGGCGCCCCGCACCGTAGTGACCATCGCGTGCCGCACGGAGAACCCGATGCGACTGTGCGGACGGTCGATGGTCCACTGCCCGGTGAGCCCCCGCAGCGCAGGATCAAGCGCGACACCGCTGACCTCACCCCGGGGGGAAGGCACACCGGCAAGCCCGAACGACGACGCCTCGACGGCGGCACCCTGACGACGACTGAAGATGCCCACGGTCCGTACCCTCCTCCGGAATTGATCACTCCGTGCTATCACGGCACTCGTGACGTGTCCCCAGCAAGATGAGCACCCTCGTCCGGCTTCCATGGCACGGGCGGCAAAGATGCACAGGATCGACAAAGTGTGGATGCACGGTAGGCCGTGCTGGCGTCACCCACGGTGAGATGCGGACGACGACCGCCCGAGGTCAGCCGGACGGCACCCGGGCCAGAGCTGTTCGGACGGTCTCCGCCAGGTCGCCGACCTGGACCCCGAGGTCACGGAGGTGCCGGGCGGTGTCAGCCACAGGGAGGTCGGCGCGGCGGGCGATGCGGACGAGCTGGGCGAGCGGCATGGGCGGGTCCTCCGGTAGCGGCAATGCGTATTCGTCCGAGGTCAACAGACGCAATGCGGCACCGTAGTTGAGACCCGGCGGAAGGTCGTCGCGGGAAACCCGGAGCCCGTAGGAGCTCAGCCGTGCGGCGAGCTCCTTCGGGCGCCGACCGAGATCCCGGGAGGCCAGGATCAGGAGGAAAAAGGGGATCTCGTCGTCCGGTCCGAGTCGATACCACCAAGGGGCGTCCCGGTCGTCGTCGGATACTCGCAGAAGGTCCTCGCAGCGGAAGAGCTCGCGGTCGAGTTCGGTGGGGCGTGAGGGCAGCATCATGCCTACCCTTACGTGGTACTTGGCCAGCCGGTTGATCAGAGAGCGCAGACTGAGCCCCAGTTCCTCCGCGACGGTGATGAGCTGGTAGAAGTCTGGCGCGCGATCGGTCCAGAAGGGTGACCAGTCGCTGCCGGCATAGCCGCCGAGCAGTTCGAAGTCGTCGGGCAGCTCACGGCAGGTGGCTCGTGGTGGGAGCGAGAAGCCGAGGCGTTCGTACTCGGCCCGCACGTCGTCGGCCGACAGCTCCAGCCAGCCCTGCACGGCGATCAGTTGCCAGGGAGGAAGCGGTCGGGTGGCACTCACCCAGGGCCACATGCCGTTGTGTTCCTGGCTCAGCCAGGCGACGCACTCCTGGTCCGGGCGTTCCGGCAGGTCGAACGGCTCCACTTCCAGGCCGTAGCGTTCGATTCGGCGCCTTACCTCGTCCGGACGCAGTCCTGTCCGCAAGGCGGCCTGGGCCACATGGCCGGGTGGCACGGGACCGTTACGCCCGATCCCTAGGTACCTGGAGACCTCGCCGTCTTGGTGGAGAAGCTGGAGATCCGTCTCATCGGGGCCGCCGTCCGGCAGGTCGCACGGCACGACCGGGAGGCCGTAGGACCGCAGACGGGCCGCCGCTTGCGTCGCGTTCACCCCGAGGTCTTCGCCGATCCTCAGCAGATCGTCGATCGTCGCGCTTGTGTGCCCGTAGTTGTGCAGCCTGTCGAGCCAGGCCATGTCCGAGGTGTCTGATTCACCCGAGTCGGAGACGGAAGGGAGGGTCAAGTCGTTGTACCCGAAGCGCCGTCGCCGCTCCACAAGACCTGCGGGGTCACAGCCGAGCCGCCGGGCGACGTCGAAGACGACCGAAGGTCCGGTCTTCGTGACCGGCTTGTGCATTCCAGTGAGGAGCCCCAGGTCCGACGGCCGGGCTCTTGTCACCTGGCGCGCCTCCGCCAGTTCCGGTAGGAGATCCGTCAGCTGACGGGACAGATCGGTGTTCCCGTGGGCGAGCATCCGCCAGAGCAGAAGATGGTCCGGAAGCAAGAGAAACGCCGAGTGCTCGGAGTAACCGCGCAGGCCGTTCGGCGCCAGCAAGTTGTCGAGAATCAGCCGGTCGAGAGGGAAGCAGCCCGATTCAGCGGGCACGGTTCGCTGACTGTAGCGAAGCCTGAACCCGCTCTCTGCCTCGAACGCCGCTTCGGCCACCAGATCCGCGGTGCGCGGGCTGCTTTCGGCCACTTCGCTGATCCACTCCAGGGTGAGGAACTTCGCCCCGCTCGTCACCAGGGTGGGCGCTGCCGCGGTGAGCAGTTCCTCGACCCGCCCCGACACGTCGGTCAGCAGACTGCAGCGATCGGTGCTCAGCTGCTGAGGTGCGTAGTCCCCGCTGAGGTTCACCACGACGCCCCGCGAGCCGGACATCACGCCCACCTGATGCTGCGGCTGGACCAGAATGCCGTCCACCAGCAGCATGCCCCCGTGCTCGCACCAGATCACTTGCGCACCCGGCGGGCTGTCCTCCCAGACCACCAGTTCTCCGCTGGCTTGACCCTCCCGTGAGTATTTGACCGACCGCTCGAGACCCCCTGCTTCCCACACCTTCTGTCGTCCGGAGTGCTCTGCGGTCGTCCGGAACTCAGCCATGTGCAGCACCTCGGCCAGTGCGTCCACGGCCGACCAGGTACGAGGCTCCTCCTGGAGGTAGAGCCGCACCTGGGTGCCTGGGGTGCTGCCCCGTCCTTCCTTCTCCACGATCCTGAACAGATGGTTCGGCCCGAGGATCTGGGCCTCCACCACCGGGCCGGGCGCTCCGTCCAGCCCCATTCGGCACGACGTCACCCGGATCTCGTCCGCGAGCATGAAGTACGACAGGACTCCGATCCCGAACCGGCTGTTCGGGTACAGCCGCACCGGGGGTTCCACCCGATGCCATTCGGCCTGCTCCAGCAGGAAGTCCGGCTGCTCCGCGAAGCGGGCCCCGGCATGCGAGAACACCCCGCGCAGCTCCGCCTCGCCCATGCCGATCCCGTCGTCCGAGCACTCCAGGTAGGCGCGGCCTTCGTCGTCCACCCCCTGGTGGAGGCCGATCCCGCCCTCGTACGGGTGGAAGGGGCGTCCGGACCGCTCCAGGAACTGTGTCCTGGCGCGCCGGTAGCGACAGGCGTCGAGGGCGTTCTGGTAGAGCTCGCGGACAGCCAGGCCGCGGTCCTTGTAGAGCTGGGTCCCCGTCAGCATGTTGCGCACCCTGCGGTCGTCCAGCCGGAACCGCGCCCCGCTGATGAAGGTGCCCTCCGCAGGAACCACGCCGTCCGCCGAGATCCGCCCGGGCAACCGCGGCATCGGCTGGGCAATCCGGTCGGGGACGGTGCGTCCGACCGCGAGCAGCAGTCCGTCCAGCCGCTCGGCATGCTCGCGCAGGGCCTCCACCACGGCCTCGTGCTCGCAGACCGCCTTCAGGACCGGCAGCTCTGGAGGCCCGCCCCACGTCATTGAGGTGAGTGTGCGCCGCACCCCGTCCAGCTCGACGGCGTTGGGAATGCCGATGTGCTCGACCACCGTGTCCGGCAGAACCGAGAGCTCGATCGCAGCGCCGTACGCAACGGACAGGAGCAGGCTCATGCGCCGCTCCCGGATACGCTGCCGACCGGGCCCAGGAAGGAGCTCGTCCGCTTCCAGCTGGCCCAGATGCTCTGCGTTGCAGACGTCGGCTCCGAGGCGCAGACCGGTGAGGATCCTGACCAGCCGACGCGGGGCCAGGGCTTCGGACAACGGACCTCTCTCCGCGGCGAGTTCGGCGTCCAAGTCGGAGAGCTGGCCCGCCGCCTCCTGCTGCTCCAGCCAGCAGCGGTACAGCCACCAGCCGATCACCGGCGCGGCTTCCGGCCGTAGCTCGGCCCGGTTCACCAGCCGGTCGTGGCCGGTGAGGAACGACTGATACTCGGTACGCCACCTGGACGCCTTCGGTCGGACACGCAGGTCGGCAGGGTCGGCCTCCATCCGGGAGGCGACCAGTCGGAGCTGACGGGCTTGGTACAGGTAGGGCAGCAGCACGAGGAACCCGGCCTCCGACGGATAGAGGTCGAGCGTGCCGTCGGGCTCCCCGAGCAGCCACTCCACCCGGTCCGCGAATCGCGCCGCGAATCCTGGGTCGGCCCACGGGTCTCCGGCAGTCCGCAGTCCGGCGGCGTCTCTGACGGCGGCCAGACGCCCGGCCAGTCGCGTTGCGTGTCTGCGGTGTGCCTCCACGTCGCGCGGGGCCGAGTGTGCCCAGATGGCCGACTCCAGCACGGCCCGGACCCACGGGTCCTTTGGAGGGGCCGGCTCAGGGGCTTGCACCGTCACCGAAGCGGCCTGGATCACTGGCCCTGCATAGTGTCCTCCGTGAATGGCGTTCGTGTTCCGGTACTGATCCATCCGAAGCCCTTCCCAGCTACTGCGCTATCGCAGCCTAGGCGGCCGCAGGTGCTTGCACCTGTGATTCGACCGGTCAACGGGCCTTCCTCTTCTGAGGAGTTGGGCTGCCACCGGGCGCCGCTTCGCGGAGGAGAGGCTTTCTCCACAGTCCGGAGCGTGATCGCGGTCTCGGAACGAGGAGACTCCTGCTGCGCCGGGCCACAGAGTTCGAGGACTTCTCAACATGTTGGCCTGACGATCAGTTGAAGGCCGAGGGGCTTGCGTCGGAGATTCGCCGGGTGGTGAACGTAAAGGGCTCGTTCACGCGCTTGCAGCAAGAGAGCGAACTGCAACGCCACCATCAACTCAGGCGACAACAAGAGGCGCGGGATGCGTAGGTGGCGCAAGCAGAGAAACGTCGGCAGCGGATCCGATCTCAGCCTCGGGCTTCACACAGCAGGCCTGAGCCGGGGCGTAGCCTGCCATGATCATCAGGCCGTCATTGTCTGATCACTGGCAAACGGCTGCTTCCAACGGCATCCGTCTGCACATACGCGAAGACCCCGCCCTCAGCGAAGTCGCTGGTGACGGGGTCTTTGGGCACCTTGTGCAAGGTGCCCCCGGCAGGATTCGAACCTGCGCACACGGCTCCGGAGGCCGTTGCTCTATCCCCTGAGCTACGGGGGCGTGTCGTTCGCGGTTGGCGTGGCGACGGGTAGAACCCTACCAGCTCCTCGGGGCTCCCCATGAACAGGTATTTCCGGGCCTCCGGGTCCACCGCGGCGGACCCGGAGGCCCCGCGAGGCTCCGCAGTCGCTGCCGACTCCCTCGCACGGGGCGGAAGTAGGGAAAACCGGGACGCGGCGGTGGGCGCGGACCTACTCTCGAGTTGTGTCAGGCGTGCCCGGCCGCGTGCTTGTTGTGGACGACAACAAGGTCATCCGGCAACTGATCAGGGTCAACCTCGAGCTGGAGGGCTTCGAGGTCGTGACCGCGGCCGATGGTGCCGAATGCCTGGACGTCGTGCAGCAGGTCCAGCCCGACGTGGTCACCCTCGACGTCGTGATGCCCCGGCTCGACGGACTGCGGACCGCCGCGCGACTCCGTTCCGACGCCCGGACCCGGAACCTGCCGATCGTCATCGTCAGTGCCTGTACGCAGTACGAGGTGGAGAGCGGCCTGGAGGTCGGCGTCGACGCCTTCCTCGCCAAGCCCTTCGAGCCGAGCGAACTGATCGGAATCGTACGGCAGTTGATGGAGCGCGAGGGGCGCGGCCCCGGGCGTGAGCGCGGCCCGGTGGGGAGTGAATGCCGAGCCGGTGGACCCGGCGGGGCCAGTGGGATGGGCTCAGGTTCCGGTTCCAGCAGCGACGAGGCCGAGCGCGCCACACAGGCCGGCGGCTGACCGCGGAGTTCCCGTTCAGGGATCAGGGCCGCCACCCCGATCAGGGCCGCCACCCCAGGCAAAGCCCCCCCCAGGCAAAGCCCCCCACTCCGAGCCCCCCCCGCACTCCGAGCCCCCACCCCGAGGCCATCTCCCCGACCCTCCCCACCCCGAGGCCATCTCTCCCGAGGCCCCTCCGTCCACATCCCGGACCATCCAAGAAACCAAGTCGCCTACCCACCCCCCTCCTCCCATACGCTTGTCTCCGTGACCCCCGTCGAGCTCTCCCGCACCGTGCTGCGCGCCATGCGCCATGCCGTCGATGCCGGGGAGCTCCGCATGGCAGTGCCGGAGGCAGGGAGTGTGCGGGTCGAGCGGCCGCGACCCGGGGGGTGCGGGGACTACGCCACCGGCGTCGCCCTGCAGGTCGCCCGTGCCGCAGGGCGTTCCCCGCGGGACATCGCCGAGGTGCTGTCCCCGCGGCTCGCCGCCGAGCCCGGCATCGCGGGCGTCGACATCACCGGGCCCGGGTTCCTCAACATCACCCTCGCGGGCGCCCGCGCCGAAGCCCTCGTGCGCGAGGTCATGGAGCGCGGCGGTTGCTACGGGCACGTCCACCCCGACACCGGCCGACTCGCCCAGATCCACGTACCCCGTGAGATCCGCGCCGTCGTCCTCGCCGACAGCGCCCGCCGCATCCTCCGCTCCCAGGGCACCCTCGTCCGTGTCACCTGCGACGACGTCCTCGACCCCGCCTGGGTGGACGCTCTCGGCGTACGGGTCGACGCGTACGGACGGCCGCCCCAGGAGACCCGGCCCCCGCACTCCGACGCTGCCCGGCCGGACGACGCCCCCGGCGTGCGGCAGGCCGCGCAGTCGGCCGACGGTCACGGACAGCCGCCGCCCCAGACCACCCCCACCCCGCGCCCCATCCCCACCCTGCGCCCCGTCCCCGCCCCCGCAGACCCCGACCCCCTCCTCCTCGGTCGCGACGCCGCCCGGTGGGCCCTGCTTCACCCCGCCGCCCACGACCATCCCCGCCCCACCGCGGAGCACCTCGTCCAGCGTGAGAGCAACCCCCTCTTCCGCGTTCGGTACGCCTACTCCCGCTCCCGCGCCCTCACCCGCAACGCCGCCGGGCTCGGCTTCGCCGCCACCCCTGGCGACGTGCCCGAGAATCCCCCGCAGACCGCCCTGCTCGACGCGATCGACGCGTACCCCGCCGTCCTCGCCTCCGCCGCGCACCACCGTGCCCCGGACCGCCTCGCCCGGCACCTCGTCGCCACCGCCGACGCCTTCCTCGCCTGCAGCGCACCCCAGAGCGGCCCGCAGGGCACCGGCACCGGCACCGTTACCGGCAGCATCCTGCCGCTCGGTGACGAGAAACCCTCGGCCACCCACCGCGCCCGGCTCGCCCTCGCCGAAGCCGCCGGGACGGTGCTGGCCGGTGGCCTGTCCCTGCTCGGCATCAGCGCACCCGAATACCTGTGACACCCGCGAGAGACGAGTGTCACCCGTGAGAGAGACGACCGAGTCATGAGCCGTTCCGCACACCCCGCCGGGCCCCGCCACGCCGACGTCCTGCCCGAGGGCCACTACAGCGCGCCGCCCACCGACCTCAACGCCCTGGACGCCAAGGTCTGGTCCCGCACGGTCACCCGCACCCCCGAGGGCGTCGTCACCACCGGCGGCATCGAAGTGACGCGCCTGGCCGAGGAGTTCGGCACCCCCGCGTACTTCATCGACGAGGCCGACTTCCGCGCCCGCTGCCAGGCCTGGCGCGACGCCTTCGGCACCGAGGCCGACGTGTTCTACGCGGGCAAGGCCTTCCTCTCCCGGGCCGTCGTGCGCTGGCTGCACGAGGAGGGGCTCAACCTCGACGTGTGCAGCGGCGGCGAGCTCGCCACCGCCCTCGCCGCGGGCATGCCCGCGGAGCGCATCGCCTTCCACGGCAACAACAAGACCGTGGACGAGATCGAGCGTGCGGTCGAGGCCGGCGTCGGGCGCATCGTGCTCGACTCCTTCCAGGAGATCGCGCGCGTCTCGCACATCGCCGAGCGCCTCGGCAAGCGCCAGCCGGTGCAGATCCGCGTGACCGTGGGCGTCGAGGCGCACACCCACGAGTTCATCGCCACCGCCCACGAGGACCAGAAGTTCGGCATCGCACTCGCGGGCGGCCAGGCCGCGGAGGCCGTGCGGCGCGCGCTCAAGCTGGACGGGCTCGAACTCATCGGGATCCACTCCCACATCGGGTCGCAGATCTTCGACATGGCCGGGTTCGAGGTCTCCGCCCGCCGCGTCGTGCAGCTGCTCGCCGAGGTGCGCGACGAGCACGGCGTCGAGCTCCCCGAGATCGACCTCGGCGGCGGCCTCGGCATCGCGTACACGAGCGACGACGACCCCCGCGAGCCGCACGAGATCGCCAAGGCGCTGAACGAGATCGTGACGAGGGAGTGCGCGGCGGCGAAGCTGCGTACTCCTCGCATCTCCGTCGAGCCCGGCCGCGCCATCGTCGGCCCGACCGCCTTCACGCTCTACGAGGTCGGCACGGTCAAGCCCCTCGAAGGGCTGCGTACGTACGTCTCCGTGGACGGCGGCATGTCCGACAACATCCGCACCGCGCTGTACGACGCCGAATACACCGTCGCCCTCGTCTCCCGCTCCTCCGACGCCGAGCCCATGCTGGTGCGCGTCGTCGGCAAGCACTGCGAGAGCGGTGACATCGTCGTACGCGATGCTTTCCTCCCGGCCGACCTCGCGCCCGGCGACCTGATCGCCGTGCCCGCGACCGGCGCGTACTGCCGCTCCATGGCGAGCAACTACAACCACGCACTTCGCCCGCCCGTCGTCGCCGTCCAGGACGGCGAGGCGCGGGTGATCGTCCGGCGTGAGACGGAGGAAGATCTCCTGCGTCTCGACGTCGGATAATGAAAAAGATGAAATAGATGTCTCAGGATCCGGACAATGGACAGAAAGTCCGTTCCGGTGGGTGAGACTGGTTCCACCGTAGATGTATGAGAAGTGAGGTCGGATGATGCGTACGCGTCCGTTGAAGGTGGCGCTGCTGGGCTGTGGGGTTGTCGGCTCAGAGGTGGCGCGCATCATGACGACGCACGCCGACGACCTCACAGCCAGGATCGGCGCCCCGGTGGAGCTCGCCGGGGTCGCCGTCCGTCGCCCCTCCAAGGTGCGTGAGGGAATCGATCCGTCACTGATCACCACCGACGCGACCGCGCTGGTCAAACGGGGTGACATTGACGTCATCGTCGAGGTGATCGGTGGCATCGAGCCCGCCCGCACCCTCATCACCACCGCGTTCGAGCACGGCGCGTCGGTCGTCTCCGCGAACAAGGCGCTCATCGCGCAGGACGGCGAGGCGCTGCACGCCGCCGCCGTCGAGCACGGCCGCGACCTGTACTACGAGGCCGCCGTCGCCGGTGCCATCCCGCTGATCCGGCCGCTGCGCGAGTCCCTCGCCGGCGACAAGGTCAACCGCGTCCTCGGCATCGTGAACGGCACGACCAACTTCATCCTCGACGCCATGGACACGACGGGGGCGGGCTACCAGGAAGCCCTCGACGAAGCCACCGCGCTCGGGTACGCGGAGGCCGACCCGACCGCCGACGTCGAGGGCTTCGACGCCGCCGCCAAGGCCGCGATCCTCGCGGGCATCGCCTTCCACACGCGCGTGCGTCTCGACGACGTGTACCGCGAGGGCATGACCGAGGTCACCGCCGCCGACTTCGCGTCCGCGAAGCGTATGGGCTGCACGATCAAGCTCCTCGCGATCTGCGAGCGGGCCGCCGACGGCGAGTCCGTCACCGCGCGCGTGCACCCCGCGATGATTCCGCTCAGCCACCCGCTGGCGTCGGTCCGCGAGGCGTACAACGCCGTCTTCGTCGAGGCGGAGGCCGCGGGACAGCTGATGTTCTACGGCCCCGGCGCCGGTGGCTCGCCCACTGCGTCCGCCGTCCTCGGCGACCTCGTCGCGGTCTGCCGCAACAAGCTCGCCGAGGCCACAGGACCCGGCGACTCCGCGTACACCCAGCTGCCCGTGAGCTCCATGGGCGAGGTCGTCACGCGCTACCACATCAGCCTCGACGTGGTCGACAAGCCGGGTGTCCTCGCCCAGGTCGCGACGGTCTTCGCCGAGCACGGCGTATCGATCGATACGGTCCGTCAGACGGGCAAGGACGGCGAGGCATCCCTCGTCGTCGTCACCCACCGCGCGCCCGACGCCGCCCTCACCGGCACCGTCGACGCGTTGCGCAAACTCGACACCGTGCGTGGTGTCGCCAGCATCATGCGGGTTGAAGGGGAGTAAGCAGCAATGAGCCACCAGTGGCGCGGAATCATCGAGGAGTACCGGGACCGCCTTCCGGTCTCCGACACCACGCCGGTCGTGACGCTTCGCGAGGGCGGCACGCCGCTCGTACCCGCGCAGGTGCTCTCCGAGCGCACGGGCTGCGAGGTCCACCTCAAGGTCGAGGGCGCCAACCCCACCGGTTCCTTCAAGGACCGCGGCATGACCATGGCGATCACCAAGGCCAAGGAGGAGGGCGCGAAGGCCGTCATCTGCGCCTCCACCGGCAACACCTCCGCCTCCGCGGCCGCCTACGCGGTCCGTGCCGGAATGGTCTGCGCGGTTCTGGTGCCGCAGGGCAAGATCGCCCTCGGCAAGATGGGCCAGGCGCTCGTCTACGGCTCGAAGATCCTCCAGGTCGACGGCAACTTCGACGACTGCCTGAACCTCGCCCGCGGGCTCTCCGAGAACTACCCGGTGGCGCTGGTCAATTCGGTCAACCCGTTCCGCATCGAGGGCCAGAAGACCGCGTCCTTCGAGATCGTCGACGCGCTCGGCGACGCCCCCGACATCCACGTCCTTCCCGTCGGCAACGCCGGCAACATCACCGCCTACTGGAAGGGCTACAAGGAGTACGCGGCCGACTCGGTGTCGACGCACACCCCCCGGATGTGGGGCTTCCAGGCCTCCGGTTCCGCGCCCATCGTGCGCGGCGAGGTCGTCAAGGACCCCTCGACGATCGCCACCGCGATTCGCATCGGCAACCCCGCGTCGTGGGACTTCGCGCTCGCCGCGCGGGACGAGTCGGGCGGCTTCATCGACGAGGTGACGGACCGTGAGATCCTGCGCGCCTACAAGCTGTTGGCGTCCCAGGAGGGTGTCTTCGTGGAGCCCGCGTCGGCCGCTTCGGTCGCCGGTCTGCTGAAGGCCGCCGAGCAGGGCAAGGTCGACAAGGGCCAGAAGATCGTCTGCACGGTCACGGGCAACGGCCTCAAGGACCCCGACTGGGCCGTCGCCGGCGCGCCGCAGCCGGTCACCGTCCCGGTCGACGCGGCCGCCGCGGCCGAGCGCCTCGGCCTGGCGTAACCACGGCACAACCACGGGGAAACCCGGCAACTCCGAACAGGGGGTGCACAGGGGGCTTACGACACGCATCGTGCGCCTCCTGTGCGCCCTATGTCGCCACAGAACCTTCCTTCGATAGGCTGTACCGAACCCGCCCCGCCGCATATGCCGCGGTGCCGCCGTTGTCCGCGGCCTTCGGGTGTTCCGTACATGTGGCGCGTAGTACAAATTACGCAGTCTCAAAAACACGCAGCTCAAGGAGAGTCATCGAGCGATGGCCGGTCCCGCGTTCCGCGCCGCCGCCGTCCGGGTGCGCGTCCCCGCCACCAGTGCCAACCTCGGTCCGGGCTTCGACGCTCTGGGCCTGGCCCTGGGTCTGTACGACGACGTGGTCGTCCGGGTGGCCGACTCCGGCCTGAACATCGACATCGCAGGGGAGGGCAGCGAGACCCTCCCGCGCGACGAGTCGCATCTGCTCGTCCGCTCCCTGCGCACCGCCTTCGACCTGCTGGGCGGACAGCCGCGCGGACTCGAGATCGTCTGCGCCAACCGCATCCCGCACGGCCGTGGCCTCGGCTCCTCGTCCGCCGCCATCTGTGCCGGCATCGTCGCCGCGCGCGCCGTGACCATAGGCGGAGAGGCCAGGCTCGACGACGCCGCGCTGCTCGAACTCGCCACCGAGATCGAGGGCCACCCCGACAACGTCGCGGCCTGTCTGCTCGGCGGCTTCACGCTCTCCTGGATGGACGGGGGCGCGGCACGCGCGATCAGGATGGACCCGGCCGATTCCATCGTTCCGGTGGTTTTCGTCCCCGGAAAGCCCGTCCTCACCGAGACGGCTCGCGGACTGCTCCCGCGCACCGTCCCGCACGTCGACGCGGCTGCCAACGCGGGCCGGGCGGCCCTGCTCGTCGAGGCCCTGACCAGGCGCCCCGAGCTGCTGCTCCCCGCTACCGAGGACCGCCTCCACCAGGAGTACCGCGCCCCGGCCATGCCGGAGAGCGCCGCACTGGTGGAGCGGCTGCGCGCCGACGGCGTGCCCGCGGTGATCTCCGGCGCGGGACCCACGGTCCTCGCGCTGGCCGAAGACAGTGCGGCCGACAAGGTCGCACGCCTGGCGGGCGAGGGCTGGGCGGCCAACCGCCTGGCGCTCGACGCCACGGGAGCGAGCGTGCTGCCGCTTGCGCCCTGAGGCAGAGAACGCACTGAATTCGGGGTGTCCGGATTCGGAGAGGGGGAATGTTTGTTGGATCCGGTAGTGTTAATCTCAAGTCTGCACCCGACCCATCCATGGCGAGGTGCTTTGTGTCCCCGTCCGGGACAACCATTCTTCCGGGAGCCTCCCAATCTGCTTCGTGCCCTGCACTGAGCGGTCCTGAGCACGCTCCGGAACCGGCGTGACCGAGCCGAGTGACACCGCACTTCAGTGGCACCGCATCGGGAATCGCCATCACTAATGAATTCTTCCGCCGTCATGGCGGACCACCGCCCCGGCACGGTCCACACGGAACAGCAAGGACCGACAGCCGGACAGCACAACCGGTCGCCGAGCCAGACAGGCCGACGTCCGCTCCAGGGAAGGACCCTTCGTGAGCGACACCACCGATCTGATGGGCGTGACTGCCGACACGCCCGCCACGGACGCCTCTGCGGCGCCTGCCACCGGTGCTTCGGCCGGGTCCCGGCGGCGCCGCGGCACCGGCCTCGAGGGCATGGTGCTGGCGGAACTGCAGCAGGTTGCATCGGGCCTTGGGATCAAGGGCACCGGGCGCATGCGCAAGAGCCAGCTGATCGAGGTCATCAAGGAGGCGCAGGCAGGGGGCGGAGCCCCGGCGAAGAGCGCCGCGGCTTCCGGGGACACCACCGAGACCAAGCCGAAGCGCCGCGCCACCTCGAAGGCCCGTACGGGCGAGGCCGCCGCGGAGAGCGCCACCAAGGCGAGCAAGGCGGACAAGGCCGAGGCCAAGGCCGACAAGGCGCCCGCCCAGCAGCAGATCGACATCCCCGGCCAGCCGGCCAGCGACGACCAGCCGGCCGGTGAGCGCCGCCGGCGCCGGGCCACCGCCGACGCGGGCAGCCCGGAGACGGTCGCCGCCGAGGCGAAGGGCGAGTCGAAGGCCGAGGCCAAGGGCGACGCGTCCGAGGCCAAGGGTGACAAGGGCGGCGACGCCTCCGGCGACAACAACGCCGAGGGCCGCCGCGAGCGCCGTGACCGCCAGGGCCGCGGCCGTGACCGCGACCGCCGCGGCAACAAGGGCGACGACCAGCAGGGCGGCGGTCGGCAGGACCGTCAGCAGCAGGGCGGTGGCCGTCAGGACCGTCAGCGGGACAACGGACCGCGGGCCGACGAGGACGGGGACGACTTCGAGGGTGGCCGCCGGGGCCGCCGCGGTCGCTACCGGGACCGCCGTGGCCGCCGTGGCCGCGACGACTTCGGCAACGAGCCGCAGGTCTCCGAGGACGACGTCCTGATCCCCGTCGCGGGCATCCTGGACATCCTCGACAACTACGCGTTCATCCGTACGTCGGGCTACCTCCCGGGCCCCAACGACGTGTACGTCTCGCTGGCCCAGGTCCGCAAGAACGGTCTGCGCAAGGGCGACCACGTCACCGGCGCGGTCCGTCAGCCCAAGGACGGCGAGCGCCGCGAGAAGTTCAACGCGCTCGTGCGCCTCGACTCCGTCAACGGCATGGCGCCCGAATCCGGGCGCGGGCGGCCGGAGTTCAACAAGCTGACGCCCCTTTACCCGCAGGACCGGCTCCGTCTGGAGACCGACCCGGGCGTGCTCACCACCCGCATCATCGACCTCGTCTCGCCCATCGGTAAGGGCCAGCGCGGTCTGATCGTGGCCCCGCCGAAGACCGGCAAGACCATGATCATGCAGGCGGTCGCCAACGCGATCACGCACAACAACCCCGAGTGCCACCTGATGGTCGTCCTGGTCGACGAGCGTCCGGAAGAGGTCACCGACATGCAGCGGTCGGTCAAGGGCGAGGTCATCTCCTCGACCTTCGACCGTCCGGCCGAGGACCACACCACGGTCGCCGAGCTCGCCATCGAGCGCGCCAAGCGTCTGGTGGAGCTGGGTCACGACGTCGTCGTGCTGCTCGACTCGATCACCCGCCTCGGCCGTGCGTACAACCTGGCGGCCCCGGCCTCCGGGCGCATCCTCTCCGGTGGTGTCGACTCGACCGCCCTGTACCCGCCCAAGCGCTTCTTCGGTGCCGCGCGCAACATCGAGGACGGCGGCTCGCTGACCATCCTCGCGACCGCGCTCGTCGACACCGGGTCCCGCATGGACGAGGTGATCTTCGAGGAGTTCAAGGGCACCGGCAACATGGAGCTCAAGCTCGACCGGAAGCTCGCCGACAAGCGCATCTTCCCGGCGGTGGACGTCGACGCGTCCGGTACCCGCAAGGAAGAGATCCTGCTCGGCTCCGACGAGCTGGCGATCGTATGGAAGCTGCGCCGGGTGCTGCACGCGCTCGACCAGCAGCAGGCGATCGAGCTGCTTCTCGACAAGATGAAGCAGACGAAGTCGAACGCCGAGTTCCTGCTGCAGATCCAGAAGACGACCCCGACGCCGGGCAACGGCAACGACTAGTCGTCCTCAGCAGTCGAAAGGGCCGCCCCGTCACTGGTGTGACGGGGCGGCCCTTTTGATGTCCGGCGTGACCAAAGCGAGACCTTGGCCACACACATAAGAGATTCTCACAGTCACGGGCAGTAGCCCCGGGTTGAGAAAAACCGCAGGTAGGAGGCCGAAAGGCCGAAAGTGTGGACACGGGGAGTGAGCGGCGGACGCCGGGGCGCACATGCGGCGCTGTGCAACCCTTCAAGCGGTTTCCACGTCTGACAAGTGACGACGAACCACGCCTGACCCTGAAAGCAGGGGGTAACCGACCAACGGGGACTGAGGAGCACATGGCCGACGAGAGCACTCCCGCCAATCCAGCGGAGACGAAGTCGAAGCGTCCGCGCGGCGGAGGCGGCCGGCGCCGCAAGCCCCGCAAGCGCAGCAAGGCGCTCGTCGTCACGGCATGGACCGCGGCCTCGGTGGTCGTCCTCGGCGGAGGCGGTATCGGCTTCCTCTACTTCAAGCTCAACGGCAACATCAGGGGCGTCGACATCAACGCCGCGCTCGGCACGGACCGCCCCATGGACATCGACAACGGCTCCCAGGACATCCTCGTCCTCGGCTCGGACTCGCGCTCCGGCGACAACTCCAAGTACGGCAAGGACGAGGGCGCGGCCCGCTCGGACACGGCGATGATCGTGCACGTCTACAAGGGCCACAAGAAGGCCAGCGTCGTCTCCATACCCCGCGACACCCTGATAACCAGGCCCGAGTGCAAGTCCGTGGACGGCACGTCGACCGACCCCGGCGGCCAGCGGCAGATGTTCAACACGGCGTACGAGGTGGGCGGCCCCGCCTGCGCCGTCAAGACCGTCGAGAAGATGTCCGGCATCAGGATGGACCACTACGTCGAGGTGGACTTCACGGGCTTCAAGAAGCTCATCGACACCCTCGGTGGCGTCGACATCACCACCAAGAAGGACATCCGCGACAAGGACAGCCACCTCAACCTGGACGCCGGCACCCACACCCTCAACGGCGAGCAGGCCCTCGGCCTCGTCCGCACCCGGCACGGCGTCGGCGACGGCAGCGACCTTGGCCGCATCCAGCTCCAGCAGGCCTTCATCAAGGCCCTGATCAACCAGGTCAAGGACGTCGGCGTCTTCAGCAACCCGAAGAAGCTCTTCGACCTCGCGGACGACGCGACCAGCGCCATCACCACCGACTCCGACCTGAACGACGTGAAGTCGCTCGCGAGCTTCGCCAACGGTCTCAAGGGGATCGGCGCGGGCGACATGAAGATGGTCACGATGCCCATCCAGTACGACCCCAACGACCTCAACCGGGTCCTGCCCCTCGAAGAGGCGGACCAGGAGGTCTGGGACGCGCTCAAGGCCGACAAGCCCATCCCCAAGTCCGCCACCGAGAAGTCCGCGGGCGACAAGGGCTCCGCGGGCGACGTGGTCAGCAGCGACTGATCAGCGACTGATCAGCGACTGATCAGCAGCTGACCAGCGGCTGAGTCCTCGCGGGCCCCGCCAGGAATAGATCGGCACCTACCCCGGTTTTGGGAGATACGGCCGGTCCTGGCAGACTGGTACGTCGGCCCCGGTTCACGTACGAGCAATCCGCGCGTACGACCCGGCGCCCTCCCGAAACTAGGAGACACCTTGAAGCGCGACATCCACCCCGAGTACGTCGAGACGCAGGTCAGCTGCACCTGTGGCGCGTCGTTCACCACCCGCAGCACGATCTCCAGCGGCACCGTCCGTGCCGAGGTCTGCTCCGAGTGCCACCCGTTCTACACGGGCAAGCAGAAGATCCTCGACACCGGTGGCCGTGTGGCCCGCTTCGAGGCCCGCTTCGGCAAGGCTGCAGGCTCCGCCAAGAAGTAGCGAGCCACTGCGCCGGTCATCGGCCGCCCTCGGCAAGGGGGTGGCCGGGACCGGCGCTTTTGCCGTCCCGCAGCCAATTCGCGTAGAACCATCGCGTAGAAACCCAGGAGCCCCCGATGTTCGAGGCGGTCGAGGAACTGATCGGCGAGCACGCCGATCTCGAGAAGAAGCTCGCAGACCCGTCGGTCCACGCCGACCAGGCCAACGCGCGCAAGCTCAACAAGCGCTACGCCGAGCTGACCCCGATCGTCGCGACGTACCGCTCCTGGAAGCAGACCGGGGACGACATCGAGACCGCCCGCGAACTGGCCGCCGACGACCCGGACTTCGCCGCCGAGGTCAAGGACCTGGAGCGGCAGCGCGAGGAGATCACCGAGAAGCTGCGGCTGCTGCTCGTGCCCCGGGACCCGTCCGACGACAAGGACGTCATCCTGGAGATCAAGGCGGGCGCGGGCGGCGACGAGTCGGCGCTGTTCGCCGGCGACCTCCTTCGCATGTACCTGCGGTACGCGGAGCGCGTCGGCTGGAAGACCGAGATCATCGACTCCACCGAGTCCGAGCTCGGCGGCTACAAGGACGTCCAGGTCGCCGTGAAGACCAAGGGCGGCCAGGGCGCGACCGAGCCCGGCCAGGGCGTCTGGGCCCGGATGAAGTACGAGGGCGGCGTGCACCGCGTGCAGCGTGTGCCCTCCACCGAATCCCAGGGGCGCATCCACACCTCCGCGGCCGGTGTCCTCGTGACGCCCGAGGCCGAGGAGATCGACGTCGAGATCCACGCGAACGACCTGCGCATCGACGTCTACCGCTCCTCCGGCCCCGGCGGCCAGTCCGTCAACACCACCGACTCCGCGGTGCGCATCACGCACATTCCCACCGGAGTCGTCGCTTCCTGCCAGAACGAGAAGAGCCAGCTGCAGAACAAGGAGCAGGCGATGCGTATCCTGCGCTCCAGGCTCCTCGCGGCGGCCCAGGAAGAGGCGGAGAAGGAGGCCGCGGACGCCCGCCGCAGCCAGGTCCGCACCGTCGACCGCTCCGAGAAGATCCGGACGTACAACTTCCCGGAAAACCGCATCTCGGACCACCGCGTCGGTTTCAAGGCGTACAACTTGGACCAGGTGCTCGACGGTGACCTCGACGCGGTCATCCAGGCCTGTGTCGACGCGGATTCCGCCGCCAAGCTCGCCGCCGCGTAAGCACACCCGCTCGTACGACCCGCCCCGGAGGACCAGCGTGAACCTGCTGCTCGCGGAAGTGGCCCAGGCCACCCAGCGGCTGGCCGACGCCGGCGTGCCCTCGCCGCGCAACGACGCGGAGGAGCTCGCCGCCTTCGTGCACGGCGTGAAGCGGGGCGAGCTGCACTCCGTCAAGGACGCCGACTTCGACGCCCGCTACTGGGAGACGATCGCGCGGCGCGAGGCACGGGAGCCCCTGCAGCACATCACCGGGCGGGCCTTCTTCCGCTATCTGGAGCTGCAGGTCGGGCCCGGCGTCTTCGTGCCGCGGCCGGAGACCGAGTCGGTCGTCGGGTGGGCCATAGACGCCGTGCGCGCGATGGACGTCGTCGAGCCGCTGATCGTCGACCTGTGCACGGGATCGGGCGCCATCGCGCTCGCCATGGCACAGGAGGTCCCGCGCTCGCGGGTGCACGCCGTGGAGCTCTCCGAGGACGCCCTGAGGTGGACGCGGAAGAACGTCGAGGGGTCCAGGGTCAAGCTGGTGCAGGGAGACGCCAGGGAGGCCTTCCCCGAGCTCGACGGGCAGGTCGATCTCGTCATCTCCAACCCGCCGTACATCCCGCTCACCGAGTGGGAGTACGTCGCTCCGGAAGCCCGCGACTACGACCCCGAGCTCGCCCTGTTCTCCGGCGAGGACGGCCTCGACCTGATCCGCGGCATCGAGCGCACCGCCCACCGGCTGCTTCGCCCCGGGGGAGTGGTCGTCATCGAGCACGCGGACACGCAGGGCGGCCAGGTCCCGTGGATCTTCACCGAGGAGCGGGGCTGGGCCGACGCGGCCGACCACCCCGATCTCAACAACCGCCCGCGCTTCGCGACCGCCCGCAAGGCGATGCCGTGACAACCCAGATCCTGAACGTGTACGAGGAGGCCCGCTAAATGGCACGGCGATACGACACCAACGACGCGACCGACCGTACGACCGGTCTGCGCGAGGCCGCGTCCGCCGTCCGCCGTGGCGAGCTGGTCGTGCTGCCCACCGACACCGTCTACGGCATCGGTGCCGACGCCTTCACGCCCGAGGCCTGCGCCGACCTGCTCGACGCCAAGGGCCGCGGCCGCAACATGCCCACGCCCGTCCTGATCGGTTCGCCGAACACGCTGCACGGCCTGGTCACCGACTTCTCCGAGATGGCCTGGGAGCTCGTCGACGCCTTCTGGCCCGGCGCCCTGACCCTCATCGCCAAGCAGCAGCCGTCCCTGCAGTGGGACCTCGGCGACACCCGCGGCACGGTCGCGATCCGCATGCCGCTGCACCCCGTCGCCATCGAGCTGCTCACCGAGGTCGGCCCCATGGCCGTCTCCTCCGCGAACCTCACGGGACACCCGGCGCCCGAGGACTGCGACGCCGCGCAGGAGATGCTCGGCGACTCCGTCTCCGTGTACCTGGACGGCGGCCCGACCCCCGGCATCGTCCCGTCGTCGATCGTCGACGTCACGGGCAAGGTGCCGGTCCTGCTCCGCGCGGGCGCCCTTGACGCGGACGAGCTGCGCAAGGTCGTACCCGACCTCGAGGTGGCGAATTGACAGCCCCTGAGACGGGGCGTGGCATAGCGGGCTTCCCGGGCTCTGCGGGCACCTTCCGCATCCTCCACGTCAGCACCGGCAACGTGTGCCGCTCGCCGATCACCGAGCGGCTGACCCGGCACGCCCTCGCCGACCGCCTCGGCGACCCCTCCACCGGCGGCCTGATCGTGGAGAGCGCGGGCACCTGGGGCCACGAGGGCGCCCCCATGGAGACCAACGCCGAGACGGTCCTCGCGGACTTCGGCGCGGACGCCACCGGCTTCATGGGCCGCGAGCTCCTCGACGACCACGTCATCCGGGCCGACCTCGTCCTGACCGCGACGCGCGACCACCGCGCGCAGGTCATCTCGATGGGCCACTCGGCAGGACTGCGTACGTTCACGCTCAAGGAGTTCACGCGGCTCGTGCGGGCGATAGACCCGACGACCCTGCCGGACCCCGACGGGGACGGCGTGGTGGAGCGCGCGCGTGCCCTGGTGCGGGCCGCCGCCGCGCTGCGCGGCTGGCTCCTGGCGCCGAGCGTGGAGGCCGACGAGGTCTACGACCCCTACGGGGCACCCCTGCCGTTCTTCCGCTCCGTGGGAGACGAGATCAACCAGGCGCTCGACCCCGTGGTGACGGCGCTGACCGGAGTGCCCGCGCACATGTAGCGGCCTACATTGGATCTGAGGTCACCCCTGCGAGGCCCCGGAGCCCACGATGACGGTCAGCACGGCACCCACCGCCGCCGCCGCGGCGTACACGGATCTCGACGCGCTGCGCCGGCAGGACCCCGAGCTCGCCGAGGTCCTCATCGGTGAGGTGACCCGGCAGTCCGACGGGCTCCAGCTGATCGCCGCCGAGAACTTCACCTCGCCGGCCGTCCTCACCGCCCTCGGCTCGCCGCTCGCCAACAAGTACGCCGAGGGCTACCCCGGCGCCCGTCACCACGGCGGCTGCGAGCTGGTGGACGTCGCCGAGCGGATCGCGATCGACCGCGCCAAGGCCCTCTTCGGTGCCGAGCACGCCAACGTGCAGGCGCACTCCGGGTCCTCGGCCGTCCTCGCCGCGTACGCCGCGCTGCTGCGGCCCGGTGACACGGTCCTCGCGATGGGCCTGCCGTACGGCGGTCACCTCACGCACGGCTCGCCCGCCAACTTCTCCGGCAAGTGGTTCGACTTCGTCGGCTACGGCGTGGACCCCGAGAGCGGCCTCGTCGACTACGACCAGGTGCACGCCCTGGCCCGCACCCACCGCCCCAAGGCGATCGTCTGCGGCTCGATCTCCTATCCGCGCCACATCGATTACGCCGCCTTCCGCGAGATCGCCGACGACGTGGGGGCGTACCTCATCGCCGACGCGGCCCACCCCATCGGCCTGGTCGCCGGGGGAGCGGCGCCCAGCCCCGTGCCGCACGCCGACGTCGTCTGCGCCACCACGCACAAGGTCCTGCGCGGCCCCCGAGGAGGCCTCCTGCTGTGCGGGTCCGACCTCGCGGAACGCATCGACCGGGCCGTCTTCCCCTTCACCCAGGGCGGCGCCCAGATGCACACGATCGCCGCCAAGGCCGTCGCGTTCGGCGAGGCGGCGACACCGGCCTTCACCGCGTACGCCCATCAGGTGGTCGCCAACGCGCGGATGCTCGCGGAAGGCCTGGCCGCCGGAGGGTTCGCGATCGCCACGGACGGTACGGACACCCACCTGGTTCTGGCCGATCCCGCACCGTTGGGAGTGGAGGCGCACACGGCCAGGGGCAGACTCGCGGCGGCCGGAATCGTCCTCGACACCTGTGCCCTGCCCCACGGCGATGCGCGCGGACTGCGGCTCGGCACCGCCGCCGTCACGACCCAGGGCATGGCCGCGCCGGACATGGTGCGCGTCGCGGGACTGCTGGTCGACGCGGTGCGCGAGGACTCGAACGTACGAGAAGAGGTACGCGAACTGGTGGGAAGATTTCCGCCGTATCCGGGATAGGCCGAGGCGGGCGCGTCAGTGACCGGCGCAAACTCGTGCAACCATCGTCGCTACCCGGAAGTCCCCAACCGTATGCCCGCAAAGCTAGGGTGTGGGGCTGAGATGGCCAGCGAGACCTGTGGGGAAGCCCGTGCGTGAATACCTGCTGACGCTCTGCATCACGGCCGCGGTGACCTACCTGCTGACCGGCCCGGTGCGGAAGTTCGCGATCGTGGCCGGCGCCATGCCGGAGATCCGCGCTCGTGACGTGCATCGGGAGCCTACGCCCCGGCTCGGCGGTATCGCGATGTTCTTCGGGCTGTGCGCGGGCCTCCTGGTCGCCGACCACCTGCCCAATCTGAACGCGGTCTTCGAGAACTCCAACGAACCTCGGGCGCTGCTCTCCGGAGCGGCGCTCATCTGGCTGATCGGCGTCCTCGACGACAAGTTCGAGATCGACGCGCTGATCAAGCTCGGCGGGCAGATGATCGCCGCGGGCGTGATGGTCCTGCAGGGGCTGACGATCCTGTGGATCCCGGTCCCCGGCGTGGGCCAGGTCTCGCTGACCTCGGGGCAGGGCACCCTGCTCACCGTCGCACTCGTCGTCATCACCATCAACGCCGTGAACTTCGTCGACGGACTCGACGGCCTGGCGGCGGGCATGGTCTGCATCGCGTCGGCGGCGTCCTTCATGTACGCCTACCGCATCTGGTACGGCTACGGCATCGAGGCCGCGGCCCCCGCCACGCTCTTCGCCGCCATCCTCATGGGCATGTGCCTGGGCTTCCTGCCGCACAACATGCACCCCGCCCGGATCTTCATGGGCGACTCGGGGTCGATGCTCATCGGCCTGATCCTCGCGGCGGGCGCCATCTCCGTCACGGGACAGGTCGACCCGGCGACGCTGAAGCTGAACTTCGGCACGGGACGCGACGCCACGCACGCGATGCTGCCGGTCTTCATCCCGCTCCTGATGCCGCTGACGATCATCGCGATCCCCTTCGCCGACCTCGTCCTCGCCATCGTGCGGCGCACCTGGAACGGCAAGTCGCCGTTCGCCGCGGACCGCGGCCACCTGCACCACCGGCTCCTGGAGATCGGCCACTCGCACAGCCGCGCGGTGCTGATCATGTACTTCTGGTCGGCGCTCATCGCCTTCGGCACCGTCGCCTACTCCGTGCACTCGACGAGCATGTGGATCCTGCTCCTGATCGTCGCCCTCAGCGCGGTCGGCCTGGTGCTGCTCCTGCTGCCGCGCTTCACGCCGCGCATCCCGCGCTGGGCCGAGGCCTTCGTGCCGCCGCGCTACCGGCGCCGGGCGGTGCAGGGCGGCACGGTGGCGGCCCGTGGCGGCGTCGGGGCCACCGCGGCCGACGAGGCTGCGGGCGACAGGGCCCCGGCGGGCGCGGGCGCCCCGGTGCGCGAGGTCCGGACCCTGAACCTGCACGGCAGCACGGCACTGTCGGAGAGGTCCCGCGTCCGCTCCCACGAGCGCGACTAGACCCCGTCAGGCACTCTGTTCGACCGGAACCGCCCTCATGATCGATTGGGGCCTTGATCAGGGGCGATCGATTGATCCATTCGTGTGACGGTCGGCACACTTTCGGGTAAAGACTGCATCAAATAGTTTGTGATACGGTTCACGAGAACCCGAGATATATTGAGGCGGCCCAAGCCAGACCGGTCGTCCAGATGAGGTGCGCCTCGTCCGTGTCCGGGTCAGGGCCTTCGCTCGACGATCGCTTTGCAACGTCCCCAAATTTCGCCGGAGGAGCTGCCGTCATGCAGTCCAACGACGCCCGCACTCTCCTTCACTGTGCCCTGCCCACCGCTGTCGCGGGCGTGGCGGGAGTCGCGGTCAGTGCCGCCGTGGCCGGTGGCAAGGGTGCGCTCGGCGCCACCTTCGGCACGCTTCTCGTCCTGTTGTTCATGGGCGGGGGCCTCGTGGTCCTGCAGCGGAGTGCACGCTCGTTCCCGCATCTGTTCCAGATGATGGGCCTGCTGGTCTACACCGTGCAGATTCTGCTGCTGATGGTCGCCCTGACTGCGTTGCGCGGTACGTCGGCGTTCAACCACAAGAGCTTCGCCTTTACGCTGCTCGCCGCCACTTTGGTGTGGATCGGGGCGCAGCTGCGCTCCCACATCAAGGCCAAGGTCCTCTATGTGGAGCCGGAGTCCACGCGGGCGCAATCGTGAGCTGTAGGGCCGACGTAAGGAGGCCTCTGCTCATTTGCTATGGTCTCGCCACAACTGCGGCAGAGCTGGCGCGGGCGGCAGCGGTGCCTGTGAAGCCTTACGGCTCGGAGCCCAGCCGCCGCCCCCAAATCCGCAAGTCCAGTCCAGTGCCGTTCCGCGGACATCGACCGCGCCGACACATCGAGGTTGCCGTACCCATGCGCCACGTTGAAGGAGCTCGCGGTGAGTAACGCCCAGACGCTCGCCTTCGAGACCGATTGCCACATTTTTGAAGGGTGCGGTTTCCCGACCCCCGGCCTGCACTCCTTCCTCTTCGAGCCGATTTTCACCGTCGGTGGCATTGAGTTCAACAAGCCAATGCTGCTCGCCTTCCTGAGCTCGATCGTCGTCATCGGCTTCTTCTGGGCGGCTTTCAACAAGCCGAAGCTGATCCCCGGCAAGCTCCAGATGGTCGGCGAAGCCGGTTACGACTTCGTGCGGCGTGGGGTCGTCTACGAGACGCTCGGCAAGAAGGAGGGCGAGAAGTACGTCCCCCTCATGGTCTCGCTGTTCTTCTTCATCTGGATCATGAACATCTGGTCGATCGTTCCGCTCGCCCAGTTCCCGGTGACCTCGGTCATCGCCTTCCCGGCGGGCCTCGCGGCCATCGTGTACATCCTCTGGGTTAGCTTGACCTTCAAGCGGCACGGATTCGTCGGCGGCTTCAAGAACATCACCGGCTACGACCGCTCGCTCGGCCCGGTCTTCCCGATGGTCATGTTCTTCGAGTTCCTGTCGAACATGATCATCCGGCCCTTCACCCACGCGGTCCGGCTCTTCGCCAACATGTTCGCGGGGCATGTCCTGCTGGTGATCTTCACCATCGCGAGCTGGTACCTGTTGAACGGTATCGGTATCGCCTACGCGAGCGTCTCGTTCGTCATGGTCATCGTGATGACGATCTTCGAGCTGTTCATCCAGGCGCTCCAGGCCTACGTCTTCATCCTGCTGTCCTGCAGCTACATCCAGGGCGCGCTCGCCGAGCACCACTGAGCACGCTTCTCTCCCCCCGATACATCCGGTGGCCAACCCCCACCGGCCCGTGAAAAGAAGGAAGTTACGGCATGTCCGCTCTCGAGACCCTCGCCGCGGTCAACATCCAGGGCAACTTCGGTGCGATCGGCTACGGCCTCGCCGCTATCGGCCCCGGCATCGGCGTCGGCGTCATCTTCGGTAACGGTACGCAGGCCCTCGCCCGTCAGCCCGAGGCCGCCGGCCTCATCCGTCAGAACCAGATCCTCGGCTTCGTGCTCTGTGAGGCCCTGGCCCTGATCGGTCTGGTCATGGGCTTCGTTTACCCGGTTCCTTCCTGATCCGGTCTCGGCTGACGAGAAACTTCAACGGAAGGCACTGATGTGATCTCCCTGGTACAGCTGGCGTCGGAGGAGCCGCAGAACCCTCTGATTCCGCCGATCCCTGAGCTCGTCATCGGCCTGATCGCGTTCGTCATCGTCTTCGGCTTCTTCGCCAAGAAGTTCCTCCCGAACATCAACAAGGTTCTGGAGGAGCGCCGCGAGGCGATCGAAGGCGGCATCGAGAAGGCCGAGGCCGCGCAGACCGAGGCCCAGAGCGTGCTCGAGCAGTACAAGGCTCAGCTCGCCGAGGCTCGGCACGAGGCCGCGCGCCTGCGTCAGGAGGCGCAGGAGCAGGGCGCTCAGCTCATCGCCGAGATGCGGGCCGAGGGCCAGCGTCAGCGCGAGGAGATCGTCGCCGCCGGCCACGCCCAGATCGAGGCCGACCGCAAGGCTGCCGCTCAGTCGCTGCGTCAGGACGTGGGCCAGCTGGCAACCGACCTGGCCGGCAAGCTCGTCGGCGAGTCCCTCGAGGACCACGCCCGGCAGAGCCGCACCATCGACCGCTTCCTCGACGAGCTCGAGGAGAAGGCCGAGGCGGCTCGATGACAGCGCACGGAGCGAGCCGCGAGGCACTGGCCGCCGCGCGCGAGCGTCTCGACGCGCTGACGGACAGCACCTCGGTCGACGCCAAGCAGCTCGCGGACGAGCTTGCCGCCGTCACCGCGCTGTTCGGCCGTGAGGTCTCGCTGCGTCGGGTCCTGACCGACCCGGCGCAGTCCGGTGAGGCCAAGGCCGATCTTGCGGGACGGCTGCTCGGCGGCCAGGTGGGCGGCGAGACCGCCGACCTGGTGGCCGGCATGGTGCGCTCGCGCTGGTCGCGGTCGCGTGACCTGGTGGACGCCCTCGAGGTGCTCGCCAACGTCGCCGACCTGACCGGCGCGCAGAAGGCCGGAGCGCTGGACAACGTCGAGGACGAGCTCTTCAGGTTCGGCCGAATCGTCTCTTCCAGCACCGAGCTGCGGGCCGCGCTCGTGGACCGCGCCGCCACCGGCACGGCCAAGGCCGAGCTGCTGCGCAGGCTCCTCGGCGGGCGCGCGGAGGACGTCACGGAGCGGCTCATCGAGCGCCTTGTGACCACGCCGCGTGGACGTAGCCTGGAAGAGGGACTCGAGTCCCTCTCCAAGCTGGCTGCGGACCGTCGCAACCGCATGGTCGCCGTCGTCACTTCCGCTGTGCCGCTCACGGACCAGCAGAAGCAGCGTCTCGGCGCCGCCCTGGCCAAGGTGTACGGACGCCCGATGCACCTCAACCTCGACGTGGACCCCACGGTCCTCGGCGGGATCACGGTTCAGGTGGGCGACGAGGTCATCAACGGCAGCATCGCGGACCGCATCGAGGAAGCCGGCCGCCGCGTGGCCGGCCAGTAACTCAACAAGCATTACCTACGGCCCTAGTTGGGCCGTGCAGAGGATTCCTGGGGGTCGCCCCCAGACCCCCAAAGAAACTTCGGGCCCAACAAGGAGAGCAGGGAACCCAGATGGCGGAGCTCACGATCCGGCCGGAGGAGATCCGGGACGCGCTGGAGAACTTTGTCCAGGCGTACAAGCCGGACGCGGCCTCGCGCGAGGAGGTCGGTACGGTCACCCTTGCCGGCGACGGCATCGCGAAGGTCGAGGGCCTGCCCTCGGCCATGGCCAACGAGCTGCTGAAGTTCGAGGACGGGACCCTCGGTCTCGCGCTGAACCTTGAAGAGCGCGAGATCGGTTCGATCGTCCTCGGCGAGTTCAGCGGCATCGAGGAGGGCCAGTCGGTCAGCCGTACCGGCGAGGTGCTGTCGGTCGCCGTGGGCGAGGGCTACCTCGGCCGCGTCGTCGACCCGCTCGGCAACCCGATCGACGGCCTCGGCGAGATCGAGACCAGCGGGCGTCGCGCCCTTGAGCTGCAGGCCCCCACGGTCATGCAGCGCAAGTCGGTGCACGAGCCGATGGAGACCGGCTACAAGGCCGTCGACGCGATGACCCCGATCGGCCGTGGTCAGCGTCAGCTGATCATTGGTGACCGCCAGACCGGCAAGACCGCCCTGGCCGTCGACACGATCATCAACCAGCGCGACAACTGGCGCTCGGGCGACGTGAACAAGCAGGTCCGCTGCATCTACGTCGCCATCGGTCAGAAGGGCTCCACCATCGCCTCCGTGCGCGGTGCCCTGGAAGAGGCCGGCGCCCTGGAGTACACGACCATCGTCGCCGCCCCGGCGTCCGACCCGGCCGGCTTCAAGTACCTCGCGCCGTACACCGGTTCGGCCATCGGCCAGCACTGGATGTACGAGGGCAAGCACGTCCTCATCGTCTTCGACGACCTCTCGAAGCAGGCCGACGCCTACCGCGCCGTGTCCCTGCTGCTCCGCCGCCCGCCGGGGCGCGAGGCCTACCCGGGTGACGTCTTCTACCTGCACTCCCGCCTCCTCGAGCGCTGCGCGAAGCTCTCGGACGAGATGGGCAAGGGCTCGATGACCGGTCTGCCGATCGTCGAGACGAAGGCGAACGACGTGTCGGCGTTCATCCCGACCAACGTCATCTCCATCACCGACGGCCAGTGCTTCCTGGAGTCGGACCTGTTCAACGCCGGTCAGCGTCCCGCGCTGAACGTCGGTATCTCCGTCTCCCGAGTCGGTGGTTCCGCGCAGCACAAGGCGATCCGCCAGGTGTCCGGCCGCCTCCGCGTCGACCTCGCCCAGTTCCGTGAGCTGGAGGCGTTCGCCGCCTTCGGTTCCGACCTGGACGCCGCGTCGAAGGCTCAGCTCGAGCGTGGTCAGCGCATGGTCGAGCTGCTCAAGCAGGCGCAGTACGAGCCGATGGCGACCGAGGACCAGGTCGTGTCCGTGTGGTCCGGTACCACCGGTCGCATGGACGAGGTGCCGGTCAAGGACATCCGCCGCTTCGAGCGCGAGCTGCTCGAGTACCTGCACCGCAAGGAGCAGGGCCTCATGACCTCCATCAAGGAGGGCGGCAAGATGTCGGACGACACCATCACCGCCATCGGTGACGCCGTCGCGGAGTTCAAGAAGCAGTTCGAGACCTCGGACGGGAAGCTTCTCGGCGAGGACGCTCCGGCCGCCGCCGGTAAGTGACGACGGAAGGGACCTGACTCATGGGAGCCCAGCTCCGGGTCTATAAGCGTCGCATCAAATCCGTCACCGCGACCAAGAAGATCACCAAGGCGATGGAGATGATCGCCGCCTCGCGTGTCGTCAAGGCGCAGCGCAAGGTGACGGCTTCCACGCCGTACGCGACCGAGCTCACCCGCGCGGTCACGGCGGTCGGCACTGGTTCGAACACCAAGCACCCGCTGACGACCGACGCGGAGAACCCGACCCGTTCCGCGGTCCTGCTCCTCACGAGCGACCGCGGTCTGGCCGGCGCCTTCAACTCCAACGCCATCAAGGCCGCCGAGCAGCTCACCGAGCAGCTCGAGGCCGACGGCAAGGAGGTCGTCACGTACATCGTCGGCCGCCGTGGTCTGGCCCACTACAACTTCCGCGAGCGCAAGGTCGCGGAGTCGTGGTCGGGCTTCACCGACGAGCCGACGTACGCGGACGCCAAGAAGGTCGCGGTGCCGCTGATCGAGGCCATCGAGAAGGAGACGGCGGAGGGCGGTGTGGACGAGCTCCACATCGTGTACACCGAGTTCGTCTCGATGATGACGCAGACGGCCACCGACAGCCGACTGCTGCCGCTCAGCCTCGAAGAGGTCGCGGAAGAGGCGCCCACCAAGGGCGAACTCCTTCCGCTGTACGACTTCGAGCCGTCGGCGGAGGACGTCCTCGACGCCCTTCTGCCGCGCTACGTCGAGAGCCGTATCTACAACGCGATGCTCCAGTCGGCTGCCTCCAAGCACGCCGCCACGCGCCGCGCGATGAAGTCGGCCACCGACAACGCCGGGGATCTGATCAACAGCCTCTCCCGGCTTGCCAACGCGGCCCGCCAGGCCGAAATCACCCAGGAAATCAGCGAGATCGTCGGCGGCACTGCTGCCCTGGCCGACGCGACCGCGGGGAGTGACAAGTAATGACGACCACTGTTGAGACGGCCGTTGCCACGGGCCGCGTCGCCCGGGTCATCGGCCCGGTCGTCGACGTGGAGTTCCCCGTCGACGCGATGCCGGAGATCTACAACGCGCTGCACGTCGAGGTCGACGACCCGTCGGCCGAGGGCGCGAAGAAGACGCTGACCCTCGAGGTCGCCCAGCACCTGGGCGACGGCGTGGTCCGCGCGATCTCGATGCAGCCCACCGACGGCCTGGTCCGCCAGGCTCCGGTCACCGACACCGGCGCGGGCATCTCGGTGCCGGTCGGCGACGTGACCAAGGGCCGCGTCTTCAACACCCTCGGTGAGGTGCTCAACGACGACCCGTCGACGGTCGCCGACTCCGAGCGCTGGACGATCCACCGCAAGGCCCCGGCCTTCGACCAGCTCGAGTCCAAGACCGAGATGTTCGAGACCGGCCTGAAGGTCGTCGACCTCCTCACCCCGTACGTCAAGGGTGGAAAGATCGGTCTGTTCGGTGGTGCCGGTGTCGGCAAGACCGTTCTGATCCAGGAAATGATCGTCCGTGTGGCCAAGCTGCACGACGGTGTCTCCGTCTTCGCCGGTGTCGGCGAGCGCACCCGTGAGGGCAACGACCTCATGGTCGAGATGGAGGAAGCCGGCGTTCTGGACAAGACCGCGCTGGTCTTCGGCCAGATGGACGAGCCGCCGGGCACGCGTCTGCGCGTCGCCCTGGCCGGTCTGACCATGGCGGAGTACTTCCGCGATGTGCAGAAGCAGGACGTGCTGTTCTTCATCGACAACATCTTCCGCTTCACGCAGGCCGGTTCCGAGGTCTCGACCCTGCTCGGCCGCATGCCCTCCGCGGTGGGTTACCAGCCGAACCTGGCCGACGAGATGGGTCTCCTCCAGGAGCGCATCACCTCGACCCGTGGCCACTCGATCACCTCGATGCAGGCGATCTACGTCCCCGCGGACGACCTGACCGACCCGGCCCCGGCCACCACGTTCGCCCACCTCGACGCGACGACGGTTCTCTCCCGTCCGATCTCCGAGAAGGGCATCTACCCGGCCGTGGACCCGCTGGACTCCACGTCCCGCATCCTGGACCCGCGCTACATCGCGCAGGACCACTACGACGCCGCCATGCGCGTCAAGGGAATCCTGCAGAAGTACAAGGACCTCCAGGACATCATCGCGATCCTCGGTATCGACGAGCTCAGCGAAGAGGACAAGCTCGTCGTCGCCCGTGCCCGTCGCGTGGAGCGCTTCCTGTCCCAGAACACCCACGCCGCCAAGCAGTTCACCGGTGTGGACGGTTCGGACGTGTCCCTCGACGAGTCGATCGCGGCCTTCAACGCGATCTGCGACGGCGAGTACGACCACTTCCCGGAGCAGGCCTTCTTCATGTGCGGTGGTCTCGACGACCTCAAGAAGAACGCCAAGGAGCTCGGCGTCTCCTGAGCCCCGTAGCTCGATCCGGAGAGGGGCGGGTGCACCCCGCACAGGGGCCGTGTCCCGCCCCTCTTCGTACGCCCACTAGAATTTGACCCAACACCCGGCTGAACCGCCGGGTGGTGACCCGAGGAGCCACCCTTGGCTGCTGAGCTGCATGTCGAGCTGGTCGCAGCGGACCGCAGTGTCTGGTCCGGTGAGGCCACCCTGGTCGTCGCGCGCACTACGTCCGGCGACATCGGCGTCATGCCCGGTCACCAGCCGCTGCTCGGTGTGCTGGAGTCGGGCCCGGTGACCATTCGTACGAGCGACGGCGGCACGGTCGTCGCCGCTGTCCACGGCGGATTCATCTCCTTCGCGGACGACAAGCTGTCGCTGCTGGCCGAGATCGCGGAGCTGTCCGACGAGATCGACGTCCAGCGTGCGGAGCGGGCGCTGGAGCGCGCGAAGTCGGAGGCCGACGCCTCCGCGGAGCGGCGTGCCGACGTCCGACTGCGTGCGGTGGCGACGCGCTGACCCCAGCGCGCGGCGTAACGTGACTCAGCCGCGGCCAGGTCCGGGAACACTTCCGGACCGGGTCGCGGCTGAGGCAATGCGGGTGCAATGTAGTGGTCCGTTTTCGAAGAGGCGAGGAGGTCGGTGCCGATGATCCTCACTCTGCTCGTGTGCGGACTTGCTTTGATCGTGCTGGTGTTGGTGGGGCTCTTCGTCTTCGGACTGCGGCGCCGGCTGATCCAGCGCTCCGGCGGAACCTTCGACTGCAGCCTGCGCTGGAACGCCCCGGAGAAGGGCGACACCTCCGGCAAGGGCTGGGGCTATGGAGTCGCCCGCTACAACGGTGACCGGATCGAGTGGTTCCGTGTCTTCTCGTACGCTCCCCGGCCGCGCCGGGTTCTCGAGCGTTCGGCCATCGAGGTCGTCGACCGCCGCGCACCGGACGGCGAGGAGGAGCTGGCCCTGCTCTCCGACGCCATCGTCCTCGGCTGTCTGCACCGCGGCGTCCGCCTGGAACTGGCGATGAGCGAGGACGCGCTCACGGGCTTCCTCGCGTGGCTTGAGGCGGCGCCTCCGGGGCAGCGGGTCAACGTGGCCTGAGCCCCGAAGGGGCGCGGGGAACTGCGCGACCAGCCACATACAACCCGCAGACGCGACACATGAGAAGCCGGGGAGAACAGGGGGCGTTCCTGTTCTCCCCGGCTTCGTCATGAGGGGACGGACTACTTGAGTCCGTCGTTGATCGCGCTCACCAACTCCCCGTTGGCCGTGTCACCACTGAACTCCCAGAAGAACGCGCCCCCAAGACCCTGATCCTTGGCCCAGGTCATCTTGGCGCGGACGGTGGCCGGGGTGTCGTACGACCACCAGTTGCTGCCGCAGTGGGCGTACGCCGTGCCGGCGACCGTGCCGTTGGACGGGCAGGAGTTCTTGAGGACCTTGTAGTCCTCGATGCCTTGCTCGTACGTCCCCGGGGCGGGCCCGGTCGCCGTGCCGCCGGGTTCCTTCTGGGTGACCCCGGTCCACCCGCGGCCGTAGAAGCCGATGCCGAGCAGGAGCTTGGCCGAGGGCACGCCCTTGGCCTTCAACTTGGCGATCGCCGCGGCGGAGTTGAAGCCGTCCTGCGGGATGCCCGGGTAGGACGTGAGCGGGGAGTGCGGGGCCGTCGGGCCCTTGGCCGCCCAGGCGCCGAAGAAGTCGTACGTCATGACGTTGTACCAGTCGGCGTACTGTGCGGCGCCGCCGTAGTCCGCGGCGTCGATCTTGCCGCCGTTGGAGGCGTCGGCGGTGATGGCGGCCGTGACGAGGTTCTTGGCGCCGAACTCGTTGCGGAACGCCTGCATCATGTTCTTGAAGACCGCCGGGCCCGAGGTGTCGCAGGACAGACCGCAGGCGTTGGGGTACTCCCAGTCCAGGTCGATGCCGTCGAAGACGTCGGCCCAGCGCGGGTCCTCGACCAGGTCGTGGCAGGACTTCGCGAAGGCCGCCGGGTTCTTCATGGCGTCGGTGAAGCCGCCGGACCAGGTCCAGCCGCCGAAGGACCAGAGGATCTTGATGTTCGGGTACTTGGCCTTGAGCTTGCGCAGCTGGTTGAAGTTGCCGCGCAGCGGCTGGTCCCAGGTGTCGGCGACGCCGTCGACGCTCTGGTCGGCGGTGTAGGCCTTGTCGATCGCAGCGTAGGAGTCGCCCATGGTGCACTTGCCGCCCTGGACGTTGCCGAAGCTGTAGTTGATGTGCGTGATCTTGTCGGCCGAGCCGGAGGTCGCGATGTTCTTCGCGTGGTAGTTGCGCTGGTAGACGCCCCACTCCGTGAAGTAGCCGAGCTTGACCTTGTCACCGGGGCCGGGGCCCGGGTCGCCGCCGCCCGTGGTGCGGACCTTGACGGCGCCGCTGGCGGGACCCGTCTGGTCGGCGGTGTCGCGGGCCTGGACGGTGTAGGAGTAGTCGGTGCCCTTGGTCAGGCCGGTGTCGGAGTACGAATTCCCCGTCACCGTCGCGACCTTGGCGCCGTCACGCAGCACGTCGTAGTTCTTGACGCCCTTGTCGTCGGTGGCGGCCTTCCAGTCGAGCTTCACCGAGGTGTCGGTGATGTCGGAGGCCACGGGCGTGCCGGGGGCGCTCGGCGGGTTGTCGCCGGGAACGCTGCCGCCGTCACAACTGCCGCCGTTCAGCGTGCACTTGGAGGGGGCGCCGGAGCCCGTGCCGTTGAACCCGAAGGAGACCGAGGCGCCGGGGGCGAGCGTCCCGTTCCAGCCGAGGTTCTTGGCGGTCCAGCGGTTGCCGGAGTTGGTGGCGGTGGCGTCCCAGGCCGAGGTCACCTTGGTGCCGGTGGGGAAGTCCCACTCGACGGTCCACGAACTGATCGTGGAGGTGCCGGTGTTCTTGATGGTCCACTTGCCCTCGAAGCCGCTGCCCCAGTCCTGGGTCTTGGCGTACGTGGCGGTGGCCTCGGGGGCGGCGTCGGGGGCCGCCTCGGCGGAGCCGCCGAGCGCGACCAGGGTGGCGAGCGGGAGCAGCAGGGTGGTGAGACCCGCCACGGCTCTGTGTCTGAATCCGATTCTCGAGCGTGCCTTGCTCTGGATGAAGCGCACGAGGTGCTCCTCGGGTGAGTTCCGGGGGTCTTAGGGGATGGGACCCTGCGCCGCCCGTGAGCACGTGGACACGTGGGGGAGTGCTCACCGCAGTGCGGTGAGAATAGAAAGGTCTGGACCAGCGGTCAAGAGGTCTGAACCAATGGCCGAATCGCGCCCCTCGTGCGCCTCGATCCCGGGTTCAGATGTCCAACTCCTGGGCCAGTACGGCCGCTTGGACCCGACTGCGCAGCTCCAGCTTGCCGAGCAGCCGGCTCACGTGTGTCTTCACCGTCGCCTCCGCCATGGTGAGGCGGGCCGCGATCTCCGCGTTCGACAGGCCCTCGCCGATGCAGGACAGGACCTCCCGCTCGCGGCGCGTGAGGCTGTCGAGCGCCGCGGGGTCCGGTGCGTTCCTGCTGCGTACGGCCTTGGCGGGGGCGGCGAACTCGGCGATCAGGCGGCGGGTGACGGCCGGGGCGATCAGGCCCTCGCCGCGTGCGACCGTGCGGACGCCCTCGATGAGGTCCTTCGCCTCGGTGTTCTTCAGGAGAAAGCCGGACGCTCCCGCGCGCAGCGCGCCGAAGACGTACTCGTCGAGGTCGAAGGTGGTCAGGACCAGGACGTCCGCAAGCCCCTCGGAGACGACCTGGCGCGTTGCCGACACCCCGTCCAGGCGCGGCATCTGAATGTCCATCAGGACCAGGTCGGGGCGGAGCTCGCGGGCGAGTGCGACGGCCTCCTCGCCGTCCGACGCCTCGCCGACGACCTCGATGTCGGACGCGCTGCGCAGGATCAGGACGAGTCCCGCGCGCACGGCTGACTGGTCCTCGGCGACCAGTACCCGGATCATTCCTTGGCTCCTTCGTCTGCGGGGTCGACGGGCAGCGTCGCGAAGACGCGCCAGACCTTGCCGTCGGGGCTGGACTCGGGGCCGGACTCGAAGGTGCCGCCGAGCAGTTCGGTGCGCTCGCGCATGCCGACGAGGCCGGCGCCCGAGCCGGGGGCGCGGGGCCCCGATGGATCTCCGTACGGACTTCTCACGCGGATCGTCAGGGCGCGGGGCTCCTGGGCCAGGGTCACGGTGACGAGGCCGGGCGAGGCGTGCTTGAGGGCGTTGGTCAGGGACTCCTGGACGATGCGGTACGCCGCGAGCTCGACCGGCGCGGGCAGCTTGGGGCCCTGCGGATCGCGGGCGTCGTCGAGGGTGACGTCCAGGCCGTTGGTGCGGGCGCCGGAGACCAGGGTGCCGAGGCCGTCGAGGGTGGGCGCGGCGGCAGGCTCCAGGTCGCCGCTGTCGGAGCGCAGGATGCCGATGAGGCGGCGCATCTCGGCCAGGCCCTCGACGCTGTTCTCACGGATGACGGCGAGCGCGTCCTTGCTGGTCTTCGGATCGTCGAGGGAGAGCGCCGCCGTGGAGTGGATGGCGATCGCCGAGAGGTGGTTGGCGACCATGTCGTGCAGCTCGCGGGCCATCCTTGCCCGCTCGGCGGTGACGGCCTGGACGCGGTCCATCTCGGCGAGCAGCGCGGTCTGTTCGGCCCGCAGCTTCGCGGCCTCCGCGGCCTCGCGGTGGTTGCGCACGAGGACGCCCGTGGTGGCGGGCCCGAAGGAGATCACGCCGGCGAGGACGCCGATGAGGATGGCCTGCGGTTCCTGGAACCACGCCAGGAAGCCGATGGTCAGCGCCACCGTCACCAGGCCGGTGGTCAGCGGGATCCGCCGGGCGGCGGCCGGGGTGCCGTACACGACGGCGGCGTACACGATGTCGGTGAACATCATGATCGACGCGAGGTTGCCCTCGGTGAACTGGTCGGCGACCAGCGCGAGCGTGCCGACGGTGAGCGCGAACTGCGGCGCCGACCTGCGCACCAGCTCCAGACAGGCGAGCACGGACAGCGGGATGAGGGCCCAGTTGCCGCTCAGCAGGCGGCCCGGCTGAGCGTGCAGCCCCAGCGCCCACAGGGAGAGCCCGCAGAGCAGGCTGACCGCCGCGATGGAGACGTCGACGCGGTGCGGGCGGGGGAGGGACAGGGCCATGACCCCATCCAACACGGTCCACCCGGGGCGAGGCCTGGTCCTGGGGGAGGAACCGCTCGCTACATCGAAGGATGCAGTCCCACTTCGTCACTGACGACGACGATCCGCGGCCGGGACGGCGGGAGCCTTGAGGGGTGACCGAGAAAGCTACCTGGAGGACCGAGCCGTGATCGTCACGCTGATCGTCATCTGCGAGGTGGGCTTCTGGGTGCTGCTCGCCGCCGGGCTCGCCGCCCGCTATCTGCTGCGGATGCCGCGCCTGGGCATCGCGCTCCTGCTGTGCGAGCCGCTCCTCGAAGTGGTGCTCCTGGTGGTGACGGCCGTCGACCTGAAGAACGGCGCCGACCCGAGCTGGAAGCACGGCCTCGCCGCGCTGTACATCGGCTTCACCGTGGGCCACGGACACCGCACCGTGAAGTGGCTCGACGGCCACGCGGCGCACCGCTTCAACGGCACGCCGGTGCCGCGTCCGCCGCGCTACGGGCGGGCCCGCGCCGTGCACGAGGGCAAGGTCTGGCTCGGCACCGTGGTGGCGGCGGCCGTCGCGAGCGGGCTGCTGCTGATCGCCATGTGGTACGTCGACGACCCGAGCCGCACGTCGTCCCTGCAGTCCTGGATGTACACGGCCTGGCGCACGGCGGGCATCCACGGTCTGATCGCGCTCAGTTACGCGCTCTTCCCGAAGAAGGCCCCGGCGGACGAGCCGGAGAAGGCCGACCGCCCGAGCTCCCTGACCAAGCTCTAACGCTCACCGCCCGGCACCCACAGCACGTCCCCGACCTCCTTGTTGGCCGTGCGGGCCAGGATGAACAGGAGGTCGGAGAGGCGGTTGAGATAGGTGGCCGTGAGCGGGTTCATGACCTCTCCGTGCACCTCGAACGCCGCCCACGTCGAGCGCTCCGCCCGGCGCACCACCGTGCACGCCTGGTGCAGCAGGGCCGCGCCCGGCGTGCCGCCCGGCAGGATGAAGCTGCGCAGCTTCTCCAGCTCCTCCAGGAAGCGGTCGCAGTCGGCCTCCAGCTTGTCGATGTACGACTGCTCGACGCGCAGCGGCGGGTACTCGGGGTCCGCCACGACGGGCGTGGAGAGGTCGGCGCCGACGTCGAAGAGGTCGTTCTGGACCCGGACCAGGACCTTCACGACCTCCTCGGCCAGGCTCCCGAGCGCGATCGCCGTCCCGATGGCCGCGTTGGCCTCGTTGGCGTCGGCGTACGCCGCGATCCGCAGATCGGTCTTGGCGGTGCGGCTCATGTCCCCGAGGGCCGTCGTGCCCTGGTCGCCGGTCCTGGTGTAGATGCGCGTCAGATTGACCATGCGGCCAGCGTAGTTACGCTCCCGCCTTCTTGAAGACGCGTGTGCCGACCGTCACGGCGACGAGTACGAAGGCGAGGGCCATCAGGACGCCGTACAGCATGGTCGTCGAGGCGTAGTCGCCCACGTACCCGGCCCGCACCGCGTCCACGAGGTAGCGGAACGGCATGAAGTGGGAGAGCACGTCCAGCCAGGTGGGCGCGAGCGCCATCGGCAGCATCAGGCCCGAGAGCAGCATCGAGGGCATGCTGATGGCGTTCACGGCGGGACCGAACTCGTGGGCCTTGGCGACCTTCATGGCCAGTGCGTACGAGAGGGCGGCGAGCCCCGCGGTCAGGAGCGCCACGAACGCGAACCCGATGAGGACGCCGGCCAGCGGCGCCCTGAGCCCCATCACCAGCGCGGCGAGCACGAGCAACACCGCCTGGAAGACGAAGAGCGAGGCGTCGCGCAGGATCCGGCCGAGCAGCAGCGCGAGGCGGCTCACGGGCGTCACCCGCATCCGCTCCACCACGCCGAACTGCTTCTCGATGATGAGTGCGAAGCCGCTGAACGTGGCGCCGAACAGGCCGAGTTGGAGCAGCAGCCCCGGCACGAGCACCTGCCAGGAGTCGCCCCGCGAGCCGAGCGGCAGGTCGGTGAGCAGCGGCCCGAAGAAGAGCAGGTACAGCAGGGGCGTGAGGACGCCGAAGAGGATCTGGAACTTGGAGCGCAGGGTCTGCCGGGCGTACCGCCCGAAGATCAGCGCGGTGTCGGAGAGCAGTGCGGGCATCGTTGGGGTCCTGGGGTCTCAGACGGCGACGGGAGCCGTGTCCTTGGACGCGATGTCGCGCCCGGTGATGGCGAGGAAGGTGTCCTGCAACGAGGCGTCGATCGAGCCGCCGTACTGGAGCTTGAGCGCGCTCGGCGTGCCCTCGGCGACCACGACGCCGCGGTCGACGACGACCAGGCGGTCGGAGAGCTCGTCGGCCTCGTCGAGGTAGTGCGTGGTGAGGAAGACCGTCGTGCCGTACTCGTCCCGCAGCCGCCGCACCAGCTTCCACAGGTCGGCCCTGCTGCCCGGGTCGAGCCCGGTGGTCGGCTCGTCGAGGAAGAGCACCTCGGGCCGGTGCGTGAGCCCCATGGCGATGTCGAGCCGCCTGCGCTGGCCGCCGGAGAGCGCCGCGCAGGGCCGCTCCATGAGTTCGGTGAGGTTCAGGTCGCGCGCCAACTCCTCGGCGCGGGCGGCCGCTTGGGCTTTCGTCAGGCGGTAGAGCCGCCCCTGGGTGATCAGCTCCTCGCGCACGGAGACACTCAGGTCGACGCCGCCGGACTGGGCGACGTAACCGATCCTGCTCCGTACGCCCTCGGGGTCCCGGCCCAGATCGCAGCCGGCGACGGTGGCCGCGCCGCCGGTCGGCGGGAGCAGCGTGGTCAGCATGCGCAGCGTGGTGGTCTTGCCCGCGCCGTTCGGCCCCAGGAAGCCGAGGATCTCGCCGGGCTCGACGCGCAGGTCGATGCCGCGCACGGCTTGAACGGGGCCGTTCTTGCTCTGGAAGGTCCGGGCGAGCCCGGAGGTGCTGATGATTGCCATGGCGACCACAAAAACAGAGTCCATGAAATTTTGCAATCGCCCCAAGTTTTATGGTGGCGCAAAATTTGGGAGTGGCCAACGACGCCTACGATGGACGGCATGACTGAAGGGCTCAGGGAGCGGAAGAAGCGCCAGACCAAGCAGCGGATCTCGGACATCGCGACGGGGCTCTTCCTGGAGCACGGCTTCGTCACGGTGACCATCGCGGAGATCGCGGAGGCCGCGGACGTCTCCGTCAACACGGTCTACAACTACTTTCCGGCGAAGGAGGACCTCTTCCTCGACCGCGGCGCGGAGATCGTCGACCGGCTCTCGCGCTGGGTGCGGGGGCGCCGCGTGGGGGAGTCGGCCGCCGACGCCGTACTGCGCGAGCTGCGCACCCTGGTCGAGGGCGTCTCGCCCACCGTCGGCCTCTTCGACGGTTACGCCGACTTCATGAAGGTCATCACCGACTCCTCCGCCCTGCGCTCCCGCCTCTGGGCCTTCCAGCAGGAGAGCCTCGAGGACCTGGAGACGACCATGCGCGAGGAGGCCGCCCCCGGCGACGGCGAGTATCTGCCCGCCCTGGTCGCAGGCCAGCTCAACTGGCTGCACGGCACCGTCCACGGCTGGATCGGCGCGGAGATGGTCAAGCGCCGCAAGCCCACCGAGGTCTCCCGCGAAGCACTCGTCCTCATCGACGAGATGGAGGGGCTGCTCGGCGAGAAGGTCCTCAACTACGCGGTGCGCACCGCCGAATGAGGCGTACCGGTGTGATGTCCGTCATCTGAGACGTGACGCGCATCTCTTCGCTGTCACAGGCGCGCTCACGACCGCTAATGTCCGCCGGAGAGCCATACGTCAACAGCGTGCAATCCAAGCGTGATAAGCGGTAGGGGAGTCGGAACAGTGGCACGGAAGCTCGCCGTCATCGGAGCCGGACTCATGGGGTCCGGCATCGCTCAGGTCTCCGCCCAGGCGGGCTGGGACGTCGTTCTGCGCGACGTCACCGATGAGGCCCTGACCCGTGGCACCGACGGGATCAAGAAGTCGTACGAGAAGTTCGTGAGCAAGGGCAAGCTCGACGCGGCGGACGCGGAGGCGGCCCTCGGCCGCATCACGACGACCACCGACCTGGGCGCGACGGCCGACGCCGACATCGTCGTCGAGGCCGTCTTCGAGAAGCTGGAGGTCAAGCACGAGATCTTCCGCGCGCTCGACAAGATCGTGCGCGACGACACCGTGCTCGCCTCCAACACCTCCGCCATCCCGATCACCAAGATCGCGGCCGTGACGGAGCGTCCGGAGCGCGTCGTCGGCGCCCACTTCTTCTCGCCCGTCCCGATGATGCAGCTCTGCGAGCTCGTACGCGGCTACAAGACCAGCGACGAAACCCTCGCCCGCACAAGGGAGTTCGCCGAGTCCGTCGGCAAGACCTGCATCGTCGTCAACCGCGACGTCGCCGGCTTCGTGACGACCCGTCTGATCTCCGCGCTCGTCGTCGAGGCCGCCAAGCTCCACGAGTCGGGCGTCGCCACCGCCGAGGACATCGACATCGCCTGCAAGCTCGGTTTCGGGCACGCCATGGGGCCGCTCGCGACCGCCGACCTCACCGGCGTCGACATCCTGCTGCACGCCACCGAGAACATCTACACCGAGTCCCAGGACGAGAAGTTCGCGCCGCCGGAGCTGATGCGCCGGATGGTTGACGCCGGTGACATCGGGCGCAAGAGCGGGCAGGGGTTCTACAAGCACGACTGACGCCGCCTCAGGACGAGGGTCACTCCTCGGGGTGAATTCGGTATCGGTTCGCTTACAGACGGCAACTTCTGGTCCCTTGAGCCAGTCAGTTGCAGTGACATACCCAGATCACATGGATACCTCTCGTATCTCGGGGAGCGCATATGCACATCAGGGGCGACCAGGCCCAGCTGGTCGTCGGGGGACGCCTCGACGTACGCAGCGCGGCGGACGCCCGTACGGTCCTGCACTCGGCCGTCGACGACGGCGCCGGCGACCTGGTGCTCGACCTGTCCGAACTCGACTCGTGGGACGCCACGGGACTCGGCGTCATCATGGGCGCACACCGCCGCGCCGGGCGGTGTGGACGCAGGCTCGTCCTGCGCCATGTGCCGCCGCAGATGCAGCGCCTGCTCGTCGCCACCAGGCTGCACCGCATCCTCGCCATCGAAGGCGGCATCGGAGTCGAATCGCTCCCCAGAGCGTGAACCGCACCTCGCGCACAATTCTCACGAACCTGTGACGTCTCGGACGGGGCGGTACCCCGCCCTCTCGTAGATACTGAGCAAAGGTCTAGGGTTCGGTCGCCCACCGATATACGGACCCGCACGGGGGCACCGGACCAGAAGCGACAGCGCAGTGTGCACGAAGGCCGGAGGGGGCTCTGCACACCACGCATCTGGGGGGCTAGGACCATGGACCCGATGAACCGGGGACCGGAAGAGTACGGCCACGACGGCATCAACGACGACGACTCGGCGCGCTCCGGGCGGCCGCCGCGCGATCCTTCCCCAAGCTCTCAACCTCGTTCGAGCAGGGGAGACGCCACCTCACCCGACTTCGGGCAGCCCGCACCCGTGCTCGCGCGCACCGTCCAGCTCGTCTCGGGCGACTTCCTGCTCACCGTCAATCCCGTCGACGGCAGCGAGATCGAACCCTGCCCGCCCGGTGAGCGCCCGTCGCGGCCCACCAAGCGCACCGCGGCCGAGCGCGCCGAGCTGCGCCGTGCCTCGATGCCGCCCGTGCCGCCGGGACCCGCGCTGCCCCGACTGCCGCTCCTGGAACGCCAGGAGGAGCGCGAGCGCCTCGTGCGGCTGCTCGCGCGCGGCCGTTCGGTGCGGCTCACCGGGCCCGCGGGATCGGGGCGTACGACGCTCCTGGGCGCCGTCGCCGACGACTGCGCGGACCTCGCGCCCGACGGCGTCGTCCGGCTCTCCGGGTACCGCAGGACGCCCACCGAGCTGCTCCACGACCTCTTCGCGGCCGTCTACAACGCGCCGCTGCACCGCCCCGAGCGCGCCCTGCTGCTCGAACTCGTCCACGACATCGGCGCCGTCGTCGTCCTGGACGACCTGGAGTTCGGCGGCGCGGGCCTGGACGAACTGCTCGACGCCACGCCCGAGTGCGCCTTTCTGATCTCCACGACGCCCGACGTCGCCGCGCCGTCCGCCGACTCCCACCTCGAAGAGGTCTTCCTCGGCGGGCTCGGCAGGAGCGGCGGCCTCGAACTCCTGGAGCGCGCCGTCGGCCGCGTCCTGGACGACGAGGAGGCCAACTGGGCGGGCGACCTCTGGTTCGAGTCCGAGGGCCTGCCGCTGCGCTTCGTCCAGGCCGGCGCCCTGCTCCGCCAGCGCGATCAGCTCCGCGCCGACCCGCACGCCTTCGAGGAGCACGGCTACTTCGGCGACAGCCCGGTCGACGCGCCCTTCGACGCCGCGGACGGGCACGACGTGCCGCTGCCCTCGCTCGCCGACGGCGCCGCGCCCGCGGCCCTGCTCGCCTCGCGGCTCAGCCCGTCCGCACGCGACACACTGCGGTTCGCCGTCGCGCTCGGCGGTGAACTGCCGCACCAGGCCCACCTGCCCGCCCTCGTCGGCGACACCCACGCGGACGCCGCCCTGGCCGAGCTGGTGAGCTGCGCCCTGGTCACTCCGGTCGGCGCGCACTACCGCCTGGCCGCCGGAGTGCGTACGCAGCTGGAGACCGCCGGGTACTCCGACGACGCGCCCGACCGTGCCCGCACCGCCGCGCAGCACTACGCCTGGTGGGCCGGGCACCCCTCCGTGACGCCGGAGCGGGTCGCCGCAGAGGCGGACGCCGTGCACGCCGCGCTGAGCGCCCTGGTGGCCACGGAGAGCGGCACGGCCGTGCTCCTTGCCCGCACCGCCGCACCCGCCTTCGCGGGCGGGCTCGACTGGGGCGCGTGGGAACGCGCGCTGCGGTCGGGCCAGGAGGCCTCGCGCAACGCCGGAGAGGTCGCCGAAGAGGCGTACTTCCACCACGAGTTGGGGATACTCGCGCTCTGCGGCGGGCAGCTCGACCGGGCCCGCGCCGAGCTGGAGGCCTCCATCGGGCTGCGCGGCGCGCTCGCCGACAAGCGCGGCATGATCTCCGGGCGCAGGGCCCTCGCCCTGGTTGCCGACCGCTCGGGCGGCGCGCTGCCCGTCGGCGGCTCCACCGCGGGCGAAGAAGTGCCCGACGCGCGCTACGAGGAGTCGGCGTCGCCGCCCGGCGGCGTCCCCGCGGCCTTCGCGCTGCCCGAGCCGCCGCCCCCGGAGCCGGACACCCTGGTCACCAGCAGGGTCAGGCCCGCCGGAGCGGGGTCGGGCCCCGCGCCCAGCCGTCGCTCCATCATCAGCGGCACCCGGCGCAACCTCGTCGCGGCGGGCGCGGGCGCCCTGCTCGCCGCCGTCCTCGGGACCGTCGTCACGCTCGGCGCCACGTCCGACAACAACGATCCGCCGGAGAGCGACAAGGTCAAGACGGAGCAGTCGGCGAAGGAGGACCGCGACGGCGACGGACTGACCGCCGACAAGCCGCAGAAGGACTCCACGAGCCGCCCCGACGACCCGGGCAAGGACGGCGTCGTCGGCACCTCGGACGACCCGACGCCGAGCGACAGCGGCGAGCCCTCCGACAAGCCGAGCGGCAGCGACAAGCCGTCCGACAAACCCTCGGACAAGCCGACGGACAAGCCGACCGACAAGCCGACGGACAAGCCGACGGACAAGCCGACGGACAAGCCCACCGACAAGCCGACCGACAAGCCGACGGACCCGCCGACCACGCCGCCGACGGATCCGCCGACGACACCGCCCACGGACCCGCCGACGACACCGTCGAGCGAGGCCCCGCCCTCCTCGCCCGACACCTCGACCTCGGCGAGCGGACCGGCCAGCTCCTCCCCGGCCGGCTCGTCTCCGGCGAGCGGCAGCGCGTCGGCCTGACGCCGCGTACGTGAAAGGGCCGGGTCCATCAGGACCCGGCCCTCATTCATGTACGTACGTACGAGGTGTCAGAACAGCCGCAGCTTGTCGTCCTCGATGCCGCGCAGCGCGTCGTAGTCCAGGACGGCGCAGCCGATGCCACGGTCCGTGGCGAGGACGCGGGCCTGCGGCTTGATCTCCTGGGCGGCGAAGATGCCCTTGACGGGCGCCAGGTGCGGGTCGCGGTTCAACAGCTCGAGATAGCGGGTGAGTTGCTCGACGCCGTCGATCTCGCCGCGCCGCTTGATCTCGACGGCGACGGTCTGCCCGTCGGCGTCGCGGCAGAGGATGTCGACCGGGCCGATCGCCGTCATGTACTCGCGACGAATGAGTGAATATCCCTCTCCGAGTGTCTCGATCCGGTCGGCGAGGAGCTCCTGAAGGTGTGCTTCCACGCCGTCCTTGATGAGGCCGGGATCCACGCCCAGTTCGTGCGAGGAGTCGTGCAGGATCTCCTCCATCGTGATGATGAGCTTCTCGCCCGCCTTGTTCACGACGGTCCACACACCGGCGTCGTCCCCCGAACCCTCCTTCAATGTGCAGGGCGGGGACATCCAGTTGAGCGGTTTGTAGGCCCTGTCGTCCGCGTGGATGGAGACGCTGCCGTCCGCCTTCACAAGGATCAGGCGGGGGGCCGACGGGAGGTGGGCGGTGAGCCGGCCCGCGTAGTCCACGGAGCATCGGGCAATGACGAGACGCATGGGGCGCAACGCTACTCGACTCGGACCGGTGCACGCGATTCGGCTGCGGGAGAGCCGTTCGCCGGACGACTTGTCCGTCGATGAACCTGTTCGATCCTGGCCGGTTATGTGCCCAATCTCCTGGTGCCGCTACCGCCCGTTGCCTACCGTAGAAGCGGGAGGTCGTCATCCGTGCACGCTGCGTATGCGGACTTCCTTCCCTGTCCGTAAGCCCCCGCTCCCCGGGGGTGCGAGAGGAGAACCCATGTCGCTCGACGTCTCACCGGCACTGTTGGAACAGGCCGAGCGAGGCGAGGTGGACGAAGCAGCATTCGTCGACTGCGTCCGGACCTCCCTGCCTTACGCATGGGAGATGATCAGCTCCCTGGTGGCCCAGCTGAAGGTCGACGGCGGAGAGTTCGCCGACAACCAGACGCCGCCGCCGGACGAGCAGGCACGTGGCCAGCTGCTGCGCGCGCTCGCGAGTGACGCGATTCGCGGCGCCCTGCAGCGGCACTTCGGAGTGCGTCTGGCGTTCCAGAACTGCCACCGTGTGGCGGTGTTCCCGATGGACCCGGCGGTGGACGACCGGCTCGCCCGTTTCACTTCGATCCGGGGTCAGCTGCTCAACCAGTCGCCTGAACTGCGGGACTGCTGACGCTTGTTGCTGCCGCTCCGTACGCGGGAGGTGGTTCAGTCCGGAGCGGCAGCTCCGCAGGACGACGACAGATCGACGGCGGTTCTCAGCTGAGCTGGGGCAGCACTTCGGCCCCCAGCCTTCGTACGTTCTCCTCCGTGGCGGCGAGATCGCCCGAGCCCTCCACCAGCAGCGCGAAGCGCGTGATGCCCGTGCGTTCCGAAGTGGCGGCGATCCGGTCCGCGCACACCTGCGGGGTGCCCACGGGGTGCAACCCGCAGAGCAGCTCGGTGTACGCCTGCGGGTCCCGCATGGCGCGGTGGCGTCCGTCCACCGTCACATGGGCGTCCAGGCCCTGCTTCAGCCAGCCGGGCATTGCCTTCTGTAACGTCTCCGCCGCCTCCAGGCGTCGATCCGCGATCTGGGCGACGCCTGCGGACACATGGGAAACCGCGGAGATTTCCTCGGGCCTATGCCCCACAGCACGTGCGCGGCGATTCCACAAGGCCACCATTTCGGCCTTCTCGTCGTCGCCCACGTGCATACCGAGGAGCATCGGCAGACACCGCTGCGCGGCGAGCCGCACGCTGGACGGCGAGGTGCAGGCGACGACCACCTCGGGGCCGCTGTTGCCCTGGCCGCTCAGGGCCTCCTGCGGGCGCGGCACGACGGCCACCTCCCGGAAGGAGAACCGCTCGCCCGAACCCTTGACCCGGGGCTCGTGCAGCCACCTGAGCAGCAGGTCGAGCGATTCCGGGAACCCCTTCTCGTACGCCTCCAGGCCGGACCCGAAGACCTCCAGGTCCACCCATGGGCCGCCGCGTCCGACACCGAGCGAGAACCGCCCGCCGGACGTCACATGCAGCAGTGCCGCCTGTTCGCCCAGCGCGACGGGGTGCACGGTCGGGAGCACGCTCACGGCCGTGCCGACGCGGATCCGCCGCGTCCGCCCGAGCAGCAGTGCCGCGAGGGTCACCGCCGACGGGCACGTGCCGTACGGCACGAAGTGGTGCTCGGCGAGCCAGACCGAGTCGAGGCCCGCCTCCTCGGCCACCTCGGCGGACCGCACCGCACGGTGCAGTGCCTCCCCCTGCCCCTGTCCGGGGAACTGGGCGGCCAGAACAAAACTACCTACACGCATCGAACTCCTGCCTCCTTGGCGCCGACGCAGGCACTCCCCCTACCGGCAACAACGCGTGACACGTGCCAAAGGCACGGCCTGGCATGAAGATTGTTGGATTTTCCGTGCAATGAAGGGGGGCCTCTCGCAGTCGGTGCGCAACGAGTACCCATGGGCACGCCGCGTAGGCTGGTCACACCCCTGACCGCCGTACAGCCCGTGAGGTGTTCTGTGTCCCCCCGTCGCAACCGCCCCAAGAGCGCCGGTGAGCCGAGGACGTCCGCGGACGCGGAACCGCCGGGCCGCTACGGCGGCTTTCAGAGCACCGAGAGCTGGCAGGGCGAGGAGTGGAGCGTGCGCCACGTCGCGGGCGCGAGCGCGGCGGGCAAGCGGTACCGCTGCCCGGGCTGCGACCAGGAGATCCCGTCCGGCGTCGCGCACGTGGTGGCCTGGCCCGAGCACTCCGGCGTCGACGAGCGCAGGCACTGGCACAAGGCGTGCTGGAACGCGAAGGACCGCCGCACCACGCGGGTGCAGCGGTCCCGTAACGCGCCGAAGTACTAGACCTTCGTACGGCCGTCGGTGTGCCTAGACGTCGCGCTTCTCCAGGAGTGCGAAGGCGCCGACGACCGCGGCCGCGGTGACGCAGGCGAGCAGCACCAGCTGCGAGTTGCCGCCGCCGCCCTCTCCGTCGAGCCGGAAGATGTAGGCCAGCGAGTTGATCGCGTTGTACTCGGACATCTTCTCGCCGAGCTTGTGGGTGCTCTCCCAGATCTGCAGGAACACCGGCAGGATCGCGGGCAGCAGGACCACGCCCAGCATCGCCGTGATGGCGCCCGCGGAGTGCCGCAGCATCGAGCCGACGGAGAGCGCGAGGACGCCGAGCAGCGAGACGTACAGGCCGCCCTTGAGGACCGTCGGGCCCCACGGGACGTCGCCCGCTCCGGGGCCGCTGTTCGCGGCCGACGAGGCCAGGCCGACCAGGAGGACCGAGCCCGCCGAGACGACGAAGGCGATGACGAAGAAGACGATCATCTTCGCGGCGAGCACGCGGTAGCGCTGCGGCGAGGCGGTGAAGGTCGTGCGGATCATGCCGGTGCCGTACTCGGACGAGGTCACCAGGACGCCCAGCGTGATCAGGCAGATCTGGCCGAGCATCAGGCCGAAGAAGGCCGGGAGGGTGAACGGGTAGCCCTGGTAGTCCTCGTAGCTCGTGTTCGCGACCGCGAGCAGGCCGATGCCGATGACCAGGGCCAGGAAGATACCCAGGGTCCACATCGTCGAGCGGACCGACTTGATCTTCGTCCACTCCGAGGAGAGGGCGTTGCCGAGGTGCGTCTTCTTGACCGGGATCGGCGAGGTGTAGGCGTTGGCCATCGCCTGCTGCCAGGCGGAGGGCGGCGCGGGGGCGGCCGGCGCCGGAGCCATCGGGGCCGCGTGCGCCATGGGGGCGCCCTGCGGCGCCGGAGCGCCCTGCGGTGCGGGCGCACCGGCCGGGGCGTACGGCTGCTGGGGCTGCTGCGCCTGCGGCTGCTGCTGCGGAGTCGGAGGCGTGGTCATCGTGCGTCCTCGTTGTCGGTGGCGGTGGCGCGCTTGGTCATGTCGGGGGCGGGAGCCGCGGCCGGGGGCTGCTGCGGCGCCGCGGCGTACGGGTTCTGCCCGTCCTGCGGCTGCGGCATGGCGAAGGGCTGACCGCCCTGCTGGGGCGGCGGCGGGGCGTACCAGCCGGGCTGGCCCTGGCCGGGCATCGGCATCGGGGGCTGGCCCTGGGGCAGCGCACCGGGCTGCATCTGCTGCTGCAGACCCGCGCGCTGGTCGACCGTGGAGCGGTAGTCGACGGCGCCCTGCGTCATCCGCATGTACGCCTCCTCCAGCGAGGCCTGGTGCGGGGAGAGCTCCCACAGGCGGACGTCCGCGCCGTGCGCGAGGTCGCTGATGCGGGGGAGCGGCAGGCCGATGACGCGCAGCGCGCCGTCCTGCTCGGACATCACCTGGCCGCCCGCCTCGGTGAGCGCGGCCGTCAGCTTCTCGCGCTGCTGCGGCTCGCTGTCCGGCGTGCGTACGCGCGCGAAGTCCGCGGAGTTCGCCGAGATGAAGTCCTTGACGCTCATGTCCGAGAGCAGCTGGCCGCGGCCGATCACGATCAGGTGCTCGGCGGTCAGGGCCATCTCGCTCATCAGGTGGGACGACACGAAGACCGTGCGCCCCTCGGCCGCGAGGGACTTCATCAGGTTGCGGACCCAGAGGATGCCCTCGGGGTCGAGGCCGTTGACCGGCTCGTCGAAGAGCAGCACCTGCGGGTCGCCGAGGAGCGCGGCGGCGATGCCGAGGCGCTGGCCCATGCCGAGCGAGAAGCCCTTGGAGCGCTTCTTCGCGACGTCCTGCAGGCCCACGACGCCGAGCACCTCGTCGACCCTGCGGGCCGGGATGCCGGAGAGCTGCGCGAGGCACAGGAGGTGGTTGCGGGCGTGCCGGCCGCCGTGCACGGCCTTGGCGTCCAGCAGCGCGCCGACCTGGCGGGGGGCGTTGGGGAGCTTGCGGTACGGGTAGCCGCCGATCGTCACCTGCCCCGCGGTGGGCGCGTCGAGCCCGAGGATCATGCGCATCGTCGTCGACTTGCCGGAGCCGTTCGGCCCGAGGAAGCCGGTGACGGTACCGGGCCGCACCTGGAAGGAAAGGTTGTACACGGCTGTCTTGGCGCCGTAGCGCTTCGTCAGGCCGACTGCCTCGATCATTCTCCGCACCCATCGAATGGTTCAGGACGTCGGGGCACACGCCCCCGTAAGGGTTAGGAGGATAACGGGGAGCTGACGGTTCCAGCCAAGAGCGAGTAAAACCGGTTACGGGGTCGGGAGCTCCGTCCAGGGCAGCACCCAGCCCTCGTCGGCGAAGATCCGGGTGCCCCTGGCACGCAGCTCGGGGTCGGCCGCGGCCTGCCGCACCCAGGCCGCGGGGTCGGGCCCGAGCAGGTCGCGCAGCCGCGGCGAGGCGTCGAGCAGGGCGCCGAGCAGGGCCGCCTGGTCGCCGCCGCCGGGCCGCGGCAGGCCGGTGACCGGATCGGCGAGGACACCGCGGGCGCTGACGTAGAGCTGCGCACCGCCGAGCGGTTCACCGGAGGGCAGGACCACCTCGTACGCACCGGCACCGGCGGGCAGCGGCAGCCGCCGGTAGTTGGGGAGCTCCGTGGCGTCGACCGCTGCCAGCTGCGCCGCGTCCAGCCAGGAGACGACGAGCGAGGTGCGAGCCGCGGGGTCGCCGTAGGGCGCGGCGGCGACATACCCGGCCCGGCCGATGTGCGCCGAGCAGCCGATGCCGATGCCGCGCACCCGCACGGGGACCATCGGCACGGCGGCCGGGATGCCGCGCCGGGTCAGCTTGTGGGCGACCTGTCCGGGGGAGGCGTTGGAGCCGACGGCGAGGACGGGGTGGCGCCCGGCGAGAGGTGTCTGCCCGAGGCCGGTGAGCACCTCGTCCAGCGAAGGGCCGTGCGCGCTGCCGTCCGCGGACCACTCACCGAGCCCGCCCCCGCGTACGAGGAGCGGGAGCAGCTCGGCGCCCGTCAGCAGGGAGGGGGCCGTGACGGGCAGACCGGGGTAGGTGAGGGGCTGCAGGGCGGGCACGCCGTCCAGGCCGAGTGCCGCGAGCCCGCGGTCCTGCGTCGTCACATGCGCCCCTTACGCTCCGGTGGTCACGCGTCCCTCTTCTTCAGCAGTACGTACCCACCGAGGAGCGCCACGACGACCCACGCCACCATGATCGCGAGCCCGCCCCAGGGCCCGTACGGGGTGTCGTCGTCGAACGGCGTCTTGACCTGCATGATCTTGCTGCCGGCCTGGTCGGGCAGGAAGCGGCCGATCTTCTTCGTCGCCGAGACGTTGCCGAGGATGCTGGAGATCAGGAAGAAGAACGGCATCAGGATGCCGAGCGACAGCATCGGGCTGCGCAGCATCGCGGCGACGCCCATGGAGAACATCGCGATGAGGGTCATGTAGAGCCCGCCGCCGATGACGGCGCGCAGCACGCCGGGGTCGCCGATCTGGGCCTTGTACTCGCCGAGCATCGCCTGGCCCACGAAGAACGTGATGAAGCTGGTGGCGAGGCCCACCGCGAAGGCGAGGACCGTGGCGACCAGGACCTTGCCGAAGAGGAACGTGCCGCGCTGGGGGACCGCGGCGAGCGAGGTGCGGATCATGCCGGTGCTGTACTCGTTCGAGACGACGAGCACCCCGAAGACGATCATCGCGAGCTGGCCGAGGGACATCCCGGCGAAGCTGATGAAGGTCGGGTCGAAGGTCAGCTTGTCCTGGGCGTCGAGCTTGTCGTAGTCGTTCTTGGACAGGATGCTGATCAACATCCCGAGTGCGATCGTGACGACCACGGCGAGGCCGAGCGTCCAGACGGTCGAGGCGACCGAGCGGATCTTGGTCCACTCCGACTTCAGTACCTGCGTCGCGGCCATCGCTCAGGCCTCCTTCCGCTGCTGCTGCCAGCCGCCGCCCCAGCCCTCGGGGGGCGGGCCGCTCGCGCCGTCGTGGTCCGCGTGCGCGTGGTACTCCACGGACTCCGCGGTGAGCTGCATGAACGCCTCCTCCAGCGAGGCCTGTTGGGGGCTCAGTTCATGGAGTACGAGCTGATGGCTCGCGGCGAGCTCGCCGAGCTGCTCCGACGACGTGCCGTCCACTTCGAGGGTGCCGTTGCCCGCCTCGACGGCGGTGACGCCGGCCTCGTGCAGCACGTCGAGGAGCCGCTCGCGCTGCGGGGAGCGCAGTCGGACGTACGACCGCGAGTTCTGCCGGATGAAGTCCGACATGGAGGTGTCGGCGAGGAGCCGGCCCTGGCCGATGACGACGAGGTGGTCGGCGGTGAGCGCCATCTCGCTCATCAGGTGCGAGGAGACGAAGACCGTGCGCCCTTGCGCGGCAAGGGACTTCATGAGGTTCCTGATCCAGTGGATGCCCTCGGGGTCGAGACCGTTGACCGGCTCGTCGAACATCAGGATCTCGGGGTCGCCCAGCAGGGCGCCCGCGATGCCGAGGCGCTGGCCCATGCCGAGCGAGAAGCCCTTGGCCTTCTTCTTGGCCACGGCGGTCAGACCGACGGTGTCGAGGACCTCTCTGACGCGGCTGCGGGGGATGCCGTTGCTCTGGGCGAGACAGAGCAGATGGTTGAAGGCGCTGCGGCCGCCGTGCATGGCCTTGGCGTCGAGCAGGGCGCCGATGTACTTCAGCGGGTCCTTCAGCTGGGAGTAGTGCTTGCCGTCGATGCGGACGGCCCCGGCGGACGGGTTGTCGAGCCCGAGCATCATGCGCATGGTCGTGGACTTCCCCGCGCCGTTCGGGCCGAGGAAGCCGGTGACGATGCCGGGATGGACGGTGAACGTCAGATTGTTGACGGCGACTTTCTCGCCGTACCGCTTGGTCAGCCCCTCGAGCTCGATCATGCGGCCACGCTAAAACGGGACAAAGCCCCCTGCCACCGGAGCGGCAAGGGGCCCTGACCTGTTTGGCCTACGTCAGGTGGCGCGCCCCGAAGGGGCGCGGGGAACTGCGCGACCAGCCACAACCGGTCCGCAGTTCCCGTCAGACCTCAGCGAGTCTGCTGCGCGGGAACCCCACGCGAAATGGGCTCGTCCTCGGCAGGCGTACCGGCGGCCGCCACGGCGGCTCCGGTGAGCGTCGCCAGCATCTCGCGCACATTGGTGAGCTGCGCGTTGATGCTGTCGCGGCGGTTGGTGAGCGCCGCCAGCTCCCGCTCGGATTCGCTGCGGATACGGTCCGCCTTGGCGTTCGCGTCCGCGACGATGTCCTCGGCCTGGCGCTGCGCCGTCTCCACCGTCTGGCGGGCGCGGCGCTCCGCGTCCGTACGCAGCTTCTCCGCCTCCAGGCGCAGCTGCTCCGCACGGTGCTCGATCTCCGCGAGGCGCTTCTCGGCCTTGGCCTGACGCGAGGCCAGGTCGCGCTCGGACTGCTCGCGGCGCTTGGCGAGGTTCGTCTCGAAGTCCGCGGCGGCCTGGGCGGCCTTGGCGCGGGTCTCCTCGAAGAGGGCGTCCGCCTCCTCGCGCTTGGACTGCGCGTCCTTCTGCGCCTCCGCGCGCAGCGCGTTCGCCTCGCCCTTGGCCTTCTCGACGATCCGGACGCCCTCGTCCTCGGCCTTGGCCTTGCGCTCTGCGGCGAACGACTCGGCGTCGTTGCGCACCTGCTGGGCGGCGGACTCGGCGAGCTCGCGGTGCTGCTCGGCCGCGCGACGGGCCTCCTCGCGCAGGTCCTTCGCCTCTTCCTCGGCGAGGCGGAGGATCTTCTCGACGCGGGCACCGAGACCGGCGTACGACGGCTCGGCGTCGGCAACCTGGGCCTGGGCGTTCTGCGTCTCGAGATGCAGTTCCTCGATGCGCTTTTCCAGAGCAGTGATACGAGCAAGAGCGCTGTCACGGTCGGAGACGAGCTTGGAGATACGTTCGTCCACCTGAGCGCGGTCGTACCCACGCCGCACAAGCTCGAAGCCGTAGGGGGAAGTGTCGCTCATGGGGTTCCTGTCGAAAGAGACCGGTGAGGTGATAGAGGGAATCCTAGGGGTCAAGGCGGCGTGTCATCGAGCAGATGCCCGTTTGATCTGGAGAATGACACCCCTTTTGAGTGGCTAACCGCCAGAGCGCTTGCCAGCGACAGAGCCGAAGGTCCTTACGGAGCACGGGAGATGCTCTTTGGCTAGCCCTCTGACTGCTTGCCACCCGAACGAGTTGACCCTGCCGCGGCCCCGGCCTTGACGCCGCCCGCACCGGATCCGCTGCTGGATCCGGACTTCGAACCGCTCGACGGTGCCTCGAAAGATTCCAACGCTTCCAGCACGTCCTGGACACGGGAGATCTCCGCATTGATGTCCTCGCGGCGCCGCACCAGGACCTCCAGTTCGCGCTTGCCCTCCTCGACCATGCGCGTCGCCTCTGCCTCGGCCTCCGCCTTGATCCGCTCGGCCTCGCCCACCAGCGAGGTCTTCTTCGTCTCGGCCTCCTTCAGGAGCGCCTCGGCCTTCTTCACGGCGGCGATACGGACCTTGCCCGCCTCGGAGCTGGCGTCCGAGACCAGCTCCTTGGCCTTCGACTGGGCCTCTGCGAGCTGCTCTTCGGCGGCCTTCACCAGCGCGTCGCAGCGCTCGCCCGCGGACTTCATCGCCTCGGCGGACTCGCGGCGCGCACGCTCGTGCAGCTCCTCGATCTCGGCGGTGAGACGGTCGCGCCGCTCCTCGGAGCGCTCCCTTATGGCGGTCGCGTCCCTGCGGGCGCCGACGAGCAGCTCGTCGGCGTCCGTACGGGCCTTCTCCACCAGGGAGTTGCCCTCGACCGTCGCCTCGGAGACCAGGCGCTCGGCCTCCTTGCGGGCGGCGCCGACCATGGTGTCGGCCTGCGCCTCGGCGTCCGTCGTCGCCTTGAGGGCCTTCTCCTGGGCGTCCGCAGTGAGCTTCTCGGCCTCGGCCGCGGCCTCCGTGATGAGCTTGTCGACCTGCTCGGCGGCCTCCTGGCGGCGCTTGTTGGCGGCCTGGCGTGCCTCGTCGAGGGTCCGCTCGGCCTCGCCGCGCGCCTCCGTCGTGACCCGCTCGGCCTCCCTGGCCGCGTCCGCCTTGACGCGCTCGGAGTCGCTGCGGATCCGCTCGGCGTGCTGCTGCGCGGAGTTGACGGTCTCGGAGGCCTCGGCGCGCAGCCGCTCCGCGTCGCCGGAGGCGTCCGAGATGAGCTTCTCGGCCTTGGCCACGGACTCCGCGCGGACCCGCTCGGCCTCGGTGGTCGTCTCGGTCTTGAGGCGCTCGGCCTCCGCGGTGGAGTCGGCGCGCAGCCGCTCGGCCTGCTCGGTGGCCTCGGCGCGGACGCGGTCGGCCTCCGCGACCGTCTCGTTCTGCAGCCGCTCGGCCTCGCTGCGGGCCTCGCCGATCAGCTGGTCGGCCTGGCTCGCCGCGTCGCTGCGGATGCGGTTGGCGTCCTCGCGGGCGTCGGCACGCGTACGTGAGGCGTCCTGCTCGGCGGACGCGATGGTGTCGGAGGCCTCCGTGCGCACCCGCTGGGCGTGCTCCGAGGCGTCCGAGCGCAGCCGCTCGGCCTCCGCGATGGCGTCCGAAACCGTGCGCTCCGCAAGGGCCTTGGCGGCCTCGGAGGACTCCGTCGCCTCGCGCCGCGTGCGGTTGGCGTCCTCGGTGGCGCGCTCCCGCTCGGCGTAGGCATCCGAGCGGACGCGGTCGGCCTCCTCCTGCGCCTCCGTCTTCGTGCGCTCCGCGGCGTGCTCGGCGGCCGAGCGCAGGCCCGCGACCTCTTCCTGCGCCGTCTCGTGCAGGCCGGCCACGGAGTCGCGTACGGACTGGGCGTGCTGTTCGGCGGCCGAGACCATCTCGGTGGCGCGGCGGTCGGCCTCCTCGACGAGGCGGACGGCCTCGGCCTGCGCCTCCTCGACGCGCTTGCGGGCGGAGGCGAGGAGCTCCTCGCTCTGCTCGCGGGCCCGCTCGCGCTCCTGGTCGGCCTCTGCGCGCGCGGAGCCCAGGGTCTCCTCGGCCTCGCGGCGGCGGCGTGCGGCCTCCTCCTGGGCGGCGGCCAGGGCCTCGGCGGCCTCCGTGCCGACGCGCTCGGCGGCGGCCGCGGCCTCCGCGCGGACCCGGTCGGCGGACTCCTGCGCCTCGGTCTTGAGCCGCTCCGCCTCGGCTGCGGCCTCCGAACGCAGGCGCACGGCGACGGACTCGCCCTCCGCGCGGGTCTGCGAGGCGTCGGCTGCGGCCTCCGTGCGCAGTCGCTCGGCCTCGGTCTCGGCCTGCGACTGGAGCGTGCGGATCCGCTCGGCGGACTCCGCGCGCAGCCGGTCGGTCTCGTCCGTGGCCTCCTTGCGGATGCGCTCGGCCTCCGCGCGGGCGTCGGTGAGGGCCTGCTCGGCGGAGGCCAGGCGCTCCTCGGCCTCCGTGTGAAGGCGCGTCAGCTCCTCGGCGGCCTCGGCCTGCCGTGCCGCTATGGCCCGCTCGGTCTCCTCGCGCAGGGCGCGCGCGGCGTCCTCGGCCTCGGACTTGGTGGTCTCGGCCTGCTCGGCGGCCTCCTCGCGGTGCCGCTCGGCCTCCGCGCGGGTGCGCTCCAGGGTCTCCTCGGCCTGCGTACGCAGCGACGTGGCGCGCTCGACGGCCTCGGCGCGGACCCGCTCGCTCTCGGTGGTCGCGGCCGAGCGCAGCTCATCCGCGTCCGCCTTGGCCTTGGCGAGCAGCTCCTCGGCGGACTTGGCCGCCTCCTCGATCTGCTGGACGGCCTCGCGGCGCGCCTCGCCGCGGATGCGCTCGCCCTCGGCGACCGCGTCGGCCCGCAGCTGCTCGGCCTCGCCGCGCAGCCTGCGCGCCTCCTCCTGCAGCTCGACGGTCTTGGCGCGGTACTCCTTGGTGTCGTCCTTCGCCGCGCCCTTGAGCTCCTCGGCGATGTCGTGCGCCTCGGCGCGCAGCCGGTCCGCCTCGGTCTCGGCCTCGGTGCGGATCCGCTCGGCCTCGTCGGCGGCGGCCTTCGTGGTCTCCTTGGCGTCCTTGGAGGCCTTGTCGAGGACCTCCTCGGCGGTCCGCGCGGCCTTCGCGAGCTGGCCCGCGGTCTCTTCGGCGGTGATCGTGCGCGCCTTCTCGGCGGCGTCCGCGATCAGCTTCTCGGCCTGCGCGCGGGCGTCGGCGACCTGCTGCTCGGCCTCGGACCTGGTGGCCTCGGCCTCCTTGGTGGCCTCGCTGACCAGGCGGGCGACCTGCTCCTTGGCGGTGCGGGTGCGCTGTTCGTTCGCCGCTTCGGCGGACGAGAGCTGCTTGGCGGCGGCGTCCTTGGCCTCGGCGAGTACCTTGTCGGCCTCGGCACGGGCCTCGCGCAGCGCCGTCTCGGCCTCGGCCATGCGCTGCTCGGCGGCCCTGTTCGCCTCGGTGGTCTGGCGGCGCGCCTGCTCGGCCTCGGCCGCCGTGGTGGAGCGCAGCTGCTCGGCGTGGTCGGTGGCCTCTTGGGCCTGGGTGGAGGCGGCGTTCAGGAGGCGCTCGGCGTCGGTGCGGGCGCGGCGCAGGATCGCCTCGGCCTCGGCGCGCGCGGCCTCGGCGTCGCCGGCCAGGCGCTGGCGGGCCTCCTCGGCGATGCGGGCGGCCTCGGCGCGGGCCGCGGCGAGCGACTGGTCGGCCTCGGCGCGCGACTCGTCCAGGAGACGGCGGGCCTGCTGTTCGGTGCGGGCCCGCAGTTGCTCGGCCCACGCCACGTTTTCGTTGACGTGCGACTCGACGGTCTGGCGGCGTTCGTTGAGCTCCTGGTCGAGCTGCTGGCGCCGTGTGACGGCCTCGGTGTGCAGCTCGGACTGCAGACGGGCCTGCTGCTCCGCGTGCTCTTGGAGGATGCGCTGGGTCTGCGCGCGGGCATCGCGCAGCTCGCGCTCGGCGTCGGCCCGCAGCTGCTCGGCCTGGATCTGGGCGTTCCTGAGCAGCTGCTCGGCCTGGTACCCGATGTCCGCGCTGTCGTAGGCAGGGCGGGACGCGAGGTTGCGGCGCGCCTCGTGCAGCTTGGCGCGCAACACCTCGACCTGGTAGCCGAGGTCCTCGGCGTGCTGGACGGCCTTCTCCCGCTCGGTCCTCAGCCGGTCCATCTCGGCCTCGAACCGCGAGAGGCTGTCGGTCTCAGCCCGCGAGTTCTCTTGGCGTTCGTAGCCCCGCACTGCGCGGTCCCATCCTTCCCCAAGCTCTCGAATATGCTCGAGCAGGGGATGCCCCACTCCTGATCGCAAATCTCTCCAACGAGCCCCGTCCATCCGCCGAACGGGGCCCCCGGGGGAATGGTGTCAGATCAACAGCGGAGCATGGGCTGCTGCCCCGACGCTCGTCCCCCGAAACCCGGACCCCGGCACGTGGCCGCCCAGAGTTCGGACGGCCGCCACTAACCCTACCGGCCCAGATATACGGAGGTCAGTGCTCCGGTGACTCGGACGGTGCCGAAGTGACAAGTTCCGTAAGGACTCCGTGGCAGTCCTTGGGGTGCAGGAACGTGATGCGCGACCCCATGGAGCCGATCCGCGGCTCCTCGTAGAGGACACGGATGCCCTGTTCCTTGATGGCCGCGGCGTCGCCGTCCACGTCGGCGGTGCCGAAGGCGATGTGGTGGACGCCCTCACCGTTCTTCTTCAGCCACTTGCCCACCGCGGAGTCCTCGCGGGTGGGTTCGAGAAGCTGCAGGTAGGAGGCGCCCCCGTCGCCCGTCTCGTTGATCTTGAGCATGGCTTCGCGTACGCCCTGCTCCTCGTTTACTTCGGTGTGGAAGACCGTGAAGCCGTACGTCTTCCGGTAGAACTCGACGGTCTTGTCGAGGTCGAAACAGGCGATCCCGATGTGATCGATTCGCGTCAGCATGCTTCAAGTGCAGCGCTAGACGCGGTGATTACGCAACGTGCGCGCGATCACACTTGCCGCCCGGTGACGTGCGAGGTACCGCTCAGTACATTCAGATAAACCCTCGTTAACTCCTCTCCTCCCAAGGGGCCGTGGCACATGTCTGGAAAGACCGGCACCACCTCAGTGATCGTCGCGGGCGCGCGCACGCCCATGGGCCGTCTGCTCGGCTCCCTGAAGTCCTTCTCGGGTGCGGACCTGGGCGGCTTCGCGATCAAGGCCGCGCTCGACCGGGCCGGCATCGGCGGCGACCAGGTGCAGTACGTGATCATGGGCCAGGTGCTGCAGGCCGGGGCAGGGCAGATCCCGGCGCGCCAGGCCGCCGTCAAGGCGGGCATCCCCATGAACGTCCCCGCGCTCACCATCAACAAGGTGTGCCTCTCGGGTCTCGACGCCATCGCGCTCGCCGACCAGCTGATCCGCGCCGGCGAGTTCGACATCGTGGTGGCCGGCGGCCAGGAGTCCATGACCAACGCCCCGCACCTGCTCCCCAAGTCCCGCGAGGGCTACAAGTACGGCGCGATCGAGATGATCGACTCCATGGCGTACGACGGCCTGACCGACTCCTTCGACGGCGTCGCGATGGGCGAGTCCACGGAGAAGCACAACACCCGCCTCGGCATCAAGCGCCCCGAGCAGGACGAGATCGGCGCCCTCTCCCACCAGCGGGCCGCCGCCGCGCAGAAGAACGGCCTGTTCGAGGCCGAGATCACCCCGGTCGAGATCCCGCAGCGCAAGGGCGACCCGGTCCTCTTCTCCAAGGACGAGGGCATCCGCGCCGAGACCACCGCCGAGTCCCTCGGCAAGCTCCGCCCGGCCTTCGCCAAGGACGGCACGATCACGGCGGGCACCGCCTCGCAGATCTCCGACGGCGCCGCGGCGGTCGTGGTCATGTCCAAGGCCAAGGCTGAGGAGCTGGGCCTGGCCTGGATCGCGGAGATCGGGGCACACGGCAACGTGGCGGGCCCGGACAGCTCGCTCCAGTCGCAGCCGTCCAACGCCATCCGGCACGCCCTGAAGAAGGAGGGCCTCCAGGTCGAGGACCTGGACCTGATCGAGATCAACGAGGCCTTCGCCGCCGTCGCGGTGCAGTCAATGAAGGACCTCGGGGTGTCCTCGGAAAAGGTGAACGTCAACGGCGGGGCCATTGCCCTGGGTCACCCGATCGGGATGTCCGGTGCGCGCCTTGTCCTCCACCTCGCCCTCGAGCTGAAGCGGCGGGGCGGCGGCGTGGGTGCGGCCGCGCTGTGCGGTGGCGGTGGTCAGGGCGACGCGCTCATCGTGAAGGTGGCCAAGGCCTGAGCCTTCGGCCGGTCCCCGTCCCCCCCCGGCATGTCCCGTACGTGGTGAGCGTGCGTACATCCCGTACGCACCTCCCGTACGCAGTACGTAGTGAACGGAGCTGTGATGCAGGACGTCCCCTCCCTGGTGGCGCAGGCCCGCGAGGGCAGGCCGCGGGCCGTGGCCCGGCTGATCTCACTGGTCGAGGGGGCGTCGCCGCAGCTGCGCGAAGTGATGGCGGCGCTGGCTCCGCTCGCGGGTCACGCGTACGTGGTGGGGCTCACGGGGTCGCCCGGTGTCGGCAAGTCGACGTCGACGTCCGCGCTCGTGAGCGCCTACCGGCGGGCCGGCAAGCGGGTCGGGGTGCTCGCCGTGGACCCGTCGTCCCCCTTCTCCGGAGGCGCGCTCCTCGGTGACCGGGTCCGGATGTCGGACCACGCGTCCGACCCCGGCGTCTACATCCGCTCCATGGCGACGCGCGGTCACCTCGGCGGGCTCGCCTGGGCCGCGCCGCAGGCGATCCGGGTCCTGGACGCGGCGGGCTGCGACGTGATCCTCGTCGAGACGGTCGGCGTCGGACAGTCCGAGGTGGACATCGCGGGGCAGGCGGACACCTCGGTCGTCCTGCTCGCGCCCGGCATGGGCGACGGCATCCAGGCGGCGAAGGCCGGAATCCTGGAGATCGGCGACGTGTACGTCGTCAACAAGGCGGACCGCGACGGGGCGGACGCGACCGCGCGCGAGCTTAACCACATGCTGGGCCTCGGCGAGTCCCGCGGCCCCGGCGACTGGCGGCCGCCCATCGTGAAGACGGTCGCGGCGCGCGGCGAGGGCATCGACGAGGTCGTCGAGGCGCTGGAGAAGCACCGGGCGTGGATGGAGGAGCGGGGGGTCCTCGCGGAGCGGCGGGCCGCCCGTGCCGCCCGCGAGGTCGAGTCGATCGCCGTCACGGCCCTGCGCGAACGCATCGGCTCCCTCCACGGCGACCGCCGCCTGTCCGCTCTCGCGGAGCGGATCGTGGCGGGGGAGCTGGACCCCTACGCGGCGGCGGACGAGCTGGTGGAGGGCGTGACGTCGACCTGACGTCGACCTGACGGCACGGGGCCAGGGCGGCGCCGGGGGACGCCGCCCTGGTGAGTGGGGGACGGGGGGTGGCAGTGGTGACCGCTGGGGGAGTGGTCGGACAGGTGATCAGTCGTCGGAGCCGTCGTCGTCCTGACCGTCGTGGTCGTCGTGACCGTCACGGTCGTCGTGGCTGTCGGTGCGGTCCGCGGTGACCTTGCCGGTCTTCAGGTCGACGTGCCAGTCCGACTCGGCGCCCTTGGAACCGGTCGTCTCCGCGTCCCAGGCGGTCGCCGTGCCGTCGTCGTCCAGGTCCACGGAGGTCACCTCGCCCTTGGCGGCGGCGGCCCGCGCGGCGTCCTCGGCGCTGGTGGACGCGCCCTTCAGCGCGGCGTTCACCCGGGCGGCGTCCGCGGCGTCGTCACCGTCGTCGTCCTTGTCGACCCAGGAGCCGAGCACCTTGCCGGTGCCGGGGTCGACCTCGACGTTGTGCCAGGTGTTGCCCTTCAGGATGTCGACGCCCCAGACCAGGCCGCCGTCCTCCTCGTCGAGCTCGGCGGAGACCGCGGTGCCGGAGGTGTCCGCGAGGGCCGCCTTGATCGCGTCCGCGGCCGTCACCTTCGCGGCCTTCGCCTCGACGGTGTTCTCCGCGGCGTCGTCGAGGTCGTCCCCACGGTTGTCCGCGCGGTCGTCCTTGAGCTGGACGCTCGAGTGCTTGGCGGCGGTCGACTCGTCGTCGCCGGTGACCGCGAGGGCGGTGGCGGTACCGCCACCGATGAGGGCCGCGGCGGCGACGGTGGCGATGACGATGTTGCGCTTCATGAGGGTTCCTCCCGAGTCGTATCGGCTCTGGTGCCGAGTGGTTCGGCGCTTGGGCCGGTCTCCGTCGTCCGGCGCCGTGGCCGTTCGCTTTCGACGAGGACCAATCTGGCCGAGCGATCCTGAACCGAAGCTGAAGCCGCCTGAAGAACTCTTCAGCTTCGCTCTGGGACCCTGAACGCATGCGCCTGTTGATCGTGGAGGACGAAAAGCGCCTCGCCCTGTCCCTGGCCAAGGGCCTGACCGCCGAGGGCTACGCCGTCGACGTCGTCCACGACGGCATCGACGGGCTGCACCGCGCGAGCGAGGGAACGTACGACCTGGTCGTCCTCGACATCATGCTGCCCGGCATGAACGGCTACCGCGTCTGCTCCACCCTGCGCGCGGCGGGCAACGACGTGCCGATCCTGATGCTCACCGCCAAGGACGGCGAGTACGACGAGGCCGAGGGCCTGGACACGGGCGCCGACGACTACCTCACCAAGCCCTTCTCGTACGTCGTGCTCGTGGCCCGTGTGAAGGCGCTGCTGCGCCGCCGCGGCTCCGCGGGCCCGTCCCCGATCCACACGCTGGGCGACCTCAAGGTCGACACGGCCGCGCGCCGCGTCTTTCGCGGGGAGGACGAAGTCACCCTCACCGCAAAGGAGTTCGCGGTCCTGGAGCAGCTGGTGCTGCGGGCGGGCGAGGTGGTCTCCAAGGGCGACATCCTGGAGCACGTCTGGGACTTCGCGTACGACGGCGACCCCAACATCGTCGAGGTGTACATCAGCACGCTGCGGCGCAAGCTCGGCGCGGCCCTCATCAAGACGGTGCGCGGCGCCGGCTACCGCCTGGAGGTCCCGCGATGAGGAAGCTGTTCGGTTCCGTACGGTCCAGGGCCACGCTCGGCGCGAGCCTGGTCGTCGCCCTCGCCCTGGTCGCCGCGGGCGCCGCCGTGCTGCTCGCGCTGCGCGCCAACCTCACCGACCAGGCCGACTCGCGGGCCGCCGCCACCGCCCGCGAGGTCGCGCTGCAGCTCACCACGATCCGTTCGTACGCCGATCTGGAGCTGCCCGACGACGAGGACACGCCGGTCCAAGTCGTCGACGAGAAGGGCAGGTTGGTGGCGGCGAGCGACGATCTGGAGAAGATCAGCGGGACCGGGACCGACGAGGTCGGGCCCGGCTCCGCGCCCTCGGCCAAGCCGACCGGTGGCGACGAGGAGCCGGGCGAGCCGGGCGAGTCGGGCGACGACGAGGCCTCCGAGTCCGGTGAGGTCTCCGACGACGACCCCGAGTACAGCAGCGGCACGGCCACCGTCGACGGCGAGAGCGCAGACTTCCGTTTCGCCGCCGTCGAGGTGAGCACGGAGGCCCACGGCGACCTCACCGTCTACGCGGGCGCCTCGCTCTCCGCCGAACAGAGCGCGGTCTCCACGGCGTTGACCTCGATGCTGATCGGCTTCCCGCTGCTCCTCGCGGTCGTCGGCGGCGTCACCTGGCTGGTGACGCGCCGCGCCCTGCGCCCGGTGGCCGCCATCACCGAGGAGATGGCGGCGATCACCGCGTCGGAGGATCTCGCGCGCCGTGTGCCCGAGCCGGACACGCACGACGAGATCGCCCGCCTGGCCCGCACCACGAACGAGACGCTCACCGCCCTGCAGAATTCGGTGGAGCGCCAGCGCCGCTTCGTGGCGGACGCCTCGCACGAGCTGCGCAGCCCCATCGCCTCACTGCGCACACAGCTCGAAGTGGGCGCGGCCCATCCGGAGTTGCTGGATGTGGACGGCGCCGTCGAGGACACCGTGCGCCTGCAGGAACTCGCCGCGGACCTGCTTCTCCTGGCCCGTCTGGACGCGGGGGAGAAGCCCGGCGGGAAGCGGGTCGACCTGGCAGCCTTCGTCCGCGAGGAGCTCTCGCAGCGCACGCGGGACCGCGTCCAGGTGGACGCGGACCTCAAGAGCGTCGAAGTCGCGGGCTCCCGCGGCCAGTTGGCGCGGGTGCTCGGCAACCTCCTGAACAACGCACAGCGGCACGCGCGCTCCCGCGTCACGGTCACCACCCGCGGCGAAGGTGCCTGGGCGGTTCTCGAGGTGTCCGACGACGGGAGCGGCGTACCGGAGAGCGAGCGGGAGCGGATCTTCGAGCGGTTCGTGCGGCTCGATGACGCCCGCAGCCGCGACGAGGGTGGGGCGGGTCTCGGCCTCGCCATCGCGCGGGACGTGGCGGTACGGCACGGCGGCACGCTCATGGTCCGGGAGGCGCCGTCCGGTGGTGCGCTGTTCGAACTCCGGCTGCCCAGCCCTCAGTCGTCGGCGGATTGAGGGACGGTGCTGCCGGTCGCGTGGGGACGGGTCAGGGCTTGCCGCGCTGGGCGCGCAGGTGTTCCGCGATCGGGGTCAGGGCCTTGCGCAGATCGCTGAGCGCCTCCGGGGAGACGAGATCGACGAAGTGCCGCCGTACGGAGGCGACGTGGTGCGGCGCCACCTTCTGCATGGTCTCCATGCCCTCCTCGGTGAGGACGGTGTAGAGGCCGCGCCGGTCGGACTCGCAGTTCTCGCGGCGTACCAGGCCCGCGTTCTCCATGCGGGTGATCTGGTGCGACAGGCGGCTCTTGGACTGCAGAGTGGCCGCGGCGAGATCACTCATGCGCATCCGCAGCTCTTCCGATTCTGAGAGATGCACGAGAATGTCGTAGTCGTTCATGGTCAGGTTGAACGGCTGAAGGTCCTTTTCGAGCTGATACGTCAGCATCCTGTTGACCTCCACGTGGGTGCGCCAGGCGCACTGTTCCTCGTCGGTCAGCCACTGCGGGGCCGTCTCGGTCTCCATGGAATCGATTCTACCTAAGAAGTTGAAAGGTGAACGAATGGTGGGATGTGACGCGCCTCGCACACCCTGCCTCTCGGAGGGGCACAGGCGTTCGCCGTCACACTCCGCAGACTACCGCTCACAGCCCGAAGCGACGCTGGAGGTCCCCCAGTTGTCCGGGAAGGCGCGGTGCTCCCGGCTGCTGACCCGGTTGCCCCGGAGTGCCCCGCCCGCCGGGAACCCCTGCCTGCTGCGGCACCTCCCCGGAGGCGTGCTCGGGCATGAGCGCCTCGGTCGACTGGAGCAGGACCGTGCCGGCGCCGACGAACTCGAACTGGTGCTCCTCGCCGGACGTTCCGCCGATGCCGGTCAGTGCTCGCACGCCTCCGATCACCCCTGTGAGGTATCCGTGGTCGTAGTGATGGCACGGTGAAGGACAGTCCGCCCAGCCCACGAGTGCCTGTGGATCGACGCGGATCGGCGGCTCCATGAAAACCACGGGACCGTTCGACGCGGCGACGAACTTTCCGGTTCCGATCAGCGTCAGAAAGCCCGGAACGATCGATTGCTTGAGCGCGAGAGTTGGCTGAAAAGCGAGGAGGTTGCCGGAGCGAATGGTCAGGTTGCCCTCTTCGAGGTCGTACGAATTCACGTCGAAGGCCCGGTCGGCGAGGAGCATCTTGCCCTGACCGTCCGCCACGACCCAGTCGCTCGCATGCAGCGGCGAATGAAAGCTGGTCCGGACCAGGCGGTCGAGACGGCCGTGCCCGATGCCGTTGAAGTCGATCCGTCCGTAGTAGGCGATCATCTTTCCCTTCTGCAGGAACCACTGGCTCCCCTTGAGCTCCACGCAGAAGGTGTACGCGTTCACGTTGTCGTCGCTCGGCAGGGTCATGGGGTCGAGGACGGCGGGCGCGCCCGCGGGGGTCGAGACGTTGGGGTTCACAGCTTCTCCTCCGAGGCCTGGACGTACACCGCGCCGCTGCCCGAGAGCTCCAGCTGGAAGGCCTCGCCGGAGCCGCGGCCCACCATGTCGCGCCAATCCAGCGCCGTGGACAGCTTGTTGCGTACGTCACCGTGGTGCGCCACGTACGCCTGGGGGTCGACGTGGACCGGGCGCTGCGGGGTGATCGGAACCTCGATGACGCCGCCGTGCGCCATGACGGCGACCGCGCCGTGGCCCTTGAGGGTCGTGGTGAACAGGCCCTGGCCGCTGACCTGGCCGCGCACCATGCCCATGACGCCGCCCTGGGAGCCCATGAACATCGTGCCCTGCTGGAGCGTGCCGTCGAAGGCGAGGAGGCGGTCGGCCTCCACATAGAGGGTGTCTCCGGAGAGGCCGATCACCTGGATGTGGTGGCCGCCGTGCCCGAACAGGACCGTGCCGCTGCCCTCGACGGTCATCAGGGGCGTGGCCTCGCCCGCGACCCGGCGCCCGATCATGGACATCAGGCCGCCCTGCCCGCCCTGGATGTTGGGGGTGAAGGAGACGTCCCCCTTGTAGGCGAGCATGGCGCCGCGCTGGCTGAAGACCTTGGCGCCCGGCTGCACCGTGGCCTCGATCATCTTGGAGTTGATCTCCCGGAAGGGCATGTCAGACGTCCCCCGCGATCGTCGCCCGCTCGCTGGGCTGTACGTAGACGAGGCCGTCGCCCTCGAAGCGGATCTGGAAGGCCTCGCCGCCGCCCTCGCCCAGGAAGGTGCGGAAGGTGACGCCGGACTGGAAGCTCTGGCGGACGTTCCCCTGGTGGGCGATGTAGGCCCCCGGGTCGACCGTCAGGGGGTACTGCTGGGAGACGCGGAGGACCACCGCCGGGCCGTCGGAGACGATCGCCGCTTGGCCGGTGCCCTCGACGGTCGTCGTGAAGAGGCCGTTCCCCTGGGTCGCGCCGCGCAGTCCGGTGAAGCTGGTGCCCGTGCGCAGTCCCGCGTCGGTGCAGAGCAGATTGCTCGCCTCCACATAGAGCTTCTCGCCGCGCAGCTGTACGAGATTGATCTCGGTGGCGCGGTCGGCGAACCAGCAGGTGCCGTGCCCCTTCACCTCCATGACCGTCATCTGCTCGCCGGTGACGCGGCGGGTCACCATGCCCCTGATGCCCTCGCCGCCGCCGGTCATCTTCTTGAAGGCCATCTGGCCGTCGTACGCGACCATTGAGCCGTTCTTCGCTTTCACGGCGTCGCCCGTCATGTCGACGGCGAGCACTCTGCTCCCTTGGAGCCGGAACGTAGCCACGAATCGACGTTAGCCGCCGCGTACCCGCCCAGAACAGGGTGAAGGGCCCTGAGCGAACCCCCAGAACACCCCGATGTCACAATGGGGGTCGCTTGTGCGCGCGTTCACAAGATCAGCGCGCGCCGTGCGTACGCCCCCTCCCGCCGCCCACTCACCCGAAGGTGCTCCGTGGACATCAAGACCGCTTCCGCACTCCGCCGCCTCCGCCTGGTCTCGGCCCCCGAGGCCGTCTCCTTCCTGCTGCTGCTCGTCTGCTCGGTGCTCAAGCGGACCACGGACTTCAACGCCGTGCCGGCGATGGGCATGATCCATGGCGTGCTCTTCGTCCTGTACGTGGTCTTCTGGCTCGACGCCTGGAACCGCACGAAGTGGGACCTGAAGACCGCCGCCCTGTACTTCGTCCTCTCCGTCCTGCCGACCGGCGGTTTCTTCGCCGAGCGCAAGCTCAAGCGTGAGGCCGAGGCCGCGGTGATCGCCTCGCGCGCCCGCCGCGAGGGAGTCGTGGGCGCATGATCGTCGCCTTCTCCGTGACCCCGCTCGGTGTGGGGGAGGACGTCGGTGAGTACGTCGCCGACGCGGTCCGTGTCGTACGCGAGTCGGGTCTGCCCAACCGGACCGACGCGATGTTCACGTCCGTCGAGGGCGAGTGGGACGAGGTGATGGACGTCGTCAAGCGTGCCGTCGCCGCCGTGGAGGCGCGGGCGCCCCGTGTCTCGGTCGTCATGAAGGCCGACATCCGTCCCGGTGTGACGGACGGCCTCAGCTCCAAGGTCGAGACGGTGGAGCGCCACCTCTCCGAGTGACCCGCACGCTTCTCCGAAAGCCCCTGCCCTTCTGGGCGGGGGCTTTTTGCGTGCCCGGACATCGCGAGGGCCGCGCGAGGGCGACTTGAGCGACTGCTCAAACACCTGTACCTTCCGTTTAAGCAGTCGCTCAAAAACACGCTGACGTGGGGGTTCACCGTGAGTCTGTACATCGAGGCGCGGATACGCGCGGAGCTCGACGACCTCTGGGCACGCACCCAGGAGCCCGGCCTGCACCAGCGCTGGGACCTGCGTTTCACCGAGATCGACTACCTGCCGTGCGCGGACGGCGAGCCGCAGCATTTCCGGTACGCCACGCGCGTGCTGCCCTTCCTGACGGTCGCCGGCACCGGGATCTCCGCGGGCGAGAAGTGGCGGCCCGACGGCACAAGGACCTCCGCCCTGCGCTTCGCGTCGCCGCACCCGCTCTCCCTCCTCGAAGAGGGCAGCGGCTACTGGCGCTACGTACCGACCGACGACGGCGACGGCATCCGCTTCCTCACCGGCTACGACTACCGGCCGCGCTGGGGGCGCTTCGGGAGGATCGCCGACCGCGTGGTCTTCCGCCCCCTCATGGGCTGGGCCACCGCCTGGTCCTTCGACCGCCTGCGGCTCTGGCTGGAGCGGGGCATCACTCCCGAGCGCGCCCTCCTGAACGCCGCCGGGGACTTCGTCGGCCGGGTGCTGTGCGTGGTGGCCGCGATCCTCCTCGCCCCCATGACGGCCCTGGCGACGGCGGCTCTGATGCTGATGCTGCCGCCCCTGCCCACGACGCCGGCGGCCCGCCGCTGCCTGCGCACCCCGCCGGAACGCACGCGTGCGCCGCGCATCCTCACCCACCTCGCCACCGCCAAGGAGCAGCAGTCATGACGTCGTCGATCTTCAGGACCGTGATGGGTGCCGACTTCGAGCGGCTGCACCCGCAGCTCCAGCGCCGCTTCTCCGTGGGGCTCGCGAGCGGGGAGGCGTGCACGGGGAGGGGCGTCATGGACCGCATCTGGCACGGGCGCGGCTTCGTGAAGCCGTTCCTCGCGGTGGGCGGTACGCGGAACATCCTCGTCCCGCGGCAGGGCAGGAACGTCCCCTTCGTCATCGAGAACGTGCCGTACGCCGACACGTACGGCCGTGAGACGGTGACTTTCGTGCGCACTTTCGACCTCCCCGGCGGCCCACGCCGCTTCGACGCCCAGATGGTCCTGAGCCCCAAGGGCGACCGCGTGCTCGACTACCTCGGCACGCATCAGCACCTCGCCAGCGACCTGCACTTCCGTGCGGAGCCCGACGGATCGCTGCTCATCCGCTCCGGAGAGCACCGCTTCCGGGAGGGGCCCGTGGACTGCCGGGTGCCCGGACTGATCGGTGGTGACGCCGAGGTGCGGGAGTCCTACGACGACGAGGCGGGGCGGTTCCGCATTCAGGTCCGGGTGGTGAACCGTCACTTCGGACCGCTCTTCGGATACGAGGGTTCCTTCGAGGCCACGTACGCCGACGTCCTGCAGTGCGGGGTGCGCCCCGGGCTGCGGCCGGTGCGTGAGGAGGCGCGGGCGTGAGCGCGGCCAAGGATCCGGCCAAGAGCCAGGAGACGCGGACCAAGCTCCTCGACGGCGCCCTGCGGACGCTCACGGAGCAGGGCATCGCCAAGACGTCGGCGCGCAGCATCGCGGCGTCCGCCGGGGTCAACCAGGCACTGGTCTTCTATCACTTCGGTTCCGTGGACGACCTGCTGGCGGCGGCGTGCCGACATGGCACGGAGCAGCGGGTCGCGCGGTACCGGGAGCGACTCTCCGGGATCGACTCCCTCTCCGAACTCCTCGCCTTCGGGCGGGAGATGCACGAGGAGGAACGGGAGGCGGGGCATGTCGCGGTGCTCGGCCAGTTGCTCGCGGGCTCCCAGACGCAGCCGCGGCTCGCCGTGGCGACGGCGGCGGGTCTCGCGCTCTGGATCGAGGAGATCGAGAAGGTCCTGACGCGGGTCCTTTCGGCGTCCCCCCTGGGCGAGTTCGTCGATCCGGTCGGTCTGTCGCGGGCGGTGGCGGCGTCGTTCGTGGGCATGGAGCTGTACGAAGGGGTGGACGCGGAGGGTACGGAGCGGGCCCTGGACGCCCTGGAGCAGCTCTCGACGCTGGTGACGGCGGTGGAGGACCTGGGGCCCCTGGCCCAGCGAGCGGTTCGGCACCGCCTGCGCAGGACCCAGCGCTGACCCGGCGGTATCCCCTGCCCCGCCGCTCAGCGACGGATGCCTCCCATCCACCCGCCCGTTTGCCCTGCGGTGGACTTGTGCGCGTAGGAGCGGAGGGCGGGGTGGGGGAGGCGGTGGACTTGAGGCCGAGACGTCCCGCAGTCGCGTACGAGACGTGAGGGGACGTGGGGGTATGTGCGCACGGAGCACCGAGCACAAAGCTCACCCCAGCCGCAGCAACAAAGCCCCGCAACAAAGATGGCGAGTACGGACATACCCCCGCGGCCCCGCCCCGCGACTTGTCTCTGGGCGCAGTCCCTGGCCGGAGCCGAGCGTGGCGTGCTCGTCCCGCCCTGCGACTTGTCTCTGGGCGCAGTGCCTGGCCGGAGCCGAGCGTGGCGTGCTCGTCCCGCCCTGCGACTTGTCTCTGGGCGCAGTGCCTGGCCGGAGCCGAGCGCGGCGCCCCCGTCCCGCCCCGCGACTCGTCCCCAGGCGCAAACCCCGGCCGAAGCCGAGCGCAGCGACCCCGCATCGCAGGCCCCCCGCCGCAACCCCACAAAAACCGCCCAGCCTAAAACCGCTCGCACGGGCGAACACCGTTCGACACGCCGGGGAAACTCCACTTTTGTGTGGGTATCGACTCGTTCGATCACCAGAACAAGAACCTGGAGGGCGCTGTGCGGCAGCCGGACGGCTACGACTACGACACCCACAGCACGCTCGCCGGTCCGCTCGCAGAGCCGGACGGCGAAGGCGGCTCAGACGCCGGCGGCTACCGGGTCCAGTACCGCAAGCTCCTGTCCCGCGAGCCGCACCGAATACGCGCCGTCCTGCTGATGACGCTGGCGCCGCTCCTCACCGGCCTCCTCCTCGTCTATCTCGTCTGGCCCACCCACTGGACCGAACGCGAGGGCGGCGACCGCTGGCTGATCGGCCTCGACATCACGATGCTCGTCGCGATCGGCCTGATCGAGCTGTTCATGCTGGTCAACGTCATATCCATCGCCCACGCGACGATGGTGGCGCGGGATCCGATCCCCGTCGTCCCCGAAGAAGGCACCCGCGTCGCCTTCCTCACCACGTACGTCCCCGGCAAGGAGCCCCTCTCCATGGTCCGGGCCACCCTCGAAGGCGCCGTCCGGATCCACCACACAGGACCCTTCGACGTCTGGCTCCTGGACGAGGGGGACGACGCCGACGCCAAGGCCCTGTGCGAAGAGCTCGGCGTGCGCCACTTCACCCGCCACGGCGTACCGGAGTGGAACCGCAAGAAGGGCCCCCACAAGGCCCGCACCAAGCACGGCAACTACAACGCCTGGCTCGCGATGCACCACGCGGAGTACGACTTCTTCGCCTCCGTCGACACGGACCACGTCCCGCTCCCCAACTTCCTCGAGCGGATGATGGGTTACTTCCGGGACCAGGACGTCGCGTTCGTCGTCGGGCCGCAGGTCTACGGGAACTACACGACCCCCGTCACCAAGGCCGCCGAGTCCCAGCAGTTCCTCTTCCACGCGCTCATCCAGCGGGCCGGTAACCGCTACCGGGCCCCCATGTTCGTCGGTACGAACAATGTCGTACGCATCAGCGCGCTCACCCAGATCGGCGGTCTGTACGACTCGATCACCGAGGACATGGCCACCGGCTTCGAGCTGCACCGCCACCGCAACCCGGCCACCAGGCGGCACTGGCGCTCGGTCTACACCCCGGACGTGCTGGCCGTCGGTGAGGGCCCGGCCTCCTGGACGGACTTCTTCACCCAGCAGATGCGCTGGTCGCGCGGCACGTACGAGACGCTGTTCAAGCAGTACTGGAAGGCGCCGTTCACGATGCCGCCGGGACGGCTCTTCTCGTACTCGCTGATGCTCGTCTACTACCCCATGACGGCGGTCAACTGGCTGCTCGGCATCCTCAGTTGCGTGCTGTTCCTGTGGTTCGGGGCCAGCGGCACCCAGGTCGCCGCCTCCGTCTGGCTCATGCTCTACAGCGACGCGGCCGCCCTCCAGATCGGCCTGTACCTCTGGAACCGCCGCCACAACGTCTCCCCGCACGAGCCCGAGGGCTCCGGCGGCCTCGCGGGCATGGCGATGTCGGCGCTCTCCGCGCCCATCTACCTCAAGTCGCTCGGCGCGGCCTTCCTGCGCCGCCCGAGCCGCTTCGTGGTCACCCCCAAGGGCGGCGACGCCAGCCCGGACCGGCTGCTCACCTTCCGCATCCACCTCTTCTGGGCGGCGGTGCTCGCCAGTTCTCTGGTGGCCTCCTTCGTGCTCGGCCACACCCACGTGGCGATGCGCACCTGGGCGGTCCTCGCGCTGATCATCTCGCTGGCCCCGGTCGCGATCTGGACCTTCACCCTCGTCAGGGAGCGCAAGGAGGCCCGCCAGAAGGCCAATGCGCAGGCGGAGCCGCGGGGCGAGAACGCGGAGGGCGAGCCGGAGCCGGCGTTCGCCACCGGCACGACGACAGGAGGGAACTGAGCCATGGCCTACCGGCCCTCGAAGCGCACCAAGAAGACGCTCATCGGAGTCGGCGCGGGCGCGCTCCTGGTGGGACTGAACGCTCCCGCCGCGCTCTCCTTCGCCGAGGAGAAGTACTACGCGTACAAGATCTCCCAGCCCGGCTACAAGGCGAAGTACGGCTCCTGGAAGCAGGTCGCCATCCCCGAGGAGTTCCGCACCAACGCGATCCATGCCGCGCTCCTGCACACCGGCAAGGTCCTGATCGTCGCAGGCTCGGGCAACGAGCAGAAGAAATTCGACGCGGGGTCGTTCGACACGGTCCTGTGGGACCCGGAGAACGACACCTTCAAGAAGATCGAGACGCCCGAGGACTTCTTCTGCTCCGGGCACGCCCAACTCCCCGACGGGCGGCTCCTGGTGGCGGGCGGCACCGCGCGCTACGAACTGCTCGACGGCGAGGTGGAGCGGGCCGGTGGCGGCATGCGGGTGAAGAACGAGAACCCGGACAAGCCGGTGACCCTCAAGAAGGGCACCAAGTTCCGCTCGCCGTCCGGCATCGAGTACGTCAGCAAGTTCGACGTCGAAGTCCCCAGGGCCAAGCGGGAGTTCGAGATCACGTACTCCAAGTCGGGTGTGATGCAGCCCTGGAAGACGTCGGTCAAGGCGAGCGAGGCGCGCGTCTTCGTGGAGGCGAAGGAGGCGGGCAGGCAGTCGGTCACCGAGAAGTCGGCGCAGTACGAGATCGAGGGGCTGACCGGCGAGGACGCCGACAACACGTACGGCATCGCCGAGAAGATCGACATGGAGAAGCAGGACTTCCAGGGGATCAAGGCGGCGTACGAGTTCGACCCGAAGGCCGAGAAGTACATCCCCGTCGACCCGATGGACAAGGCCCGCTGGTACCCGACCCTCGTCGGCCTGGAGGACGGCAAGGTGCTCGCGGTCTCCGGCCTCGACGACGTGGGCGTGATCGACCCGGGCGACAACGAGATCTACGACCCGAAGACGAAGAAGTGGACGGACGGCCCCAAGCGCTACTTCCCGACCTACCCCGCGCTCTTCCTCACCAAGGGCGGCAAGCTCTTCTACCCGGCGTCCAACGCGGGCTACGGACCGGCCGACAAGGGCCGTGAGCCGGGCCTGTGGGACCTGGAGACGAACAAGTTCGAGAAGGTTCCGGGCCTGGAGGACCTCGACCAGACCGAGACGTCGGCGTCCGTGCTGCTGCCGCCCGCGCAGGACCAGAAGGTGATGATCCTGGGCGGCGGGGGAGTGGGCGAGTCGGAGAAGTCGACGCGGCGGACGGCCGTGATCGACCTCAAGGAGGACAACCCGTCCTTCAAGACGGGCCCCGAACTCCCGCAGGGCACGCGCTACTTGAACAGCGTGATCATGCCGGACGACTCGGTGTTCACGTCCAACGGCTCCGGCGACTACCGGGGCCGAAGCGCCAGCAACATCCTCAAGGCGCAGTTCTACGACCCCAAGACCAACGCCTTCCGCGAGGCCGCGTCGCCCAAGGTGGGCCGCAACTACCACTCGGAAGCGCTGCTGCTGCCCGACGGCCGGGTCGCCACGTTCGGCTCCGACCCGCTCTACGACAACGAACAGAACACCAAGCTCGGCCACTTCGAGCAGCGCATGGAGATCTTCACCCCGCCGGCGCTGCACAAGGGCGGCGAGGACCGCCCGGTCCTCGGCGAGGGACCGGAGGAGCTGGCGGCGGACGGCCGCGCCACGTTCCGCACCGATCACCCCGACAGGATCGCGTCGGCCCGTCTGATGCGGCCGAGCGCGGTGACGCACACGACGGACGTCGAGCAGCGGTCGATCGCGCTGGACGTCAGCAAGGGCAAGGGCTCGGTGACGGTGGACGTGCCGCGGGACGACGCCGCATTGGTGCCGCCCGGCTGGTACATGCTGTTCGTCACGGACGAGGACGGGGTTTCGTCCGAGGCCAAGTGGATTCATGTGAAGTGACTTGAGATGGGTGGGGAGCCGCGGGTTCGTCGTGGCTTGTCGCGCAGTTCCCCGCGCCCCTTACGGGGCCGACTTCGCGTTCCGCGCCAGCCCCAGCGCATAGTCCGGCCACCACTGCCCCGCCGCCGGGCCGCCCCGGCACGGACCGTCCGAGTCGCCCGGCCGCTTGATCCACAGGACGGCGTCGAGGAGGGGGTCGCCCGTGCGGTCGGTGGGCGGGGTGCCGAGGCCACGGCCCGGCGGGTTGCACCAGGCGTCCTGGCGGTCGCCCGCCAGCGGGCCCTTGCCGTTGCGGCTGGTGTCCATGACGAAGTGCTTGCCGTCGACCGTGGCCGACAGGGCGCGTCCGTACGCCTTGGTGGTCTCGTCGCTCTGGAAGTTGGAGACGTTCAGGGAGAAGCCGTCGGCCTGCGCGATGCCCGCCTTCTTCAGCGGCTCGGTGAGCTTGCGCGCGTCCGAGATCCAGCCGGGGTTCCCCGCGTCGAGGTAGACCTTCACCTTCGGCTGCCGCTTGAGCCGCTGGATCGCCTCGGAGAGCAGCTGGTAGCGGTCCGCGTGGTACTCGGCGGGGGTGCAGCCGTCCACGATGTGCGGGATCGCGTCGGGCTCCAGGACGACCAGGGCGGGGGCGGTGCCGATCGCGTCGGCGAAGGCGTTCACCCAGGTCCGGTAGTAGTCCGCGCTGCCCGCGCCGCCCGCGGAGTGCTGGCCGCAGTCGCGGTGCGGGATGTTGTACGCGACGAGCACGGCGGTGCGGCCCTCCTCGGCCGCGCCCCGCGTCGCCTCCGCGATGTCGGGCGCCGGGTTGTCCCCGGCGGGCCACACGGCCATCGGCCGCTCCGAGATGCGCTTGAGCGCCTCGGCGTCCTGGGCGCGGCCCGCCTGCTGCCACTCCTGGACCTGCCGGGCCGCGGCGCTGTCGGGGTCGACCCAGAAGGTGCTCGGCGGGGTCTTCGCACCGTCGGTCGCGGGGGCGCGGACGGCGGAGGTGTCCTTCGCGCCGGACCCGGAGTCGGCGGAGCAGCCCGTGGAGAGCCCGAGGGCGGCGAGTGCCGCGAGTGCCGTGAACGTGCGGAGCAGCCGGTGCATCCAGCCCCCTTGGGCGACGGTGACGGTCAGTCAGCCCGGCAATCGTGGCATAAAGGGCTAATCCAGCTCTTGTGCCACACCGCCGCCGGTGACGAGCGCGATGCCGAGCGGCGTGCACTCGTAGAACACCTGGTGCCCGTACCGCCGCGACACCAGAAGGCCGGCGCCCCGTAGCGCCCCCAGGTGCGCCGACACCGACGACGGCGCGAGCCCGACGCGGTGCGCGAGCCCCGACGTGGTGGCGGGCGCGTCGAGCGCGGCGAGCACCGTGGCGCGACCGCGCCCCAGGAGACGTACGAGGGATTCGGGCGTACGTTCCGACGGCTCGGCCCACAGGCCCGCGATGCCCCGCACCGGATAGGCGAGCGTCGGCTGCCACGGAGGTTCGAAGCCGCTGATCACGTCCGGCCACGAGAAGACGCTCGGGATCAGGACCAGTCCTTGGCCCCTCAAGTGCCGCACATGCTCCTCGCGCCACTCGACGGTCAGCGTGCCCGCGTCCCAGGACAGACGGTGGTCGAGCTCGGGCAGCAGACCGCCGAGGCCGACCTCCGCGAGCCGCCGCGAGTGGAAGGCGACGTCGGCCTCCAGGAGCGCCCGCAGCCGCGGCCAGTCCGGCTCGATCAGCGCGTGCCAGGCGGCCTCCAGGGCATCCGCAAGCTCCCGCACCGCCCCGGCCGGATCGGCGAGCAGGGCTTGGCCCTTCGGCGACTCGGCGGCCCCCGGCGTGCAGGCGAGCGCCCGCGCCATGTCCTCCCGCGCCGCATCGGGATCGGAGGCCCGCACCCCGGCGATCTCCTCCTCGAAGCGGGCGGCGGGCCCGATCGGCGGCGGCCCCAGGAAGTCGGGGGAGTGCCCGTGCCGCGGCATCAGGAGCCACAGCGCGCCGAGGTCGATACCACGGCCCGCCTCCTGGATGCGGCGCAGCCAGTGCGGGTGGTAGCCGTGCCGGTCACGCCGCTTGAGGGTGCGCACGGCCTCCTGCGTCTCCCACAGCGGCGACACCGCGAACCGGCAGCGCAGCAGATCGTCCTGCCCGAAGTGAATGTGGTACGGCACGCAGGCCCCTCCCTCGCTGTGCGTCGAACCTCCTTCGCGGTGCGCCGAAGAATCCCCGCGGTGCGCCGAAGAGTCCCCGCCCCGAACAAGATTCGCCCCAGGCCGAAACTCTAGGCCCGGCGCCGCCCTCGCGTGAGGCTGCCGGCATGCCAGAAGAGCCCACCGGGTACACCCGTGTCCTCGCCGTGCGGGAGTTCCGCGCGGTCTTCGTCGCGCACGCGCTCTCCCTGCTCGGCGTCGTCGTCAGCGAGATCGCCCTGACCGTGCTGGTCTACGGGCTCACCGGGTCGCCCCTCCTCAGTGCCCTCACCTTCGCGCTCGGGATGCTGCCCTACCTCGTGGGCGGGACCCTGCTGTCCGGCATCGCCGACCGCTGCCCGCCGCGCCGGGTGCTCGTCCTGTGCGACGTGCTGTGTGCCGGGTGCGCGCTCCTCATGGCGCTGCCCGCCACCCCTGTCTACGGACTGCTCGCCCTGCGCTGCGCCATCGCCCTCGTCTCGCCCGTCTTCAACGGCACGCGCATGGCGACCCTCACCGACATCCTCGGCGACGGCGACCTCTTCGTACTCGGCCGCTCCCTGCTGCGCATCGTCTCGCAGAGCTCCCTCCTGGTCGGCTTCGGGCTCGGCGGCGTCCTGCTGACCGTCGTCCCGCCGCGCGGCGCGCTCGTCATCACGGTGGGTACGTTTGCCGCCTCCGCGCTGCTGCTGCGCTTCGGCACCGAGCGGCGTCCCGCGCGCGGGGGCGGCGACACGGGCCAGGCCCTGATGCGGCACTCGCTCAGCGGCGTCCGGCAGGTGTTCGGCAACCGGCGGGTGCGCGCACTGACGCTGCTCTTCTGGGTGCCGCCGATGTTCATGGTCGCCCCGGAGGTCCTCTCCGCCCCCTACGCGGACCAGATCGGCATCGGCGTCGCGGGCGTCGGCCTGCTGATGTGCGCGCTGCCGGTGGGCACCATCGCCGGAGAGCTGTACGCGGGCTCCGCGCTGTCCGCAGCGACGCGCTCCCGCATCGTGCTGCCCCTCGCCGCGCTCACGCTGGTCCCGCTGGTCGGGTACGCCCTTGCGCCCGGCCTCGTCCCCGCTCTCGCCCTCCTCGCGCTCGCCGGCGCCGGGTCGGCGTACACCCTGGGCCTTGACCGCTGGTTCGTCGACGCCGTGCCCGAGGAACTGCGGGGCCGGGCGATGACCGTGCTCACCGCCGGGCAGATGACGGTCCAGGGGATCGGGATGTCCCTGGCCGGGCTCGCCGCCGAGTTCCTCGCGGTGAGCACGGTCGTCGCGGGCGCCGGTCTGCTCGGTGCGCTCTGCTGTCTCCTCCTGGTGGTGGAGGTGCGGCGCACGGGCGGTCATGCGGCTCCACGGGAACGTACGCCCGAATTGCGAGACAGGGCTGACCAACATATGACCGGCGGGTAAGGTCGTTGCCGTGCCGAAGCCGCTCAGCCTCCCCTTCGATCCGATCGCCCGCGCCGACGAGCTCTGGAAGCAGCGCTGGGGGTCGGTCCCGGCCATGGGTGCGATCACCTCGATCATGCGGGCGCACCAGATCCTGCTCGCCGAGGTCGACGCGGTCGTCAAGCCGTACGGACTCACGTTCGCGCGCTATGAGGCGCTGGTCCTGCTCACCTTCTCGCAGGCCGGCGAGTTGCCGATGTCGAAGATCGGCGAGCGGCTCATGGTGCACCCCACGTCCGTGACCAACACCGTCGACCGGCTCGTGAAGTCGGGCCTCGTCGACAAGCGCCCGAACCCGAACGACGGCCGCGGCACGCTCGCCTCCATCACGGAGAAGGGCCGCGAGGTCGTCGAGTCCGCCACGCGCGAGCTGATGGCGATGGACTTCGGTCTCGGGGTGTACGACGCGGAGGAGTGCGCGGAGATCTTCGCGATGCTGCGGCCCCTGCGGGTGGCCGCCGAGGACTTCGAGGAGAAGTAGAGCCGCCGGTTCCGTTCGGGGCGGGGGCGGCGAAGATCGCGCAAAACCGGCGGTTACGCTCATAGGCATGAAGCGAAGCGTGCTGACCCGCTACCGGGTGATGGCCTACGTCACCGCCATCATGTTGCTCGTCCTGTGCACCTGCATGGTGTTCAAGTACGGCTTCGACAAGGGCGAGGGTCTGACGCTCGTCGTGTCGCAGGTCCACGGCGTGCTCTACATCATTTACCTGATCTTCGCCTTCGACCTGGGCTCCAAGGCGAAGTGGCCGTTCGGCAAGCTCCTGTGGGTGCTCGTGTCCGGCACGATTCCGACCGCCGCGTTCTTCGTCGAGCGGGGCGTCGTCCGCGAGGTCGAGCCGCTGATCACCGACGGCTCCGCGGTCACCGCCAAGGCGTAATACCCACCGCCACGGACAGGTCCGTGGCGGTCTGCCATCGACATTTACTAGGACGTCCTAGTAAATTCGAAGGCATGGACGCTGACGCGATCGAGGAAGGCCGCCGACGCTGGCAGGCCCGTTACGACAAGGCCCGCAAGCGGGACGCGGACTTCACCACGCTCTCCGGCGACCCGGTCGACCCGGTGTACGGGCCCCGCCCCGGAGACACGTACGACGGGTTCGAGCGGATCGGCTGGCCCGGCGAATACCCCTTCACGCGCGGGCTCTACCCGACCGGGTACCGCGGCAGGACCTGGACCATCCGCCAGTTCGCCGGCTTCGGCAACGCCGAGCAGACGAACGAGCGCTACAAGATGATCCTGGCCAACGGCGGCGGCGGCCTCTCCGTCGCCTTCGACATGCCGACCCTGATGGGCCGCGACTCCGACGACCCGCGCTCGCTCGGCGAGGTCGGGCACTGCGGCGTCGCCATCGACTCGGCCGCCGACATGGAGGTCCTCTTCAAGGACATCCCGCTCGGCGACGTGACCACGTCCATGACGATCAGCGGGCCCGCCGTCCCGGTGTTCTGCATGTACCTCGTCGCCGCCGAGCGGCAGGGCGTCGACCCCGGCGTCCTCAACGGCACGCTGCAGACCGACATCTTCAAGGAGTACATCGCGCAGAAGGAGTGGCTCTTCCAGCCCGAGCCGCACCTGCGCCTCATCGGCGACCTGATGGAGCACTGCGCGCGCGACATCCCCGCGTACAAGCCGCTCTCCGTCTCCGGGTACCACATCCGCGAGGCCGGGGCGACGGCCGCGCAGGAGCTGGCGTACACGCTGGCCGACGGGTTCGGCTATGTGGAGCTGGGGCTCAGCCGCGGCCTCGACGTGGACGTCTTCGCGCCCGGCCTCTCCTTCTTCTTCGACGCGCACGTCGACTTCTTCGAGGAGATCGCCAAGTTCCGCGCCGCGCGCCGCATCTGGGCCCGCTGGCTGCGCGACGAGTACGGCGCCAAGACCGACAAGGCCCAGTGGCTGCGCTTCCACACGCAGACCGCTGGTGTCTCGCTCACCGCCCAGCAGCCGTACAACAACGTCGTCCGTACGGCGGTGGAGGCGCTCGCCGCGGTCCTCGGCGGCACCAACTCCCTGCACACCAACGCCCTCGACGAGACCCTCGCGCTGCCGAGCGAGCAGGCCGCGGAGATCGCGCTCCGTACGCAGCAGGTCCTCATGGAGGAGACCGGCGTCGCCAACGTGGCGGACCCGCTGGGCGGTTCCTGGTACATCGAGCAGCTCACCGACCGCATCGAGGCCGACGCCGAGAAGATCTTCGAGCAGATCAAGGAGCGCGGGCGCCGGGCGCACCCGGACGGCAGGCATCCGATCGGGCCGATCACCTCGGGCATCCTGCGGGGCATCGAGGACGGCTGGTTCACCGGGGAGATCGCCGAGTCCGCCTTCCAGTACCAGCAGTCTCTGGAGAAGGGTGACAAGCGGGTCGTCGGTGTCAATGTGCACCACGGTTCCGTCACCGGGGACCTGGAGATCCTGCGGGTCAGCCATGAGGTGGAGCGGGAGCAGGTCCGGGTTCTCGGTGGTCGTAAGGAGGCGCGGGACGAGGAGCGGGTCCGTGCGTCGCTCGATGCGATGCTTTCCGCCGCGCGGGACGGGTCCAACATGATCGGGCCCATGCTGGATGCGGTTCGGGCCGAGGCGACGCTCGGGGAGATCTGTGGCGTGCTGCGGGACGAGTGGGGGATTTACGTGGAGCCGCCGGGGTTCTAGGGCGGGGTGGCGTGCTTGGGGCTGTGGGGATCTGCGGGTCGGATGTAGTTGTCCGCGCAGTTCCCCGCGCCCTTTACGGGGTGCCAAAGTGACGGGTGTGAACTTCTGAGGTCTGGGTAGGCGCCGCCGGTCAGCCGGTCCTGTCCCTGGAGTCACCCTTGAGTTCGAACGGTCATGCCCGCACCGCTGCCGTCGCCATAGGCGCCGCCACCTGCACCGTCCTCGGTGCGTTGCTGTTCGGCGGCTCCGGCGAGGTGAGTGCGAGCCCGCCGCCCGAGCCCAAGGTGCAGGACGAGTTCGATTCGCTGGGTCCCGCTGTCCGCGCCGCGAAGCTCTCCGACGGGCGGACCGCGCACTACTCGGACACCGGCAACAAGGACGGCAGGCCCGTCCTGTTCATCGGCGGCACCGGGACCAGCGCGCGGGCCTCGCACATGACGGACTTCTTCCGCACGACACGGGAGGACCTGGGCCTGCGGCTGATCTCCGTGGAGCGCAACGGCTTCGGTGACACCGCGTTCGACGAGAACCTCGGCAAGGCCGACTTCGCGAAGGACGCCCTCGAAGTGCTCGACGAGCTCGGCGTGGACGACGTCACCGTGGTCGCGATCTCCGGCGGCGGCCCCTACGCCGCCGAGCTCGCCGCGCGGGCCCCCGAGCGCGTCTCGCAGCTCCACCTCGCCGCCGCCCTGCCGCCCTACGGGCCCAAGGCCGCGTACTGCGGGATGTCCGACGACGCGCTCGCCGCCGCGGTGAAGGATCAGATCAAGGATCCGCGCAAGTGGTGGGCCTTCCCGGACGACAGCGCCGTGAAGTCGATACCCGGCTTCGCCGACACCGCGTACGAGGAAGGGGCGCGCACCTACAACCAGCGCGGGCAGCAGGCCGACCCCGCGCCGCAGGTGCACGAGCAGAAGCTGTACTGCCAGCGCCCCGGGCCCGACCTGTCGAAGCTCGACGCCCCCGTCTTCCTCTACGGCGGCAAGAAGGACACCACCGTGCCTCCGTCCACGCTGAAGACGTGGCAGGAGGCGCTGCCGGGCACGCCGAAGGTGCGGACGTACGCGGACTCCGGCCACGACGTGCAGTACCGGCACTGGGACCAGATCCTGGTCGACCTGGCCGGGCACGGCGACCGCACGGTCGTGTGCAAGGGCGGCAAGACCCGTGTCCTCGTCGACCGCGAGGCCGACCGGCTCGTCGCCAAGGGCAAGGCCACGCTGGGCAGTTGCGCCTGGAAGGACAAGCCGGCCGGCTAGGGCGCGGGCAGCGTCAGTCTGAACAGGGCGCCGCCGCCCGGCGCGCGCTCCGCCGTCAGTTCCGCCCCGTGCGCGTGCGCGATCTGGCGTGCCATCGCGAGACCCAGCCCCGAGCCCGGCAGCGCGCGGGCCTTCTCCGCGCGGTAGAAGCGGTCGAAGACGTAGGGGAGGTCCTCCTCCGCGATACCCGGCCCGTGGTCGCGCACGGTCAGGTCCGCGGCGGTCAGCGCGACCTCGACCGGCGCGCCCCGCGGGCTGAACTTGGCCGCGTTGTCGAGGAGGTTGGTCAGGAGGCGGGAGAGGCGCGCCGGTACGCCGGGCACGCTGAGCTCCGCCGCCTCCGGAGCCACCTGGAGCGTGAAGGGAACGGCGGGCCAGTGGCCGCGGGCCGCGTCCACCGCGTGGGCGGTCAGCGGGGCGAGCCGGACCTCTTCGAGCAGCGGCTGTGGCTCCGCCTCCCTGGCCAGCTCGATCAAGTCGTTGACCAGGCCGGTGACTTCGCGTAGCTGCCGGGCGAGCGCGCCCGAGGCCCGCTCGCGCTGCGCGTCCGTCAACCGGTCGGCCCTGGCGAGGAGTTCGGCGTTCGTGCGCAGCGCGGTCAGCGGCGTGCGCAGCTCGTGCGACGCGTCGGCGACCAGGCGGCGGCGGGCCGTGACGGACTCCTCCAGCTCGGCGAGCATCGTGTTGAACGTGGCGGCCAGGCGCGTGACCTCATCCTGATGGCCTCGATGGCCTTCGCGGCCCGGCGGTCCCGGCGGCAGCTCGATGCGGTGGCGGGCGTCGCGTGTGGCCGCGATGCGTTCGGCCGTGGCCGTGAGGCGGGTGATCGGGGCGAGGCCGGTGCGCGAGACCCAGTAGCCGCCGACCGCGGACAGCAGCACGCCCGCGCCGCCCACCGCGGCGAGCAGGGACGCGGCCTGGCTCACGCCGCGCTCGGCGATGTCGGCGCGCAGGGCGACCTGCACGGTCTCGCCGTCCTTGCCGAACGTGGTGGTGTACATCCGCCCCGGCTTCCCGCCGGGCAGCGTGAAGTTCGAGTAATACGCGGGGTGTCGGCCCGCCGCGACCTCACGCGTCTCCGCCGTGACGGGGAGCAGATACGGCTTGGCGGGGTCGTCCTCGGGGTTCTCGGGGACGATCTGAGAGCAGGCGGGAGCGCCCAGGTAGCGGCACTCGCCCGTCTTGACGCCGAGGCCCTCGGCGCGGTGCTGCTGGGCGATGAGCGTGGCCGACTGGGCGAGGTTCTGGTCGAGCTGCTGGTACAGCTTGTAGCGGATCACGAAGAACGCGGCGAGGCACACCCCGATCGCCACCAGCGCCACGGCCGCGGCGGCGGCCACCGCGAGGCGGGTGCGCAGCGGCCTGCGGCGCCGCCAGCGCGCGCCGAGCCTGCGCCGCGCGGTCACGGGGAGCCCAGGCGGTAGCCGACGCCGTGCACGGTGTGGACCAGGCGCGGTTCGCCGCCCGCCTCCAGCTTGCGGCGCAGGTAACCGACGTACACGGCAAGGGAGTTGGAGTCGGGCCCGAAGTCGCGGCCCCACACCGTCTGCTGGATCAGCTCGCGCGGCAGGACCTGCCCGGCGTTGCGCAGGAGCAGTTCGAGCAGCGCGGCCTCGGTGCGGCTGAACTCGACCGCGCGCCCGCCGCGGCGGCCGGTGCGGGTGGTGGCGTCCAGGACGAGATCGCCGTACGAGAGGGTGTCGCCCTCCTGTGCGGGCTGCTCGGGCGTCACGCGCCGCAGCAGGGCGCGCACGCGGGCCACCAACTCGTCCAGGGCGAACGGCTTGACCAGATAGTCGTCGGCGCCCGCGTCCAGGCCGTCGACGCGCTCGCTCACCGAGTCCAGGGCGGTCAGCACCAGGACGGGGGTGCGGTCGCCCGCGGCGCGCAGCTGACGGCAGACCGCGAGGCCGTCCATGACCGGCATCATGACGTCGAGGACCAGGAGGTCCGGCTGCCAGCGGGCCACCGCGAGCAGCGCGCGGTGGCCGTCGGCCGCGCCCCGCACCGCGTGGCCCTCGACGGTCAGGGCGTCCTCCACCGCTGCGCGGACCTCGGGGTCGTCGTCCACCACAAGGACCTTGGCCGGGGTCATGCGGGGGTCCTCTGTCGTCGCGATCTCTTCGAGCTCATGAACCAAAGGTGCCAAACGCGGCTCTTAAAACCCTCTTAGACCCTCGCGTGATGCTCCACTGCCATGCGAACCACTCACTCCGATCCCTCGGATCCCCCGGGCCGCTCCCGCCTCTCCGTCGTGATCGGTGCGGGCGGCACCGGTGGCCACATCTATCCGGGCCTCGCCCTCGCCGACGCGCTGCGCAGGGCCGTGCCGGACGCGGTGATCTCCTTCGTCGGCACCGAACGGGGCCTGGAGACCCGGCTGATACCGGACGCGGGCTACCGCCTCCACACCGTCGACATGATCCCCTTCGACCCCTCGCTCGGTGCCCGCCGTTATCTGCTGCCCGCCGCGCTGATGAAGTCCGGCGCCCAGTGCCGGGCCATCCTGCGCGAGCAGGGTGCGCAGGTCGCCGTCGGCATGGGCGGCTACCCCAGTGCCCCCGTCATCGTGGGTGCCCGCATGGCGGGGCTGCCGAGCCTCATCCACGAGTCCAACGCCGTGCCGGGCCGCGCCAACCGGTTCGCGGCCCGCCTCACCCCGAACATCGCGGTCGCCTTCGATCGCAGCCGCGCGCACCTGCCGGGCGGTGAGCGGGCGCACACCACCGGGATGCCGATCGCCGCGCCGCTCGCCGCGCTCGACCGGGCCGCGCTGCGTGCCGAGGCCCGGCGCACGCTCGGTGTGCCGGACGGGGCCCGCCTGGTCCTCTTCAACGGCGGCAGCCTCGGTGCCGCGCGTCTGACGGAGGCCGCGCTCGGCCTCGCCGCCAGGTGGCACGACCGGCCCGACGTGTACCTGCTGATCAAGACGGGGCCCGCGGCGCTCGACGAGGCGCGGGACCGGCTCGCGTTCGAGGGCGGGAACGCCGTCGCCCGCGCCGTGCCCTACCTCGACCGCATGGACCTCTCCTACGCGGCCGCCGACCTCGTCGTCTGCCGTGCGGGATCCGCGACGGTCGCCGAGCTCGCCGCCACCGGCGTGCCCGCCGTCCTCGTGCCCTACCCGCACGCGCCCGGCGACCACCAGACCCACAACGCCCGGGTCCTGTCCGACGCGGGCGCGGGCCTCCTGCTGCCCGACGCGGAGACGACGGCCGACCGCCTCGCCGAGCTCGTCGGCCCGCTGCTCGCCGACCCGGCGCGCCTCGCCACGATGAGCGGCGCCGCGGACCCCGGGCCGCACGCCCGCGCCGCCGACCTGCTCGCCGGGCGGGTCCTCGAACTCGCCCATGTCACGCCCCATTCGGACCACTTGGAGTACGCATGAACACCGCCCCCTCGAACAGCCCCGTCGCGAACGCCTCCTTCTCCTGGGAGAACCGCACCGTCCTCGTCACCGGCGCCGAGGGCTTCATCGGCTCGACGCTGGTCGACCTGCTCCTCGAAGCGGGCGCGAAGGTCCGCGCCTTCGTGCACTACAAGCCGTACGCGGAGAAGGGCCACCTCGCGCACCTGCTCGGTGACCCGCGGGTCGAGATGATCGCGGGCGACGTGCGGGACCCGGGGCGTGTGATGGACGCGGTCGCCGGGTGCGACACCGTCTTCCACCTCGCCGCGCTGATCGGCATCCCGTATTCGTACGACTCCCCGGGCGCGTACGTCCAGACGAACGTCGTCGGCACCGAGAACGTCGCGGAGGCCTGCCGGCGGCACTCGGTGCGGCGGCTCGTCCACACGTCCACGAGCGAGGTGTACGGGACGGCGCTGACGGCGCCGATCAGCGAGTCCCACCCGCTGCAGCCGCAGTCGCCGTACTCCGCGTCGAAGATCGGCGCGGACATGATGGCGCTCTCGCACTGGCACGCCTTCGAGCTGCCGGTGACGGTGGTGCGGCCGTTCAACACGTACGGTCCGCGGCAGTCGGCCCGCGCGGTCATCCCCACGATCCTCGCCCAACTGCACTCGGGCGCACGGGAGATCAAGCTGGGGTCGCTGACGCCCACGCGGGACTTCACGTACGTGACGGACACCGCGCGGGGGTTCATGGCGATGGCGGTGTGCGACCGGGCGCTCGGTCACTCCGTGAACCTGGGGGTGGGCCGGGAGATCTCCATCGGGGACCTGGCGGAGGCGTTGATCGCGGCGTCGGGCCGCGAGGCCTCTGTGGTCGTCGATCCTGCGCGGCTTCGGCCTTCGGGCAGTGAGGTGGAGAGGCTGTTGTCGGACAACTCGCGGGCGCGGGAGTGGGCGGGGTGGCGGCCTGAGGTTTCCCTCGCCGATGGTCTGAAGCTGACCTCGGAGTGGGTTGCCGAGAATCTGCAGCTGTTTGCGCCTGGGCGGTATCAGGTCTGAGTTCGGGTGCGGGTGAGTGGGGGCTTGTCGCGCAGTTCCCCGCGCCCCTTACGGGGCCGCGGCCGCCGCCAGGCCGCCCAGCAGGAGCAGAGTGAATCTACGGGCCCACTCGGTGTCCACCGGCTCCGCGCTGACCAAGGCGCGGTGCACCACCGCTCCCGCGATCACGTCGAAGATGAGGTCGGCGGTGTGGGCCGCGTGCACGGGGTCGGACTCGGTGGGCAGTTCGCCCCGTTCCTGGGCCCGCGCCCGTCCGGCGAGGACGAGACGTTTCTGCCGGTCGACGATGGACTCCCGGATGCGGTCCCGCAGCGGTTCGTCCGTCGTCGACTCCGCGACCACCGCCATGAGTGCCGTCTTCGTCTCGGGGCGGCCGAGGAGCACCGCGAACTGCAGGACGACGCCCTCGATGTCGGCGGCGAGGCTGCCACGGTCCGGCAGTTCCAGCTCGTCGAAGAGCTCGGCCACCGCGTCCACGACCAGTTCGCTCTTGCCCGCCCAGCGCCGGTAGAGCGTGGTCTTGGCGACGCCCGCGCGCGTGGCGACGGCGCCGAGCGTCAGCTTGGACCAGCCGAGCTCGACGAGGCCCTGCCGGGTCGCCTCCAGGATCGCGGCGTCGGCGGCCGCGCTGCGCGGGCGGCCGCCGGTGCGGGCGGGAGGAGTGGTGCGGCTCTGCATGCCCGCGACCATACCGGCCAGTACGGAGCGGGTCGTGGTGCCGAGTGAGCGAGATCACCGAAGGGGCCTCCCCACACCAGGGGTGGGGCAGTTACGCTACGACCCGTAGCGAAAGCTCGGTGGGCACGGCGAACGGCGAACCTCCGATGCCCCGTAGCGAGCGCTGCGAGCGACAGACCACACAGCACGACCACAGGCACGGGGTGGGGACCCCGAGCCGCACACCGGTCCTCCTCGGGACCTCGAACCGCACCCTCGGCGATCCCGCAATCCGGCGGGAGAAGAAGGGTGGGCGGTTCCCGCACGGCTTGGGGGAGGATGTACTCATGCAGCCACGGAACATGTCCATGAGCGGAGTCGTCGACCTCGCCGCGGTGAAGGCGGCCCAGGAGGCCAAGGCGAAGGCGGAGCAGGCGCGCGCCGAAGCGGCCCGGCAGGGCGGGGGAGCGGCAGGCGCCGCGATCTCTCCGTCGAGCCTCGTCATCGACGTAGACGAGGCCGGTTTCGAGCGCGAGGTCCTGCAGCGCTCCACCGAGGTCCCGGTCGTCATCGACTTCTGGGCCGAGTGGTGCGAGCCGTGCAAGCAGTTGAGCCCTCTCCTGGAGCGCCTCGCGCAGGAGTACAACGGCCGTTTCCTCCTTGCCAAGATCGACGTCGACGCGAACCAGATGCTGATGCAGCAGTTCGGGGTCCAGGGGATCCCGGCCGTCTTCGCGGTGGTGGCCGGGCAGGCCCTGCCCCTCTTCCAGGGCGCGGCCCCCGAGGCGCAGATCCGTCAGACCCTGGACCAGCTCATCCAGGTCGGCGAGGAGCGCTTCGGCCTGACCGGCCTGGCGGTCGACCCGGCGGCCGAGGGCCAGCAGGCCCCCGCGGCGGCCGAGGTGCCCGCCGGTCCGTACGACGCGGCGCTCGAAGCGGCGGTGCGGGCCCTGGACGCGGGCGATCTGCCCGGAGCCGTGCAGGCCTACAAGAACGTACTCAGTGACGACCCGGCCAACACCGAGGCCAAGCTCGGTCTCGCCCAGGCCGAACTGCTCCAGCGGGTGCAGGGTCTCGACGCGCAGAAGGTCCGCAAGGACGCGGCCGAGAAGCCGGCGGACGTCGCCGCGCAGATCGCCGCCGCCGACCTGGATCTGGTGGGCGGTCATGTCGAGGACGCCTTCGGGCGGCTGATCGAGACCGTGCGGCGCACGGCGGGCGACGACAGGGACGCCGCGCGGGTGCGGCTGCTCGAACTCTTCGAGGTGGTGGGCGCGGACGAGCCGCGCGTCATGGCGGCGCGCACGGCGCTCGCCCGGGTGCTCTTCTGACGCCCGCGCCGACCCTTCGGCCGGTCCGTCCACCGGCCCCTCGGCTGACCAGTCCCTAAACGCAGGGGCTTGTGATGCCGGAGTGAAAAGTCTGTTCCCAGGACGCCACAGAGGTCGCGCTTTACCAAAACTTGGTAAACGCGGCCTCTGTTACTTGGAGTAAGACACGGGCATGCTTTTGAGCGTCTTCACCCCGCCATGTCCCGTTCTGCTCCGGCCGATTGAGCCACCGTCTGTTGTCGGCCGATACCGCGCGGTCGCGCTTCGGTTATCCGGCCGTTACTAGCCAGTAACGAACCCCCTTGTGCGGGGGCCGAGAATGCACCACGATCGGCGACGCTCGGTCCAATGGCCCGCAGCCCCGACAGCCAATCGGGGAGCGGTGCTTCTGGGTCCCCACCGAGCAGGCCGGTGACGCCGTCGCCGGTCTGGGACAGGGGGGTCTCTGCCGGTCCCGGCAGGGCCTGTCCGCGAGGTTGTGCGTGATGCGTCAGGCGCGACCAGTGGTTGTCGCTCGGGGGTGATCGCCGGTGATTCGGGCGCATGTGCGCGCCTCCGATGCGGGCGCTCTCCTTCCCGAGGACGTAGCACTTCTCCCATCCCTGCCCGGCTGAGCCGCCCGAACGGGAGCAGCCAGGGCCGGAGATGTACGTCCGAGAAGGAGGAAAGTCATGGAGTCCGTGGCTCGTGGCGGAACCAGATGGAAGCGGTTCGCCGTGGTCATGGTGCCGAGCGTCGCGGCGACTGCCGCGATAGGCGTCGCCCTGTCACAGGGTGCGCTCGCGGCATCGTTCAGTGTGTCCGGTCAGCAGTTCAAGGTGACGGCTGATTCGCTCGACGGCGAGGGGTTCGTCCAGTACGGCGCCCTCGACAGCGGGAAGTCGGGCAATCACCCGGTGTCCGTCGTCGGCATCGAAGAAGCGAAGATCACCAACCTTTGCCAGTCCGTGGTCGTCCCGGTCCCGGTCTTCGGCGATGTGTCGATGGTGCTCAAGGCCGGCGGCAAGGGCAACGACCGCGTCGAGGCCAAGAAGCTCTACATCGACGCCGACAGCATGAAGGTCGCCAAGCCGACCTTCAACAACGTCGACATCGGTGTCTCGGTCGACCGGACGACCAAGGGGCCGGGTCCGGCCAAGGGCGACAAGTACGTCCCGGACTCGTTCGCGCAGCAGGCCGAGTCGGTGCACTTCGAGGGCGTCCAGCAGCGTGCGTGGGCGACCACCGCCGGCACCTTCAAGCTCTCCGGCCTCGGCATGTCGGTCAAGAAGGGCAAGCACGAGTGCTACTAGGGGAGTTGACGCTTCCCTAGTGGGCCGCTCGCGGCCCGGTGCGCACTCGATGCGATGAAACGGCCGGGCGCGGGGGCGCGACGGCAGATGACGGAGCCGTCCCCGTGCCCGTATCCGCACGACACACAGAACCAACGCCATTCCCGAGGAGCTGTACGACATGAGCGCCGAAGCGCAAGTGGGACTGGGCGACAAGCTCGGCCGGATGCGCCGATCGTTCCGAGGGTGGCGCGGTCAGCGCCCGTTCTGGGGTGGTCTGCTGACACTTCTCGGCGGCATCCCGATCATGTATTTCCCGTACGCGAACCTCACGCTCGGCACGATGACGATCCGGATGGCGACCACCGCCGGCGCCGGATCGCTGATCATCGGCGTCCTGTTGGTCGTGCTCGGCCTGACCATGTGGTTCCAGCCGCACTCCCGGGTCTTCGCGGGTGTCGCGGCGATTCTGCTCGCCCTGGTCTCGCTCGTCGTCTCCAACTTCGGCGGCTTCGTCATCGGCTTCCTGCTCGCCCTGATCGGCGGCGCCCTCGGCGTCTCCTGGGCGCCCGCACGGCCCGCCGGTGACCCCGCGAAGGGACGTACGGCCAAGGAGTCCGGCGGCCCGGTGGACGACGGGGCTCCCGAGCCCGCCGCCACGGCGGCCGCGGGCGGGGTGAGCGGCGACCAGGACGATCTGTCAGGAACGAGCCCGACGAACGGGACGAACGGGAGGCACCGTGCCGGCTGACGAGGTGCACCACGAGGGCTCCGCGGGGGAGCCCCGTGCGAGAACCGGGCCGCGCCACGCGGCACCGAGGAAGCCGCTGCTCACCCGGCTGCAGGTGCCCGCGGGGAAGGCCATAGCCATCGCGGCCATGCCCACCGCCGTGCTCATGGGCATGGGACTGACCCCGACCCTCGCGCAGGCGAAGCCGGGTGTCCCCGAGAACCCCTTCCAGGACGGCCCGTGTGTCACGGCGCCGGACAAGGACGCCGAGGACGCCGCGAAGGACGCCGCCGAGGAGAAGGCGAAGGAGGACGCGGCCGAGAAGGACGCCGCGGACAAGGCCGCGAAGGACGAGGCGAAGAAGGACGAGGCGAAGAAGGACGAGGCCAAGGAGCCGACTCCGTCGACCTCGCCCTCCTCGGACGACAAGGCCGGCTCCGGCGACAAGGACGAGCCCACGCCGAAGCCCTCCGACGGCGCGGACGAGAAGGAGTCCGAGCCGGCTCCCGAGCCCACCGAGACCAAGAACCCCTGGGACCCGCTGGGTGTCGGTGACGCCATCAAGGACGCCTTCACGCCCGACGAGGAGGAGTCCGAGACCCCGGAGCCGAAGCCGGACGCCTCGGAGGAGACCAAGGCCCCCGAGGACACGGCCAAGGACACGACGGACAAGGTCACCGAACCCGCCGGCGACGCGAAGGACACGGTCGACAAGGTCGAGGACGGCCTCAAGGACGGCGCCGACAACGCGAAGGACGAGGCCGACAAGGTCACGGACGGCGCCGAGAAGGCGGCGAAGGACGCGACGGACAAGGCGAAGGACGAGGCCGGGGCCGAGGCCGAGGACCCGATGGCGCCGGACGAGAACGGCAAGAAGCCGTTCCCGTGCGTGGTCGAGAAGAAGGTCGACGGCGAGGGCGAGCAGCCGCCCGCGCCGATACCGAACCAGCCCTGGTACCTGGAAGCCAGCTCGCTCACCCTCAAGGGCGCCGACTACCAGGGCGTCGTGAACCTCACGATGCCCAACGGCAAGACCAAGCAGGCCCTGAAGTACGTCGTGCAGAAGACGGACATCGGCGACCTGCACCAGATCGTCGACGGACCGGGCGGCAAGAAGTACCACGTCGAGGCCGCCAAGGGCACCACCTCCACGATCCGTGGCGGGGAGACGACGATGTACACGGAGCGGATCTCGGGCAAGCTGTTCGGGCTCATCCCGATCACCTTCGACCCCGAGCACCCGCCGCCGCTGAACATCCCGCTGATCTACTTCACCGACGTCAAGGTGCAGCAGGCGGGCCAGTTCGGCGGCAACCTCACCGTCCCCGGCCTGCAGCAGTCGATCACCGGCTAGCCGCGCACGGACCTTTCCGGGAGCCGCAACAAGCACTGAGGGCGCCCCCTTTCACAGGGGGCGCCCTCAGTGTTGTCCGTACGCGAACCGACGACTAGTCGCGCTCTCCGCCGCCGAGGTGGTGGACCCGAACCATGTTGGTGGTGCCGGGGACCCCGGGGGGCGAGCCCGCCGTGATGACGACCGTGTCGCCGTTGTTGAAGCGGTTCAGCTTGATCAGCTCGGCGTCGACGAGCTCGACCATCGCGTCGGTGTTGTCGACGTGCGGCACCACGTAGGTGTCCACGCCCCAGCTCAGCGCGAGCTGATTGCGGGTCGCCTCGTCCGTGGTGAAGGCCAGGATCGGCTGGGCCGCGCGGTAGCGGGACAGACGACGGGCCGTGTCGCCGGACTGCGTGAAGGCGACCAGCGCCTTGCCGTCCAGGAAGTCCGCGATCTCGCACGCGGCACGGGCCACCGAACCACCCTGTGTACGCGGCTTCTTGCCGGGCACGAGCGGCTGCAGGCCCTTGGAGAGCAGCTCCTCCTCGGCCGCCTTGACGATCTTCGACATCGTCTTGACGGTCTCGATCGGGTACGCGCCCACGGACGACTCGGCGGAGAGCATGACCGCGTCCGCGCCGTCCAGGATCGCGTTGGCGACGTCGGACGCCTCGGCGCGCGTGGGGCGGGAGTTGGTGATCATCGACTCCATCATCTGGGTCGCGACGATCACCGGCTTGGCGTTGCGGCGGCACATCTCCACGAGGCGCTTCTGCACCATCGGGACCTTTTCGAGCGGATACTCGACGGCCAGGTCGCCACGGGCCACCATCACCGCGTCGAACGCCGCGACGACGCCCTCCATGTTGGCGACGGCCTGCGGCTTCTCCACCTTGGCGATGACGGGGACCCGGCGGCCCTCCTCGTCCATCACCTTGTGGACGTCCTTCACGTCGTTGGCGTCGCGCACGAAGGACAGGGCGACCATGTCGCAGCCCATCTTCAGGGCGAAGCGCAGGTCCTCGACGTCCTTCTCCGAAAGGGCGGGCACGTTCACGGCCGCGCCGGGCAGGTTGATGCCCTTGTGGTCGGAGATGACACCGCCCTCGACGACGATCGTCTTCACGCGCGGGCCGTCCACCTCGACGACGCGCAGCTCGACGTTGCCGTCGTTGATCAGGACCTGGTCGCCCTTGGAGACGTCGCCCGGCAGGCCCTTGTAAGTGGTGCCGCAGATCGACTTGTCGCCGGGCACGTCCTCGGTGGTGATGGTGAACTCGTCACCGCGCACCAGCTCGACGGGGCCTTCGGCGAAGGTCTCCAGACGGATCTTCGGCCCCTGCAGGTCGGCGAGGACGCCGACGGCACGGCCGGTCTTCGCGGCGGCCGAGCGGACGCGGTCGTACCGGCCCTGGTGCTCGGCGTGGGTGCCGTGGCTGAAGTTGAAGCGGGCCACGTTCATGCCGGCCTCGATCAGCGAGACGAGCTGCTCTTCGGAGTCGACGGCGGGGCCCAGCGTGCAGACGATTTTGGAACGGCGCATGGGGGCGATCCTATCGGTTTGTTTCGCTTCGGAATATTCCGTCTGGTGGAATCTACAAATGGGCGGAAGTGCGCTCAGGCGTTGCGGTCGGCGACCAGGGCGTAGGTCTGGTTGGCGATCTCCAGCTCCTCGTCGGTCGGCACCACGGCGACGGCGACCCGGGCGTACTCCGGCGAGATGAGCCGCGCTTCGTCGGAACGTACGGAATTGAGCGCGCCGTCGACCGCGAGGCCCAGCTCTTCGAGGCCGGCCACCGCCGCCTCGCGCACCGGCGCCGCGTTCTCGCCGACGCCCGCCGTGAACGCGACGGCGTCGACCCGGCCGAGCACCGCGTAGTAGGCGCCGATGTACTTCTTCAGGCGGTGGACGTAGATGTCGAAGGCGAGCGCCGCCGCCTGGTCGCCCTCGTCGATACGACGCCGGATCTCCCGCATGTCGTTGTCGCCGCAGAGCCCGATCAGACCGCTCTTCTTGTTGAGCAGGACGTCGATCTCGTCGATGGACATCCCGCCGACCCGGGCCAGGTGGAAGATGACCGCCGGGTCCATGTCACCGGAGCGGGTACCCATCACGAGCCCCTCAAGCGGCGTGAGCCCCATCGACGTGTCGACGCACCTGCCGCCCCGCACGGCGCTCGCCGAGGCGCCGTTGCCCAGGTGCAGCACGATGACGTTGACGTCCTCGGGCGCCTTGCCGAGCAGCTTCGCGGTCTCGCGCGAGACGTACGCGTGCGAGGTGCCGTGGAAGCCGTAGCGCCGCACGCGGTGCTCGTCGGCGGTCTTGACGTCCATCGCGTAGCGCGCCGCGGACTCCGGCATCGTCGTGTGGAACGCGGTGTCGAAGACGGCGACCTGCGGCAGGTCGGGACGCAGGGCCTGGGCGGTGCGGATGCCGGTGATGTTGGCCGGGTTGTGCAGCGGGGCCACCGGGACGAGCCGCTGGATCTCCGCGAGCACCTCATCGGTGATCACCGTCGGCGCGGTGAACTTCAGGCCGCCGTGCACCACCCGGTGGCCGATCGCGGCCAGCTCGGGGGAGTCCAGGCCCAGCCCGTCGGCGGCCAGCTCCTGGGCGACGGCCTTCAGCGCCGCCTCGTGGTCGGCGATCGGCTCCTCGCGCTCACGGGACTCGGCACCACCGCCGGTCAGCGGGGTGTGCTTGAGCCGCGAGGTCTCCTCGCCGATCCGCTCGACCAGGCCGACGGCCAGGCGTGAGCTGTCACGCATGTCGAGCAGCTGGTACTTCACCGACGAGGAGCCGGAGTTGAGGACGAGTACGCGAGTGGCGGTCACTGAATTCAGGCGCTTTCTGTGGGGGGTTACTGGGTGGCCGGGGCAGGCGTCTGGGCCTGGGCCTGGATCGCCGTGATGGCGACGGTGTTGACGATGTCCTGGACGAGCGCGCCCCGGGACAGGTCGTTGACCGGCTTGCGCAGGCCCTGCAGGACCGGGCCGACGGCGATCGCGCCGGCCGAGCGCTGCACGGCCTTGTAGGTGTTGTTGCCGGTGTTCAGGTCCGGGAAGATCAGCACGCTGGCCTGGCCCGCGACGTCCGAGTCGGGCAGCTTGGTGGCCGCGACGGAGGGCTCCACGGCGGCGTCGTACTGGATCGGCCCCTCGATCTTCAGGTCCGAGCGCTGGGTGCGCACCAGCTCGGTGGCCTCGCGCACCTTGTCGACGTCGGCGCCCGAACCGGACGTGCCCGTCGAGTACGAGAGCATCGCGATCCGCGGCTCCACGCCGAACTGCTCGGCGGTGGTCGCCGACTGGACGGCGATGTCCGCGAGCTGCGGGGCGTTCGGATCCGGGTTGACTGCGCAGTCGCCGTACACGAGGACCTTGTCGGCGAGGCACATGAAGAAGACGGAGCTGACGATCGAGGCGTCCGGCTTGGTCTTGATGATCTCGAAGGCGGGCCGGATCGTGGCGGCCGTGGAGTGCACGGAGCCCGAGACCATGCCGTCGGCGAGGCCCTCCTGGACCATCAGCGTGCCGAAGTAGTTGACGTCCGCCACGACGTCGTACGCCAGCTCGACGGTGACGCCCTTGTGGGCGCGCAGCTCGGCGTACTCGGCGGCGAAACGGTCCCGCAGCTCGGAGGTCTGCGGGTCGATGAGCTCGGAGTCGGCGAGGTCCACGCCGAGGTCCGCGGCCTTCTTGCGGATCTGCTCGACCGGGCCGAGGAGGGTCAGGTCGCAGACGCCGCGGCGCAGCAGGACGTCGGCGGCGCGCAGGACGCGCTCCTCGGTGCCCTCGGGCAGGACGACGCGGCGGCGGTCGGAGCGGGCCTGCTCCAGGAGCTTGTGCTCGAACATCATCGGCGTGACGCGGTCGCTGCTCGGCGCCGAGACGCGCTTGAGGAGGTCGGCGGTGTCGACGTACCGCTCGAAGAGGCCGAGGGCGGTCTCCGCCTTGCGGGGCGTCGCCGCGTTCAACTTCCCTTCCAGCGCGAAGAGTTCGGCCGCGGTGGGGAAGGAGCCGCCGGAGACCGCGACCACCGGGGTGCCGGGCGCGAGGCGGTCGGCGAGGGTGAGGATCTCCTGGCCCGGCTGCTCGTTCAGGGTCAGCAGGACGCCCGCTATCGGCGGCGTCCCCGCGCTGTGCGCGGCGAGCGAGCCCACCACGAGGTCGGCGCGGTCGCCGGGGGTGACCACCAGGCAGCCCGGGGTCAGGGCGTTCAGGAAGTTCGGCAGCATGGCGCCGCCGAAGACGAAGTCCAGGGCGTCGCGCGCGAGCCCCGAGTCGTCGCCCAGCAGGACGCGGCCGCCGAGCGCGTGGGTGATCTGTGCGACCGTCGGCGCGGAGAGCGCGGGCTCGTCCGGCAGGACGTAGCAGGGCACGGGCAGGCGGGCCTCCAGCCGCTCGTGGATCTCGTCGCGGTCGGCGGGGGCCACGCGGTTGGTGACCATCGCGAGGACGTCGCAGCCGAGCGAGTCGTAGGCGCGGTAGGCGTTCCGGGTCTCGGCGCGCACCGACTCGGCGGGCTGGTTCTTGCCGCCGACCACGGGGAGCACGGAGGCACCGAACTCATTGGCGAGCCGGGCGTTGAGCGCGAGCTCGTCGGGGAGCTGGGTGGCGGCGAAGTCCGTGCCGAGGACGAGGACGACCTCGTAGTTCCGCGCCACCTGGTGGAAGCGGTCGACGAGGCGCGAGACCAGCTCGTCGGTGCCCTGCTCGGCCTGGAGCGCGGACGCCTCGTGGTAGTCCATGCCGTACACCGACGCGGCGTCCTGCGACAGCCGGTAGCGGGCGCGCAGCAGGTCGAAGAGCCGGTCGGGACCGTCGTGGACGAGCGGCCGGAAGACGCCGACCCGGTCGACCCGGCGGGTCAGGAGCTCCATCACTCCCAGCTCGATGACCTGGCGTCCGTCGCCCCGGTCGATCCCGGTCACGTACACGCTGCGCGTCACGCGTGGTCTCCCCTTCTCGCTGTCCTGCTTCGCAGTCCTGTGGTGCGGATGCCGCGACTCCGCGGCTGCCCGGCTCTGTGGCTGCCCGGCGTGAGGCGCCGGGTGAGCTGGACAAAGTACCCGATATCGTGGCTGTGCCCTCTTGACAATACCTCTGCGGCTGGCTAGGTCGCCCGCCGGACGAAAGGCCTGACGAAAGGCCTGTCGGGACGGGTACCAAGGCCCCTGCCCGGTCCTCGCACGCGCATCCGTCGCACATCCGTGAGCGGCGACCCCCTTGCGACCGTGGAACAATCGGACCGGCTCACAAGTACCAGCAGCGAGCAGGAGACACAGCGCGATGCGTATCGGAATTCTCACCGCGGGCGGCGACTGCCCCGGCCTCAACGCAGTGATCCGGTCGGTCGTGCACCGCGCCGTCACGCACTACGGCGACGAGGTCATCGGCTTCGAGGACGGCTACGCGGGCCTGCTCGACGGGCGCTACCGCCCCCTCGACCTCAACGCCGTCAGCGGCATCCTGGCCCGCGGCGGGACGATCCTCGGCTCGTCGCGCCTTGAGCGCGCCCGCTTCCGCGCGGCCTGCGACAACGCCAAGGAGCTCATCGAGAAGAGCGGCTTCGACGCGCTCATCCCGATCGGCGGCGAGGGCACCCTGACGGCGGCGCGCATGCTGTCCGACGCGGGTGTGCCGGTCGTCGGCGTCCCCAAGACCATCGACAACGACATCTCCTCCACGGACCGCACCTTCGGCTTCGATACCGCGGTGGGCGTGGCCACGGAGGCCATGGACCGGCTCAAGACCACCGCCGAGTCGCACCAGCGCGTGATGGTGGTGGAGGTCATGGGCCGCCACGCGGGCTGGATCGCCCTGGAGTCCGGCATGGCAGGCGGCGCCCACGGCATCTGCCTGCCGGAGCGGCCCTTCGACCCCGCCGACCTGGTCGCGATGGTCGAGGAGCGGTTCGCGCGGGGCAAGAAGTTCGCGGTGATCTGCGTCGCCGAGGGCGCGCATCCGCAGGACGGCACGATGGACTACGGCAAGGGCGCGATCGACCAGTTCGGCCACGAGCGCTTCCAGGGCATCGGTACGGCGCTCGCGTACGAGCTGGAGTCCCGCCTCGGCAAGGAGGCCAAGCCGGTCATCCTCGGCCACGTCCAGCGCGGCGGCACCCCCACCGCGTACGACCGTGTCCTCGCGACCCGCTTCGGCTGGCACGCGGTGGAGGCGGTGCACCGCGAGGAGTACGGCAAGATGACGGCGCTGCGCGGCACGGACGTCACGATGGTGCCGCTGGCGGATGCGGTGACGGAGCTGAAGACGGTGCCGAAGGACCGGATGGACGAGGCGGAGTCGGTCTTCTAGGCCGATCCGGCTTCCGGGGGAGGCTTTGGTCATGGCGAGGCCGGGCCTTTGGGCCCGGCTGCTGTGACCCTCAGGCCCGACTTTCCCGGACCAAGGTCCAGAAGTGATCGAGGACGTGGTCGAGGAAGTCCCGCCCGGCCTCGCCGGAGGCGTCCGAGCTCGCCCCGCCGCCCCAGCTCAGCGTGCGCGCCATCCGTGACTGGTAGTCCTCGTGCATCCGGCGCAGCGCGCCCTCCACGTGCCGCCGGTCCAGGGGGAGCAGCTTGGCGACGGGGCGCACGTACCCCTGCCAGCGGGTCGTCACCGCGTTGCGCAGCAGCTCGGCGAGTGCGTCGGACCGTCCGGTCACGGTGACGAAGTCCGGCACGGAGAGCGCGAGCACCTGGGCGAGGGCGGCGGACTGCCGTTCGTTGCCGCGCCAGGAGTTGGTCTCCTCCATCCGCAGATACGCCTGGATCTCCACGCCGGCCCCGCGCGCGACGTCCTCGGGGGCGAGTCCGCGGGCGAGCCGGTGCTCGCGCAACGTCCGCGCGGCGCCCATGAGTTCACCGGGCGAGCACCACAAGGTGGCGGCGAGCGCGGTGAGTTCGGCGGAGCTGGGGGAGGCGAGTCCCCGCTCCCAGGCGGTGATGGTGTCGGCGGTGATGTACGTGAGCCCGTAACTGGCCTGCATCCCGTACGCGACGTGCCCGGGCGCCATCCCCAACGCCTCGCGCAGCCGCCGGGCGGCGGGGAAGTTGAACGGGGGCGTGGGCTCGCTCGACTGGCTCGGTTGCACGGGCACACCGTATGGGGGGTGGGGCTCGGCGACTACGGTGCGTTTCTACGAGGTTGCGGATTGGTGGGAAAGTACGGGGCTCATGGAGCGGTGAGAGGCCCGGCTCACGATGATCGACCAGAGGGTTCCCGGTTCCCCGGGCCCTGTGAAGACTCGTCGGTCACGTACATGCGGTGGATCTGGAGTGACACGGACACGGATTCCCGCAGGCCCGAACGTCTCTCGAACGCGACCTCGATGAGCCCGTAGTCCCGCCGCATCCGAGACTTCCGCACATCGTCCAGGAAGTCGTTGCCGAGCGCGCTCTCCCACTCCTCCGGCGAAGTACCGAGGGGGACGCCGAAGATTGTCTTCCGCAGGGCCGCTTCGGCATAGAGGCCGACGTCGGGCATCAGCCTCCTTCTGTCTTGTTCATTTTCTCGAGGTCTTGATGATGAAGTGCATTTCCGCCGCAGGATTCCGACTCGTCCCGAACTCGCCCTTGTTCATGCTGTCACGGGCGGTGGCTTTCGTGATGATGCCGTCCCTGAGGGAACGGTTCGAATGGATCTCGTCCAACACCTTCTGGACCTCCCGTTCGCTTGCCGTGCCGTGCTTGAGGTGGATCGGCCTTCCGCCGATGCCTCCCTTGTCGTCAGGGCCCACGAGTGAAGTCGGCTTGGGGGGATCATGACGGGAGTGACAAGTGGTGGTGCCAGGTGCTGAGTACGTCCTCCAGCCGACGGCGATGGGTGGTGATCCAGTCGGCGGGCAGGTCGATGGGAACCCGAACCGTCGTCCTCGCCGCCCTCCAGGTGATCCAGGGCTTCCCCCCAAGCACGGAGCCGTGACCACCACAGCGAGAGGTCCAGGCGTCCCGCCACGAACGGCGTGGCAACGACGATCTCTGCCGCGAGGGCTCCGGACACGCCCCGGAGAGGGCCGAGCACCGTGATGCGGACGGTGTTGCCTTCGTCGTCGGACAGCAGGGCCAGGTCCAGGTGCCCGGCGTTCCGCACGCTGCCTCCCGGCTCCGGCTAGGGACGTGTCGGTTCGAACTTCTTGTCCAGCTTGCCGATTTCCGTCCAGCCGTCCGAGTCCCTGCGGTCGAACCACACCGGCCAGTCGCGGGCCGAGCGGCGCTTCTCGAAGGAGACCTCGTGCAGGGTGCCGTTGACCGAGACGTTCTGGATCTCGCGGTCCAGGGTGTGGCGGAGCGAGGTGGGGGTGGTGTTCGTGTTCGTGGGGAGTTTCTTTAGGGCTGTCGCCAGGGCCAGGGCGCCGTCGTACAGCTCCTGGTTGCCTCGGGCGGGGAGGTTGTCGTCCGGTTCGCCGTTGTAGTTGCGGGTGCGGATGACGCCGTTGGGGATGTTCTTGTCGCCCGCTTCCTCGTCGGAGCGGTCCTTGGAGTCGGCGCAGGTGCCCTCCGCGTCGCCCTGGGTGAGGATCGGGCCCTTGAAGCCGTCGGACTTGAGTTTCTTGGCCCATACCTCGATTGGCGTGCCGGTGGGGATCACCACCGCGTCCGCCCTTGCCGCCGCCACCAGCGAGCTGATCTTCGACGTCTTCACCTCGTCGGGCGCGACGTCCAGGGCTTCCGCGGTGACACCGGCCCTGCGCAGCGCCGTGCCTATGCCGTCCTCTCGGTTCACCCAGAGCTTGTCCTCGGCGATCAGCACGCGGCGCGCCGTGGTCTGCGAGAGGAGGTAGCGGGCCATCGCCTCGCCCTGCCGGGCGTCGTCGGCCGGGATCGCGAACGCGCCGCCCGGGTGCGCGTATTGGGTGCACGTACTGATCTCGGGCAGGAACGCCTCGTCCGTGTCGTGCACCCAGGAGAAGTCCACGGTGTCACCGATGACCGCCAGCATGTTCGGGTGCTTGGCCAGCATCTTCCGGGAGCTGACGTCCGGGTTCGCGGAGACGGGGACGAGGCGGAAGCGGCTGTCGGCCGTCGTGCCGAGCGTCTCGGCGAACGCGGATTCCACGGTGCGCAGTTGCTGCGTCGTGAACTGCTTGTACTCCGACTTCTCGTACTCGTCGGTGGATCCGTCGCCCCCCGAGTGACGATAGCTGTGGGCGACGCCGATCTCGTAGACCTTCTTCTTGCCTCCGGCGGAAGAGGGCGAGCCTGCCGTGCTGCCGGTGTCCGGTGCGGCCAGGGCGCGTATGCCGAGGCCTGCCGGGATGCCGAGCGCGAGGATCAGGGCGGCGGGGAGCAGTATGCGTCTGCGGGAGCGGCGGACACCGGGGCCGGGCAGCACCGGCGTGGTGGTGTCCTTGCTCACGGGGGACATGCTCACGGGGGGCACGGTGTCCTGGATGTCCGGTGGTTCTGATGCGGGTCCCGTTGTGGGTCCCATCGCGGGTCCCGTTGCGGGTTCCGTCACCGGGGGCAGGGTTGCCGCCGCCGTGAGGATGCGGTCGAGTGTCGTCGCCGCGTCCGCCGGGCGGTCCGCGGGGGCCTTCGCGAGGAGGTCGAGGACGAGGCGTTCCACCGGTGCCGTCACCTCGGCGCGTGCCCGACTCGGGGGCAGGGGCGCGTCGTTGACGTGGTTGTACATGACGCCCGCCGCCGTGCCGGTGAACGGCGGTCTGCCGACGAGGAGTTCGTAGAGGACGCAGCCGAGCGCGTACAGGTCGGTGCGGCCGTCGCCCGGCTCCTGGCGGAACCGTTCCGGCGCCAGGTACGGCACGCTGCCGAACGGCATCTGCCCGGTCTGGGTGAGGCGCGAGTCGCCTGCGGCGCGCTCCAGATACGTCGCGATGCCGAAGTCGACGACCTTCGCGGTGCCGTCCTGCGCGACCATCACGTTGCCGGGCTTGATGTCGCGGTGCACGACGCCCGCCGTGTGCGCCACGTCCAGGGCGCGGCAGATGTCCGCCGCCCAGCGCAGCGCGTCCGCCAGGGGTACGCGCACGCTCTCGCGCAGCACCTGGTCGAGCGAGCGGCCCTGCACCAGGGCCATCACCAGGTACGCGGTGCCGTCGTCCTCACCGTGGTCGTGGACGGCGACGATGTACGGGCTGTCCAGCGCGGCCGCGGCGCGGGCCTCCTGGCGGAAGCGGGCGAGGAGTTGCGCTTGCTCGGCCTCGTTCGCCGATGTCGACGGCACGAACAGCTTGACCGCGACATCACGGTCCAGGCTGGTGTCCCGCGCCCGCCAGACCTGGCCCATTCCGCCTGCGCCGATCGGCACGAGCAGCTCGTACCGGCCGTTCAGCAACCGCCCCTGCACGGTGTTCCCCCTTCGACGCCGATGATCCTAGTTGTGGCGTCGTACTTCCTTGTGGCTAGCGGTTGATGGCCTGGATCTCCTCGACCACCACGTCCTGTTCGGCGCCGAACTCGCCGTCGGGAAGCTTCTGTTCGCCGTCCACGCCGGTTCCGGTCCAGTGGATCTTCCAGGTGATCGTCGCCTTCAGCGGGTACGAGCCGTCGCCCGAGGAGCGAAGGTACTTCACGCCGCAGGGCGGGGTCTGCTTGGACTTGCCCTTCGCGTACGGTTCGCCGATCTTGTCGCCGACGAGCTCGCAGACGCCGGAAGCCGGGTATGTCTCCGCGTCGGCCGTGCCCGGGTCGATCTTGAGGGAGATCGGTTCGGCGGTTGCCGTTGCCTCGATGTTCAGGACCGGCACCGAGGCCGTCACGGAGACCGGCTTGAACTCCGCCTTGTCCAGCCAGGCCCAGGTCGGCAGGTTCACCTTCGTCGTCTCTGCGGGCGCGAGGGTCACCTCGGTGTCGGGGACGCGGATCTCGGCGTAGGCCAGGTGCGCGAGGATCTCGGGGGTGACGGCTTCAGGGGTGTCCGCCGGGGGCGGCTCACCCTTGTCGACCCAGAAGTACGGCTTGTCGCAGTCGAAGGCCCCGGGGGCGCTCTCCCTTCCTTCGGGGATGAAGCTGTCCCACCAGTAGCCCTCGCCGGTCTTCTTCTTGTTGAAGTCCTTGTACGGCTTCCCGTTCACATAGCGGTTGCGCTGGGACAGGTCCCATTCGTGCCCGGTGGAGTCCACCGCCCAGATCGGCTCCAGCTTCTTCTGCAGCTGAGCCGGGGTGTGGGCAGGGGCGTAGTAGCAGGCCGGAGGGGTCCAGTCGGTGGCCGGTGTCACCGGGCCCGCAGTGCCGCCCTTGCCGTTCTTCGAACGGTCGTAGACGATTCCGCCCGCGGTGGTCGACAGCTTCTGCTCGTCGGCGTCCGCGTCCACCTGTGTCTCGGACCCGCCGTCACCCGGGTCTATGTCGGCCCAGGCCGGTGAACTGCCGGTGGCGAGCGCGATGCCCGCGATGGCGGCTGCGAAGGCCGGAGCTCTTCTTACGGCTGGCACTGAGCCGCCCCCCTTGTGGAGAAGATCTGCGAGGTCTGCCAGGTTCCGTCGGCGTTCTTGATCAGCTGTGTGTTGTAGGCGACGTAGCTGTTCTTCGTCACCGGCGTCTTGTTGATCTTCTTGGTCGACTTCTTCTTGGTGAAGCCCTTGCCCTCGTCGGCGCAGAAGGACAGCGTCGCCGTCTTCTTGTCCTTGAGCGTCACCTGGCGGTCGTAGTAGCGCACCTTCCCCGTGAGGCTGAGGCCGGCGTCCTTGAACTTCGCGACCCACGTCACCGAGGCCTCCAGGGCCTTGCCGGTGTTGTAGTAGCCGAGCGCTTCGCTCTTGGGGTCCGTCCCCGTGATCGCGGCGTTCACCGCGCGCATGCGCTGTTCGTTGTCCGCGAGCACGGCCTTCTTCACCGGGTCGCTGGTGTCGGGCGACTCGAACGTCATGGTCAGGTCCGACGGCAGCTCGATCTTCGAGCGGTCCGGGGCGGAGTCCGCCGGTTCGCTCGGCTCCGTCGACTTCTTCGGGTCGCCCTGTTCCGCCCCGGCGATCTTGTCGTTGTCCTTGGACTTGTCGTCGTCGCTGCCGCAGGACGTCAGCAGCAGCGCCGCAGACGTGGCGAGCGCGGCCGTTGTGAGGCGGAGAGGGCGGTTCACAGTCGGCTCCTGGCAGGTGGCGAGGTGGGAGTGGCGCGAGCTCAGCACGCTAGTGCGAGCCGGAGGCCGATACCAGGGAGATGTGTGGTGATGAATGGGGCGCGGGGGACGTATCTCCGCGAAGTCATGTCACAGTTCTGTGTCCGCCACGGGCCAGGTCCCGCCGGGCGTCGGTCAGCCCTTCACCGCGCCGCCCAGCGCGAAGCCGCCGCCCAGGCGGCGTGAGACCAGGACGTACAGCAGGACCACCGGTGTCGAGTAGATGATCGAGAACGCCGCCAGCTGGCCGTAGACCACGGTTCCCTTGTTGCCGAAGAAGTCGTTGATGCTGACCGACGCCGGCATCTGTTCCGGGGTGAGCAGGAGCATGAACGGGACGAAGAAGTTGCCCCACATCATGACGAAGCAGAAGACCGTCACCACCGCCACGCCCGGTCCCATCAAGGGCAGGACGATGCGGAGGAGGGACTGGAAGGGGGACGCCCCGTCCGTCCACGCCGCCTCCTCCAGCTCCTTCGGTACGCCGTCCATGAAGTTCTTCATCAGCCAGATGGCGAAGGGCAGTTGGGACGCCGCGAAGAAGAAGATCGTGCCCTGCATCGTGTCGATCAGGTCGACCTGTACGAACAGCGCGTACACCGGGACCATGATCGCCGTGATCGGCAGGCTCGTGGCGAAGAGGATCGTGAGCATGAAGGGGCGGTTGAGGCGGGAGCGGTAGCGGGAGAGGGGGTACGCGGCCAGCGCCGCGCACACCACCGTGAGCAGGGTGCCGCCGCCGCAGAGGAGCAGGCTGTTCAGGAGCGGGGTGAAGGTGATCTCCGGGGTGAGGACCTTGTCGTAGTTGTCCAGGGTGAGGCTGTCGGGGAGCCGCACCCTGAGGTCCGCCTTCGGGTCGAAGGACGACAGGACCACCCAGGCCAGCGGGAGCACGAACGCCGCGGCCACGACCAGCAGGCCCGCGTCGGCCGCCAGGCGGTGCGCGGTGCGGCGGGATCGGAGTGTCGTACGGGGTGAACGGAGCGTACGCAGAGGCTTGTTGGCGGGCACTCAGACCTCCGTACGCAGCAGGCGCATATAGACGAGGGAGAAGAGCGAGCCGACCAGGAGGAGCAGCAGGGCCACGGCCGTGCCGTAGCCGATCATGCTCTTCTGGAAGGCCTGCTCGTACATGAAGAGGGGGAGGGTCTGGCTCCTGTTTCCCGGGCCGCCGCGCGTCATCACCCAGATCAGGCCGAAGACGGAGAGCGTCTGGAGGGTGTTGAGCATGAGATTCGTGCCGATCGAGCGGCGGATCATCGGCAGCGTGATGTGCCACATGCGGCGCCAGCCGCTCGCGCCGTCGACCTCGGCGGCCTCGGTGATCTCCTTGGGAATCTCGTTCAGGGCGGCCGAGTAGACCAGCATCGAGAACGCCGTCCCGCGCCATACGTTCGCGAACGACACCGCGAGGATCGGCAGGGTGAACATCCAGTTCTGGGACGGGAGATGGAGGAAGTCGAGGACGGCGTTGAGGGTGCCCTCGCGGCGGAAGAACGCGTACAGGAGGAAGCCGGCGACGACCTCCGGCAGGACCCAGGCCGCGATGACGATCGCGCCCGTGAAGGTGCGGACCGGCTTCGAGGCGCGCTGCATGAGTGAGGCGAGGGCGAGGCCCAGGGTGTTCTGGCCGATGAGGGAGGAGAGGACGGTGAAGACGAGGGTCAGCCAGACCGCGTTGAGGAACCGCTCGTCGCCGAAGGCGGTGCGGAAGTTCTCCAGGCCCACGAAGCTCGACTCCGCCTGGCCGGTGAGCTGGAGGTCGGTGAAGGCGATGTACGCGCAGTAGCCGATCGGGCCCGCGAGGAAGAGTGCGAGGAGGACGACGGCGGGGGAGACGGGCAGGGCGCGGAGCAGGCCTCGCCGGACCCGGGCCCGGGGCCGCGGGGGCGGCGGGCCGCCGCCGGGCGGGTCCGCCGCCGTCTTGACGGCGCCGCCGGGGCCCGCGGGGGGTGCGGGGGGTGCGGTGGTCACGTGCGGGCGCTCGCTCTCTGGTTGCGGGAGGAGGGGCCTGTCTGCGGGTGGGTGGGGGTGGTTGCGCAGTTCCCCGCGCCCCTTGGGGGTGGTGCTGTGGGTTTGTTGGGTGCGGGTGGGTGGGGGCTTGTCGCGCAGTTCCCCGCGCCCCTTGAGGGGGGGGGCCGGTGGAGTTGTTGGGTGCGGGTGGGTGGGGGTTTGTTGCGCAGTTCCCCGCGTCCCTTGAGGGAGGGGTGGTGCGGGGGCTACTTGGTTGTGACCTCGCCGTCCGTTGCCGACGAGACCTCCTCGTCGTAGCCGTCGGCCGCCTTGTCGACCGAGGCGTCGCCCGTCGTCACCGACTCCATCGCCTCCTGGATCGCCGTGGAGACCTTGGGGTACGCGGGGTACGCCGGGCGGTAGTGGGTCGTGGCCACCAGGTCCGTGAAGAACTTGATGCCCGGCTGCGCCTTCACGTACGACGGGTCGGCCGCGACGTCCTCGCGGACCGCGATGCCCGAGTTGGCGACGTACCACTTCTTGGCGTTGGCTGGCGTCTGCATCGTCTTGATGAAGTCGAAGGCCAGGTCGGGGTTGCTCGCCTTGGTCGGGATCGCCCAGGTCCAGCCGCCGGACATGCTCACCTTGCCGGGGGCCTGGCCGTGCTGCGTCGGCATGTACGCGAGGCCCAGCTTGTCCGACCACTGGGGCCACTCGTGGCCCGCGCCCTTCCCCCAGTCCTGCGGCAGCCACGACCCGTCGAGGTTGATGCCCAGCTTGTCCTCGGGGAGGAGCTCACCGCGCACGCGGGTGGCGAAGTTGGGGTCGAGCGCGTCCGAGACGTCCGGGCCGAGCTTCTCCTTGTAGACCGTCTCCACGAACGTGAGCGAGTCCTTGAAGCCCTTGCTGCCCGTGACCCACTTCTTCGACTTCGGGTCGTAGAGAGGGTCCTTGCCCGTGCCGTACGCGAGCATCTGGAAGCCCTGCATCGAGGCCGTCTCGCCCGCCGGCTTGCCCGTGTAGACGTTGAGGGGGGTGACCCCGGGGACCTTCTTCTTGATGGTGCGGGCCGCGGAAAGGATGTCGTCCCACGTCTTCGGCTGCCAGTCCGCAGGCAGGCCCGCCTTCTTGAAGATCGCCTTGCTGAACCAGAGACCGCGGGTGTCCGTCCCGTCCGGCACGCCGTACGTCTTGCCGTCGGCCGCCTTCGCCGCCGTCTTGGCGGTGTCGATGAACTGGTCCCAGTCCTTCCACTTGTTCAGGTAGGGGTCGAGCGGCTTCAAGTACCCGCTCGTGATGTCCGAGTTGATGAGGAACGTGTCCTCGTAGACCAGGTCGGGCGCGGTCTTCGGGGAGCGCATCATCTGCTGCAGCTTGGTGTAGTACTCGGAGTCCGGGGCCTTGATCGGCACCAACTCGACCTTCTTGCCGGGGTGTTCCTTCTCGAACTGCTTCTTGATGTCCGCCAGATAGGTGTCCATGACCCTGATCTGGTTGTCCGTGGACTGCTTGAACGAGACCTTCACGGTGTCGGGGTCGTCGCCGGAGCCGCCGCCGCACGCGGTGAGGGTGCCGGCGGCGAGCAGGGTGGCGGCGGCGAGGAGCAGTGGGGTGGTGGTGGGGCGCACGGGCACGACCTCCTACTGGCCGACGCGGCTGGGTTGCCACGCGGGACTGCAACGCGGGACTGCAACGCGGGACTGCGATGCGGGTTGCCCGGTGAACGTAAGGGCGCGTTCCGAACAAGGTCAATGCCTGTGCGGGGGCTGGGCGTTGAGGCTTGTCACCAACGTGACAACGTTGTTATCGGGTGCACGTTTCCAGTCGCCTGGGGCGAGCCGGGTCAGGCGCCCGGGGCGAGCCAGCGGTAGACGAGTTCGGGGCGGCCGACGTGGCCGTACTGGGGGCTGCGGGCCGCGCGGGCCGTCTCGACGAGGTGCTCCAGGTAACGGCGCGCGGTGATGCGGGACAGGCCCGCCGACTGGGCGGCCGCGGTGGCGGTGAGGCCGTCGGGGGCGGTGCGCAGGGTGCGGATGACGCGTTCGAGGGTGGGGCCGCTGAGGCCCTTCGGGAGGGCGGCGGGGCTCGGGGCGCGCAGGGTGGCGAGCGCGCGGTCCACCTCGTCCTGGCCGGTGGCCTCGCCCTCGGCGGCGGCGGTGCGGAACTCCGCGTAACGGGTGAGGCGGTCGCGGAGGGTGGCGAAGGTGAAGGGCTTCAGGACGTACTGGACGACGCCGAGGGAGACGCCCTCGCGGACCACGGCCAGGTCGCGGGCCGAGGTCACCGCGATCACGTCCGTGGGGTTGCCGGAGGCGCGCAGGGAGCGGGCGAGGTGGAGGCCGTGGCCGTCGGGGAGGTGGAGGTCGAGGAGGATCAGGTCCACGGGGGTGCGGTCGAGGGTGCGGCGGGCTTCGGCGGCGGAGTGGGCGGGGCGGGGGAGGGCCTCGAAGCCGGGCACTCTGTTGACGTAGAGGACGTGGGCGTCGGCGGCGACGGGGTCGTCTTCGACTACGAGTACGCGGATTGTCACTGGGCGCCTCTCTGGTCGGGGCCGTCAGCCTGCGGCCGGCCTGGAGTCGTGCCTTGGTCGGCGCCAGGTTCATCGGTACTCGGCGTCTTGGGCTGTGCCCACCCTTCCCCAAGCTCTCGGCTCCGCTCGAGCAGGGGAGACCCCACTCGCCGTGCGGAACGCCTGCCCACAGTGGGAGCGGGACTGTTGCTCGCAGCGAGGGCTGGGGTGGGTGAAGGGGCCCGGCGGCTGTTCGTCGTGGTGAGGCGTACCTCGAACTCCGCTCCGCCCTCCGCCGACTCCCGCACCGTCAGGCTGCCGCCGTTCCTCGTCACCGTCTGGTGGACCAGGGCCAGGCCCAGGCCCCTGCCCGTTGCCGCCTTCGTCGACCAGCCTCGTTCGAAGACCGCTTCGCGTTGGGCGGGGTCCACCCCGGGGCCCGTGTCCGAGACGCGGAGGAGGAGGCCCGCCTCGTCCGCGCGGGCCGTCACCGTGACGCGGGCCGAGGGGGAGCCCTGGGCCGCGTCGACCGCGTTGTCGATGAGGTTGCCGAGGACCGTCACCAGGTCACGGGCCGGCAGGGACGGCGGGAGCATGCCGTCGTCGATGCTGCTGTCCTGCGACACGACCAGCTCCACGCCGTGCTCGTTCGCCTGCGCGGCCTTGCCGAGGAGGAGCGCCGCGAGGACGGGTTCGCTGACCGCGGCGACCACCTGGTCGGTCAGGGCCTGCGCCAGTTCCAGTTCCGCCGTGGCGAAGTCGACGGCCTCGTCCGCGCGGCCGAGTTCGATGAGGGACACCACCGTGTGGAGCCGGTTCGCCGCCTCGTGGGCCTGCGAGCGCAGCGCCCGCGTGAAGCCGCGCTCGGAGTCCAACTCGCCTGTCAGCGCCTGGAGTTCGGTGTGGTCCCGCAGCGTGACCACCGTGCCTCGGCGCTCGCCGCCGGTCACGGGCGAGGTGTTGACGACCACCACGCGGTCGGCGGTCAGGTGCAGTTCGTCGACCCGGGGTTCGGCCGAGAGAAGTGCGCCCGTCAGAGGAGCGGGCAGCCCGAGTTCGGCTACGTTGCGGCCGATCACCGGGTTGTCGGACACCCCGAGGAGCTCCCGGCCACCGTCGTTGATCAGGGCGATGCGCCGCTGCCCGTCCAGCATCAGCAGGCCCTCGCGCACCGCGTGCAGCGCAGCCTCGTGGTAGTCGTGCATGCGGCTCAGCTCTGCGGCGTTCATACCGTGCGTACTGCGGCGCAGGCGCGCGTTGATGACGTACGTACCGATGCCGCCGAGGACGAGCGCCGCCGCCGCGACGCCGAGCAGCGCGAGGAGCTGGCCGCGCGCCTTGGCCGTGATCTCCTCGATGGTGATGCCCGCGCTGACCAGGCCGATGATCGCGCCGTCGTCCGCGGCGCCCGCCCGGATCGGTGTGACCACCCGTACCGAGGGGCCGAGGGTTCCCGTGTACGTCTCCGCGAACGTCCTGCCGCGCAGCGCCTCCGCCCGGTGGCCGAGGAAGCGCTCGCCGATCCGCCGCTCGTCGGGGTGCGTCCAGCGGATGCCGCGCGGGTCCATGATCGTGACGAAGTCGACGCCGGTGTGCCGCTGGACCCGGGAGGCGTACGGCTGCAGGCGGGCCGAGGGGTCGTCGCCGTCGCGTATGGCCTCTCGTACCGAAGGGGAGTCCGCGACCGCCCGCGCCGCCGCGGTCGCCTGGCGGCGCGCGCCCTCCTCTGCCTGGTGCTTGTCGCTCAGATACGTGAAGAGCGCGCATCCGGCGACCACCACCGTGACCAGCACGATCTGCATCGCGAAGAGCTGGCCCGCCAGGCTGCGCGGCAGACGGCGCGGGCGGGGCGGTCGGGTGCGGGACATGGTGCCAGTCTGCCTCGCCGTATAAGTGCGAACTAAATGAACGCAAGGGTGACCGCCCTCACAGCGCGGGAGATAGTCGCCGGGATCGCCCGGGCACCGAGCCGACCCCAGCCGTCGGGTCGTGAGCCGCACGCCGGGGACCGATCGCCCAGGACGTGAGCCGCACGCACTGCAGGCACCACAACGCCGACGTCGTCGTTCAAGGAGGGCCCCGTGACCAGCACGGCCGACCCACAAGCGGCACCCGCAGCCAAGCGGGACCGCACGCACTACCTCTACATCGCCGTCATCGGCGCCGTGCTGCTCGGCATCGCCGTCGGCTTCATCTGGCCGGACTTCGCCAAGGAACTGAAGCCGGTCGGCACCGGGTTCGTGAACCTGATCAAGATGATGATCTCGCCCATCATCTTCTGCACGATCGTCCTCGGCGTCGGTTCGGTCCGCAAGGCCGCCAAGGTCGGCAAGGTGGGCGGGCTCGCGCTCGCCTACTTCGTGGCGATGTCGATCGTCGCGCTCGCCATCGGCCTGATCGTCGGCAACATCCTGCACCCGGGCTCGGGCATGGACATCACCGACTCCGAGAAGGGCGCGGGCCACAAGGCCGCCGACGAGGCCGACAAGGGTCTCGTCGAATTCGTGCTCGGCATCATCCCCAAGACGCTCGTCTCCGCCTTCACCCAGGAGCAGGTACTCCAGACCCTGCTCGTCGCGCTGCTCGTCGGCTTCGCGCTGCAGGCCATGGGCCGCTCCGGTGAGCCGATCCTGCGCGGCATCGGGCACATCCAGAAGCTCGTCTTCCGGATCCTCTCGATGATCATGTGGGCCGCTCCGGTGGGTGCGTTCGGCGCGATGGCGGCCGTCATCGGCGAGACCGGCGTCGACGCGCTCAAGGCGCTGGCCACGATCATGATCGGGTTCTACGTCACCTGCGCGCTGTTCATCGTGATCGTGCTGGGCACGCTGGTGAAGCTCGTGACCGGGGTCAACCTCTTCCAGCTGCTCAAGTACCTGGGCCGCGAGTTCCTGCTGATCCTCTCCACCTCCTCGTCCGAGTCCGCGCTGCCGCGGCTCATCGCGAAGATGGAGCACCTGGGGGTCAGCCGTCCGGTCGTCGGCATCACCGTCCCGACGGGGTACTCCTTCAACCTCGACGGCACGATGATCTACCTGACCATGGCGTCGCTGTTCATCGCCGACGCCATGGACCAGCCGCTCGGTGTCGGCGAGCAGATCTCGCTGCTGCTCTTCATGATGATCGCGTCCAAGGGTGCTGCGGGCGTGTCCGGTTCGGGCATCGCGGTCCTCGCGAGCGGTCTGCAGTCGCACAAGCCGGCCCTGGTCGACGGCGTCGGCCTGATCATCGGCGTCGACCGCTTCATGAGCGAGGCGCGAGCCCTCACCAACTTCGCGGGCAACGCGGTCGCCACGCTGCTGATCGGGACGTGGACCAAGGAGGTCGACAAGGAGCGGATCGCGGAGGTCCTCGCCGGTCGACTGCCGTTCGACGAGCGGACGTTGCTGGACGACGGGCACGGGGCGGAGCCGCGGGGCGACGAGGACGCGGAGGACGGGGTGCCGGAGCAGGCCGGTGCCGGGAAGAAGTCCTTGACCGCGTGAGGAGAAGTCTTTGACCGCGTGAGCGGTGCGCGGGACAACCGGGGCGTCGTCGGGGTGAGCCCCGGGTGGTCGGCCGCGGACGCTTCGTGGCCGAGCACGCGGTTCCCCGCGCCCCTTCGGGGCGCCCTAGCTGGGCCCCAGCCTTCGGGCAGCCACCCCCGCCACCAGCTCGGTGGCCTTCGAGGCGGGCAGGCCCGCCGCGGTCAGGAAGGTGATCGCGGTGGACCTGCCCGCCTCCTCCGCTTCCAGGACGCCGTCGTTGACGGCCTCCATCACGGCGAACAGCACTCCTTCGAGTACGTAGCTCAAGGCCTTCGGCGGCAGCGGCGAGGCGAACGTGCCGTCGTCCAGGCCGCGTTGGAAGACCTCCATGCCGGACGCGTGGACGGCGCCGAGGCGTTCGCGGATGCCCTCCATCGTGACGCTGCGCTGCGCGAGCGAGAGCAACAGGCGGTAGCGGTCGGCGACTTCCCACACCGCGAGCAGGGATCCCGCGACCGCCTCGGCCGGGTTCTCCGCGCCCGCCCTGCCCTCCGCGTGCGCGGACTCCACGGCCTCGATCGCGCGGTCCACGATCGCGCCCACCAGTGCGTCCCGGCTCGGGAAGTGGCCGTACACCGTCCTGCGCACGACCCCCGCGGCGCGCGCGATCTGGTCCATGGACGCGTCGGGGTCCCGCAGCAGCTCGGTGACGGCGACGTCGAGGATGCGGCGGCGATTGGCGTCGGCTCTGACGCTCGCGGCAGCGGGGCGCGGGGTGCTCATGTCTCTCATTCTGCTGGTCCCGTCCATGTGCACAACAACGTGCGGAACCAATTTGCACAACAGTGTGCAGGGCGGTAATTTGCACACCAGTGTGTAGTTGCACATGACTGTGCAAGTGAGTGACTGAGTGAGTCGGGTGCGCCGGGGCGGACCCGATGTGGAGGAGTGAGGGCCTCGATGTCTGTGGTGATCAAGGAGCCGGTCGAGCGGATGGACCGGCCGTACGCGCGCCGCTGGTGGGCACTGGGGGTGCTCTGCCTCAGTCTGCTGATCATCGTGATGGCGAACACGGCGCTGACCGTGGCCGCCCCCGACATGACCAAGGACCTCGGACTCTCCAGCTCCGACCTGCAGTGGGTCATCGACGGCTACACCGTTCCGTACGCCGCGCTGATGCTGCTGCTGGGCGCCATCGGCGACAAGTACAGCCGCCGCGGCGCGCTCGTACTGGGTCTCGTCGTCTTCGGCGGCGGCGCGGTCGCGGGCTCGCTGGTCGACAGCTCGGGCGGGGTCATCGCGGCCCGCGCCGTGATGGGCTTCGGCGCGGCCATGATCATGCCGGCCACGCTGTCCCTGCTCGCCGCGACGTTCCCGAAGGCGGAGCGGGCCAAGGCCATCGTGCTGTGGACCGCCACCGCGGGTCTCGCCATCGCCGCGGGTCCGCTGGTCGCGGGCGCGCTGCTGCAGAACCACGGCTGGGCGTCGACCTTCCTGATCAACGTGCCCATCGCCGCGGTCGCCATCATCGGCGCCCTCGTCCTCGTGCCGCCGTCCAAGGCCGGGCACAGCAACCGGATCGACTACGTCGGCGGCGCGCTCTCCGTCGTCTGGACCGGCGCCCTCGTCTACATGATCATCCAGGGCCCGCACTTCGGCTGGGACGCCAAGGCGATCTCGGCGGCGGTCGCCGCGGGCGTGGGCCTGCTGGCCTTCATCGCCTGGGAGCTCCGTCACCCGCACCCGATCCTGGACGTCCGCCGCTTCCTCGACCGCCGCTTCGCGGGCTCGAACCTCGCGGTGGCGCTCTTCTTCCTCGCGGTCTTCGGCGCGTTCTACTACCTCACCCAGCACCTGCAGTTCGTGCTCGGCTACAACCCGCTGGAGACGGGCGTGCGCATGCTGCCGCTCGCGGGCGCGGTCTTCGTGGGCTCGGCCCTGACCGGCTATCTGACGCCGCGCATCGGCATGAAGATCACGGTGACGGCGGGCATGGTCGCGGGCACGGTGGCGCTCGCGCTGCTCACGCAGGTCGACGCGGGCTCCACGTACGCGGACTTCGTCGCCCCGCTGATCGTCCTGGGCCTCGCCATCGGCCTCGCGCTGTCGCCGTGCACCGACGCGATCATGGGTGCGTTCCCCGAGTCCGAACTGGGCGTCGGCGGCGCGGTCAACGACACGTCCCTCGAACTCGGCGGCTCGCTCGGCATCGCCATCCTCGGCTCGGTGCTCGCCAGTTCGTACTCCTCGAAGCTGTCGGACGCGGCATCGGCGTCCGGCGCCAAGCTGCCGGACGGCACGCTGGACACCGCGCAGGACTCGGTCGGCGCGGGCTACGCGGTGGCGCAGGGCATCGGCGACAAGGCGCACGAGATCGCCGGGCAGGCCGCGCGGGCGGGCTCGCCGGAGCAGGCGGCCCAGCTGAAGGGTCAGGCCGAGCAACTCGCGCAGGGCGCCCACAAGATGGCGGACGCGGTCGGCTCCGCGTTCTCGGACGCGGTGGCGCACACGAGCCTCGTCGGCGCGGTGATCCTCGGTGTCGGCACGGTGCTGGTGGCGGTCCTGCTGCCGCGCAAGAAGGGCGGGGAGGGCGCCCCGTCGTCCACGGAGGCCGTGGAGCCCGTGCGGGAGCGCGAGCCGCAGCCGCAGCACTGACCCACCGCCGCACACCTGCTGATCAGGTACGCAACCGACGGCCGGACCACCTCGCACACGGGGTGGCCCGGCCGTCGGCCGTCGGGCATGCTGCCGTCCATGGGGTGGCCGCGGCAGGGCACGCAGGACGTGCGATGGCTGCTGGCCGCCGGGGTGGCGACCCTGCTTGCGAGCGGGGGCTGGGCGGTCTGGTCGGTGTGGCGGGGTGGTCTCGAACCCCAGGACGTGGCAGGGGTGTTGGGGCTCCCGCTCGGCATCCTCGGCCTGCTCGTCGGCTCGGTCCTCAGCCTGAGCGCCCTGCGGCTGCAGCGGGCGACCGAGAGCCTCGCGGCCGAACTCGACCGGCTCGCACGGTCCGTCGAGGAGGTGGAGGTCGCCGAGCGCACTCACATGCTGGGCACCGGCGCGCACCTCATGGATCTGCCGGTCGACGTGGTGCCCCGCCCCGGCGGCGCGGAGCCACCGGGGCGACAGCGTCTGTCCGACGTCGCGCGATGGTACTGCGCGGCGCCCGGACGCCTGATCGTCACCGGGGCGCCGGGCGCGGGCAAGACGGTCCTCGCGGTGCACCTCGTGGTCCGCCTCCTCGCGGTGCGCGCCCCCGGCGCCCCCGTGCCGGTCCGCCTCTCGATCCGCGACCTGCCGCCGCCGCGCACCCGCCGCTGGTGGGGCCGCCGCAGGACCGAGGGCGGCCTGGAGCGCTGGCTCACGGACAGTCTCGTCATGTCGTACGAGGTGCCGGGCGCGGCAGCGGCGGAACTGGTCGCGCGGCGCCTCGTCGTCCCGGTGCTCGACGGCCTGGACGAGATGGACACCGACACCGATACCGATACCGACACCGACACCGGTGCCGACGGGGACGGACCGGCCCGCGCCCGCCAAGCCCTGGAGCAGCTGAACGCCCACCAGTCCGTCGGCGGCAGCGCCCCGCTCGTGGTCACCTGCCGCGAGCGGCGCTACACCGAACTGGCCGAGCGTCAGGCCTGGTTGCGGGAGGCGACGCTGCTGCGCATCGAGGGAGTCGACGCCGACCAGGCCCGCTCGTACGTGGAACTGCGGTCCGACGGGCGCAGCTCGCCGATGGACACCGTCGCCGACGCGATGCGCGGGGCGGCGCCGGACAGTCCGGTGGCCGAGGTGCTGAGCTCGCCGTTCTATCTGAGCCTCGCGCTGTCCGTGTACGGCGGACCGACGAGCCCGCGCCGTCTTCTGACGGGCTTCAGCACGGCTGACGCGCTGCGCGAACACCTCCTCGCGCACTGCGTCGTCGCCGCCACGGCTGCGGCGAACGCCGCGGCGCGGCAGGCCAGGCAGAGCGTCAGAAGTGCGCGTTCGGTGTGGGCCGGGCAGGCGGATTACGCGTCGGCCTCGGTGCACCGGTGGCTGCACCACATGGCAGGGCCCGAGGGACGGACCACGCCGGTCGGGCGGATCGTCGGGCGGCGGACCACCCTGGTTCTGTCCGTGGTGATCGCACTGGCGCTGGTCGTGCCGGTCCTCCTGGTGATCCCGGACGAGCTGGCGCGGCTCTTCCCGCAGGAGTGGTGGACCCACCGCAGGGGGGCCGTGGTGTCCTGGGTGGGGGCGGTGGGGGCGGCGCCGATGGCCGGGGTGCTCGCGGCGGAGTCGCTGTGCGTGAAGCCGTGGTTGCCGTCGGAACGGGGGAGTCTGCGGCGTCAGTCGACGGGGGAGAAGTTGAGGGCCGCTCTACGGGGGTGCACGACGGTCCTTGCGGCGGTGGTGCCGGTGTGTGCCATCGTGCTGGGTGCGGCGGCTCGGTTCAGCGACTGGTACGAGGAGGTCCCGGCCCGGGGCTGGTACGTGCTGGGGTGCGCGGTCGTGGTCTTCATGGCCTGTGTCTACGTGCGCGACGAGCCCTTCCTCGCCCACACGGGCAGGAAGGAACTGGTCGGTTGTGCGGTGCTGCCCGCCGTGGGCTGCGGAGCGGGGCTGGTCGCTCGCGGGATCCATTCCGCGTCGGGATTCGTCATCTGGGCGATCGCGTCGTATGCCGTCGTCGTTGTCCTGTACTCCCACGGGACGGCGACGGAGTACTCGATCGCAGGGGCATGCCTGGCGGTCGCCGTCGCCTGGGAACCCGCACTGGTCGCTCCGGACAACGGCTTCGGCTCGGGGGCCGCGCTCGGGGCCGTCCTCTGCTACGCCCTCGGATGTGCGCTGCTCGGATCGGACCGGGCGGAACGGACCCGGCGTGCGGCGCGGTCCGTGGGGCGGCTGATGCCTGTCGTCGCGGTGCTCATCGCGTTCCTCGTCGGCGTGGCCGGCGAGGCGCTGCTCGGGTTCGCGGGGACCGTCTTCGTGGCCCTCATGTTCGCGGCGGTGATCCCCGTGACTCAACTCACGTACGGCGTACTGCTGCTGACGGCCCGTCTCCTGGGCCGCATGCCCCTGACCCCCGGCACCTTCCTCGCCTGGGCCTATCACGCGGGGCTGCTCCGCATCGTCGCGGGCTCCTACCAGTTCCGGCACAGCGAGCTCCAGGAGTGGCTCGCAAGGAACCCCCGGCCGCGGGTCGATTAGTCTCCCTCGTAGGCGTCTGACCGGCGCCGATGAGAGCGTGGGGGAAGGGGAGGGCCATGGCTCCCAGGCCGGTGCGTGCTGCCATCGGGGATATGTGGATCAACTGCCAGGTCTGCAGGGGGGATACGTTCCGCGAGCGGGACGTGAAGCTGAACAGTTTCGGCATGGAGTTCATGAAGCTGGCCTGGGCCGATGAGTCGGCGACGGGGCTGATCTGCTGGCGGTGCGGGTTCGTGCACCTCTTCGTGAACCGGGAGATCGACCTGTACCGGGCCGACAAGTGACCTGCATGGCCTGCGGCCTCGCCGCAGGAACGGTGCCGCTCCCGGGCGGCACCGTTCTGCGTACCGCCCATTGGACCGTCGAGCACTGCGTCGGGCCGCTCGGCGTCGGCACGCTGCTGGTCAAGCCGTTGCGGCACGTCACGGGCGTGGATGGGTTGAGCCCGGACGAAGCGGCCGAGATGGGGCCGCTGTTGACCCGCGTCTCGGCTGCCGTCCGCGCCTGCGCCGAGGGTGTCGATGGCTGCGAGCAGGTGTACGTCTGCCTCTGGTCCCACGCCGGGCGCGAGCCGGGGCATCTCCACTTCGTCGTGCAGCCCGCCCGTACGTCCGACATCGACCGCCACGGCGGCGCGTACGGGCCCGCCCTTCAGGCGGCGATGTTCCGTGCGGGCGAGCAGCCCGATCCCGCCGCGGTCGAGGCGTTCTGCCGCCGTGCGCGGGCGCTGCTCCGCGACTGATCCGGCCCTCGGAAGCGGCTGCGTCGGGCGCCGGAGAAGAGTTTCTCAGAAAACCGTTGACACCACTCCAGGTGAAGTACTACGTTCTAACCACTCCAAGCAGAGTACAACGATCAACGTGATTCCGAGGAGCCAGATGCGAAACCCGCAGCAGTACCGGGCCCGGTCCGCGTTCCGGAACCGGAACGCCCAGCCCCACCGTCCCTTCCCGCAGTCGGCCACGCCGCGCTCGGTGCCGCGGCCCCGGCCGCTCCCCAAGCCGGGGAGTCGCAGCTGACCGGCCGCCCCTCTCGCCCGACCGACCACGCCCGCCGTCACCAAGGAGTCCCCATGCGAAAGCTCGTCTACTTCATCGCCGTCAGCCTCGACGGGTTCATCGCCGGCCCCGACGGTGCCGACCCCACGGGCCCCGACGGCTTCTGGCCGGTCGCTCAGGACTACCTCCAGCAGCTCACGGAGGTGTACCCGGAGACGCTGCCGGGCCCGGCCAGGGAAGCCCTCGGCATCACCGCCGAGGGGACCCACTTCGACACGATCCTCGAGGGCCGCAGGACGTACCAGATCGGCGTGGACGCCGGAGTCCCGGACTGCTACCCGCACTTGAGGCACATCGTCTTCTCCCGCACCCTCACCGAGAGCCCCGCCCCCGCCGTCGAACTGGTCGCCACCGACCCGGTCGAGAAGGTGCGCGAGCTCAAGCAGGAGGACGGCAAGGACATCTGGCTGTGCGGCGGCGGCGAGCTCGCCGGGGCGCTGCGCGGCGAGATCGACCGACTGATCGTCAAGCTCAGCCCGCTGACGCTGGGTTCGGGTACGCCGCTGTTCTCACAGAAGACCGCCTTCGACCCGGTCCTCTACGAGCGGACGGACGCCGTCCTCCTCGACAGCGGCACGGTCTTCCTGACGTACGACAAGTCCGCGGGGGAGGCGGCCTAGGGGTGGCGCGCTCCGCCGAGGTGGACGAACTCGCCTCGGCGGAGCCTCACATCGACCGCCACCGGTGCCTCAAGCGGCGGCGGTTCCGCCCCGTTCCTCGTCCTCACCGGGCCGGACGACCACGTAACCCTGGCCCGTGGCGGCCTGGTACCCCGCGCCTCCACCGGCGAAGTGCACGGTGACCGGGGTGAGCATGTGGTAGCAGAGCACCGAGGTCGCGACGCCGAAGACGCCGGGGGAGTCCACGAACAGCGGAGCCTCGGCCATGACGTACTTCATGCCCGCGTCGAGGTGCGCGTCGGACACCTCCTCGCCGTCCGGGCGGTTCGTGACGACGGCGCGCACCATGTCCCGGCAGGCCGCGGCGAAGGGCTCGTCGTACTGGACGGCCTGGTCCACGCGGGCGCGCACGGCCTGGTACTCGGGGGTGTCCTGGATCTCGGAGAGGGGCCGGACGCGGAAGCGGGCGATCTCGGGGCCCAGGCTCTCCGTCGCCCGGTGGACGCGGCGGCGTACGTCCTTGAGCGTGCGCTTCGCCGACTTGGCGGCCTCGCGGGGGTCACGGCCGTCCGCGATCTGCATGTCGTCTATGTGGGTGTCCACATAGACGACGTCCGTCATCTTGAAATGGTGCGCGGCCCACTGCAGCAGAGCCGTGAGCCGGTGCTGACTGAAATAGCTGTTGCCTGCGCTTATCCCGATGAGGGCGTGCTCGCCCATCTTCCATAATCGCTCGGACTCCTCACCGAGGGCCTCTGCCTGCATGCCGTGGGAGTCGCCGAGGGACACGGTGTTCAGCATGTCGGGGAATCTCTCATTCCTCTTCTGTTTACGCGGATTTCACGTTCTGCAAGGCGTCGACCAGGCGCATGCATACGTCATCAAGGATTTCGGGAAGCAGCTCGTCGCCTCCCATCGGGCTGAACATCTGGTCGTCCAGACGGCGGCGAACGGCGCTGAGTTCAGGGGTGCTCACGCCGTTCTGGTCCAGGGCCTCCAGCGCCCGTCGGGCGCCGTCGAGGCAGCGGTACACGCCGTACTCGGGCGGCTCTTCGAGAAGCCCCCGTGCGCTGCTGAGCAGATACGCGGCGAGGAGGGCGATGTCCTCGTGCAGCCGGTCCGGCGCGGCGGACGGCCGGTCCGGCACCTCAGACGGCCGGGGTCGCGGCGGAGTGGTTTCCCCAGACTTCATGGCTGACAACCTCCTTCTTGTCGCGGCGTTCGGACGGGGTGGGCGGGCTCGCGGGCCGGCCGATCGGCACGATCAGCACCGGCTCGATGTGCTCGGGAAGGCCGAGCAGCGCACCGATCGCTTCCTTGCGGAAGCTGTGCACGGGGCATCCGCCCAGGCCGACGGCGTGGGAGGCGAGGAGCAGGTTCTCCACCGCCATGGCCACACAGAGCTTGCTGGTGGCGTGGATGTTCGCCGCGGCCGCCGGGGAGTGATGCTTCGTCAGGCTCTGGTCGACGCAGGCGAGGACGCAGAACGCGGGGGTCCCGATGATGCCGGGGGAGAAGGCCCGCAGGCGCCGCACGGACGCCGGATCGCGTACGACGACGAAGGACCAGGCCTGCTTGTTGGAGGCGGAGGGGGCCGCGAGCATGGCGTCGAGCAGCTGGTCGATCACGGAGTCGTCGACCGGCTCGGGCGCGTAGTTGCGGACGACGCTGCGGGTGCGGAGAACGTGCAGCGCGTCCGGTAACTCCCCGGGTGGTAAATCCTTCTGGGGGTTCTTCGACATGCGTGTCCTTTCGGGTGGGGCCTTCGGGATTCTCCGGGCGAGGGATTCCGCCCGCGGTACCCAATTCTTGTCGTGCACCGTTCGGGATTACTCAAGTGAGACTCAAGGTGCATCGGGTATGGGTACCTCATCCGCGTCCCAAGGCCTTGATCCTTTTGGTACTGGAGGATTGGTAGCACGTTAACAATCGTTCACGCAAGGGTAGTTGGTGGCTGCATGGTCTTCCCTCGCCAATTGTTCAGGGAGGCTCGTTGATGCGTTCCGCCCGGCGTCAACTCCCGTAGGGGTACGGTGGGTTGGGTGACCGTCAGCAAAGATTCGGACCGGCGTTGCGCGGGTGTCGACTTCTGGTTCGACCCCGTGTGCCCGTACACCTGGATCACCTCGCGCTGGCTGCGCGAGGTGGAGCGGGTGCGTGACATCGCCGTGCGGTGGCGGGTGATGAGCCTCGCCGTGCTCAACGAAGGCCTCGCCGTCGACCCGGAAGACCCCGAAGGGCTGTACGGGGAGTACATGAAGGCGCACGGCCGGGTGTGCGCGGCGGTCCGCGAACGCCACGGGAACGAAGCCCTCGGCCGCTACTTCGACGCCCTCGGGCAGCGGCTCCACGAACAGCAGGACTGGTCCGGCATGACGGCCGCGCTCGCCGACGCGGAACTCCCCGTGGACCTCGCCTCCGTGGCGATGACCGGGGAGTGCGACGCCGCGGTGCGGGCCTCGCACGAGGCGGGCATCGCCCTGGTCGGCACCGACGTCGGCACGCCGGTGCTCTCCGTCGACGGGGTGGGCGCGGTGTTCGGGCCCGTCGTGTCACCCGCCCCCAGGGGCGAGGCCGCGGGGCGGCTGTGGGACGGCGTGGTGCTGATGGCCGGGGTGGAGGGCTTCTGCGAGTTCAGGCGGGCCTACGGGGAGCTGGACTTCGGGTGACGCGCACTTACGTTTTGGTGCGTAGCTGACCAAATAGTCGGTACTTGTGGCGAGTTGAGTGCGCATCAAGCATGGTGGCCATGTCGAACAACGCCCACACCCACACCCGCACCCACACCCGCACCCACGCCCACACCGACTCCCACTCCCTTCCCGCCGTCACTGTCCTCGGCCTCGGAGCCATGGGGCAGGCCCTCGCCGGGGCCTTCCTCGCGGCCGGTCACCCCACCACCGTCTGGAACCGCTCGCAGGGCAAGGGCGAGGACCTCGTCGCCCGGGGCGCCACCCGCGCCGTCACGCCCGCCGAAGCGGTCCGCGCCGCCGAGGTCGTCGTCGTGTGCGTCGTCGACTACGACGCCGCTCAGGCCGTCCTCGACCAGGCCGCGGGCGACCTGCCGGGCCGCCTCCTGGTGAACCTCACCTCCGACACCCCCGAGCGCGCCCGCGAGGCCGCCGCCTGGGCCGAGGAACTCGGCGTCGACTACCTCGACGGCGCGGTCATGGTGCCCGTCCCGATGATCGGCACACCGGACGCGCTGATCTTCCACAGCGGTACGCGATCCGCGTACGAGAAGTACGAGGCGACACTCAAGGCCCTTGCCGGGCAGACCGCCTACGTCGGCGAGGACCACGGGCTCGCCGCGGTCCACGACCTCTCCGTCCTGGACTTCTTCTGGACGGCGATGCACGGCCTGGTGCACGGCTACGCCCTCGCGGCCGCGGAAGGCGTGAAGGCCGCGGCCGTCGCCCCCCACATGAAGACCCTCGCCGCCCTCCTCGCGGACGTCGTCGACGGCACGGCCGATGACCTGGACTCGGGGAAGTTCCCCGGTGACCTGGACAACCTCACCGTGGAGGCGGCGAACGTGCGGCACATCGTGCGCGCCGCCGAGCACCGCGGCCTGGACGCGGCCGCCCTGCGCGGCGTCCTCACGGCGGCCGACAGGTCGATCGCCCTCGGGCACGGCGCAGACAACTGGTCCTCGATCGTCGAGGGCATCCGCAAACCCGCTTGACCTGCGCGAAGGAGTGCATGAAGGAGCGCGCGAAGGTGCCTGCGCAGGGAAACCGCTGGCCTTGACGCCCACGTCAAGGATTACCTTCGGGGCATGCGAATCGGCGAGCTCGCGGCGCGCGCGGGGACGACCACGCGGACGCTGCGCTACTACGAGTCCCGCGGGTTGCTCCCCGCGCGGCGTACCGGCAACGGCTACCGCACGTACGACGAGGACGACGTGCGGCTCCTGGAGCAGATCAGGACCCTGCAGGACTTCGGGTTCGATCTGGAGGAGACCCGGCCCTTCGTGGAGTGTCTGCGCTCCGGTCATCCGGAGGGCGACTCCTGCCCCGCCTCGCTCGCCGTGTACCGCCGCAAGCTCACCGAACTCGACGCTCTGATCGGTGAGTTGAACGCGGTGCGCGCACAGGTCGGGGCGCAGCTCGTGCGCGCCGAGGCGGCACTCGACGGCGGTCCCGAGCCGCGGTGCGAACTGACGGGATGAGGAGTGTGACGGCAGTGAAGGCAGCAGGCGTGGCCGAGGTGACGGACGCCGATTTCGAGGGGGAGGTGCTGCGCGAGGCCGACCGCCCGGTGCTCGTGGAGTTCACGGCGGACTGGTGCGGACCGTGCAGGCAACTGGCGCCGGTGCTCAGCGAGTTGGCGCGCGAGGAGGCGGACCGCATCAAGATCGTGCAGCTGGACGTGGACCGCAGCCCGCAGACCGCGATCACCTACAAGGTGCTCTCGGCCCCGACCATGATCGTGTTCCGGGGCGGTGAGCCGGTGAAACAGATGGTGGGCGCGCGGGCCAAGCGCAAGCTCCTCGCGGACCTGGCCGACGTGCTCTGACGGGCACGGGCCCCCAGCTCCAAGGGTCACGGACCCCGAGCCGCACGAATCAAGAAAAATACCCCGGACGAATTGACGCCCGGGGCATTTCTCTGCGTATATTGGATTCTTTCGCGAAGCTCTGTCCATTTAGGCGTGACGGCTTCACGAGAAGTTCAATAAGAGCACTGTAACTGGCGAGGGGCTGAATTGTCAACCGAGGAATTGCGGGAAGAGCAGCAATTCGTCTCCGGGCTGTACGCGCGCCTCGACGCGCTGCGCGAGGAGGCCGAGGCGGCCGTGCAGGCGTCGTTGTCGCAGGTCGGCAACGGTCTCCAGGCGCGCCTGGAGCGTGATGTGCTGGTGGCGGAGCGGTCCGGGCTGCTCGCCGCCTTCGACGCGGGTGAGAACGGTCTCTGCTTCGGGAGGCTCGAATTCCGCGACGGCCGCGATCACCACATCGGGCGCATCGGAATCCGCGCCTCCGACACCGAACGCACCCCGCTCGTGATCGATTGGCGTGCCGATGTCGCGCGCCCCTTCTATCTCGCGACGGGTCATACGCCGATGGGCCTGCGGCGGCGGAGGCACATCACCACCGAGGGCCGCGAGGTCACCCAGCTGCACGACGAGCTCCTCGACCTCAGCGACACCACGCGCACCGGCCACGAGGGCGCCGACGCCGACGAGGTGCTGCTCGCCGCGCTCGACTCGGCGCGCACCGGACGCATGCACGACATCGTGCAGACCATCCAGGCCGAGCAGGACCGCATCATCCGCGCCCCGCACCGCGGTGTTCTGGTGGTCGAGGGCGGGCCCGGCACCGGCAAGACCGTCGTGGCGCTGCACCGCGCCGCCTTCCTGCTCTACGCGCACCGCGAGCTGCTCGCCAAGCGGGCCGTGCTGATCGTCGGGCCCAACCCGGCCTTCCTCGGCTACATCAGCGAGGTCCTGCCGGCGCTCGGCGAGACGGGCGTGCTGCTCTCCACCGTCGGCGAACTGTTCCCCGGCGTGAGTGCGACCGGCACCGACAGCCCCGCCGCGGCCGAGGTGAAGGGCCGAGCGGAGATGGCGGACGTGCTCGCCGGGGCGGTCCGCGACCGGCAGCGGACCCCCGAGCCCGGCGATCCCGTCGTCATCGAGCACGACGACGGCGACCTGATCCTGGACTGGACGATCGCCGACCAGGCCCGCGAGGCCGCCCGCGCCGTGGACGTGCCGCACAACCTCGGGCGCCCGCACTTCGCTTTCCGGATCATCGACGCGCTGACCCGGCAGCTCGCCGACCGCATCGGCGCCGACCCGTACGGCGGGCCCAACTTCCTCGGCCCCGACGACATCGCGCAGCTCGGCAAGGGCATCGCGGCCAGCCCCGAAGTGCACGCCGCCATCGAGGAGTTGTGGCCCACGCTCACCCCGCAGAGCTTCGTCACCTCCTACCTGGAGGAGCCGACGGGCCTCGCCGAGGACGACGCCGCGGCGATCCGTCGCCCGCGCGGCTCCGCGTGGACGCCCGGCGACATCCCGCTGCTCGACGAGGCCGCCGAGCTGCTCGGCCACGACGACAGCGCCGAGCGCGCGGCCGCCGAGGCCGAGCGGGCCCGCCAGATCGCGTACGCGCAGGGCGTCCTCGACGTCTCGCGCGCCTCGCGGACGTACGAGTTCGAGGACAAGGACGAGGACGACGCCGAGGTCCTGCTCGCGCACAACATCATCGACGCCGAGCGGATGGCCGAGCGGCACGAGGAGGCCGACCACCGCAGCGCCGCCGAGCGCGCGGCGGCCGACCGCACCTGGGCGTTCGGGCACATCATCGTCGACGAGGCCCAGGAGCTCTCCGCGATGGCCTGGCGGCTGCTCATGCGGCGCTGCCCGACCCGCTCCATGACGCTCGTCGGCGACCCCGCGCAGACCGCGGAGGCGGGCGGCTGCGGCTCGTGGGAGAGCATCCTCGCGCCGCATGTCGAGGACCGCTGGGAGTACACCCGGCTCGGCGTCAACTACCGCACGCCCGTGGAGATCATGGACGTGGCGGCCGAGGTGCCGCGTGCCGCGGGGGACCCGGACTTCCGGCCGCCGAGCTCGGTGCGGTCCACGGGTGTACGGCCCTGGGCGCGCCGCGCCGACGACCTCGCCGCCGCCGTGGTCGCGGCGGTTGCGGCGGACGCCAGGGACGAGGGCCGCCTCGCGGTGATCGCCCCGCGCGAGCTCCACACGGAGCTCGCCGCACAGCTCCCCGGGGTGACGGCCGGGGAGGCCCCGGACCTGACGCGGCCGGTCGTCCTGATCGACCCGCGTCAGGCGAAGGGCCTGGAGTTCGACACGGTCCTGGTCGTCGAGCCCGCGCGGTACGGCGCGAGCGACCTGTACGTGGCGCTGACCCGGGCCACGCAGCGGCTCGGCATTCTGCACACCGAGGAGCTGCCGGCGGCGCTCAAGCAGGTCGAAGCCACACCGTAGCCAGCGGTGGCAGGGTCAGGCGCAGCGACGCGGGACGGCCGTGCGACGCCACCGGCTCCGGCTTGAGCGGGTCGGGGTTGGTGACGTCGCTGCCGCCGTAGCGGGCCTCGTCGGTGTTGAGGACCTCCTGCCAGGCGCCGAACTCGTCCGGCACGCCCAGGCGGTAGCCGTGCCGCACGACCGGTGAGAAGTGCGACACGGCGAGCAGCGGCGCGCCCTGCTCGTCCAGGCGCAGGAAGGCGAACACGTTGTCCTCGGCCGCGTCGCCGTCCACCCAGGCGAAGCCGCCGGGGTCGGTGTCGCGCTGCCACAGGGCGGGCTCGCCGCGGTAGAGCGTGTTCAGATCGCGTACGAGGTCGCGTACGCCCCTGTGGTCGGGCTCGGCCCCGTACGCCGGGTCGAGCAGCCACCAGTCGGGACCGTGGCCCTCCGACCACTCCGCGCCCTGGGCGAACTCCTGGCCCATGAAGAGGAGTTGCTTGCCGGGGTGGGCCCACATGAAGCCCAGGTACGCGCGGTGGTTGGCGCGTCGCTGCCACCAGTCGCCGGGCATCTTGGAGACCAACGACCGCTTGCCGTGGACGACTTCGTCGTGCGAGATGGGCAGGACGTAGTTCTCGCTGTAGGCGTACACCATCGAGAACGTCATTTCGTTGTGGTGGTACTTGCGGTGCACCGGCTCCTTCGAGACGTAGCCGAGGGAGTCGTGCATCCAGCCCATGTTCCACTTCAGGCCGAAGCCGAGGCCGCCGAAGCCGCCGGGGCCCGTGTGGTGGGTGGCGCGGGTCACGCCGTCCCAGGCCGTGGACTCCTCGGCGATGGTGACGACGCCGGGGCTGCGGCGGTAGACGGTGGCGTTCATCTCCTGGAGGAAGGAGACGGCGTCGAGGTTCTCGCGCCCGCCGTGCACGTTCGGGGTCCACTCGCCGTGCTCGCGGGAGTAGTCGAGGTAGAGCATGGAGGCGACGGCGTCCACGCGCAGGCCGTCGATGTGGAACTCCTCGCACCAGTAACTGGCGTTGGCGACCAGGAAGTTGCGCACCTCCTTGCGGCCGTAGTCGAACTCCAGTGTTCCCCAGTCCGGGTGCGCGGCACGGCCTGGGTCCTCGTGTTCGTACAGGGGCCTGCCGTCGAACTCGGCCAGCGCCCAGTCGTCGCGCGGGAAGTGCGCGGGCACCCAGTCCATCAGGACGCCGATGCCGGCGCGGTGCAGGGCGTCGACCAGGTGCTTGAAGTCGTCGGGGGTGCCGAGGCGGGCGGTCGGCGCGTAGAAGCCGGTGACCTGGTAGCCCCAGGAGCCGCCGAAGGGGTGCTCGGCGACGGGCATCAGCTCGACGTGCGTGAAGCCGAGGTCGGCGACGTACGGAGGGAGCTGGTCGGCGAGTTGGCGGTAGGTGAGTCCGGGCCGCCAGGACGACAGGTGCACCTCGTACACGGAGAACGGCGCGCGGTGGACCGGCACGTCCGCGCGGCGCGCGAGCCACTCCTGGTCGTGCCACTCGTGGTGCGACTCGTGCACGACCGAGGAGTTGGCGGGCGGCTCCTCGGTGCGGCGGGCGAGCGGGTCGGCGCGCATCGTCGTGGAACCGTCGGGCCGGGTGATCTCGAACTTGTACAGCTCGCCCTCGCCGATCGAGGGCACGAACAGCTCCCAGACGCCGGTGGCGCCGAGCGAGCGCATCGGGAAGCCGGTGCCGTCCCAGTAGTTGAAGTTCCCGACGATCCGCACGCCGCGGGCGTTGGGCGCCCACACGGTGAAGCGGGTGCCGGTGGCGCCCTGGTGTGTCATGGGCCGCGCCCCGAGCGCCTCCCACAGCCGCTCGTGCCGTCCCTCGCCGATCAGATGCAGGTCGAAGTCGCCGAGCGAGGGCAGGAAGGAGTAGGCGTCATGGACCTCCAACTCCGTTTCCTCGTACGTGACATGGAGCCGATAGCCCTCGGGCACGGCCCGCAGCGGCAGTACCGCGGAGAAGAATCCGCCCCCGTCGTCCCGCAGCTCGGCCCGCAGCTCCTCGGCGACCACGGCGACGCCCAGCGCGTAGGGCCGCAGCACGCGGAAGGCTATGCCTCCGGGCACGGGGTGGGCGCCGAGCACGCCGTGGGGGTCGTGGTGGGTGCCGCTCAGGAGGCGGGCGCGGTCGTCCTCGGGGACGGGGGACTCGGTGACGGGCTGCTCGGTGGCGGGTGGTTCGGTGACGGACGGTTCGGTGACGGGCTGCTCGGTGACAGGGGCGGCCGTGGGCGCGGGCTTGGCCTCGGGTTTGGCCTTGGCCTTCGCGGGCTTCGGGATCTTTCCGCTCGCCGCGTCCTTCCGGGGCTGTGCTGGGGGTGCGGTGGCTTTGTCGGACGGTTTGCGGGGACGCGGGGTCACGGGGAAGGCCTCCTTGCGAGGAGTGGTCAGAGGGCGTCGTCGGCGGAGCCGTTCGCGGCGAGGCGGCGGACCGCTGCCAGGGGGACCGGCAGCCAGTCGGGGCGGTGGCGGGCCTCGTAGAGGACCTCGTAGACCGCCTTGTCCGTCTCGTGTGCGCGCAGGAGCACCGGGTCCATGCGCGGGTCGCGGCCCGAGACCTCCGCGTACCCCACGCAGTACGCGGCCCGGCAGTCCTCGGCCCACTCAAGGGCCCAGGGGTCGTTCGAGCGCGCCGCGTAGTCGAAGGAGCGCAGCATGCCCGCGACGTCGCGGACCGGCGGCTGCGGAAGGCGGCGCTCGGCGAGCGGGCGCGCGGGCTCGCCCTCGAAGTCGATCAGCGACCAGGTGCCGTCGGGGGAGCGCAGGCACTGCCCCAGGTGCAGATCGCCGTGGACGCGTTGGGCCGTCCACGACTGGCCCTCGCCGCCCAGGTCGGCCAGCGCCTCGAAGGCCGTGAGAAGGCCGGGGGCGAAGGGCCGCAGCGCGGGCACCGCCTGCGCCGCCGCGGCAAGCCGCTCCGCCATGCCGTCGGCGATGAGCTCCACCTGGGCCCGGCCCAGCGAGACGGTCGGCAGCGCCGCCGCGAGCGCCGCGTGCACCTCGGCCGTGGCGCGGCCGAGCGCCCGCGCCTCGTCGATGAAGGGCTCGCCCTTGCCGAGCGTCCGCAGGGCGAGCTCCCAGCCGTCGTCCGCCCCGGCCAGATACGGCTGGAGCACCCCGAGCCCGCACGCCTCGCCCGCCGACGCCACGCTCGTCGCCAGGTCCGCGAGGAACCACGCGGCGGGCGCGGGCACGCGTGCGCAGCCCTGCACGGCCAGGTGCAGCGGGAGCTCCAGGTCGGGGTTGACGCCGGGCACGACGCGGCGGAACAGCTTCAGAATGAACGTATCCCCGTATATGACCGAGGAGTTGGACTGCTCGGCGGCGAGCAGGCGCGGCGCGAGCCCGGAGGGGATCTCGGTGGCCGGGTCGCGCTCGAAGCGCAGTACCCCGTGCCGCCCCGGCATCCGCAGCCGCTCCAGGAGCAGCGCGGTGAGGCGCGGGTCGTGCAGCGCCTCGTACGCGGTGAACCCGGCGAGCGGGCCCTCGGTGACGTGGCCGATCAGGGCGGGCGCCAGGTGCGGGGGCAGGCTGCGGCGTACACCGATCAGCAACTGGTAGCAGTCGCCGGTCCGTTCGGCCGCTCCGCCCTCAAGTGCGGTGTCCTGTACGGGAACGAGCGCGTGCCGGACCCGCAGCAGGAGGTGCAGCAGGCCCGACGGCGAGCTGCGCGGCAGGAGTTCGGTCGCCGCCACCGCTTCGAGGGAGCCGATCGGACGGCCCTTCCCGGAGAACCACCGCTGCCGGGGCAGCCACTCGCGCAGCAGCGGATCGAGCGAGGCGAGCAGCGCGGTGGCGTGCGCACCGGGGCGCGTTGCGGCTTCCGACATGGCGTCGCGTCCTTTCCGCGTCGCGGACAAGGCAGAGTGCGGGAGTGCCGGTTGTGCGTAGGAGTGCCCAGGGCGGGGCGGTGGAAACCGCCCCGCGAAGGAGCCTCGTGAGGGTGCCCCGCTGGGGGCTCGTGCTGCCGGAGCCTACGCCGCTTCCTTGCGCAGCCGGAACCAGTAGAACCCGTGCCCCGCCAGGGTGAGGAGGTAGGGCAGCTCGCCGATGGCCGGAAAGCGCACCCCGCCGATGAGCTCCACGGGGTGGCGGCCGTTGAACGCCTGGAGATCGAGTTCGGTGGGCTGCGCGAAGCGCGAGAAGTTGTGCACGCACAGCACCAGGTCGTCCCCTTCCTCCTCCGTCGACGGAGCCTCGCGCAGGAAGGCGATCACCGCCGGGTTGGACGAGGGTAGTTCGGTGTACGAGCCGAGCCCGAACGCCGGGTTCTGTTTGCGGATCTCGATCATCCGGCGCGTCCAGTGGAGCAGCGAGGACGGCGACGACATCGACGCCTCGACGTTCGTGACCTGGTAGCCGTAGACCGGGTCCATGATCGTCGGGAGGTAGAGGCGGCCCGGGTCGCAGGACGAGAAGCCCGCGTTGCGGTCGGGCGTCCACTGCATCGGCGTGCGCACCGCGTCGCGGTCGCCGAGCCAGATGTTGTCGCCCATCCCGATCTCGTCGCCGTAGTAGAGGATCGGCGATCCCGGCAGGGACAGCAGCAGCGCGGTGAACAGCTCGATCTGATTGCGGTCGTTGTCCAGGAGCGGGGCCAGCCTGCGCCGGATGCCGATGTTGGCGCGCATTCGCGGGTCCTTGGCGTACTCCGCGTACATGTAGTCGCGCTCTTCGTCCGTGACCATCTCCAGCGTCAACTCGTCGTGGTTGCGCAGGAAGATGCCCCACTGGCAGCCGGACGGGATGGCCGGGGTCTTGGCGAGGATCTCCGAGACCGGATAGCGCGACTCGCGGCGCACCGCCATGAAGATGCGCGGCATGACGGGGAAGTGGAACGCCATGTGGCATTCGTCGCCGCCCTCTTCGAAGTCGCCGAAGTAGTCGACGACGTCCTCGGGCCACTGGTTGGCCTCGGCGAGCAGGACCGTGTCCGGATAGTGGGCGTCGATCTCGGCGCGGACGCGTTTGAGCAGCTCATGGGTGCGGGGGAGGTTCTCGCAGTTGGTGCCCTCCTCCGCGTACAGATAGGGGACCGCGTCGAGCCGGAACCCGTCGATGCCGAGGTCCAGCCAGAACCGCAGCGCCGAGACGATCTCCTCCTGGACGGCCGGGTTCTCGAAGTTGAGGTCCGGCTGGTGGGAGAAGAAGCGGTGCCAGTAGTACTGCTTGCGGACCGGGTCGAAGGTCCAGTTCGAGGCCTCGGTGTCGACGAAGATGATCCGGGCGTCCTGGTACTGCTTGTCGTCGTCCGCCCAGACGTAGTAGTCGCCGTAGGGCCCCTCGGGGTCGCTGCGGGACTGCTGGAACCACGGGTGCTGGTCGCTGGTGTGGTTCATCACGAAGTCGATGATCACGCGCATGCCGCGCTGGTGCGCGCAGTCGACGAACTCCACGAAGTCGGCGAGGTCCCCGAACTCGGGGAGCACGGCCGTGTAGTCCGAGACGTCGTACCCCCCGTCGCGCAGCGGCGACTTGAAGAACGGCGGCAGCCACAGGCAGTCCACGCCGAGCCACTGCAGATAGTCCAGCTTGGCGGTCAGGCCCTTGAGGTCGCCGATGCCGTCGCCGTTGCTGTCCTGGAAGGAGCGGACGAGCACCTCGTAGAAGACGGCGCGCTTGAACCAGTCGGGGTCACGGTCCTTGGTGGGCGTGTCCTCGAAGGTGTCCTGGACGGGCTCGTTGACGATCATGGTGTGGGTGACCCTCCGATCAACGGTGAGGACGGTCGCAGGACACGGAAGACGTGCGCGGGCGCTCGGCCCGGTTCGAGGCGCACATAGTTGGCCCTGCCCCAGTGGTAGGTCTCGCCGGTGAGCTCGTCGCGCACCGGCACGGTCTCGTGCCAGTCGAGGCCGAGTTGCGGCATGTTCAACGAGACCGTGGCCTCCTGGGTGTGGTGAGGGTCGAGGTTGACGACCACCAGAACCATGTTCGAGCCGTCCGCGCCGGTGGCGGACTTCGAGTACGCGATCACCGATTCCTTGTCCGTGGTGTGGAAGTGCAGGTCGCGCAGTTGCTGGAGCGCGGGGTTGGCGCGCCGGACGCGGTTGAGCGCGGTGATCAGCGGGGCGATCGTGTCGCCTCTGCGCGCGGCCGACTCCCAGTCCCTGGGGCGGAGTTGGTACTTCTCCGAGTTCAGGTACTCCTCGCTGCCGCGCCGCACGGGCGTGTTCTCGCACAGCTCGAACCCGCTGTACACGCCCCAGGTCGGCGACAGCGTGGCGGCGAGCACGGCCCGCGCCTCGAAGGCGGGGCGGCCGCCGTCCTGGAGGTAGGCGTGCAGGATGTCGGGGGTGTTCACGAAGAAGTTGGGGCGCAGGAAGTGCCCGGTCTCCTGGGACAACTCGGTGAGGTAGTCGGTGAGTTCGTCCTTGCCGTTGCGCCAGGTGAAGTACGTGTACGACTGCTGGAAGCCGATGGCGGCCAGCGTGCGCAGCATCGCGGGGCGCGTGAACGCCTCGGCGAGGAAGATGACGTCCGGGTCGGTGCCGTTGATGTCCGCGATCACCCGCTCCCAGAACACCACGGGCTTGGTGTGCGGGTTGTCGACGCGGAAGACGCGGACGCCGTGGCCCATCCAGAAGCGCAGCAGCCGCACGGTCTCCGCGATCAGCCCCGGCATGTCCTTGTCGAAGGCGAGCGGATAGATGTCCTGGTACTTCTTCGGCGGATTCTCGGCGTACGCGATGGAGCCGTCCGCCCGGTGACGGAACCAGTCGGGGTGCTTCTCCACCCACGGGTGGTCGGGGGAGCACTGCAGCGCGAAGTCCAGGGCGACTTCGAGGCCGAGCTCGCCGGCCCGCGCGACGAACGCGTCGAAGTCGTCGAGCGTCCCGAGGTCGGGGTGGACGGCGTCGTGGCCGCCCTCGGGGGAGCCGATCGCCCACGGCACGCCCACGTCGTGCGGCCCGGGGGAGAGGGAGTTGTTGGGGCCCTTGCGGTAGGTGGTGCCGATGGGGTGGATCGGCGGCAGATAGACGACGTCGAAGCCCATCTCGGCGATGGCGGGAAGCCGCGCGGCGGCGGTGCGGAAGGTGCCGGAGACGGGCGGGGCGCCCTCTTTGACCTCGGCGCCCTCCGAGCGCGGGAAGAACTCGTACCAGGAGCCGAAGAGGGCCCTTCGCCGCTCCACGACCAGCGGCAACTCCTCCGAGATGGTGACGAGTTCGCGCAGGGGGTGGCGGGCGAGGGCCGACTCCACCTCCGGGGTGAGGGCGGCAGCGAGACGGGCCGCCGGTGAGCGGCCCGTATCGCGCAGTGCCTGCGCCGCGGAGAGGACGCCGGCCCGCTCGGGGCGGGGGACGCCGGTGGCGGCGCGCTCGTGGAGCCGGGCGCCCTCCTCCAGGACCAGCTCGGTGTCGATGCCCGCGGGTATCTTGATCCGCGCGTGGTGCCGCCAGGTCGTCACGGGGTCGCCCCACGCCTCCACGGCGTACGTCCAGCGCCCCTCGGCGTCCGGCGTGACGTCCGCGCCCCACCGGTCGGTGCCGGGCGCGAGCTCCCGCATCGGGGTCCAGGGGCCCGCGCGTCCCTCGGGGTCGCGCAGGACGACGTTGGCGGCGACCGCTTCGTGGCCTTCGCGGAAGACGGTGGCGGTGACCCGGAAGGTTTCTCCGGGGACGGCCTTCGCCGGTTTTCGTCCGCCGTGGACGGCGGGTCGGACGTCCAGTACGGGAATGGTGGGCTGCGAGGGTGTGCCAAGGGGCATGGTCTGACCGCTCCTGTCCGCGTGCACGGATACGGGGGTATGGAGAGGTTTCGCGGTGTGTGCCGGTGGTGAGCCGGAGTGCGTACCGGAGGAGCCTTCCCACCCCCTTCGGGTGGGCAATCCGGCGCTTTGTTAACTACTAGTGCGTAAGGGCGCATGCAAGACCGGTCCCGCCAAGAATGGCGAGACCGGTCCGAATTCGCATATGCCCTGAGGGCGGTCGAGTGGTTCGCATATGCCTCAGGGGTTGTTCACCTGAAGGATCTTGTTCGGGGAGCCGAGGCCGCCGCCCGTCACCTTGCCGGGGACCGCGCGGTCGGCCAGGGCCTTGCCGACCTCGGCCGGGCGGGCCGTCGGGTGGTCGGCGAGGTACAGCGCGGCCGCGCCCGCGGCGTGCGGCGAGGCCATCGACGTACCGGAGAACGTGTCCTTGGCGGAGTCGCTCGCGTTCGACGCCGACGTGATCCGCACGCCGGGGGCGAACAGGTCGAGTGCGGAACCCCAGTTGGAGAAGCTCGCGCGCGCGTCCTTCTCGTCACTCGCGCCGACCGTGACCGCCTCGCGGACCCGGGCGGGCGAGTACAGGCTCGCGGGTAGCCCGTCGTTGCCGGCCGCCACGGTGTACGTCACGCCGGACGCGATGGAATTGCGTACCGCCGCGTCCAGTTGGGCGTTGGCGTAGCCGCCGAGGCTGAGGTTGGCGACGGCGGGCTTGCAGGCGTTCTTCGTCACCCAGTCGATGCCCGCGATGACCTGCGCGGTCGTCCCGGAGCCCTCGTTGTCGAGCACCCGCACGCCCACGACGTTCGCCTTCTTCGCGACGCCGTAGCTCTCACCGGCGACGGTCCCCGCGACATGGGTGCCGTGGCCGTTGCCGTCCTGCGCGGTGGCGTCGTTGTCGACGAAGTCCCAGCCGCTGCTCGCGCGGCCGCCGAAGTCCTGGTGCGTGGTGCGTACGCCGGTGTCGATGACGTACGCGGTCACACCCGAGCCCGCGGACTCCGGCCAGGTGTAGGACTTGTCGAGCGGCAGGTCGTTCTGGTCGATGCGGTCGAGGCCCCAGGACGGCGGGTTCTTCTGCGTGTGCCGCAGGGAGACCGCGCTGTCCTGGACGACCGAGGCGACCCGCGGATCGGCGGCGAGCCGCTTCGCCTTCGCCGAACCGACCTTCACCGCATAGCCGTTGAGCGCCTTGCTGTAAGTGTGGCGTATTTTCGCCCCGTACTTCTCGGCGACGTCCTTGCCCGCGTCGGACGGCGCCTTCGTCCCTCCCCTGAGCGTGACGATGTAGCTGTTGCTGATGGATCCGGGCGCCCCGGCGCCGAGGACGCGTCCCGCCGGAGCCTCGGCGGGGTCGGCGTGCGCGGGTGACGTGATGGCCGAAAGCACCGCGGCCGTGGTGGCGGCGGTGAAGGCTCCCGTCCACCGCAGACGCCTGGTTCGAGACAGAGTCATACGCTGGCTTCCCTCCCCAACTTCCCTCCCCAAAAGGACACTTGGCAGCCTCTCGTGCGGTGTGAAGGGCTACAAGACCGTACGAGGGGGCGGAATCGGCCATATCGCCCGTGACGGATGGGTGGGGGTTGCGGCGATTTCCGGACGGAATGGCAGGTGCGGGGGCGAACCCCTGGCCGGGTCGCGCACCGCGAGGGCACGGGACGAGGTCCGATAACCGCCGGTGCGCAGGCGTGCCGCGGGGGTCAGGGCGCGTAGCCCGACAGGATTCTGCCGTCGTGTGTCGCGGTGAACAGGGCGCCGCCCGCGTACAGCGGATAGCCGAACGCGCTGCGGTCGTCGAATTCCGTGCCGCCGTCCGGGAGGGGGACGTCCTTCCTGCGGTAGGAGTTCATGTCGTCGTCCGTCGACCGGCCCCACATCTCGTAGAGCCCCACGGCGAGGACCCGCTTGCCCGCGAGCGCCAGGGCCACCGTGTCCTGCGGGGCGCCGTAGTGCCACAGGCGCTTGCCGGTGCGCCAGTCGAAGGCCGTCATGCGGTGCGTGACCGGGTCGTCGGGGTCGGGGCTGCGGGTGGCCACCACGAGGACGTCCGCCTCGCCCACGACCGGCGGCAGGGCGGGCTCCAGGCCGGGGGCCAGGGTGCGGCGCGTGGCGAGCGTCGTGGGGTCGAGCTCGCGGACTCCTGCGGTGCCGTGGTCCCAGCACAGGATCGACGAACGGTGCGCGAGGAGTCCGTAGCAGGACCGGCCGGGCGCGCGGCGGGTGACCTTGCCGCTCCCGGTGGAGAGGGTGAGGACGCCCTCGCCCTCGACCGCCGCGTACACCCGCTCGCCCTTGACGAGGAGCGCGTGCTGGACCTTGGCGGGCAGCCGCGGCGACTTCCACAGCTCGTGGCCGTCCTTCGCGCGGCGGGCCCTGACATGGGCGCTGCTCGGGCCGCTCGCCTCGTCCGTGAAGCTGAACTCGGCGGTGTAGACGACGCCTTCGGCGTACGTCAGTGCCATCACCGCCGTGTCGGAGGCGGTGGGCTTGCGCCAGCGTTCGCCGCCGGAGGAGAGGTCGATCGCGATCACGCCGCGCTCGCTGGGGACGTAGACGCGCTCGCCGTCGCTCTCGGGCGGCAGCTCCTGGACTCCCTGCAGGTCGTCGGGGCCCGCGTCGAAGCCTCGGGATGTCCAGCGGTGGCCGCCGGTCGCGGCGTCCAGGGCCGTCGCTGCGCCCTTGCCGTCCCGGCACACCAGCGTCGACGCGACCAGGACACAGCCGTTGCCCTGCTCGTCCAGGCTCTTCGGGCGCTGCACCGACCAGGGCTTCCAGCCCTCGGGGCGGGCGGAGGCGCGGGTCGTCGCGGCGCCGAAGTCGCCGCTGTGGTCGGGGTTTCCGTACTCCGTGGTGATGCGGGGGGAATTCTTGGCCGAGTCCTTGTCGGAGGGGGAGGAGGCGCGTGGCGGGCCGCCCGCCTCGTTCCCGCCGGAGCCGGAGCCGGAGCCGGAGCCGGAGCCGCCCCGGTCGTTGCCCGGTATCAGGATCGCCGCCACGGTCACCGCGGCCGCCGCCACCGCCGCGGCGGCGATCCAGGTCCGGCGACGGCGGGGCGTGGCCGGATCGGCGGAGGTGGGCGCGGGGAGCGGGGGCGGTGCGGGAGGCGGCGGTGTCGGCAGGTGCGGGGCGCGGACGCCCGCGCCCGTCGTGGTCTCCGCCTCCGCGAACGAGCCCCGCGCCACGGCCCGTTCGCACCGTGCCACCGCCTCCCTGTGCTCCGCGAAGAGCGAGAGCACGGGCGCGGGCCACGGCACGGACGCCGCGGCGCCGCTCGACAGGCGCTCGGCGAGACCCGCCGCCGTGGGCCGGTCGCCGGGCTCCGGGCGCAGACAGCGGGCGACCACCTCGCGCAGCGCGTCGGGCACGGCGGACAGATCCGCGTCGCCCTGCGTGATGCGGAAGATGACCGAGGCGAGCTCCTGGTCGTCGAACGGGCCGCGCCCCGTCGCCGCGAAGCACAGCACCGCGCCCAGCGTGAAGACGTCCGACGCGGGCACCACCGCGTGGCTGCCCTCGATCTGCTCGGGAGCCATGAAGCCGGGCGTGCCCACGACCATGCCGGCCGTCGTCAGCGCCGTCGCGTCGAAGGCCTGCGCGATGCCGAAGTCGATGAGGGTGGGGCCCTCGGGGGTGAGGAGTACGTTGCCGGGCTTGAGGTCACGGTGCAGGACCTGCGCGGTGTGCACCGCGGCGAGCGCCCGGGCGAGCCCGGCGCCGAGCGCGCGCACCGCGTCCGCGGGCAGCGGTCCGCACCGGCCCACCGTCTCGGCGAGCGAGGGCCCGGCGACGTACTCCGTTGCCAGCCACGGCACGTCGGCGTCCGCGTCCCCGTCGAGCAGGGCGGCCGTGCCCGCCCCGGAGACCGCGCGCGCCGCCGCGATCTCCCGGCGGAAGCGGATCCGGAACTCCCGGTCGATGTCCAGGTCCGGGCGCACGGTCTTGACCGCGACGAGCGGCGCGCCGGGCCTCGGCTCGCGGGCCAGGTAGACCTCGCCCATGCCGCCCGCGCCGATGAGTGCGAGCAGCCGGTACGGGCCGACGTGGCGCGGCGGCCCGGACAGGGGGTCGAGCACGGGTCCTCCAAGAAGCGCTGTACGTAGGGGCGTTGGCGGGAGGGGGGAAGGGCGTGGCCCTTGCTCGGTGAGGCGGGGTGGCCCGCTCAGGAAGGCAGCTCGACCGACACGACCGTCCCCTGGTCGTACACGATCGTCGCGACCCCGCCCAGCGGCAGCACCGTCGGCGGCTTCGGCTGGTCGGCGACCACCGTGCCGGTGTCCTGCGGGGGCTTCGCGTCACGGTTGCCCGGGGCGCCGGGAACCCTGACCGTGCGGACCTTGCCCGCCGCGGTCAACGGCACCGTCCGCAGCGTGGAGTTGTCGGCGGTCAGGGCGCGGTCGCCGATGACCAGGGCGCCGGAGGAGACGGGACGTTTGATGACGTAGTCGACCACGGACAGCGGCTCCTCGCGCGCGAGCCTGCCGTTCTTCGGGTCGGCCACGAGCAGCTTCGCGCCCGTCGTGTCGTACGCGAGCGCGGCACCGGGAGCGACCGCGCTCACCACGACGTCCAGGCCGGGGTGCCCGTCGGAGCCGATCGGCGGCGCCTTGAACCCGAACTTCCCCTGGACCGCGAGCGTACGGGCGTCCAGGCGCGTGACACGGGTCTGTGGATCGGCGGTCGGGTCGTTGAAGTCCCCGCTGTCGCCGATGACTTGGGTGCAGAGCAGCTGGTCGTCCGAGGTGTCGGCGGAGCCGCGGGTGTCGGCCATGAGGGCGCGGCACTGGCCGTCGTCGTAGACGCCGCCGACGCGGTCGCCCTTCTTCTCGCCGAGCGCGATGACGCCGTCCTTGGAGTGGGCGTAGATGAGGCCGTCGTGCGCGAGGTCGGCCGTGTAGTTGCCCTGCTCGGCCTTGGCCAGGATCTCGGCGCTCAGGTCGTACGTCCACACGGGGTCGCCGCCGCGCTCGACGGGGAACGCCTGGGCCGTGGCACCCTTCGGCCCGTCCGTGACGTCCGTCGTGCCCTCCAGCGTGCCTTCCGAGGACACGATCAGGTGGTCGTCGGTGAGCAGCGCCGAGGTCACCTTCTGGCCGGCCGGGGCACCGGCCGTCCACCGCACGTCACCGCTCGCCGAGTCGCGGACCTGCACGCGCCCCTTGTACGCGATGACGGTCGTCCCGCCGCGCACCGCGGGGTCCAGTGAGTCGCCCGGCATGAAGAACGCGCCGGTCGGTCCGATGTACGCCTCGCCGCCCACGTCACCGTCCTGCGCCGAGCGGCCGTCCGAGGTCCACAGGCGGTGCCCGTCGACGGCACTGCGCGCCTCGTACGTGCCGTTGGTCAGCAGACACACCACGGCCTCGGTGTCGGCCGCACAACTCATCGGCGCATGGCCGAACGTGGCGCGCCACGGCTTCCAGCCCTCGGGGCGCTGCGCCGCGTACTGCGGGACCTGGCCGCTGCGGTCGGCGGTGCCGGAGGCGTCGACGCCCGCGGTGGCGATGAGGCGGGCGGGGGAGAGGGCGGGCGTCTCGGCGCCGGGCGTCTTGGAGCCGCCGCCCGCCGAGCCGGATCCCGAGTCGGAGTCGGGCCCGCGCAGGGCGAGCAGCCCGCCGACGACGGCGCCCACCGCGGCCACGGCGACGACCGTGAGGACGGCGCCGCGTCGGCTCGGCCCGCGGCGGGGCGGCGCGGGGGCGGGCGGGGCGGAGCTCATGGTGGGCAGGCCGTGCGGTTCGACGGGTGCCGGGGTCCATGTGGGCGTCTGCGTCGCGGGGTGCGAGGAGTCACCGGGCTGCGTGGAGAGGGGCAGCAGGGGCCGCCGCGAGGCGCACAACTGCTCGGCTTCGCGGCGGACTTCGGCGATGTCGCCGATGAGGGCGTCGGGCCAGAGGGATGCGGGGGCGCAGGCGGCGGCGGATTCCGTCCCGGAGTCTTCCTCCCCCTCCAGCTCCGCGAGGCGGGATGCCGCCTCGTCAGGGCTCGGCCGCTCGTCCGGCTCCCGGGACAGGCACGCGGTGAGCAGCTCCCGCAACTGCTCGGGTACGCCGTCCAGTTGAGCCTCGGCGCGGGACACCCGGTAGAGGACCGCCGCCATGGGCCCGTCGCCGAACGGGTCCTCGCCGGACGCCGCGTAGGCGAGGACCGACGCCAGGCAGAACACGTCGGACGCGGCCACCACGTGGCGGCCGCCCGCCACATGCTCGGGGGACATGAAGCCGGGCGTGCCCACGAGCAGGCCCGTCGAGGTCATCGTGGTCGCGCCGGGCGCCCGCGCCACACCGAAGTCGATGAGCTTGGGCCCCTCCGCGCCGAGCAGGACGTTCGCGGGCTTCAGGTCACGGTGCAGGGCGCCCGCCGCGTGCACGGCGGCCAGCGCGCGGGCCACCCCGGCGCCGAGCGCGGCGACGGCCGCGGCGGGCAGCGGTCCGTGCCGCCGGACCGCGGCGGCGAGGGTGGGCCCGGCGACGTACTCCGTGGCGAGCCAGGGCTGGTCGGCGTCCGCGTCGCCCGCGACGAGGCGTGCCACGTAGGGGCTGTCGACGGATGCCGCGACGGAGATCTCGCGCCGGAACCGCGCGCGGAAGGCCGCGTCGCCCGCGATGTCCCCGCGGATCGCCTTCACGGCGACGAGCGCGTCGGGATCGTAGGGACGGCCGGGCTCGTGGGGCCCCGGGGAGGCCAGGAACACCTCGCCCATACCGCCCGCCCCCAGCCGGGCCAACGTCTCGTACGGACCCACGCGCGGCGGAGAGGACTCCCGCAACTGCCCGATCATCAGCCGCCCCCCGGATGCTTCTGTTGCCGATGCCGCTGTCGCCGGTCGCCATCTCCTGTGACGCCGCGGCAAGTTGCAGATTACAGCGGGTGCGGGGGCCTGGTGGGTGCGTCGTGACGGTTGAGGAACGGCGCGAATGTGGCGTCGAGTGACGCCACGACCGACGACGCCACGACCGACGACGGCGTGACCGACGACGGCGTGACCGGCGACGGCGTGACCGGCGACGGCGTGACCGACGACGCCACGACCGACGACGGCGTGAATGGCGACGGCAGGAACGACCGGCCGAGCCCGACCGTCCTCACCGCCCACGGCGAAGTACTGCACGCCGGTGCCCGCGAGCGTGCGGATGGTGCCCTGCTGTGCGGGTGCCCCGCTCGTCATCGGTCCCCTCCGGAGGTCCGGCTTCCGGCGTGCGCACGCGGCGCCGGTGAAGTCCGCCGCCGAAGGTGGACCGCGCGGAGTTCGACGGGCAATGGCGCTCCTGCCGGGAATGCGGGGCGGCACAGGAATCAAGTCACCCTTTCCAGGTGGAAACGCCGCCGCTGGATCGCTCAATTTCCGGTGCTGTCTTTTGGTGAAGCTGGTGCGAGTGTGTCATCGATAGCCAGGGCATTCGATTCACCTGCCTCCCGTTCCCCAACAGGGAACCCGGGTTTCGCGGTTTACGGTTCTATAGTTGCGCGATCCGTGAACGGCATATGAAGAGGCATTCGCTTTGAGTCGGCCAAGACCAGTCCTGAATTCCGCTCCGCGCCTCGCCGACCTGCTTCACGGCCTCCGGGCGGCGTGCTACCAAAGAAACTCTCTCCGGGGGGGGCATGACGCCGGCGCACGATGTCAGGTTTCCCGGGAAGGTCCGCGAGGGCTGAGCCTGGGACGCAGCTTGATCCGCAGGGAGGAGTGCCGAACCCCGCCCGTCGGTTCAGAGGGACGGCCAAGGCCTTGGTCATAGCCGACCCGGTGTGGCCGCCGACCGCGCGTCAGAAGGGTCCGTGCCTTTATGGGCACGGGCCCTTTCGTGCTGCCCGGTCCCGAAATCAAAGAAATCTCTGCCCGGAACTCTTCAGGTCATTGTCAGGCGCGCCGCATTGAATTGAAGAGTGCCCTCCGGGTGTACTCCACGCCAATTCGCCCTGGGTGCCGTGCCGTCGCCCCGAAACATGACCAGCGGGGAAGGGGCGATCGAGGTCGTCAACCCGGCACTTCGAGCCAGCCCCACAACCCGCCCGAAAAACTGGCCAGTTGGGAATAACCGCAATTGTGGACGCGTCGCTCTCTCGCTACCTTCGTTCTCGCGTGGCCGACGTGCCTCTTTGCACACGGAAGAATTCGAAGGTCCGCATGCACGCTCATCGTCCTCCTCCTCGATCAAGGGAGCAGAACATGGCAGTCGACAGTGACCCGAGGCCCGAGCTCATCCGCTTCGAGCCCCCCTCGGGTTCCGTGGACGGTGGCCAGCAGGTGACGGTGCACGGCAACCACCTGCAGTACGTCATCGACATCTACTTCGACCACGACGCCGCCATCATCAAGGAGCAGACGGCGACCAAGCTGGTCGCCATCACTCCGTCCCACTCCGAGGGCCCGGTGTGGGTCGTCGCCGAGAGCAGTGGCGGCTACAGCAACGGCCTGCGCTACCGCTACACCAGCGGCTGACGGCGGTCACCGCGGCCTCGGCGGCCGACCGCCGCCGACCGCATCCGTAAGGCAGAGGGGCCCGGTCCGCGCCGGGCCCCTCCTTCCTGCCGCCGTGCGCCGTGGTTGCCGGGGGGCGGTCACCGCTACCTTCGACGCGTAGGTCGATACGTAACGCATTCCCCCTACAGGTGGAGTCGCTGTGAAGGCCATCCGTCGATTCACCGTACGTCCCGTCCTTCCCGAACCGCTCGGCCGTCTCGCCGAGTTGGCCCGCAACCTGCGCTGGTCCTGGCATCCGCGCACCCGAGACCTGTTCGAGGCCGTCGACCCCCGGCTGTGGGCGGCGTCCGGCTGTGACCCCGTGCGGCTCCTCGGCGGGGTGCCGCCCGTCCGGCTCGCCGAACTCGCCGAGGACGAAGGCTTCCTGCGCCGCCTCGACGAGGTCGCGGACGAGCTGCGGGATTACGTCAGTGGGGACCGCTGGTACCAGGAACGCGCCCGCGGCGACGGCCAACTCCCGCGCGCCGTCGCCTACTTCTCGCCCGAGTTCGGCATCACCGCCGCCCTGCCGCAGTACTCGGGCGGCCTCGGCATCCTCGCCGGCGACCACCTCAAGGCGGCCAGCGACCTCGGCGTCCCGCTCATCGGCGTCGGACTGCTCTACCGGCACGGCTACTTCCGCCAGTCGCTCTCCCGCGACGCCTGGCAGCAGGAGCACTATCCCGTCCTCGACCCGAACGAACTGCCCCTCTCCCTGCTGCGCGAGGCGGACGGCACCCCCGCGAGGATCGCCCTCGCCCTGCCCGGCGGGCGCTCACTGCTCGCGCACGTCTGGCAGGCCCAGGTCGGACGCGTGCCGCTGCTCATGCTCGACTCCGACGTCGAGGAGAACGACCCCGGCGAGCGCGACGTCACCGACCGGCTCTACGGCGGCGGCAGCGAGCACCGCCTCCTCCAGGAGATGCTCCTCGGCATCGGCGGGGTCCGCGCCATACGGGCGTACTGCCGCCTGACCGGCCACCCCGAGCCCGAGGTCTTCCACACCAACGAGGGCCACGCGGGCTTCCTCGGCCTGGAGCGCATTCACGAACTGGCCCTGGACCCCGTCGACTTCGACGCCGCGCTCGAAGCCGTCAGGGCCGGCACCGTCTTCACCACCCACACACCCGTGCCCGCGGGCATCGACCGCTTCGACCGCGAACTGGTCGCCCACCACTTCGGCCCCGACGCCGAACTGCCCCGCATCGACGTCGGCGACGTCCTGCGGCTCGGCATGGAGACCTACCCGGGCGGCGAACCCAACGTCTTCAACATGGCCGTGATGGGCCTGCGCCTGGGCAGCCGCGCCAACGGCGTCTCCACGCTGCACGGCGCGGTCAGCCGGGAAATGTTCGCGGGCCTGTGGCCCGGCTTCGACGCCGACGAGGTCCCCATCACCTCCGTCACCAACGGCGTGCACGCCCCGACCTGGGTGGCCCCCGAGGTCTTCCGGCTCGGCGCGCGCCAGATCGGCGAACGGCGCACCGAGGACGCCCTCTCCGTCGGCGGCTCCGACCGCTGGGACGCGGTGGCCGACATCCAGGACGCCGACATCTGGGAGCTGCGCCGCTCTCTGCGCGGGCAGCTCGTCGACGAGGTCAGGCGGCGACTGTACGACTCGTGGCGGCAACGCGGCGCCGCCACCGCCGAGTTGGGCTGGATCGACGAGGTCCTCGACCCGGAGGTCCTCACCATCGGCTTCGCCCGCCGCGTCCCCTCGTACAAACGCCTCACGCTGATGCTCCGCGACCGCGACCGGCTGATGGAGCTGCTCCGCCACCCCGAACGGCCCGTCCAGATCGTCGTCGCGGGCAAGGCGCACCCGGCGGACGACGGCGGCAAGCGCCTCATCCAGGACCTGGTCAGGTTCACCGACGACCCGCGGGTGCGCCGGCACATCGTGTTCCTGCCGGACTACGGCATGGCGATGGCGCAGAAGCTCTACCCCGGCTGCGACGTGTGGCTGAACAATCCGCTGCGCCCGCTGGAGGCGTGCGGCACGAGCGGCATGAAGGCGGCCCTGAACGGCGCGCTCAACCTCTCGGTCCTGGACGGGTGGTGGGACGAATGGTTCGAGCCGGACTTCGGCTGGGCCATCCCGACCGCGGACGGCGCCGCCACCGACGACGACCGCCGCGACGACCTGGAGGCCGCCGCGCTCTACGACCTCCTGGAGCGCCGCATCGCCCCCCGCTTCTACGAGCACGGCCCCGGCGGTCTGCCCGACCGCTGGATCGAGATGGTCCGCAGGACGCTGACCCGCCTCGGCCCGAAGGTCCTCGCGGGCCGCATGGTGCGCGAGTACGTCGAGGAGTTGTACGTCCCCGCCGCCCGCGCCCACCGGGCCCTTGACGTCACGGCCGCCGGGGAGCTGGCCGCGTGGAAGGCCCGGGTCCGCGCCGCCTGGCCGCGCGTCGCCGTCGACCACGTGGAGGCCTCGGTGACCGGAGCCACCGCCGAGCTGGGCGCCACGCTGTCCCTGCGGGTGCGGGTGCGTCTGGGGGAGCTGACCCCGGACGAGGTGGAGGTGCAGGTCCTCGCGGGGCGCGTGGACCCCGAGGACCACCTCGCCGATGCCTCTTCGGTTCCGCTGAAGCCCGCGGCAGGGCCGGATCAGGAGGGGCGGCTCGTGTACGAAGGCCCCCTTGCGCTGGATCGTACGGGGCCCTTCGGGTACACCGTGCGGATCCTGCCTTCTCATCGACTGCTGGCCGGCGGGGCCGAGTTGGGGCTCGTGGCGGTGCCGTCCGAGGCCACGGGGGAGGAGGCGGGGGTGCTCATGCGGTGAGCACGGCAACGGGGGCCCGCGACCGCGGGCCCCCGTCGACGCTGCGTACGGTTACTTGACGTTGACGCCGGTCCAGGCCGCCTCGACGCCCTTGTACTCGGCGGAGTCCGCACCGTACAGGTCGGACGCGGCCTTCAGCGTGCCCTCACGGGCGTCCTTGTACTGCGTGGTCGACGTGAAGTACGTCGTCAGGGCCTTGAACCAGATCTTCTCGGCCTTGTCGCGCCCGATGCCCTCGACCTTGGAGCCGTCGGCGGTCGGGGAGTCGTACTTGACGCCGTTGATCTCCTTCGCGCCGCTGCCCTCGGACAGCAGGTAGAAGAAGTGGTTGGCGATGCCCGAGGAGTAGTGGACGTCGACGTTGCCCGCGTCCTCGCTCCAGCTGTCCAGGGACGAGCCGTCCTTGGAGGGCTTGTCCATGTAGCGCAGCGGGGTGCCGTCGCCGTTGATGTCGATCTTCTCGCCGACGAGGTAGTCGCCGACGTCCTCGGTGTTCTTGGCGTTGAACTCGACGCCCGCGGCGAAGATGTCGGAGGTGGCCTCGTTCAGGCCGCCGGACTCGCCGCTGTACTCCATGTTGCCGGTCGCCGAGGTGACGCCGTGCGTCATCTCGTGGGCCGCGACGTCGATCTCGGTGAGGGGCTTCTTGTTGCCCTCGCCGTCGCCGTACGTCATGCAGAAGCAGCTGTCGTCCCAGAAGGCGTTGACGTAGCTGTCGCCGTAGTGGACCCGCGAGGTCGCGCCCTTGCCGTCGCCCTTGATGCCCTCACGGCCGTGGACGCTCTTGTAGTAGTCCCAGGTGAGCTGGGCGCCGTAGGCGGCGTCGACACCGGCGGTCTGCACGTCGTCCGGCTTGCCGTTGCCCCACGTGTCGTCGTCGTCCGTGAAGATCTTGCCCTCGCCCTGGCCGTTCTCCAGGTTGTACGTGGAGTGGCCGCCGCGGGAGTCGTCGGTCAGCTCGAAGCCGCTGCCGCCCTTCTTGGAGCCGATCTCGACCTTCCCGCTGTACTGGCTGTTGCCGGTGGCGTTCTCGATCTCCTGCTGCTGGAAGAGCTTCTTGCCGGTGGCGGCGTCCGTGACGATGCGCAGTCGGCTCGGCGTGCCGTCCTTCTGCATGCCGGTGACGACGGTCTCGTACGCGAGGACGGGCTTGCCGGTGGCGGCCCAGATCACCTTGCGCGGGGGCTGCGCGTCGGCCTTGGCCGTCTTCGCCTTGGCGGCCGTGCTCTCGGCGGACCGGGCGACCGAGGACTTGGCGAGCTTCGCGTCGGTGGATGCGACCTTCACCGTCGCCTTCGTGGCCTTGGTGACGCCCTTGAGCTTGCCGCTCTTGGCGGTGTGCACGACGAGGTCGCCGCCGAGGACGGGCAGGCCCTCGTAGGTGCGCTCGTAGCGGGTGTGGGTGGTGCCGTCGGCGTCCTTGACGACGTCGCGGACGACGAGCTTCTCCTTGGCGCCCAGACCGATCCTGTCGGCGGTGGCGGCCTTGTCCGAGCTCGCGTCCTGCAGGAGGTCCGCGCGGGCCGACGCCGAGAGGCTGACGGGCGCGCCGGCCAGGGTGGCGTTCTTGTCCGGCTGTGCGGAGGCGCCGGTGGTCAGTCCGGCGGTGAGCAGCGCTCCTGCGGCAACAGCGGTGGCTATGGCCAGCGTTGAACGCTTACGGGATATGTGGGGGGTCACGCAGGCTCCTTCTGTGGGGGGCCCAGGTGGCATGGGGGACTACCCGGGCATGAAAGACGCGGTGCGGGTGTGATTCCTGTGCGGTGCGAGGGAAGAGTGTCATTCGAGCCAGGTACATGTCATCCCTTGGCTGGATGTTGGCCGGAAATCGTCCGTTGAGCGATGGTCAACTTACGGAATGCGAACAGGCTGTTAACGGAATCCATCCGGAACGAGCGCGCCGCCCCGGGGAGTTGATTCACCCGGGGCGGCGCCGTCATGGTGCGCGATTGCTTGCGCAGGGATCTCGGAGATCTACGGGAAAGTGAGCTTCCAGCTGTTGATGTAGCCGGTGTCCTGCGCGGCCACGTCCTGGACCCGCAGCTTCCACGTGCCGTTGGCCACCTCGGACGAGGCGTTGACCGTGTAGGTCTCCTTGATGTTGTCCGCGGAGTCCGAACCACTGGCCGCCTTCAGGACGTAGGCCGTCCCGTCGGGGGCGATCAGGTCCACCTTCAGGTCACCGCGCCAGGTGTGCACGATGTCCACGCCGACCTTCAGGGTGCTCGGCGCGTTGCCGGTGCGGCCGGTGACGTTGACCGAGGAGGTGACCGCGGCACCGTTGTCCGGGATGTCGACGTCCGTGGTGTTCTCGAAGTCGGTGCCCGGCGTCCCGCCACCGGGACGGCTGCCGACGTTCACGGCCGCCCAGGCGTGCGCCACGGCCGCGTACTCGGTGCTGGAGGTGCCGTACAGCTCACCGGCGGCCGCGAGCGTCCCGGTGCGGGCCGCCGCGTAGTTGGTCGTCGTCGTGAACTTCGTGGTGAGCGCCTTGAACCAGATCAGCGACGCCTTGTCGCGGCCGATGCCGGTCACCGGCAGGCCGTCGGAGGTCGGCGAGTCGTACTGGACGCCGTTGATCTCCTTCTTGCCGCTGCCCTCGCTCAGCAGGTAGTAGAAGTGGTTGGCGACGCCGGACGAGTAGTGCACGTCGATGCTGCCGATGCCGGAGTACCACGAGTCCTTGGACGAGCCGTCCTTGCTCGGCTTGTCCATGTAGCGCAGCGGGGTGCCGTCGCCGCGGATGTCGATCTTCTCGCCGACGAAGTAGTCGCCCTTGTCCTGGGCGTTGTTGGCGCCGAACTCGACGGCCGCCGCGAAGATGTCCGAGGTCGCCTCGTTCAGGCCGCCGGACTCGCCGCTGTAGGTCATGTTGCCGGTCGCGGAGGTGACGCCGTGCGTCATCTCGTGGGCCGCCACGTCGATGGACGTCAGCGGCTTGGCGTTGCCCGCGCCGTCGCCGTACGTCATGCAGAAGCAGGAGTCCGACCAGAAGGCGTTGACGTAGTTGTTGCCGTAGTGGACCCGCGAGTACGCGCCGACGCCGTCGCCGCGGATGCCGCTGCGGCCGTGCACGTTCTTGTAGTAGTCCCAGGTGAGCGCGGCGCCGTAGTGGGCGTCGGCGCCCGCGGTCTCCGCGTTGGAGGCCTGGCCGTTGCCCCAGATGTCGTCGGGACCCGAGAAGAGCGTGCCGGTGCCCGAGGTGCCGCGGTTCAGGTTGTACGTCTTGTGGTTGCCGCGGCCGGTGTCGGTGAGTGTGTAGTTCGACCCCGACTGGGCAGTGCCCAGGGTGACCTGGCCGCTGTACTGCGTGTTGCCCGTGCCGTTCTCGATGCCCTGCCACTGGAAGAGCTTCTTGCCGGTCGTGGCGTCCGTGATGACGTGCAGCTCGTTCGGCGTCCCGTCGTGCTGCAGGCCGCCGACCACGGTCTCGTACGCGAGAGTCGGCTCGCCCTTGGCCATCCACACGACCTTGCGCGGCGCCCGGTCCGCGTCGGTCTTCTTCGAGCCCTCGCTCTTCGCGGCGGCCAGCGCCTGCTTCTCGGCGGCCGACGCCTTGATGTCGGCGCTCAGGTCGACGCCCTTGAGCTGCGCCTTGGCGGCCTTGGTGACGCCCTCGGTCTTGCCGGACTTCGCGGTGTCGACCACCAAGTCGCCGCCGAGGACGGGCAGGCCGTCGTAGGTGCGCTCGTAGCGGGTGTGGACCGTGCCGTCACGGTCCTTGGTGACGTCGCGGACGACGAGCTTCTCCTTGGCGCCGAGGCCCAGGTCCTTGGCGGTGTCCGCCTTGGTGGCGTTGGCGTCGCGCAGGAGCTCCGCGCGCTGGGCGGGGGTGAGCTTGGCGGCCAGGGCGCCGGGGTCGACCTTCCCGAGCTTCTGGGCCTTGGCGGTCTTCGGCGCGGTCGCGGCCGCAGAACCGGGGTTGTCGGCGGAGGCGGGCCCGGCCTGGACGGCTACGGCGAGGAGGGCGGCGACGGCGGAGAGGGCGCCGACGGCGGCGGTGCGTCTGTGGGAGGTGCTTCTCAACACGGACTCCTTCTGCGCGGCCGCGGGGGTGCGCGGCCAGAACTACCGGACGGCTGGGTCGCCGTCCGGGCAGAGCAAGGCGGAACGCAGAACTGGGCGGTGCACACAGGGCATTGCGCGGAGAAACCGTCACGTTGTTGAAGACCGTGCGACGGTTGAGGGGAAGAGTGGCACCAGAGCGGTGTTGCTGTCAGGGGCGCGTCAATAGTTGGCCGGAAATGGTCCGTTGGCCGGTGGAGGGCGTTCGCTATGCGGAGGCCTTCGGCGGTACGGGGGATCGGTCCGGGCAAGCCTGGTGGCCGAATCGGGCTCCGCCCCGGACCCGTTCCTCAGCCGCCGGAGAGGCTGAATTCATGCGGCCGGGGCTGCTATGTCCTCGGGTCGATCCACAACGCCTCGCCCAGCGCGCACAGTTCGCCCTTCGCCGTGGCCACCGCGACGCCCATCGTGTGCTTGCGGCCCGACTCGTGCAACAGCCAGGCGTACGTGATGTGGCGTTCGCCCGCCGTCACCTGGCGCAGTACCCGTCCCGTCAGGGCCGCCGTCACCGCGCCCATGCGCAGTCCGCCCAGGAGGATGCCGGCCGCCGCGCTCGGGCAGTCAAGGGCGGCCCAGACCAGGTCCGGCCTGAACACCCCGTCGGCGTCGGCGAAGGAGGCGTGCGGCACCCAGGCGGTGGCGACCATGTCCCGGCCGGGCACCGGCATGCAGTGCTGCAGCAGACCGCTGCCCGGCGCCCGCTTCCCGCAGCCGAAGCAGTCCACGTCCTCCTCGGCGAGCAGGGGCGGCGCCGCGAGGTAGGCCTCCGAGGCGGCCGCGGCCTCGTCCCAGGAAGGGGCGGGCGGCGCGGTGAGGGCCGCTTCGGGCGCGGGCGTCGCGACGGCCAGGGCCGTGCCCGCGCGGTCGGTGAGCAGCGCGCCGCCGCCCGGACCGCCGGCGAGGCGCACCGGCTCGCCCACCGGGGTCTTGGCGCGGAAGTCCACCCGCACCGTCTCCGCGGTCGCGCGCTCGGCGAGGAGCCCGGCCACGTACCCGCCGAAGGCGACCCCCGGATAGCCCTGGTACAGCTCGGTGACGACGAGGTCCGGCGTGGACATGGGCCCGGGTTCGGTGATCGGTTCCGTCATGGGATCAGCTCACCACACTGTCCCGCCAGGCGCGATGAAGATCCGCGAACGATCCGGTGCCCGCGATCAGTTCGGCCGGGCTGCCGTCCTCGACGATCCGGCCGCCCTCCATGACGAGCACCCGGTCGGCGATCTCCACCGTGGAGAGCCGGTGGGCGATCACCACGGCGGTGCGGCCGCGCAGCACCGTGTGCATGGCGCGCTGCACGGCCCGCTCGCCCGGGATGTCCAGCGAGCTGGTCGCCTCGTCGAGGATCAGCACCGCGGGGTCGGCGAGCAGGGCGCGGGCGAAGGCCACCAACTGCCGCTGGCCCGCGGAGATCCGGCCGCCGCGCTTGCGTACGTCGGTGTCGTACCCGTCGGGGAGCGAGGTGATGAAGTCATGGGCGCCGATGGCCTTCGCGGCGCGCTCGACCTCCTCGCGCGTGGCCTCGGGCCTGCCGATCGCGATGTTCTCGGCGACGGTCCCGGAGAACAGGAACGCCTCCTGCGTCACCATGACCACGCCGCGCCGCAGCTCGGCGCCCGTGAGGTCCCGCAGGTCGACGCCGTCGAGCAGGACGGCGCCCGAATGGGGTCTCCCCTGCTCGGAGCTTGTCGGAGAGCTTGGGGAAGGGTCGTAGAAGCGGGCGAGCAGCTTGGCGAGCGTGGACTTGCCCGCGCCGGTGGAGCCGACCACGGCGACGGTCTGCCCGGCGGGCAGCGTCAGGTCGAAGCGGGGCAGTACCTCGCCGCCGGTGCGGTAGGCGAACCGCACCCCGTCGAAGCGGACCTCGCGGCCCGGGTGCTCGGACTCCTGGGCGGGCAGGGAGCGGCTCGCCGAAGCCTCCGGTTCGGGCACCGTCGGGGTCTGGGCGAGCAGGCCCGCGATCTTCTCCAGGGAAGCGGCCGCCGACTGGTAGGAGTTGAGGAACATGCCGAGCCGGTCGATCGGGTCGTACAGGCGCCGCAGATACAGCACAGCGGCGGCGAGCACACCGAGCGCGAGCCCGCCGTCCGCGACGCGGTGGGCACCCCACAGCACGATGCCGGCCACGGCGGTGTTGGCGACGAGCCGCGAGCCGACCACATAGCGGGCCATCTCCAGGATCGCGTCGCCGTTGGTCCGCTCGTGCCGGTGGTTGAGCGCGGCGAACTCCGCGTCGTTGGGCCGCTCCCTGCGGAACGCCCGCACCGGCCGGATGCCGTTCATCGTCTCCGCGAACTTCACGATGACGGCGGCGATGGCGGTCGAGCGCTCGCGGTACATCGCCCCCGCGCGCCGCTGGTAGAGCCGGATGAGGAGACAGAGCGGCACGAACGACGCCACGGCCACCGCGCCGAGACCGAGGTCGAGCCAGAGCAGCATCGCCGAGATGTAGACGAAGGACAGCAGGACCGTGATGAGCTCCTGAAGCCCCTCGCCGAGCAGCTCCCGCAGCGACTCGACGTCCGTGGTCGAGCGGGAGATGAGCCGCCCCGACGTGTACCGCTCGTGGAAGTCGACGCTGAGCGCCTGCGCGTGCCGGAAGATGCGGCCGCGCAGGTCGAGCAGGACGTCCTGGTTGACGCGCGCGGAGGCGACGACGAACGCGTACTGCAGCGCGCCGGAGGCGCCCGCGCAGAGCAGATAGCCGACGGCGACGGCGATCAGCGGGCCGTAGTCGTCGGCGCGCACGGCGGGCACGCCGCGGTCGATGGCGTACGCGACGAGCAGCGGCCCCGCCTGCACGGCGGCCTGCTGCACGAGGAGCAGCACGGTGGCCAGGACGACGCGGCCGCGCAGCGGCGAAAGCAGCGAGCGCAGCAGCCTGAGTGTGGCGCCCGGCGCCGCGGGCAACTCGTCCTTGTCGAACGGGTCTTCGGCGCCGACGGGGCTCTTCGGGGCCTTGTCGGGGGCGCCGTCGTCCGCGCCCTCCTCGTGCCCCGGCTCCGTGGCCCACGGCGTGGACGTCGACGAGGTGGTCATCGGGCAGCCTCCTCGGCAGTGTGGTCGGCTTCGGCTCCCGACATCAGCCAGGCGTACTCCGCGTTCTCCCGCAGGAGTTCCTGGTGGGTGCCGACGGCGGCGACGCGGCCGCCGGAGAGCAGGGCGACACGGTCCGCGAGCTGGACGGTGGAGGGCCGGTGCGCCACGATCAGCGCCGTCGTGTCCGCGAGGACCCGCCGCAGTGCCGCCTCCACCAGCGCCTCCGTGTGGACGTCGAGTGCGGAGAGCGGGTCGTCCAGGACCAGGAAGCGGGGGCGGCCCACCACCGCGCGGGCCAGCGCGAGGCGCTGGCGCTGGCCGCCGGACAGGCTCAGGCCCTGCTCGCCGACCTGGGTGTCGGTGCCCTGGGGCAGTGCGCGGGCGAAGCCGGCCTGCGCCACGTCAAGGGCACGGTCCAACTCGGCCGCGCCCGCGCCCTTTCCGGCGCCCATCAGGACGTTCTCGCCGACCGTCGCGGAGAAGAGCGTGGGCTCCTCGAAGGCCACGGACACCAGCGTGCGCAGCCGCTCGCGGTCCATCGCCGTGATGTCCTCGCCGTCCAGCGTGATGCGGCCGCCGGTGATCTCGTGCAGCCGCGGCACCAGCGCGGTCAGCGTCGTCTTGCCGCTGCCGGTCGCGCCGACCAGGGCCATGGTCTCGCCGGGGCGTATGTGCAGGTCGACGCGGTCCAGGACGGGGGGTGCGTCCGGCGCGGCGTCGGGGTAGCGGAACTCCACGCCGTGGAAACGCAGCCCGCCGTCCTCTGCGGCCTTCGCGGCGGAGGCCCGGCCGGTGGAAGCCCGGCCGGTGGAGGCCCGGTCGTCGGAAGCCCGGTCGTCGGAAGCCCGCGCGGTGGCGGCGACCGCGGCGTCCTCCGGCTCGGCGTCCATCACCTCGAAGTACCGCTCCGTGGCCGTCGCCGACTCCTGGCACATCGCGATCAGGAAGCCGATCGACTCCACCGGCCAGCGCAGCGCGAGCGCCGTGGAGAGGAAGGCGACCAGCGTGCCCGCGGACAGGTCGCCGTCCGCGACCCGCACCGTGCCGAGCACGAGCGCCGCCCCGATCGCGGCCTCCGGCAGCGCCATGATCACGGCGTTGATCGCGGCGAGGATCCGCGCCTTGGCCAGCTCGGTGCCGCGCAGCGTGTGCGAGAGCTCGCGGAACGCCCGCGTCTGGCTGCGGTGGCGTCCGAAGCCCTTGATGATGCGGATGCCGAGCACGCTCTCCTCGACCACCGTCGTCAGGTCGCCCACCTGGTCCTGCGCGCGCCGCGCCACGGTGGTGAACCGCCCCTCGTAGTACGCGAGGACGATCACCATCGGCGCCACGGGCGCGAGGAGCACCAGGCCGAGCGTGAAGTCCTGGCCGAGCAGGATGATCACGCCGACCACGATGGTCGCGCCGTTGACCAGCAGGAACGTCAGCGGGAAGGCGAGGAACATCCGCAGCAGCATCAGATCGGTGGTGCCGCGCGAGAGCAACTGCCCCGACGCCCACCGGTCGTGGAAGGCCACGGGGAGCCGCTGCAGATGGCGGAAGAGATCCGCCCGCATCGAGGCCTCCACGCCCGCGAGCGGCCGCGCCACCAGCCACCGGCGCAGCCCGAAGAGCAGTGCCTCCGCGACGCCGAGCACAAGCAGCAGGAGCGCCCCGAGCCACACCCCCGTCGGGTCCCGGTCGGCCACCGGGCCGTCCACCATCCACTTCAGTACGAGGGGGAAGACGAGGCCGGTACAGGAGGCGATGATCGCGACAAATGCCGCGGTGAGCAGGCGAGTTCGCACCGGACGCACGTAGGGCCACAGCCGCAGCAGCGTTCTGACGGTGGACCGATCCTTGGTAGGTGCATCTGATTTCGGCATCAGGAGCGAGCCTACGGATCGCCACTGACAGAGCCCACCGAGTTTTGCTCTGCGCAAAGCGACGTTTCGGGCACGGCCGCCGGTGCGGTCGCACCCCTCCATCAACCGATCGGTTGATGCGTCTTCGAGCGCGACGGGCGATGTCCGCACCCCCGCCCACCGGCGATTCTCGACGCATGCCCCTCATCGAAGTGCACGAACTCAAGAAGGTCTACGCCGGGCGCACCGTCGTCGACGGCGTCTCCTTCGCCGTCGAGGAAGGCGAGATCTTCGGCATCCTCGGCCCGAACGGCGCGGGCAAGACCACCACCGTCGAGTGCGTCGAGGGCCTGCGCGTCCCCGACTCCGGCGCCGTCCGCGTCGCGGGCCTCGACCCCGTCGCCGACCACGAACAACTCACCCGCATCCTCGGCGCGCAGCTCCAGCAGAGCGAGCTCCAGCCCAAGCTCACCGTCCGCGAGGCCCTGGAGCTGTACGCCGCGTTCTACCCGAACCCCGCGGACTGGCGGCCGCTCGCCGAACGCCTGCGCCTGACCGACAAGCTCGACAGCCGCTTCGCGAAGCTCTCCGGCGGCCAGAAGCAGCGCCTGTTCATCGCGCTCTCCCTGATCGGCAGCCCCCGGGTCGTCGTCCTCGACGAACTGACCACCGGCCTCGACCCGCGCGCCCGCCGCGACACCTGGGAGCTCATCGAGGACGTACGCGACAGCGGCGTCACCGTCCTCCTCGTCACGCACTTCATGGAGGAGGCCCAGCGCCTGTGCGACCGCATCGCGGTCATCGACCAGGGCAAGGTCGCCGCCCTGGACACCCCGGCGGGCCTGATCAGCCGGGCCGCGAACTCCACCGTCATGTCCTTCACGCCGTCCGCGCCGCTGGACGAGCGGCTGCTCGCGGCGCTGCCCGCCGTCACCTCCGTCGAGTACCGCGACGGCCGCTACACCCTGGGCGGCACCGACGCGACCGTGGACGCCGCGATCACCCTGCTCGCCAGGCACCGCATCACCGCCCACCAACTCCGGGTCGCCGACGCCACGTTGGACGACGCATTCCTCGATCTGACGGGAGCCAAGGCATGACCACCGCCGTCGCCGCACCGCACGCCGCCACGAAGACCAACCCCTCGGCCGCCGTCCTCAAGGCCGAGCTGCGCCTCTTCCGCCGCGAGCCGGGAGCCCTCTTCTGGATCATGGTGTTCCCCACCCTGCTCCTGGTGATCCTCGGCTCCATTCCCTCCTTCCGCGAGACCGACGCCTCGCTCGGCGGTCTGCGCCTGGTCGACACGTACGTCCCCGTCTCGGTGCTCCTCTCGCTGATCATGTCGGGCCTGCAGGCCATGCCGCCGCTCATCACCGGCTACCGCGAACGCGGCATCCTGCGCCGCATGTCCACCACACCGGTCCGGCCCTCCGCCGTGCTCGGCGCGCAGATGGGCATCCACGGCGCGGCCGCCCTCGCCTCGGCCCTGCTCACCCTGGCCGTGGGCCGCCTCGTCTTCGACGTGAAGCTGCCGAGCCAGCCCCTCGGATACGCGCTCGCGCTGGCCCTCGCCGTCCTGAGCGGCCTCGCCCTCGGCGCCCTGGTCTCGGCGCTCGCCCGCACCACGAAGGCCGCGAACGCCATCGGCTCCGCCGTCTTCTTCCCGATGATGTTCAGCGCGGGCGTCTGGCTGCCGGTGCAGGCGATGCCCGACGCGCTCGCCCGCGTCGTGGAGCTCACCCCGCTCGGCGCCGCCGCGCAGGCCCTGGGCGAAGCGGCGGGCGGCGACTGGCCCGCCTGGTCCCACCTGGGCATCCTCGCCCTGTGGACCGTGGTCCTCGCCACGGCGGCCGCGCGCTGGTTCCGGTGGGAGTGACCCGAGGGTGACCTGGCCCATGGCGGACACTGGTGCGGTGAGCACCAGTTCGGCGGACACCGCGAAGATGATCGAGCAGCGGTGGGCCCAGTTCCACCGCTGGGGTCCCTACGCCCTCCTCGCGTTCAGCGTCGTCATGGCCCTCGCCACGGGCGACCTCGTCGGGATGGGCCGCGGCGACTGGTACGTCTCCTGGGCCCTGGTCGGCTCGGGAGTCGCGCTCCAGCTGTGGTGGGGCAGGCCGGCGCCGACGCCCCCGGAGCCCTCACCCGCGGCCATCGCCTACTACGCCCTGCGCTGGGCCATCGCGTTCGCCCTCGCCTGGATCAACCCGTTCTTCGCGTTCTACGCCGTACTCGGCTACTTCGGCGCCGAGCGGCTGCTGCCCCCGCGCCTGTTGAAGCCGGGCCTCTTCGCCACCGCCGTCACCATGTCCGGCTCCCAGTCGGGCGGCCTTCCGCCCGACGGCGAACTCGGCTGGATCGTCTTCGGCGGACTGATCGCGGTGAACGTCGCGCTGCTCACCGTCTTCGCCCACCTCGCCGCCCAGGAGGACGAGCGCGCCCGCGTCCAGACCGCCACCATCATCGAGCTGGAACGCACCAACACCGCGCTCCAGCAGGCCATGGACGAGAACGCCGCCCTGCACGCCCAACTCCTCCTCCAGGCCCGCGAGGCGGGCGTCGCCGACGAGCGGCGCAGGCTCGCCGCCGAGATCCACGACACCATCGCACAGGGTCTGACCGGCATCATCGCCCAGCTCCAGGTCGTCGCGAACGCCGAGGACGAGCAGCTGGCGAAGGAGCACCTGGACCGCGCGGCCGCCCTCGCCCGGCACAGCCTGGGCGAGGCCAGGCGCTCCGTGCACAACCTCTCCCCGACGGCCCTGGAGCACGACACGCTCCCCGAGGCGCTGAAGAAGACGGTCGCCGAATGGGCCGAACGCACCGGGGTGCGCGCCGACTTCACCCTCACCGGCACCGCCGAGCACCTGCACGACGAGATCGAGGCGACCCTCCTGCGCATCGTCCAGGAGGCGCTGTCCAACGCCGCCCGGCACGCCGGGGCCGCCCGCCTCGGCGTCACCCTCTCCTTCATGGGCGACGAGGTCACCCTGGACGTCCGCGACGACGGCCGCGGCTTCGACCCGCTCGCCCTGCCGGCCCGCTCCGGCGCGGGCGGCTTCGGCCTCGACGGCATGCGGGCCCGCGCCGAACGCATCGCGGGCTCGCTCACCGTGGAGTCCGAACCGGGCGGCGGGACCGCGGTGTCGGCTCGCGTACCGTTGGTGCGCCATGAGCACTGAAGCGATCACTCTCATCGTCGTGGACGACCACCCCGTCGTCCGCGACGGCCTGCGCGGAATGTTCCAGTCGGCCCCTGGTTTCCAGGTACTCGGCGAGGCATCGAACGGCGTCGAGGCGGTGGCCCTCGCCGCCGAACTCGACCCGGACGTCGTCCTGATGGACCTGCGGATGCCGGGCGGGGGCGGGGTCGACGCGATCGCCGAGCTGACCCGCCGCGGCGCCCGCGCCCGCGTCCTGGTCCTCACCACGTACGACACCGACTCCGACACGCTGCCCGCGATCGAGGCGGGCGCGACGGGTTATCTGCTCAAGGACGCCCCGCGCGACGAGCTGTTCACCGCGGTGCGCGCCGCCGCCGAGGGCCGCACCGTCCTCTCGCCCGCCGTCGCGTCCCGCCTCGTCTCACGCGTGCGTGCCCCCGGCAACGAGCCGCTGAGCACCCGTGAGAGGGAGGTGCTCGCGCTCGTCGCCAAGGGCACGTCGAACCGTGCGATCGCCGCCGAACTCTTCATCAGCGAGGCCACGGTCAAGACGCACCTCACCCACATCTACGGCAAGCTGGGCGTCAAGGACCGGGCGGCGGCGGTGGCTACTGCTTTCAGCCGCGGGATTCTCGGAGCCCCGTAAGGGGCGCGGGGAACTGCGCGATCAACCACAACGAACCCGCAGCCAACAGGTAACCGCTACACGGTCTCCCACAACGCGGGAGTGTTCGGCGGCTCCCACCCGGGCTGGGCCTGGTGCGGCTGCAAGCAGCGATACGTCGACCCGCCATACGTGACGGAGTCACCCGCCGCGTACACCTTCCCGGCAGCCCACGTACCACCCGGCTCACCGGGATCGGGGTCGCCCCCGCCCCCCGTGGTCTTCAGCGTCAGCGAAAACTGCTGGAGCAGCGGATTGATCGGCTGGTGGAACGTCGTACCGCCGCTTGAGCAGTTGCCGGAGCCGCCCGAGGTGACACCCTGCGCCTGGCTCCCGGAGATGTAGGAGCCGCCCGAGTCGCCCGGCTCGGCGCAGACCGTCGTCCGGGTCACGCCGTTGATGGTGCCCTCGGGGTAGGTGACGCTGGTGTTGTGCTGCGAGATGGTGCCGCAGTGCCACCCCGTAGTGGAGCCGGACCGGCAGATCGACGCACCCACCGGGGACTGCGTGGAGCCCCCGACGCCGACCCGCTGGCCACCTTGGCCCTTCACGTACGGGGTGGCGGTCCACTGCGAGTTGGTGGCGACCCAGGCCATGTCCTTGCCGGGGAAGATGGAGGCCTGGAACGTGCCCTGGGCCACCCGGTTGTAGCCGGTGGTCGCCGTGCCCGCGCGCCCGCAGTGCCCCGCCGTCGCGAAGCCCTGCTGGGTCCCCTTGGTGATCGAGAAGCCGACCGAGCAGCGGCCGCCTCCCATGTAGTACGCGTCCCCGCCCACGATGTCGTACAGCGGGCGCGGCCGCTCCTTGGTCCTCTCGACGCGTACGAGCGAGGAGTCCACGCCCGCCGCGGAGACCAGGGAGTCGGCGGCCGAGGCGCGCACGGCGCGGACCACGACCGCGTTCGAGCGCACGTCGACGTACCAGACGGGCGCGTCACGCGTCGCCGTCTTCTTCGCGGCGCGGTCCAACTTGGCCTTTGCCGCGTCCAGTTGGGCGGTGGAGTGCCGCACGAGCCGGGCCTGCGCCCCCTCGGCCTCGATCGCGTCGACCTCGGCGGCGTCGGTGGTGGCCACGGTGAGCCTGTCGGAGGTGGCGCCGTGCACCCAGGCGCCCGCGAAGGTGGTGCCGAGCGCGTTGCGCAGGGCTCCCGCGACGGCGCCGGCCTCGGCCTCGTTGACCAGACGGGCCTCGGCCTGCGCCGACGTGAGGCCGAGGTCGCGCTGCATGGCCTGCAAGACTCCGGGAGAGGTCTTGTCGACGGCGGCGCTCTCGGCGGGGGAGAGGGACGGGGAAGAAGAGGGGTCGGTCTGGGCGGACGCGCTGCCGGGCAGCCCGGCGAGGACCAGCGCACCGGCCGCGGCGACCGCGGCACACGCCGCGGCGACGCGTCTGTGGTGGGTGGGGAGCATGCGGGGTCTCCTCGGTGTACCGGGGACGAGCGGGGATCGCCCATACCGTAGAAGCCTCAACTGCCCCTCAGAAGCTGTCAGTCGACCCCCGTCCCCGGCGTTATGGAACCCGTCGCCGCCCCCCCGCGGCACCTTTCGGCCGGGCGTCACGGCTGCTGAGGCGAGGGCGCGGCCAGCCACGCCTTGTAGCTCTCGCTGCGCGCCGCGGCCTCGGCGTGGGCGGCGCGGGCCTGCGCGAACACCGCCGCGGCGGTGTCGTGGGCCGGGGCCGCTGGATGCCACCCCAGCAGGTGCCGCCAGTACAGCGGCGAGCCCGTGAGCGGCCTGGTCACCAGGCCCGGGGTCGGCGGAAAAGTCGCCCTGCACAGCCCCACCGCCCGCCCGACCTGCACGAGATGGACGCAGGATGCGACGTCCGTCTCGTACACACGCGTCGGCGTGAACCCCGCGCGGGCGCACGCCGCGGTGAAGCAGTCCCCGAAACAGCCGTCGCCCGGCACGTCCGTCCACGCCTCGTCCGCGAGCTCGGCCAGATCGATCTCCTGGCTGCCTGCCAGTGGATGGCCGAGGGGCAGCATCACGAAGACGGGGTCACGGGCCACCTCGCGCCACACGAGCAGTTCGCTCTCCGGCGGAGTGCTCGCCCCGCACGTGCCGACCAGCGCGAAGTCGAGGCGCCCGTCCGCCGTGCGGGACGCGATCTCCCGCTCCGACCAGGAGGTGTGCGTGGTCACCGGCACCCCCGGATGCGCGGCGGCGAGCCGGTCCACCAGGGCGCCGAGCAGCGGCCCGTGGATGCCGCCGAGCCGGAACCCCGCGCCGCCCTCCCAGGCCTGCGCGAACCGCTGCGCCTCCTCCCGCAGGCCGCTGACCGCGGGCAGGACGACCCGGGCCCGCGCGAGCACGAACTCCCCGAGTGCGGTGGCCCGCACGCCGTGCCGCCCCCGCTCGAAGAGCTCGCCCCCCAGCGCGCGCTCGATTCTCTTCAACTGCGCGCTCAGAGCGGGCTGAGCGAGCCCGAGCGCGGTGGCGGCCTTGGTCAGGCTGCCCGCGTCGGCGATCGCCCGGATCGTCTTGAGGTGCCGCAACTCCAGGTCCATAAGGTGAGCTTGGGGTCCCCTCAGGGCGGGGGCAAGACTCAGGTCCGGACCATGAGTGATCATTCAGGGGGAAACCCACATGCGTCGACCGGCCGAGGGACTCGCCGCGGTCGCCACCGCGGCATCGGCTGCACTGTTCGCGGCCGGACGCCCCCGTCAGCCGCTGACCACCCGCAGCAGCACCACCGACCGCCCCGCGACCGTCACCGCACCCCCGGCCCGGTGCACGGTGGCCGGCGGCGCCGCCTGGTCCTCCGAGGACGTGTCCACCACGACCTCGTAGGCCTCGGCCCACGGCGGACCCGGCAGGACGAAGCTCGACGGACGCTCCGCCGCGTGCAGGATCGCGAGGAAGCTGTCGTCCACGACCTGGGCGCCCCGCGCGTCGCGGCCCGGTATGTCGCGCCCCGACAGATACATGCCGAGCGTCGCGGCCGGCGCGTACCAGTCGGCCTCCGTCATCTCCGCGCCGCCCGCCGTGAACCACGCAAGGTCCCGAAGACCGTCCGCCGAGTGCGCCCGCCCCGAGAAGAACGCCCGCCGCCGCAGCACCGGGTGACGGTGCCTCAGCTCGATGAGCCGCGCCGTCAGCGCGAACAGCTCGCGCCACCCCGGCTCCTCCCTGAGCCCCCAGTCGACCCAACTGATCTCGTTGTCCTGGCAGTACGCGTTGTTGGAGCCGCCCTGCGTACGCCCCATCTCGTCGCCCGCCACCAGCATCGGCACACCCGTGGACAGCAGCAGCGTCGTCATCAGGTTGCGCAGCTGGCGCCGCCGCAGCGCCGTGATCCGCTCGTCGTCGCTCTCGCCCTCCGCGCCGCAGTTCCACGAGCGGTTGTCGTCGGAGCCGTCCCGGTTGCCCTCCCCGTTGGCCTCGTTGTGCTTGCGCTCGTAGCTCACGAGGTCCCGCAGCGTGAAGCCGTCGTGCGCCGTCACGAAGTTCACCGACGCGTACGGCCTGCGCCCGCCCCACGCGTACAGATCGCTCGACCCCGAGAGCCGGTACCCCAGATCCCGCACATCCGGCAGCGCACCCCGCCAGAAGTCCCGCACCGCGCCCCGGTAGCGGTCGTTCCACTCCGTCCACAGCGGCGGGAACGCCCCCACCTGGTAGCCGCCGGACCCCACGTCCCACGGCTCGGCGATCAGCTTCACGCGCCGCAGGACCGGATCCTGGGCGATCACCGCGAGGAAGGGCGAGAGCATGTCGACGTCGTGGAAGGAGCGCGCGAGCGCCGCCGCAAGGTCGAAGCGGAAGCCGTCGACGCCCATCTCCGTGACCCAGTACCGCAGCGAGTCCGTGATCAGGCGCAGCACATGCGGCTGGACGACCTGCAGCGTGTTCCCGCAGCCCGTGTAGTCGGCGTACCGCCGCGCGTCGCCCGGCTGCAGCCGGTAGTAGCCGCGGTTGTCGATGCCCTTCAGGGACAGCATCGGGCCGAGCTCCCCTGACTCGGCCGTGTGGTTGTAGACCACGTCCAGGATCACCTCGATCCCGGCCTCGTGCAGCGCCCGCACCATCCGCTTGAACTCGCCGACCTGCTGCCCCCTGGTCCCCGACGCCGCGTACGCCGCGTGCGGGGCGAAGTAGCCGATCGAGTTGTAGCCCCAGTAGTTCTTCAGGCCGCGGCGCAGCAGATGGTCCTCGTGCGCGAACTGGTGCACCGGCAGCAGCTCGACCGCCGTCACCCCCAGACGTACGAGATGGTCGAGTGCGGCAGGGTGCGCCAACCCCGCGTACGTACCGCGCAGTTGCTCGGGAATCCCGGGGTGCAGCTTGGTGAAGCCGCGCACATGCAGCTCGTAGATGACCGAGTCCGCCCACGGCGTCTTGGGGCGCCGGTCGTCCGCCCACTCGTCGTCCGGCGCGTCGTCGTGCACGACCACGCCCTTGGGGACGTACGGCGCCGAGTCCCTGTCGTCGCGCACCGTGTCCGCCACGTGCTGCTGGGGCCAGTCGCGCACGTGCCCGTACACCTCGGCGGGCAGCTCGAAGTCGCCGTCGACCGCGCGCGCGTACGGATCGAGGAGCAGCTTCGCCGGGTTCCAGCGGGCGCCCGTCCAGGGGTCCCAGCGGCCGGACACGCGATAGCCGTACCGCTGCCCGGGGCGCACGCCCGGCACGAAGCCGTGCCAGATCTCGTGCGTCAGCTCCGTCAGCGGGCACCGCGTCTCGACGACCCCGGTCCCGTCCGTGTCGAACAGGCACAGCTCCACCGACTGCGCACCGCCCGCCCACAGCGCGAAGTTGGTGCCCGCGACTCCGTCGGGACCGATCCGGAAACGGGCCCCGAGCGGCGTCGGCGCCCCCGGCCACACGGGCCGCGCGGGCGCCGCGCGCGCCGCCGGACGCGCACGGCCGTTCACCGTGGGGGCGGTCCTTGCGGGCACGATGCCCGCCGTCGCCCGCGCTTCCTGCACTGCCCCTTGCTTGGGTGCGCTCGACACCTGTCAGCCTCCCGCGGCTCCGTCGGTCGACGCGCGAAGAAGGGCGTGCGGCGCCCCGGCCGCGGCTCCCCTGACGTCGTCCTCCCCACTGTTCTGCCCACCGCGTGCGTCGCACTCACGTTTCCCCAAGCGGGGGACGGTCGTTGGGACCCACGTGACACAGGTTGCGAGGCGCGCACGGCGCGCAGGGGCCGCACTGGCCGCCGTATTGACATGGGCAGGCCTCATGGCCGGGGCGGCGGGCTGCTCCGCCGGCGGACTCGACGGACTCTTCGGCAAGCCGCGCTCGCCCGCGGACGCGATCCGGGTGACGCCCGGCGACGACAGCAAGGGGGTCAGGGCCGACGAACGCATCGAGGTGAAGGTCCCCGACGGCCGCCTGGAGTCCGTGAAGGTCGTCCGGACGCAGGACGCGCAGGAGTTCGACGTGCCGGGCCGCATCGACGAGGACGGCATGTCCTGGCGGCCCCTGGACGAGGGCCCCCTCGCGCTCGCCGCCACGTACAAGGTCGACGCCGTCGCCCTGGACGGCCACGGCCGCCGCTCGGCCCGCCACACCACCTTCCGCACCTACGTCCCCGACGAGCGCTTCATCGGGTACGTGACTCCGGAGAACCGCGCCACGGTCGGCACCGGCATGATCGTCTCCCTGGAGTTCAACCGGGAGATCGAGAACCGCGCCGCCGTCCAGCGCGCCATCCACGTCACCGCCCACCCGGCCGTCGACATCCGCCCGCACTGGTTCGGCAAGACCCGCGTGGACTTCCGCCCCGAGCAGTACTGGAAGCCCGGCACCGAGGTCACCGTCGGCCTGCGCCTGCGCGACGTCCAGGCCGCCCCCGGGGTCTACGGCCTGCAGGACAAGAGCTTCACGTTCACCGTCGGCCGCCACCAGCACTCCCTGGTGGACGCCGCCGAGCACACCATGGAAGTACGCCGCGACGGCGAGCTGCTCTCCACCGTGCCGATCACCGCGGGCGCCCCCAAGACCACCACGTACAACGGAAAGATGGTGGTGACGGAGATGCTGGAGGTGACGCGCATGAACAGCCGCACCGTCGGCTTCGGCGGCGAGTACGACATCCCCGACGTGCCGCACGCGATGCGCCTGACGACCTCGGGCACCTTCCTGCACGGCAACTACTGGTCGCCGAACGCTCCTGGCAATACGAATGTCAGCCACGGATGCGTGGGCCTGCGCGATGTGAAGGGCGGCAGCTCACGGACGCCCGCGGGCTGGTTCTTCGACCGGAGCTTGATCGGGGACGTCGTCGAGGTGGTCAACAGCAATGACAAGAAAGTCGCTCCTGACAACGGCCTCGGCGGCTGGAACATGGAATGGAAGGACTGGGTGAGGAACGGCTGATCCCCCGGGAGATCACCAGGTGATCGCCCGGTGATCCCCGGGTGATCGGCGGACGACCACCAGGTGATCATGGTCTGCCCGCACCCCCGGGGCAGTTGGGACTGAACGGTGACATTGGCGGGGAGTCATCGCCCGGGACCGTGTGGTTATCTATCGCTTGCGCGTGTCTGAAACGCGCAGGTGCACTGGGGTGCGGGCCTGGACCAGGCCGTGCGAGGGGAGACACATCTTGAACGGGCGACCGATATCGGGGACGTCGGTTGGCGCGCGTCGGCGCGCGGGGCGCGGCGGGGCCAGGGGGCTTGCGGCGGCGGTGTCGGGGGCGGCACTGCTCTTCGTCGCGGCGTGCGGGGGAGGCGGATCGGACTCGGGCAGTGACGGCAAGGGCGACGACAAGGCCGACAAGAACGCCCCCTCGGCGGCCGTCGTGACGATCGCCCCCAAGGACGGCGCGGACGCCGTGGCCACCAGCGGCGCCCTGAAGATATCCGCCGACAAGGGCAAGCTCTCGGAGGTGAAGGTCGAGGACAGCAAGGGCAACCCGGTCCCCGGCAAGATCACCTCGGGCGGCGCCAGTTGGACGCCCGCGCACCACCTCGCGGCCGCCACGAAGTACAAGGTCCACGCGGTGGCGAAGGACTCCGAGGGCCGCGCCTCCGCCAAGGACATCGCCTTCACGACGCTGACCCCGAAGAACACCTTCATCGGCCAGTTCACTCCGGAGGACGGCTCCAAGGTCGGTGTCGGAATGCCGTTCTCGGTCAAGTTCACCCGCGGCATCACCGATCCGGAGGCCGTGGAGAAGGCCATCGACATCAAGACCGAGCCTTCGGTGCCGGTCGAGGGTCACTGGTTCGGCAACGACCGCCTGGACTTCCGCCCGGAGAAGTACTGGAAGGCCGGCACGAAGGTCACCGTCAAGCTCAACCTCGACGGAGTCGAGGGCCGCCCGGGTGTCTACGGCAAGCAGGCCAAGACCCTGAACTTCACCATCGGCCGCAGCCAGGTCTCCACCGTCGACGCCAAGACGCACCAGATGAAGGTCGTCCGCGACGGCAAGCAGATCAAGAAGATCCCGATCACCGCTGGCGCCCCGGGCACGACCACGTACAACGGCGAAATGGTCATCAGCGAGAAGCTCCAGGTGACCCGGATGAACGGCGAGACCGTCGGCTTCGGCGGCGAGTACGACATCAAGGACGTCCCGCACGCGATGCGCCTGTCCACCTCCGGCACGTTCATCCACGGCAACTACTGGTCGGGCGGCGCCTTCGGCAACACCAACGCCAGCCACGGCTGCATCGGCCTGAGCGACGTGCGCGGCGGCTACAGCAAGAAGACGCCCGGCGGCTGGTTCTTCGAGAACTCGATGATCGGCGACGTCGTCGTCGTGAAGAACTCCGCCGACAAGAAGATCCAGCCGGAGAACGGCTACAACGGCTGGAACATGTCGTGGGAGAAGTGGAAGGCGTAGGCACTTCCGAAGACCCGCACGCGAAGGGCCCGGCGCACTGTGACCAAGTGCACCGGGCCCTTCGTGGTTAACCCCCGCTAACGTGCCTGTCATGACTGCACACCTCGAAGTAGCCGAAGGCGTCGGCACGATCCGGCTCGACCGTCCCCCGATGAACGCCCTGGACATCGCCACCCAGGACCGCCTCAAGGAGCTCGCCGAAGAAGCCACGCGCCGCGACGACGTACGCGCCGTGGTGATCCACGGCGGCGAGAAGGTGTTCGCCGCGGGCGCGGACATCAAGGAGATGCAGGTGATGGACCACGCGGGCATGATCGCGCGGGCCGGCGCCCTGCAGGACTCCTTCACCGCGGTCGCCCGCATCCCCAAGCCCGTCGTCGCCGCCGTCAACGGCTATGCCCTGGGCGGCGGTTGCGAGCTGGCGCTCTGCGCGGACTTCCGCATCGCCGCGGACAACGCCAAGCTCGGCCAGCCGGAGATCCTGCTCGGCGTGATCCCCGGCGCGGGCGGCACCCAGCGCCTGGCCCGCCTGGTCGGCCCCTCCAAGGCCAAGGACCTCATCTTCACCGGGCGCCAGGTGAAGGCCGACGAGGCGCTCGCCATCGGCCTGGTGGACCGCGTCGTGCCGGCTGCCGAGGTGTACGAGCAGGCGCACGCGTGGGCCGCGCGCCTCGCGCAGGGCCCGGCCATCGCGCTGCGCGCGGCCAAGGAGTCCATCGACGCGGGCCTGGAGACCGACCTCGACACCGGCCTCACCATCGAACGCTCGTGGTTCGCGGGCCTGTTCGCGACCGAGGACCGCGAGCGGGGCATGCGGAGCTTCGTCGAGGAGGGTCCGGGCAAGGCGAAGTTCCTCTGAACTGCCTTCCCTGGGCGTTCAGTTGAACGAGCGTCAGCGTGGACGTCCCTCGAAGGGGCGGATTATGGCCGACTTAAGAGAACCTTAACCCTGCCGGGTGCGAGGCGTTAGGTGATCACCTGTGCGCGGGTGGTTACCGCAGGTCAGGGCAGCTTCTTGAGGCCTTATCTGCCAGTGGCATATGACAAACCCACCCCCCGGAACGGTAGGTTCCGGGGGGCTCATTCCGCCGGAACGGCCCCGGAGAGCGCTCTGGGCGGCCATGATGGAGGGCATGGCGGGGCTGGAGGGCGACGAACGGCCGCGGAGGCACGGGAGTGCGACCGCGGCGCGCTGGTCGCCGGCGGTAGAGGACGAACACGCGCTCAAGGCGCTCGAGTTGTTCGGGAATCCGACGGACGCGGAGGTCCCGCTGCCGTCGCGCCCGGAGTCCGCCGCCATCGCGCGCCGCCTCGCCCAGGTCGTGGTCCTCCGTCACTGGGGACTGTCGCCGAAGCTCACCGAGGACGTCGTCCTCCTCGTCTCCGAACTCGTCGGCAACGCCGTGCGGCACACCGGCGCCCGCGTCTTCGGACTGCGCATGCAGCGGCGGCGCGGCTGGATCCGCGTCGAGGTGCGCGATCCCTCGCGGGGGTTGCCGTGCCTGATGCCGGTCCAGGAGATGGACCTGAGCGGCCGAGGCCTCTTCCTCGTCGACAAGCTCTCCGACCGCTGGGGCGTGGACCTGCTGCCGCGCGGCAAGACGACGTGGTTCGAAATGCGGGTCGCGGACCGCTGAGGCCGCTCTCCCCGTCCCGCCCACGCGAAAGCCCCCGGCGGCCGAGGTCCGGCGCGAGGGGGCTTTCGTGAAGCGCGGTGGATGTTTGGGGTGTGATCCACAGCCGCTGATGACGACCTGAGCCCGGGTCAATGGGGGTCGTGTCCCCGACTATGGCAGACGGGGGCCACCGATCCAAAAGTCCCTATCCGGGCATAGCGGTATAAACCATCGCACTTTAGAGGTGAATCCTTGGTGAGATGGGACACCTGCCTGGTAAACGCTGGTTAAGCGGAGCTTGTGGCAGGCGATAAGCAAGGCTTGAGAGGTGGAGTGGGAGGGCTGGTGCCTTCGGACGCGCGGGCGTCCTGAATCAGGTCAATCTCCATGAATCGGGCTATTCGCCTATTAAATGGTCGCGTGACTGAGCACGTGACGGGCCCCACCTCGACTGCGGCTTCCACTCCGGCCTCCGCCGCGGCTGCCGCCTCCGCCCTCCCGGCCGCCGCCTTCGCCTCGGCCTCCGCCGCGGCTGCCGCCTCCGCCCCGGTCGCCGTGCCCGCCGTGGCCGCCGCCTCCGCCGTGGCTGCCGTCCCCGTCTCGGTCGCCGTCCCCGCTTCGGCTGCCGTGCCCGTCTCGGTCGCAGTCCCCTCCCTCCACGCGACCGCCCCCCACGCGGCCACACGCCGACGGATCCTGCGCGCCGGGTCCGCGCTGGCCGCCGTCGGCGCGGGCACGGCGCTCCTCGGCGCGCCGGCCACAGGCTGTTCCTCCGGAGGCGGCGAGGCCGACAGCGCCGTGCGCCCCGCCCCCGCGCGCGACAAGGCCGCCGCACCCAAGCCCTTCGCCACCGCCAGGCATGCCCCCGCGCCCCGCCGCTTCGCCGGGCAGCCCGCCCAGGTCACCCACGGCCCCCGCACCCGACCCCAGGTCGCCCTCACCTTCCACGGCCAGGGCGACCCCGCCACCGCGAAGGCCCTCCTCGCCGAGGCGGAGAAGGCGGGCGCCAAGGTCACCGTGCTCGCCGTCGGACGGTGGCTCGACGAGCACCCCGACATGGCCCGCCGCATCCTCGACGGCGGCCACGACCTCGGCAACCACACCCACCACCACCTCGACATCAATGCCATGTCCGAGGCCGACGCCTACGCCGAGATCACCGGCTGCGCGCACCGCCTGCGCCGCCTCACCGGCTCCATCGGCACCTGGTTCCGCCCCTCCCGCACGCAGACGGCGACCCCCCTCGTCGAACGCCTCGCCCGCCGCGCGGGCTACCCCCACGTCCTCTCGTACGACGTCGACTCCCTCGACTTCACCTCGCCCGGCGCCCCCGCCGTCACCCGCAAGCTCGCCGCCGAGATCCGCGCAGGATCCGTGGTGAGCCTGCACTTCGGGTACGCGGACACGGTCGCCGCGCTCCCCGCCGTCCTGCAAGAACTGGAACGCCGCGGCCTGCGCGCCGTCACGACCACGGAGCTGCTGACCTGATGTCCCTCATCCCGGCCCCCGCCCTCAACAACCTCACCAGGCGCACCGCGACCCTGCTCGCCGCCGGTGCCGTCCTCGCCGTCCTCGCCGGCTGCGGCACCGACCAGCGCGCCAACGAAGCCCTCGGCACCGAAGGCATCCGCAAACCCGCCAAACCCAAGGCCGCCCCCGGCCTGCCCGGCATGCCGCCCGTCCTCGACCCCAAGGACGCCTACGCCGCCGACCGCCCGAACGCCCTGCAGCCCGTCGCCAAGAAGTTCCTGCCGCGCGTCTACGTCCCCAACACCGAGTCCGACACGGTCTCCGTCATCGACCCCAAGACGTTCAAGGTCATCGAGACCATCCCCGTCGGCGACCAGCCCCAGCACGTCGTCCCCTCCTGGGACATGAAGACGCTCTGGATCAACAACGACCTCGGCGACAGTCTCACCGCCCTCGACCCCGTCACCGGCAAGACCGGCCGCACCGTCGAGGTCTCCGACCCCTACAACCTCTACTTCACGCCGAACGGCAAGTACGCCGTCGTCATGGCCTCCATGGACCGCGAACTCGTCTTCCGCGACCCCAAGACCATGAACCGCGTGAAGACCGTCCCCGTCACCTGCGCGGGCGTCAACCACGCCGACTTCTCCATGGACGGCCGCTACTTCATCGTCTCCTGCGAGTTCTCCGGCGAACTCCTCAAGGTCGACACGGAGAAGATGAAGATCGTCGGCCAGCAGAAGATCCCCTTCGAGGGCGCCATGCCGCAGGACGTGAAGATGTCCCCGGACGGCAAGACCTTCTACATCGCCGACATGATGGCCCACGGCATGTGGGTCCTGGACGGCGACACATTCACGACGCCCAAGCTGCTCCCCACCGGCAAGGGCTGCCACGGCCTGTACGTCAGCCGGGACTCCAAGGAGATGTACGTCTCCAACCGCGGCGAGGGTACCGTCTCCGTCTTCGACTTCCCGAAGAACAAGCTCACCAAGAAGTGGAAACTGCCCCAGGGCGGCAGCCCCGACATGGGCGGCGTCTCGGCGGACGGCAACACCCTCTGGCTGTCCGGGCGTTACGACTCCGAGGTGTACGCCATCGGCACCCGCACCGGAGTCCAGCTGGCCCGCATCCCCGTGGGCGAAGGGCCGCACGGCCTTGCGGTCTATCCGCAGCCGGGCCGCTACTCCCTCGGGCACACGGGGATCTTCCGTTGAACGATGGATGGTTGACGGTTGGCGGTCGCTGACACGGGGCACCAAAGGGGCAGTTCGGGACTTGCCACCCCTCCTTACCCCACGCCTGGAGGCCCCATGATCCGTGGCATAGATGTCAGCTCGTACCAGTCGACGTTCGACACGGACGGCCTCTCCTTCGTCATCATCAAGGCGACGGAGGGCCGTTCGTACATCAACCCGAGACTGACCGCCCAGACGAAACTGGCCCGTGACGGCGGCTGCGTGGTCGGCTTCTACCACTTCCTGTGGCCGGGCAACATCACGGCCCAGGCGGAGTACTTCGTGAGCAAGGCCCCGGAGAAGGCGGGGGACTTGCTGGCGGTGGACTGGGAGTGGACGGGGGATCACACGGCCGCGTCGAACGCGGAGAAGGACCGCTTCATCCGCGAGGTGAAGCGGCTGAGGCCCTCGCACCGGGTTCTGTTGTACGCGAACCGCGACTTCTGGTTGAACCGAGACGTGACCTCGTACGCGGGTGACGGACTATGGATCGCCGACTACGTGACGGCGGGCAAGCCCCGTATCAAGGCGAAGTGGACGATCCACCAGTACACGTCGACGCCGCTGGACAAGAACGTGGCCGACTTCGAGAGCGAGGACGCGCTGCGGGAGTGGGCGACGATCGACTGACCGTTGGGCTATCCCGACTCGGTCGCGGGCGGTTCCTCGCGGAGCCGCCGCGCGGGCGGTCGGGCGAGGTACTCGTTCAGCAGATCGAAGGTGCGGAGGTGGGGAGGGAGGGCCTCGTACCAGGCGAGGCCGTAGGAGTTGCAGTTGGAACAGACGAGGCCGCGGACGCAGGCTCCGCTTCGAGATCGCCGTGTGCGTGCTGCCCGCAGCAACAAGAACAACAGCAGAGCGAACGGCGAGAGCAGGATCGTGAAGACCAGCAGTGGCCCCATCACCAGTGGATGTACGCCGAGGCGTCGTCCCTCGCGGTACATCCACTGGCCCAGCAGTAGGTCCCAGGCGATCACCTGTGCCCAGATCGCCCCCGCGCCGTTGGCGAGCGTCAGCAGGTCGCGGAAGGCGTCGATGTCGGGGGCGCTGACCGCCGCCCAGAGTTCGGGGAGGACGGGCAGCGCCATCGTGACGTAGAGGGCCAGGACCGGTACGACGGTCAGGGGCGAGGCGGCGATCCGAGCCGTGGGGCCCCAGCCCGGCGCGAAGATCATGAGGAGCCAGACCGGCGCCGCCAGCCAGAAGGTGAGCTCGAAGAGGAATCCGGTCACGGCGTGAGCCCCTTCTGAGGGGTGGTCTCAAGGTCCTTGCCCTGAGGGGGAGTTGTCGGGGTGGGCAGGCGCAGTGCGCCGTACGTTCCCGCCGCCGCGGCCGCGGTGATCAGGCCCGCGGCCGTCAGCGTCGCCGCGTCCGGGTGGATCAACGGCTGGCCGCGCAGGGCCTGCCAGAGGGTCAGGGTGAAGGCAGCCGCGTACGTTCCCGACGCCACCAGGACGAGCCGCGCCCGCACCCGGCCGTCGGCGAGGCGGGCGTAGCGGGGCGCGAGCGCCATCAGGGCCATGAGCAGCAGTGGGAGCAGCTGCAGCGCGTGCATGCCGAAGAAGTGCGGGATCCGCAGGTCGCCGCCGGTGGTGGACCAGCCGGTCAGCGGCATCGAGGGCCCGCCGTCCGGCACGCCCACGCTGTGCGCACCGACCACGGGGGACTCGCCGCGCACCTGGCCGGGGGCCGGCCGGGTCATCAGGAACCCGACGGCTGCCCCGGCGAGCGCGAGGGCGACGCCGCAGCGCATCGTCCACGCGGACGCGCGGTCGGCGATCCTGGCGCGCAGCAGCAGGACGGCGATGACGAGCGTGGCGAGCCAGAGGACGACGACGGTCACGGCCATCGCGTCGAACAGCGCTTCGTCGAGCGGCGTTCCGTGGTTGAAGTGGCTGCGCTTTCCCCACACCACCTGGCTGGTGATGATCACCATCTCGATCGCGCTCGTCGCCGCGACCACCGTGCCCGCCCACCAGCCGGCGCGCCGCCCGCGGTCGAGCAGCGACAGCATCCAGGCCAGCGAGAGCCCGTACGCGATGAACGAGACCGAGAACTTGAACGGCTTGAACCAGATCCGCGCCCCCACGAGGACCCGGTCGTCGACCACGAGTCCGACCGCGGAGACGACGGCCAGGGCGGCCATCGACGCGGAGAACAGCACCAGCGGGCGGTGCCATGAACGCCAAAAGGACATGAGTATCCCCCTTGAGTTGCCCCTGCCGGAATGGATAGCGGCGCTGTCCGCTATCCGATAGTGGGACTATCTATGATGGGGTGAGGGGTTGGCAAGTGGTCACCGAAGAGCGGGAGCGTGGACAGGCCGTGCGCATTGGCGAGTTGAGCCGCAGGACCGGCGTGCCGGTGCCGACGATCAAGTACTACGTACGCGAAGGGCTGCTGTCGCAGGGCGAGTTGACCAGCCCCAACCAGGCGCACTACGGCGAGGAGCACGAGCGCAGGCTGCGCCTGATCCGCGCGCTCCTGGAAGTGGGCGGTCTGAAGGTGGCCGCGATCGCGGAGGTGCTCGGCGCCGTCGACGACCCGGGCCGCCCGCTGCACAAGGTGCTCGGCACCACCGCGAGCCGGCTCGGCGCGCAGGGCGAGGTGGAGGACGACGCCGAGGCGGCCGCCGCGCACGCCGCCGTCGAGGAGCTGATCGCGCGGCGCGGCTGGCGCACGCATGATTCGAACGCGGCCGCCGATGAGCTGGCGCGAGCACTGGCCGCCATGTCCCGGATCGGGCACGGGGCGTTCACGGAGCTCCTCGACGAGTACGCCGATGCCGCCGAACTCGTCGCCCGCGCCGACCTCGGATACGTGGACCGGCGCGTCGCGGTCGAGGACCTCGTGGAAAGCGTGGTGGTCGGCACGGTGCTCGGCGAGGCGGTGTTCAACGCGATGCGCAGGCTCGCGCACGTGGATGCCTCGGCGCGGCTCTACGGGGGCGGGGGAGGAGCCGAGGGCTGCGCGTGAGTGGCCTGATCCGGGGCGGAGGATCTTGACGTGGCGCGTTCTCGGTGGGTTGCATGCAGTTTGTCCGTACGCCCACCGGTCGGAGGCCGCCGTTGACCGCCCGCACCCATGATCTGTCCCGTCGTGCCCTGCTGGCGGCGGCCGCGCTGCTGCCGCTGGCCGGGTGCGGTGCCGACGACCGCCCGGACCGGCCGGACTCCGACCCGTCCTCGGCGTCGGGTCGCGGCTCCGCCCGCCCCACGCCGCCCGCGGACAGCGCGCGCCTCGCGAAGCGGTTCGCCGCCCTGGAGCGCGAACACGGCGCCCGCCTCGGCGTGTTCGCCCTCGCGACCGGAAGCGGCGCCACGCTGACGCACCGCGCGGACGAACGCTTCGCGTTCTGCTCCACCTTCAAGGCGCTCGCCGCGGCGGCCGTCCTGCACCACAAACCGCTCGGACATCTGGACAAGCGCGTCACGTACACCGCGGCCGACGTCGACTCCATCTCGCCGGTCACCGAGAAGCACATCGCGACCGGCATGACGATCAGGCAGCTGTGCGACGCCGCCGTCCGCCACAGTGACGGCACCGCGGGCAACCTGCTGATGCGCGACATCGGCGGCCCCGCGCGGCTGACCGCCTATCTGCGCGGGCTCGGCGACACCGTCAGCCGCATGGACAACTACGAACCCGAGCTGAACGACGTACGCCCCAAGGACCCGCGGGACACCACCACGCCGCGGGCGATCGCCGCCGACTACCGCGAGCTCGTCCTCGGCGACGCGCTGCCCGCGGCCAAGCGGGACCTGCTCAAGGACTGGCTGCTGCGCAATGCCGCGGCCGTCGGCGCGACCCGTGTCCGGGCCGGTCTCCCCAAGGGCTGGACGGTGGCGGACAAGACCGGCACCGGCAACTGGGGCAGGGCCAACGACATCGCCCTGATCTGGCCGCCCGGCTCCGACCCGCTCGTCCTGGCCGTCATGACCGACCGCCCTGGGCGCGACGATCCGCCGAAGGACGCGCTGATCGCGGCGGCGGCGAAGGCGGTGGCGGGCGAGCTCGCGTAGCGCGGTTCGCGCCGGGGGAGCGTGGCGCGGGCCGCGGCTCAGTCCTGGGTGAGCAACATCCGCAGCGTCTCCTGGAGTTCGGCCTGCGCCACCCGCGCCGCCTCCTCCGCGTCCATCGCCTCGACGGCACGCACGAGCGCGGTGTGCGCGACGTCGCCGTGGTTCTCCTCCTCGGCGCGCACGTCGGTGAGTTCCAGCAGGTCGATCAGGCCCTGGCGCAGCGCGGGCATGAACTCCGCGAACAGATCGGTGAGTACGGGGTTGCGAGCCGCCGCCACGACCGCCGCGTGCAGGGCGATGTCGGCGTCCACGAACTCCGCGTCGGCCCCGGCGGCGGCCGCCTTGCGGCCGTCGAGCGCGGCCCGCATCGCCGCGACGTCCTCGTCGGTGCGGCGCAGGGCGGCGAGCCTGGCCGCCTGCACCTCCACCAGCATCCGCACCTCGTACACGTCGGTGACCGCCGCGCGCCGCAGCCGGGTCGGCCAGTCCGCGACAGGTTCCGTGGCGACGACGAAGACGCCGGCGCCCTGCCGGGGCCGCACGAGCCCGGCCCCGGCCAGCGCGCGCAGGGCCTCGCGCAGCGTGGAACGCCCCACGCCGAGCTCCTTGGCGAGCGTCGTCTCGCCGGGCAGCTTCGTGCCGACGGGCCAGTGACCGCCGGTGATCTGCTCACGCAGGCGGGCGGCGGCTTGTTCGACGAGGGGGCTGGGGCGTACGGAGCCGAGCGGCATCGGGGGCCTTTCGGGGGAGGGGCGCTTGTCTGAGGGGCGCTTGTCGGACGGGTTGCTTGTCTGAGCGGCGCTCGTCTGACAACTGTCCGCAGTGTCTCAGAGTTACCTGTCTGAGGAGTACTCCTCAGAGGAGTACATGTCTGAGGAGTACTTGTCTGAGGAGCTGAGGTGTGGCTACTGTGACCCCCGTGATCTTCCGCGGTCTCCTTCTCCTCGGCTGCCGTGGCGGGGCCTGAAGCGACCGGCACCCCGCCGCGGGATGCCGTGCTGCCGGTCTCCCGACCGAGCCCAGGAGCAGAACCGCATGACCACCGCGACGTCCCCCGCGTACGACAACACGTACCACTGGAATCCCCAGCGCCCCGGCCCCATGCCCCACCACCGCTACCGGCCCTACCGGGAGCGGGTGAACATCCCCGTCCAGGAGCGGAGTTGGCCCGGAGCCAGGATCGAGCGGGCGCCGCTGTGGGTGCCCGTCGATCTGCGGGACGGGAACCAGGCGCTCGCCGAGCCCATGGACACCGGCCGCAAACGGCGCTTCTTCGATCTGCTGGTCTCGATGGGCTTCAAGGAGATCGAGGTCGGCTATCCGTCGGCCGGCAGGACCGACTTCGAGTTCGTCCGGCACCTGGCGGAGCTGAGCGCGAGCGGCGGCGGGGCGCTGCCGGACGATGTGACCGTCGTCGTGTTCACACCCGCCAGGCCCGAGCTGATCGACCGCACCTTCGAGTCGATCGAGGGGCTGCCGCGCGCCGTCGTGCACCTGTACATCCCCACCTCGCCCGTCTGGCGCGACGTCGTGCTCGGGCGGTCGCGCGCCGAGGTGTACGGCGTCGTCAAGGAGGCCGCGGCGCACATGGCGCGGCTCGCCGACGCGAGGCCCGGCGCCGACATCCGCTTCCAGTTCGCGCCCGAGACGTTCAACCTGACCGAGCCCGACTACGTGCTCGAAGTCTGCGACGGGCTCACCGAGTTGTGGGACGCGAGCCCCGACCGGCCCGTCACGCACAACCTGCCGGCGACCGTCGAGATCGCGACCCCGAACGTGTACGCCGACCAGATCGAGTACATGCACAAGAACCTCGCCCGGCGCGACTGCGTCATCCTCTCCGTCCACCCCCACAACGACCGCGGCACCGGCGTGGCCTGCGCCGAACTCGCCGTCCTGGCAGGAGCCCAGCGCGTCGAGGGCTGTCTGTTCGGCAACGGCGAGCGGACCGGCAACGTGGACCTGGTGACGCTCGCCCTGAACCTCTACGCCCAAGGCGTCGACCCCATGGTCGACTTCTCCGACATCGACGCCGTGCGCGAGGTCGTCGAGCACTGCAACCGGCTGCCCGTGCACCCCCGCCACCCCTACGCGGGCGACCTCGTGCACACCGCGTTCTCCGGCACCCACCAGGATGCCATCAGCAAGGGCTTCGCCCACCACGCCCGCAGGGCCGCCGAGTCGGGGGTCCCGGAGAACGAGGCGCCGTGGGAGGTGCCGTATCTGCCCATCGACCCCGCCGACATCGGCCGCACCTACGAGGCCGTCATCCGCGTCAACTCCCAGTCGGGCAAGGGCGGAATGGCGTACCTGCTGCGGGAGCGGCACGGCATCGACCTGCCCCAGGGCCTGCGCCCCGACTTCTCGCGCGTGGTGCAGGAGGCCACCGACGACAGCGGTCAGGAGGCGAGCGCGAAGGAGCTGTACGAGCTGTTCCGCGCGACGTACGTCGCGCCGGGGCGGGACGGCGACGTGGGCTTGAGCTCCTGGACCACCGACCGGGCGCCCGACGGCGCGCACCGTTTCGTCTGCACCCTCCACGTGGGGGACAGGGCAGGGGACTTCGAGGGCGCGGGCAACGGCCCGCTGTCCGCCTTCGTCGACGCGCTGGCCGCCGCCGGGATCGCCGTCGACATCCTCGACTACGCCGAGCACGCGGTCGGCGAGGGCGGCGGCAGCGAGGCCGTGGCCTACGCGCGCTGCCGCGTCGGCGGCGTCGACCTCTGGGGCGCGGGTCTGGACACCTCGGTCCTGACCGCCTCCGTGCAGGCCGTGCTCGCCGCCGTGAACAGGGCGGGGGCCACCGGGTGACCCACGCGACCCCGCAGCCCGGCGCTGCCCCCGGCACCCACCCCGCCCCAGTTCCCGTCGCCGTCCCCGTTCCCGTCCCCGTCCCCGTCCTGCAGGCGGACGACGTCACCGTCGTACGCGAGGGGCGCCCCATCCTCGACGAGGTGAGCCTCACCGTCCGCCCCGGCGAGCACTGGGCACTGCTCGGCGCGAACGGCGCGGGCAAGTCGACCCTGCTCAGCCTCTGCGGCGCCGTCACCCACCCCACGCACGGCACGGTCGAGGTGCTCGGCCGCCGCCTGGGCAGCGTCGACCTGCGCGAACTGCGCGCGTACGTCGGTCATGTGAACCCGCGCCATGCGCCGCGCTCGCCGCTGACGGTCCGCGCGGTCGTCCTGACCGGGCTCACCAACAGCATCGAACCGGTGCCGCGGTGGCGCCCGACCGCGCAGCAGGAGGAGCAGGCCGACCGGCTGATCGCCCTGCTCGGCCTCGCGCACCGCGCGGACGCGCGCTGGCCCACGCTGTCCCAGGGCGAGCGCGGCCGCACCCTGATCGCGCGCTCCCTGATGCCGAGTCCGCGCCTCGTCCTGCTCGACGAACCGGCCACCGGACTCGACCTCGCCGGGCGCGAACGCCTCCTCGACAGCCTGGACACCCTGCGCGAGACCCACCCGGAGCTCGCCACCGTCCTGGTCACCCACCACCTGGAGGAGCTGCCCGCGGGCACGACGCACGCGCTGCTCCTGCGCGAAGGGCGCGCGCTCGCCTCCGGCGCCGTCGACGACGTACTCACCAGCGACCAGGTCAGCAAGTGCTTCGACCACCCCGTGCGCCTGGAGCGCACGGACGGGCGGTGGAGCGTGCGCGCCCGCCGCTGAGGGGACGGGACGGACGAGAACGCGAAAGGGGCCCGGCGCACCATGTGCGCCGGGCCCCTCCCTCTCCGCCTACTTGTTCAGGCTCGCCCAGAACTCGTCGAAGGAGAGACGCTTGTCGGCGTTGGTGTCCTTCGCGCTGATCACGGCCTCGGCCACCGCCTCGGTCTGGTAGAAGTCGCCCATCCTGGCCATGGCGCTCTTCCACTCGGCCGCCGTGATGAAGCCGTCGCCGTCCGCGTCGAACTGCTCGAACGTCTTGCGCGCTTCCTCGATGTCCGCCACCGGATCCACCCCTTCTTGGTGCACTACTGACGGGGGTTAGGGTAACGGCCGTTCGATGACCGGATCACAAGGAGTACGTCCATGGCCAGCACCTCTGATGCGCTGGGCGCCCTCCTGGAGGCGGCGGCCCGCGGCGACTTCCCTCCGCCGGACGGCAGTACGACCGTCGTGCCGCAGCCCAGCCACCGCGACGCGGGCGTGATCGCCTTCACAGCGCACTCCGTCGTCTTCACCGACGAGGACCCCGAGTGGGTGCGCGCCGCGCTCGCCTCGCTCGACTGCGACGCCCTCTCGGCCACCATGAACCCGCGCTTCCACAGCGCCTTCCTGGACCGTACGGGCCGCACGACCGACACCATCGACCTGCTGACGGTCGCCACCGCCCTGCCCGGCGCCCCCGACCCCGCCCTCGCCCTGCGCGAGATCGACGACCCGGACCACCCCCGCGTCTCCCGGGCCCGCGTGCGCCGGGACGACGTGCGCGTATGGGCGTCCGCCGGCGGCGGCGTGCTGGTCATCGGCCGAGGCGTCGCGGGCCGCTGGGAGGCCGCGATCGAGGTCGAGGAGGACGTACGCCACCGGGGACTCGGCCGCGCGCTGGCGAGCGCGGCCCGGCATCTCGTACCGGACGGCGACCTGGTGTGGGCACAGCAGTCGCCGGGCAACGCACGCAGCGTCCGGGTCTTCCAGGCGGCGGGGTTCCGCCCGGTGGGCTCGGAGGCGCTGTTCCTCGCGCCCGAGCCCCGCTACGACCAGGGGCGCGCCGTCAGCACTCGATGATGTTCACCGCGAGCCCGCCCCGCGCCGTCTCCTTGTACTTGACGCTCATGTCGGCGCCCGTGTCCTTCATGGTCTTGATGACCTTGTCCAGGGACACCTTGTGGGAGCCGTCGCCGCGCATCGCCATCTTCGCGGCGGTGACGGCCTTGACCGCCGCCATGCCGTTGCGCTCGATGCACGGGATCTGGACGAGGCCGCCGACCGGGTCGCAGGTCAGGCCGAGGTTGTGCTCCATGCCGATCTCGGCGGCGTTCTCGACCTGGGAGGGGGAGCCGCCCATGACCTCGGCCAGCGCGCCCGCGGCCATGGAGCAGGCGGAGCCGACCTCGCCCTGGCAGCCGACCTCGGCGCCGGAGATCGAGGCGTTCTCCTTGAAGAGCATGCCGATCGCGCCGGCCGCGAGCAGGAAGCGGACCACGCCCTCCTCGTCGGCGCCGGGCACAAAGTTCATGTAGTAGTGCAGGACCGCCGGGATGATGCCCGCGGCGCCGTTCGTGGGGGCCGTCACGACGCGGCCGCCCGCGGCGTTCTCCTCGTTCACGGCCATGGCGTAGAGCGTGATCCACTCCATGGCGCGGGCCTGCGGGTCGCCCTCGGCGCGCAGCTGCCGTGCCGAATTGGCCGCGCGGCGGCGGACCTTGAGGCCGCCGGGCAGGATGCCCTCGCGGGACATGCCGCGCGAGACGCAGGACTGCATGACGCCCCAGATGTCGAGGAGGCCCGCGCGGATCTCCTCCTCGGTGCGCCAGGCCTTCTCGTTCTCCAGCATCAGCGCGGAGATGGAGAGCCCGGTCTCGGAGGCCAGGCGCAGCAGCTCGTCACCCGTGCGGAAGGGGTGCTTGAGGACCGTGTCGTCGGGCACGATCGGGTTCTCGCCCTCGACGGCGTCCTCGTCGACGACGAAGCCGCCGCCCACCGAGTAGTACGTCTTCTCCAGGACGAGGGCGCCCTCACGGTCGTACGCGAAGATCGTCATGCCGTTGGCGTGGTACGGCAGGGCCTTGCGGCGGTGCAGGATCAGGTCCTCGTCGAAATCGAAGTCGATCTCGTGCATGCCGAGGAGGTTGATGCGGCCGCTGTTCTTGATCTCCTCGACGCGGTCGTCGGCGGATTCGACGTTCACCGTGCGGGGCGACTCGCCCTCCAGGCCGAGCAGGACGGCCTTGGGGGTGCCGTGCCCGTGGCCCGTGGCGCCGAGCGAGCCGTACAGCTCGGCCCGTATCGCCGTGGTGTGGGCCATCAGGCCCTCGTTCTTGAGGCGGCTCGCGAACATGCGGGCGGCGCGCATCGGACCGACCGTGTGGGAGCTGGACGGGCCGATGCCGATCGAGAACAGGTCGAAGACCGAGATGGCCACGGAACACTCCAAGGGTGGTTGGTAGACGCCGTTGTCTGCCGGGTGGTGCAGAGGTACAAGGCGGTGCAGGAACTACAAGAAGCGGTACGCGGTGCGGGGCACCCCGCGCACTGTCCTCACTGTCCAGTGTGCGGGGTGCCCCGACGTTTCGTACGTACGAACAAAAGCGTACGAAACTACTTCAGGCCGGGGTACAGCGGGTGCTTGTCGGCCAGAGCGGTCACGCGGGCCTTCAGGGCCTGGGCGTCGAAGCCCGGCTTGAGGGTCTCGGCGATGATGTCGGCGACCTCGCGGAAGTCGTCGGCCTCGAAGCCGCGCGTGGCGAGCGCCGGGGTGCCGATCCGCAGGCCCGAGGTGACCATCGGGGGACGCGGGTCGTTCGGGACCGCGTTGCGGTTGACCGTGATGCCGACCTCGTGGAGGCGGTCCTCGGCCTGCTGGCCGTCGAGCTCGCTGTTGCGCAGGTCGACCAGGACCAGGTGCACGTCCGTGCCGCCCGACAGGACGTCCACGCCGACGGCCTTCGCGTCGTCCTGCACCAGGCGCTCGGCCAGGATGCGGGCGCCGTCCAGGGTGCGCTGCTGGCGCTCCTTGAAGTCGTCCGAGGCCGCGACCTTGAAGGAGACGGCCTTGGCCGCGATCACGTGCTCCAGCGGGCCGCCCTGGAAGCCGGGGAAGACCGCGGAGTTCAGCTTCTTCGCGAAGTCCTTGTTGCGGGCCAGGATGATGCCGCCGCGCGGGCCGCCCAGCGTCTTGTGCGTGGTGGAGGTGACCACGTCCGCGTACGGCACCGGGTTGGGGTGCAGACCCGCGGCGACCAGACCGGCGAAGTGCGCCATGTCGACCCACAGGTGCGCGCCGACCTCGTCGGCGATCCGGCGGAACTCGGCGAAGTCCAGCTGACGCGGGTAGGCGGACCAGCCCGCGATGATCACCTTCGGGCTGTTCTCCTTGGCCAGGCGCTCGACCTCGGCCATGTCGACCAGACCGGCCTCGTCCACGTGGTACGCGACCACGTTGAACTGCTTGCCGGAGAAGTTCAGGCGCATGCCGTGGGTGAGGTGGCCGCCGTGCGCCAGGTCCAGGCCGAGGATCGTGTCGCCGGGCTGGGCGATCGCGAAGAGGGCGGCCTGGTTGGCGGAGGCGCCGGAGTGCGGCTGGACGTTGGCGTACTCGGCGCCGAACAGGTCCTTGACCCGGTCGATCGCGATCTGCTCGGTCACGTCCACGTGCTCGCAGCCGCCGTAGTAACGGCGGCCGGGGTAGCCCTCGGCGTACTTGTTGGTGAGGACGGTGCCCTGGGCCTCCATGACGGCCACCGGAGCGAAGTTCTCCGAGGCGATCATTTCCAGGGTGGACTGCTGGCGGTGGAGCTCGGCGTCGACGGCGGCGGCGACGTCCGGGTCCAGTTCGTGGAGAGGGGTGTTCAGAAGCGACATCACACGATCCCTATCGGTATGGGTCAGCCGGCGGTGAAGGCGGTGTACTCATCGGCGGAGAGCAGCTCGTCCGGCTCGTCCGTGATGCGCACCTTGAACAGCCAACCGCCCTCGAACGGGGCGGAGTTGACCAGCGACGGGTCGTCCACGACGTCCTGGTTGGCGGCGACGACCTCGCCGCTCACCGGGGCGTAGAGGTCGCTGACCGACTTGGTCGACTCCAGCTCGCCGCAGGACTCGCCCGCGGTCACCGTGTCGCCGACCCCGGGGAGCTGGGCGAAGACGACGTCACCGAGCGCGTTGGCCGCGTGCTCCGTGATGCCGACCGTCGCCACGCCGTCCTCGGTGGCCGAGAGCCACTCGTGCTCCTTGCTGTAACGCAGCTGCTGGGGGTTGCTCATGACGTGAATTCTCCTGTACGCGGGTGGGTGCTGCGGAACGAGAAAGATGTGCGGGGGGTCACTTCCGGGGCGTCCGGGACGGACGGCCCGGAAGCGACGCCGTCACTTCTGGCGCTTGTAGAACGGCAGCGCCACGACCTCGTAGGGCTCGTGGGTGCCGCGGATGTCCACGCCGACACCCGATGAGGACGCGGTACCGGGGGTCGCGTACTCCGCGTCGACGTACGCCATCGCGATCGGCTTGCCGAGCGTCGGCGACGGGGCGCCGGAGGTGACCTCGCCGATCACCTTGCCGTCCGCGACCACCGAGAAGCCCGCGCGCGGGACGCGACGGCCCTCGGCGATCAGGCCGACCAGCTTGCGCGGGGGAGCGGTCTCGGCGCGCTCGGCGGCGGCCGCGAGCGCCGCGCGCCCCACGAACGTCTCCGACTGCGAGGTCTTCTCGAACTTCACGACCCGGCCGAGGCCCGCGTCGAACGGGGTCAGCCCCGCGGTCAGCTCGTGCCCGTACAGCGGCATGCCCGCCTCCAGGCGCAGCGTGTCGCGGCAGGAGAGCCCGGCCGGCACCATGCCGACCGGCGTGCCCGCCTCCATCAGCGCGTTCCACAGCTTCTCCGCGTCACCGGGGGAGACGAACAGCTCGAAGCCGTCCTCGCCGGTGTAGCCGGTGCGGGCGATCAGCGCGGGGACGCCCGCGACGGTGCCGGGCAGGCCCGCGTAGTACTTCAGGCCGTCCAGGTCGGCGTCCGTGAGGGACTTCAGGATGCCGGGGGACTCGGGGCCCTGGACGGCGAGCAGCGCGTACGCGTCGCGGTCGTCGCGGACCTCGACGTCGAAGCTGTCGGCGCGGGCGGTGAGCGCGTCGAGCACGACCTGCGCGTTGGAGGCGTTGGCGACGACCATGTACTCGGGGGCCTCGGTCTCGCCGAGGCGGTAGACGATCAGGTCGTCCAGGATGCCGCCGTCCTCGGCGACGATCATGGTGTAGCGGGCGCGGCCGACGCCGATGGAGCCGATGTTGCCGACCAGTGCGAAGTTCAGGAAGTCCGCGGCCGCGGGGCCGGTGACGGTGATCTCGCCCATGTGCGACAGGTCGAAGAGGCCGGCCTTGGTGCGCACGGCGTTGTGCTCGTCGCGCTCGCTGGCGTACCGCAGCGGCATGTCCCAGCCCGCGAAGTCGGTCATGGTCGCGCCGAGCGATCGATGCACGGCATCGAGGGCGGTCAGACGGGGGGCAGTGCTCATGAAGGGAACTCCCAGGGCATGACGGGCGAGGTCGATCCTCCCCATCTGTCATCGGAACCTGAGAGGTTCGCTCGAGCGTCTCGTGATCCGGGACGCACGGCTTGCACCTTGGGTGGGACCGCCGGGGCGGCCCGCTTTTCAGATGTGCCTCGCCCGCGCGGTACGGGGCCTGAGAGATTCAAGGGAGGGACTTGCTCCTTCGGCGCCCCGGGCACGCGCTGCGTGCTGGCTCCGGGGACTCTCCCGCGCGGATTCAAACGGCCGGTATGGAGTTGGCGCGCACATCATTGCACGCGACCCTGTCCAGGGGGACCCGTGCCCGGTCACGGTTCGGGCGGCCCCGGAATGCTCTTGTGCCGCATTACCTTCTCTTTACACTTGCTGGGGAGGCAGTACGTGACCGCTATGGGGAGGCCGATCACGGTGCACAGCAGGACCAGTGTCTACGCCACTACCACGGGGGTGGCGCTGCCCGAGCAGGCCGCCGCCCCGGCCACGGAGAGCTGCGGTCCGCTTCCCCTGGCCGTCGTCCGCGACCTGCGGCAGCGGGCGGGACACAGCCCGCACCGCCTCACCTTCGCCGAGGGCGACCTGGTCGTCGTCTCCGGGCTGCCCGGCGGGGGCAAGTCGACGCTGATGCGACAGGCCGTCACGGGGCCGCGCATCGACTCCCAGGACACCCGCGACCGCTGGGCGGCCCGCATGCCCCGCCTTGTGCCGTACGCGGTCTACAGACCCCTGGTCCGCCTCGCGCACTACGCCGGACTGCGCCGCACCCTGCGCTCCGGGGTGAGCGTCGTCGTGCACGACTGCGGCACCCAGACGTGGGTGCGCCGCTGGCTCGCCCGCGAGGCCGCCCGGCGCGGCAGGGTCCTGCACCTGCTCCTGCTCGACGTCCCCGCGGACACCGCGCTGCAGGGCCAGCGCGAGCGCGGCAGGGGCGTGTCCCGGTACGCCTTCGCGCGGCACCGCAGAGTGATCGGCCGCCTGGTCGGCGCCGCCGAGCGCGGCGAGCTGCCACGCGGCATCGGCTCGGCGGTGCTGCTCGACCGCGCGGCGGCGCAGGTGCTGCGGGGGATCGCCTTCGACAGGGGCCGGTAGCGCGAGGGGGCCGGTAGCGCGAAGGAGCCCGCGCCATCCGTCGGCGCGGGCCCCTTCCGCGTACGTGTCCGCGTACGCGCACGTCACGCGTACGTCTCTGCATACGCGTACGTCTCCTCCGTACGGCTACGTCAGAACGGCAGCCCGGGGATCTTCGGCAGGCCGGGGATCGCCGGGACGGCCGGGGCCTGGGGCAGGCCGGGGATCGCCGGGACGGCCGGGGCCTCGGGCAGGCCCGGTACCTTCGGCGCCTCCGGCAGCTTCGGCAGCTTCGGCAGGCCCTCGGCCAGCTTGCCGAGGCCGACCTTGATGAGCAGGTCGACGGCGAGGTTCGGCACGGAGGTCAGGGCGGGCACGAGCTTGCCGAGGTCGGCCGAGAGCGCCGCCTTCATCAGCCCGTCCACCTCCGCCTTCAGCTTGGCCTCGGCCGCGACGACCGGGTCGTCGCCCTTGGGCTTGGGCTCCGGGTCGGCCGCGCGCACGGCGCCGACCGCCGAGAGCACCCGGTCCATGGCCGCGTCCACGGCGGCGCTGTGGGTCTCGTCGGCCGTGCCGTCCGCGCTGCGCGTGGCGAGCTCGTCGATGGCGGCGTAGAGGGCGTCGAAGCCCTGCTCGACCATGAGCGCGCGGTCCTCTGCGGTGCGCGAGACGGATGCCGCGGCGAAGGCGGGGGCCGCGGTCATGGCGACGGCGCCCGCGGTCAGGGAGACGGAGACGGCGAGGGCGGTGACGGTCCTGCTGAGTCGCATGGGAAGTCCTCTTCTCTGGTGTTCTCTGGTGTTCTCTGGTTGTTCTCTGGGGGGGGGCTCTGGGGTCTCTGGAGGTCTACTGCTGGGGGGATTGCGGGAGTTGTGGGGCCGTCGGGGCCTCGGGGGCCGGCGGCAGCGAGTCGATCCACTGGGTCAGGCCGACCGCGAACAGCAGGTCGTTCGCGGCCTTCGGCACGGTCTGCAGGGAGCCGAGGACCTTGATCCAGTCGCCCTCCGAGGCGGCCGCGACCAGGCCCTCGACCTCCTTCTTCAGGGCGGTCCGAGCGGCTCCGGCCCAGGTGCCGGGCTGCGCGGTGTCCGGAGTGGGCGCGCCGAGCAGGGTGTCGAGCTCGGCGCTGACCTTCGCCAGGCCGTCGGGGTTGATCCAGCCGCCGAAGGAGGTGTCGAGGAGGTACTGGCACGCCTCCAGGAGCGACTCCAGGTCCTGCACCGTGCGGGGCACGGCCGGTTCGGCGGGGCGCGCGGCGGCGGCCGGGCCCGCCGCCCCGAGCAGCAGGGCCCCGCAGAGGGACGCGCTGACGGCGAGCGAGGCGGTCCTGCGCGGTCTCATGAGCAGGGTCCTTTCGGCGGGAGGCGCGGCGTGCCAGAGGGGAGCGGCACTAGGGCCACCCTCGAAGCGGCGACTACAGCTCGCAACCAGACGGAAGCGGAGCGTGTCCATTCGGGTGCACGCGCCCGGCCTCCCGCCGCCCGGCGTTAGGGTTCGAGCCGCAGGCAGAGCGGTCGCGAGCAGGGGTTGGACAGATGGACTTTCCGGGGCAGGCACACGCCCATCCGTATGGCGGATGGCCGGGCAATGAACTCGAGGAGGTCCTCGCGGCCTCCCTCGGCGGCCCCGCGTCGGCGGGCGCCCGGATCGTGGAGGTCCTCGGCCGCAGCCGGATCTGGATTCCGCTGCCGAACGGCGGCGGCCCCGACAGCGGCACCCTGGACCTGCCGACCTTGGAGATCGAGGGTCAGGCGTACGTCCCCGTCTTCAGCTCCGAGCAGCAGTTCCGCCAGGCTCTCGGCGAAGCGGCGGACCGCATGGGGCACACCGTGGCGCCCGCCGTGGAGTTCGCCCGCGGCCTGCCGCCGCAGCTGGGCATCGCCCTGAACCCGGACGGCACCGTCGGCGTTCCGCTGCCGCCGCCCGCCGTCGCCGAGCTCGCCCGCGCCGGGCGCACCGAACTGGACGGGCCCACCACCGGCGGCCGCGTGCGCCTCTACGAGCCGGACTGGCAGGAGGACCCGGTGGACTTCCTGGCCGCCGCCGGTCGGGAGTTCGAGGCGGCGGGCGTCGTGCTCACCGCGCGCCGCTGCCTGGCGACCGTCGAGACGGACGACCCGACCCTCTTCGTCGGTGTCGAACTGTCCACCTGGGAGGGCAACGCCCGCGACCTCCCCATGGAGGCCCTCGGCCGCGCTCTGGGCCAGGTCCCCGCCCCGTGGCCGGTGAACCTCGTCCTGCTCGACGTGGCGCAGGATCCGGTGGGCGACTGGCTGCGCGCGCGGGTACGGCCGTTCTACGTCCGCGGGGCCTGAGGCGCCGTACGCCAAGTCCGTGCCAGGATCGCCGCTTAAGCTGGTTGCATTCCTTGGGTCATCGAGTTCGTCGTGAAGGGGCGGTTACGGGTGAGTGCGTCGGGCACGGCCGCGGGCGATGGGGTCTCCCCTGGTCGAGCGCAGTCGAGACCTGGGGGACAGGTCGAGCAGATGCTGCGCCAGGTGACGCCGGGGCGTTACGACGCGTACGAGGCGCTGCTGCGCGCGCTCGCCGGTGACCAGGTGTGGATGCTGCTCTGGCACGGCCAGTCCGGATCGCCCGACGCCCAGTACGGCAACATGGAGGTCGAGGGCCTCGGCTACGCCCCCTGCGTGACCTCCGCCCAGGAGCTCTCCGCCAGCGGCTGGAACCGCAGCTACGAGGTGGTGCGCGGCATCGACGTCGCCCGCACCCTCTACCCCGACCACTACGGCCTCTGGCTCAACCCGCACGCCCCGGGCGGCGGCGTCGGCATCCCCTGGCTCGATCTGCGCCGCATCGCCATGGGCCTGGACCTGCTGCCCGCGGGGCCCCTCAGGCTCTCCGACCCGATCATCGAAATCCCCCAGTTCTACGCCCTGTTGACGCAGAACGCGCACCGCACCCCCGCGGTGCGCTCGCTGCGCCGCGCCTGGGTGCAGCCCGCGCTCGGGGCGCCGTATCTGGCCATCGGCCTCGATGTGTACGACACGTCGCCGCCCTCGGTCGACGCGGTGCGCGCGATGATGCAGCAGTCCATCGCCGCGGTCCCGGACGGCCTGCCCGTCTCGACCGTCGCGATGTCCGACGACTACGACCCGGTCGCGATGTGGCTCCGCGCCAACGCCCGGCCGTTCTACGACCGCGAGGCCCAGGCGGCCCCGGCCCCCGCCGGCGGGTACGGCTACCCCGCGCAGTACTGACCGAAATTCGTCGCTCGGCACGGCACTGAGCAGCGTCGACGGACGTGATGTCCGTTGTGGTGCGGGTGGGGCCCTATGGGCTCCCGTGACTTCTTGCGCCCCAACTGCCCCGTGTTCGCCCCTCGTTCACCCGCGTCCGGATAACGGAACACCCCGATCAGCATCACGGTTGCGCATCCTTTCCCCCTCAAGCCTGGTAACAGATCGCGACGTGGATGAAGACTCCCGCTCCAGGGGCCTTCGCCCCTGTGTACGACGGACTGATCACGTCGCTACAGCGGCAAGTGCGGGCCGGTCACCACCGGTTGAGAGGGGTCCCTGCCACGATGACGGCACCATTGCATGACACACCTGCGGATGTGGACCCGACCGAGGACGTCGCTCCCGCAGTTGATGCAGGGGTGAAGAAGGTCGAGGGTCGGTCCCTCAAGCAGATCGCCTGGAACCGCCTGAAGCGGGACAAGGTCGCCTTGTTCGGCGGCTTCACGGTGCTGTTCCTGGTCCTTGTCGCGGTCTTCGCCCCCCTGATCGTGAGCCTGTTGGGCCATCCGCCCAACGACTTCCACCAGGACGAGCTGGACGAGCTGACCAACCTGCCCAAGGGCGCGTTCGGCGGCATGAGCAGCGACTTCCTCTTCGGGGTCGAGCCCAACAAGGGCCGCGACGTCTTCAGCCGCATCGTCTACGGCGCGCGGATCTCGCTCCTCGTGGCGTTCCTCGCGGCCATCGTCGCCGTCGCGCTCGGCACCCTCTTCGGGATCATCGCCGGCTACTTCGGCGGCTGGGTCGACGCGCTGATCAGCCGCGTGATGGACGTGCTGCTCTCCTTCCCGCAGCTGCTCTTCATCATCTCCCTGGTCTCCGTGCTCCCGGACGACCTGCTGGGTCTGACCGGCAGCAGCGTCCGCGTCGCGATCCTCGTCATGGTCATCGGCTTCTTCGGGTGGCCGTACGTCGGGCGGATCGTCAGAGGCCAGACGCTTTCGCTCCGTGAGCGGGAGTACGTGGAAGCGGCCCGCAGCCTCGGCGGCGGCAAGCGTCACATCCTGTTCCGCGAGCTGCTGCCCAACCTGGTCGCCCCGATCACCGTCTACGCGACGCTGATGATCCCGACCAACATCCTCACGGAGGCGGCCCTCAGCTTCCTCGGTGCCGGTGTGAAGCCGCCGACGGCGTCCTGGGGCGGCATGCTGCGCGACGCGCTCGAAACGTACGAGCACGACCCGATGTTCATGGTCTTCCCGGGCGTGACGATCTTCATCACCGTCCTGGCCTTCAACCTCTTCGGCGACGGGCTGCGTGACGCGCTCGACCCGAAGGGGACGCGCTAGAAGGCCTCAACTGGCTTGCCCCTGCCGCATGTCAGGTGGCTATACCGATGGTTCTCCGGCAGCTCAAGGCCAGGGACCGCGAAACTCGGAGGTTACGAGAAAATGCCCACAGTTTCCTCGAAACGTCGGCTCACCGCTGGTGCGGCCCTCGTCGTCGCGGCGCTGGTGACCACCACGGCGTGCGGCGGCGGTGACGGTGATGGCGACGACTCGAAGGGTGCCGGCTACAACGCGGCGCTCAACAAGATCGCCAACGCGTCCAAGAAGAAGGGGGGGACGCTGAAGATGGTCGGCAAGCAGGACCTCGACTCGGCCGACCCCCAGCGTGCCTACTACGGCATGTCGTGGGACTTCATGCGCTTCTACACGCGCCAGCTGATCTCCTACAACCCCGCCCCGGGCAAGGACGGCACCAAGCTGGTCCCCGACCTCGCCACCTCCACGGCGAAGATCTCGGACGACGGCAAGACCTACACGTACAAGCTGCGTGACGGCCTCACGTGGGAGGACGGCTCCAAGCTGACCTCCAAGGACGTCAAGTACGGCATCGAGCGCTCCTGGGCGACGGACACCATCACCGGTGGTCCGGGCTACATCCGCCAGGCGCTGGACCCCGACAAGAAGTACAAGGGTCCGTACAAGGACAAGGGCGGCCTGGACGCCATCGAGACGCCCGACGACCAGACCATCATCTTCAAACTGCCCAAGCGCAACGGTGACTTCGAGCAGTTCCTCGCGATGCCGTCCGGTTCGCCGGTCAAGGAGTCCAAGGACACCAAGGCGAAGTACACCGCGCGGCCGTTCTCCTCGGGCCCGTACAAGTTCGAGTCGTACAAGTCCGGCAAGAAGATCGTGCTGGTCCGCAACACGGCCTGGAAGAAGGCCTCGGACCCGATCCGCGCGGCGCTGCCCGACAAGATCGACGTGACGATCTCCGCCAACCTGGAGGAGAACGACAAGAAGCTGATGGAGGGCGACTACGACGTCGACCTCAACGGCACGGGCATGACCCAGTCCGGTCGCGTCACCGCCGTCTCGGACCACAAGGACAACGTCGACAACATGCACACGTCCTTCGTGCGCTACGTCGCCCTGATCCACACGGCCGAGCCCTTCGACAACGTCCACTGCCGCAAGGCCGTCTTCTACGGCACGGACTTCGAGAGCCTCCAGCGCACCCGTGGCGGCAAGGTCGCGGCCGGCGACATCGCCAACTCCACCTTCCCGGAGGCGATCCCGGGTCACAGCGACTACGACCCGTACGGCGTGCTGAAGCGCAAGGGCAAGCCGGACGTCGCCAAGGCCAAGGACGAGCTCAAGCAGTGCGGCAAGCCGAACGGCTTCAAGGCCAAGCTGACCGCCCGCAACAACAACCCGGGTGAGGTCGACGCCGCCGAGGCGCTGCAGGCCCAGCTGGAGAAGGTCGGCATCGACGTCAGCGTCGAGTCCCTGGACGGCGCCGACTCCGCCAGCATCACCGGTTCGCCCTCCGTCGTGAAGAAGCGCGGCTACAGCATGCAGATGAGCGGCTGGGGCCCGGACTTCCCGTCCGGCCAGGGCTACGCTCAGCCGCTGTTCGACAGCCGTTTCCTGATCGACAACGGCAACTACAACGAGTCGCAGATCAAGGACAAGAAGGTCGACGCGCTCTTCGACAAGGCGATCGCCGAGACCGACGCGACCAAGGCCGGCGAGATCTACAAGGAGCTCGACAAGCGGATCCTCGACCAGGCCGACTGGATGCCCTTCCTCTACGAGAAGAACATCACCTGGCGCGGATCGCGGCTGACCAACGCCTACATGTCCGACGCCTACAACGGCCGGTACGACTACGTCTCGCTCGGCGTCGTCAAGTGACCGACCAACGCCTGAACCGTAGTTGACCGTCCCACCGCCGCCGAATCCCGCCAGTCCGAAGGGCAGGTGATGGCCCCGGGCGATGGCCGGGACCCCTCACAAGGGGGCCCCGGCCACCGCCGGGCCGCGCACAGTGCTTGCTTATCTCATCCGGCGCCTGATCGCCGTCATCATCATGGTGCTGGTCGTACTGCTCGCGACCTTCACCATCTTCTTCATGCTGCCCAAGTGGGCGGGACAGGACATCGCCGTCCTCTTCGCCGGCAAGGCATCGGGTGCCGAGCAGCTCGAGGGCATCCGCGTCAAGCTGGGACTGAACGACCCGCTGCTCGTCCAGTTCTGGGACTTCATCAAGGGCATCCCGATGGGCCGTGACTACGTCAACGGCTCCGACGTCACCCACTGCCCGGCCCCCTGCTTCGGCTACTCGTTCCGTACCGAGGCGCCGGTCTGGGAGACCCTCAAGGACGCCCTGCCCGTCACCTTCGCGCTCGCCGCCGGAGCCTGTGTGCTGTGGCTCGCCGGCGGTGTCATCACCGGCGTGATCTCTGCCCTGCGCCGGGGCACGATCTGGGACCGCGCCGCCATGACCACCGCGCTCGCCGGTGTCTCGCTGCCCGTCTTCTTCACCGGCATGATCGCGATGGGCATCTTCGTGCACAGCCTCGGCTGGGTGAAGATCGCCGACAGTCTCAGTACCGAGGATCCGATCAACATCTGGTTCGAGACGCTGATCCTGCCGTGGATCGTCCTGGCGTTCCTCAACGCCGCCATGTACGCCCGGCTGACCCGCGCCACGATGCTGGAGGTCCTCGGCGAGGACTACATCCGCACCGCGCGCGCCAAGGGCCTCGGTGAGGGCGTCGTCATCCGCAAGCACGCGCTGCGCTCCGCGATGACGCCGATCCTGACCGTCTTCGGACTCGACCTCGGCGTCCTGATGGGCGGCGCGGTGCTCACCGAGTCCACGTTCAACCTGCCGGGGCTCGGCCTCGAGGCGGTCAAGGCCATCAGCAGCAAGGACCTGCCCGTCATTCTTGGTGTCACCTTGTTCGCGGCGCTTGCGATCGCCATCGCCAACCTCGTCGTCGACCTTCTGTACGCCGTCATCGACCCGCGAGTGAGGCTGGGATGACCGAACTGTCCAAGAGCGGAGCCGCGGTGGGCGAACCCGTCGCCGCGAACTCGCCCGCTCCCTCCGCCTTCCTCGAGGTGCGCGACCTCAAGGTGCACTTCCCGACCGACGACGGCCTGGTCAAGTCCGTCGACGGGCTCAACTTCACGCTGGAGAAGGGCAAGACCCTCGGCATCGTCGGCGAGTCGGGATCCGGCAAGTCGGTGACCTCGCTCGGCATCCTCGGCCTGCACACCGCGGGCCAGTACGGCTCCCGGCGGGCGCAGATCTCCGGCGAGATCTGGCTGGACGGCAAGGAGCTGCTGAGCAGCGCCCCCGACGAGGTCCGCAAGCTGCGCGGCCGCGAGATGGCGATGATCTTCCAGGATCCGCTCTCCGCGCTGCACCCGTACTACTCCATCGGCAAGCAGATCGTCGAGGCGTACCGGGTCCACAACGACGTCGACAAGAAGACCGCGCGCAAGCGCGCGATCGAGATGCTCGACCGGGTCGGGATCCCGCAGCCGGACAAGCGGGTGGACTCCTACCCGCACGAGTTCTCCGGCGGCATGCGCCAGCGCGCGATGATCGCGATGGCCCTGGTGAACAACCCCGAACTGCTCATCGCGGACGAGCCGACCACCGCCCTGGACGTGACCGTCCAGGCGCAGATCCTCGACCTGATCCGGGATCTGCAGAAGGAGTTCGGCTCCGCCGTCATCATGATCACGCACGACCTGGGCGTGGTCGCCGAGATGGCGGACGAGCTCCTGGTCATGTACGGCGGCCGGTGCGTCGAGCGCGGCACCGCGGAGAAGGTCTTCTACGAGCCCCAGCACCCCTACACCTGGGGCCTGTTGGGCTCGATGCCGCGCATCGACCGCGAGGAGACCGACCGGCTCATCCCGGTCAAGGGCTCCCCGCCCAGCCTGATCAACCTGCCGAGCGGCTGCGCCTTCAACCCGCGCTGCCCCTACGCGGACATCCCCAAGGATCAGATCACCCGTCGCGAGCGCCCCGAACTGCGTGAGGTGGCCTCCGGTCACTTCTCCGCCTGCCACATGTCGCAGGAGGAGCGCACCCGGATCTGGACCGAAGAGATTGCGCCGAAGCTGTGAACGATGACGTGAAGGGCCGCGAGATGACGATCCCGGCGCAGACGAAGAGCTCACCCGAGCCGCTGCTCAAGGTCGACGGCCTGGTGAAGCACTTCCCCATCAAGAAGGGGCTGCTCCAGCGCCAGGTCGCCGCGGTCCAGGCGGTCGACGGACTGAGCTTCGACGTGCGCCCCGGCGAGACCCTCGGTGTGGTCGGCGAGTCCGGCTGCGGCAAGTCGACGATGGGCCGGCTCATCACGCGACTGCTCGAACCGACCGGCGGCCGCGTGGAGTTCGAGGGCACGGACATCACGCACCTGAACACCGGCGGGATGCGTCCGCTCCGCCGCGATGTCCAGATGATCTTCCAGGACCCGTACTCGTCGCTGAATCCCCGGCACACCATCGGCACGATCGTCGGCGCGCCCTTCAAGCTCCAGGGCGTCAAGCCCGAGGGCGGCGTGAAGAAGACCGTGCAGGAGATGCTGGAGCGCGTCGGGCTCAACCCCGAGCACTACAACCGCTATCCGCACGAGTTCTCCGGCGGCCAGCGCCAACGCATCGGCATCGCACGGGCGTTGGCCCTGCGGCCCAAGCTGGTCGTGGCGGACGAGCCGGTCTCCGCGCTCGACGTGTCCATCCAGGCCCAGGTGGTCAACCTCCTGGACGACCTGCAGGACGAGCTCGGTCTCACGTACGTGATCATCGCGCACGACCTGTCGGTCATCCGGCACGTCTCGGACCGCATCGCGGTGATGTACCTCGGCAAGATCGTGGAGCTGGCGGACCGCAAGGACCTCTACTCCACGCCGATGCACCCGTACACCAAGGCGCTGCTGTCCGCCGTGCCCGTGCCCGACCCCAAGCGGCGCGGCACCAAGAGCGAGCGCATCCTGCTCCGCGGCGACGTCCCCTCGCCGATCGACCCGCCCTCCGGCTGCCGCTTCCACACGCGCTGCTGGAAGGCGACGGAGATCTGCAAGACGAAGGAGCCGCCGCTCGTCGCGCTGGCCACCGGGCACCAGGTGGCGTGCCACCACCCGGAGAACGCCGAGGACCAGGCGCCCGAGGACACCAAGCTGCTCTCGGTGGCCAAGGAGGCGATCGAGGTGGTGTCGGTGGCGACGAAGGCGGACGAGACGGCGGCGGAGGCGGAGGCCGTGGAGGCCGGCGCGAAGCCGGAGCCCGCGTCGGACGTGACGAAGGGCAAGGGTCAGAAGTCGACTGACGAATAAGGCAAGTTGACCCGGGCAAAGTACGCGTCCGGGGTCATGTACATGCCCTAGCGGGAGAGTGCAGAGTCTGCGTGTCCGTCACACCGGAACGCGTTCGAGGGGAAGACTCATGGCACTCTCCCGTTCGGCACGTCTGGGGGCGCTCGCGACCGCGGCGCTCTCCTTCTGTCTGATCGCCGCGGCCCCGGGACCCCGTCCCGGCTCCGACGGCGTCGGCGACCCGTACTTCCCGCAGCTCGGCAACGGCGGCTACGACGTACGCCACTACGGTCTCGACATCGCCTACGACCCGGACACCGACCGCCTGGACGGCCGCACCACGATCACCGCGCGCGCCACCCAGAACCTGTCGTCCTTCGACCTCGACCTGCAGAAGCTGACGGTCACCGGGATCGAAGTGAACGGCAGACGGGCCCGGTTCACGCGCGCGGGCGACGAGATCCGCATCACGCCGCGCGAGGCCCTGCGCAAGAACAAGAACTTCACGGTGACCGTCACCTACGGCGGCGTGCCCGAGCCGCTCAGCGGCCCCATCGTCTTCGGCTCCGACTACGGCTGGATGAAGACCCCCGACGGCGTCTTCGTCGCCTGCGAGCCGAACGCCGCCTCCACCTGGTTCCCGTCCAGCGACCACCCCTCCGACAAGGCCCCCTTCGACATCCGCATCACGGCACCCAAGGGGCTGACCTCGGTCTCCAACGGCCGCCTCGTCGGGACGTACGACAAGGGCGGCCGGACCGTCGCGCACTGGCGCTCGACCAAGCCGATGGCGACCTACCTCGCGACCGCCACGATCGGGAAGTTCGACGTGCGGACCGGCAGGACCCCGGGCGGGACGCCCATCTACGTCGCCATGGATCCGACGCTGCCGACGAGCGACGTCGACGTGTACGGCATCACGGCCGAGGTCACCGACCACTGGTCGAAGGTCTTCGGCCCGTACCCCTTCGAGGAGACCGGCGCGATCGTCGACGACATGCCGCAGGCCGGTTTCTCCCTGGAGACCCAGACCAAGCCGGTCTACTCGGCCGTGCGCTCGGAGAACACGATCGTGCACGAGATCTCCCATCAGTGGTTCGGTGACTCCGTGTCGCCCGCGTCCTGGAAGGACATCTGGCTCAACGAGGGCTTCGCGACGTACGGGCCCTGGCTGTGGGGCGAGCACAAGGGCCGCACCACGGCGCACGACGCCTTCCGCGCCGCCTACGACGCCCGCCCGGCCGACTCCGCCTTCTGGCAGATCACCGTCGGTGACCCGCAGCGCGACACGATGTTCGCCTCGGCCGTCTACCAGCGCGGCGCGATGACCCTTCAGGTGCTGCGGGAGCGCATCGGCGACAAGGACTTCTTCGAGCTCCTGAGGGCCTGGGTGAAGCAGCACCGGTACGGCAACGCGAACACCGCCGACTTCGTGCGGCTCGCCGAGAAGGTCTCCGGCGAACAGCTCGACGAACTCTTCGACACCTGGCTCTTCACGAAGGGGAAGCCGGCGCTTCCCGCGCGGTGATCCGCCAGGCGCCGACCTCGCGGTACGCCGAGTCGTACACCGCCTCGCCGTCGCCGGGCTCCAGGGCGTAGTGCCCCAGGTTCCCGCCCCAGTACCGCAGGATCCGCCCCAGCTCCTCGGCGGCCTTCCCCTCGAAGGCCGCCTCACCCATGTCGACCTCAAGCACGAACTTCATGTCCCGCACTCCTTCGGTGTCTGTGCCATTCCCTTCCTTCGACTTTCTCATTGAAGTGCTTATTGGGACTTTTCCCGGGGTGAGGCCTGCTTGGTGGCCCTTCTCGGCGCGAAAGTCTCAACTCCGGGTGGCGGCAACGCAGGGCCCGTGCCGCGCGCGGGTAAGAATGGCGCGTGCTCCAGGATCTGTTCACGCCCTCCGTCCAGCACGCGCTCGACATCGTGGGGATCTTCGTCTTCGCGATCTCCGGCGCGCTGCTCGCCGTGCGCAAGAACTTCGACGTCTTCGGCATCGCCGTCCTCGCCGAGGTCACCGCGCTGGGCGGCGGACTCTTCCGCGATCTGGTCATCGGGGCGGTCCCGCCGGCGGCCTTCACCGACCTCGGCTACTTCATCACCCCGCTGTTCGCGGCCGCGCTGGTCTTCTTCCTGCACCCGGAGGTGGAGCGCACCCAGCTCGCGGTGAACGTCTTCGACGCGGCGGGCCTCGGCCTGTTCTGCGTCACGGGCACGACCAAGGCGTACGACTACGGCCTCGGCCTCACGCAGTCGGTGGCCCTCGGCCTCGCCACCGCGGTGGGCGGCGGTGTGCTCCGCGACATCGTCGCCAACGAAGTGCCCTCGCTGGTGCGCTGGGACCGCGACCTGTACGCGGTGCCCGCCATCGTGGGCGCCACGATGGTCGCCCTGTGCATCCGCTACGAGCAGCTGACGGCGTTCACCACCGGCCTCGCGATCGTGACGGCGTTCGTGCTGCGCCTGCTCGCGATGCGCTACCACTGGCGGGCGCCGCGGGCCTGGAACCGGCGGTCCACCGCGGTGGAGGCGGAGGCGGAGGAGACGCCGTAGGGGGACCGGGGCGACAGGAAAAGCTACCGCTCAGTAGTTTCCTGTTGTACGTTGCTGGCATGGCAACGGCAGCATCGCAAGCATCGATACCCGCATCGATACCCGCCCGCATCGGCGACAGCGAGTTCGACCGCGACACCGCGGTCGTCCGGCGTGAGCCCGGCGTCTACGACACCGAGCTCTCCGCGGGGTGGACGATCATCAGCGCCGTCAACGGCGGCTATCTCCTCGCCGTCATCGGCCGCGCGCTGGCCGACGCCCTGCCGCACGGCGACCCGTTCACGATCTCCGCGCACTACCTCACCGCGTCGAGCCCTGGACCCGCCGTGATCCGCACCGACGTGGTGCGCGGCGGCCGCTCCCTGTCCACCGGGCAGGCCTCGCTCTTCCAGTACGACGAGGAGGGCCGCGAGGTCGAGCGGATCCGCGTGCTCGCCTCGTACGGAGACCTCGACGCGCTCCCCGAGGACGTCCGCACCACCGCGGTGCCGCCCGCGATCCCACCGCTCGACCAGTGCTTCGGCGCGCAGGACGCCCCCGACCACCGCCCCGTGCCCGGCAGTTCGGCCATCGCCGACCGCCTCTTCCTCAAGCTCGACCCCGCGACCCTGGGCTGGGCGCTCGGGCAGCCGTCCGGCAAGGGCGAGATGCGGGCCTGGTTCGGCCTGGCCGACGGCCGCGACGCGGACCCGCTGTCGCTGCTGCTCGCCGTCGACGCGCTGCCGCCGACCGCCTTCGAGATGGGCCTCACCGGCTGGGTGCCGACCGTGGAGCTGACGGTCCACGTCCGCAGGCGCCCGGCCCCTGGCCCGCTGCGCGTCGCGATCACCACGCGGAACCTCGCGGGCGGCTTCCTGGAGGAGGACGCGGAGGTCTGGGACAGCGAGGACCGCCTGGTGGCGCAGTCGCGGCAGTTGGCGCGGGCGCGCCTGGGCTGACGGTCCCGCCGCGGGGCGCGCGCCGGGGCGCGGCTCCTGGGCGGATGGGAGGTGGGGGATCCTGGGCGGGTGAAATCCGACCGGCTGCTCTCGATCCTGCTGCTGCTCCAGACCCGTGGACGCGTCCCCGCGCACGAGCTCGCCGAGCGGCTCGAGGTGTCCGTCCGCACGATCTACCGGGACGTCGAGGCCCTGTCCGCCTCCGGTGTCCCGGTCTACGCCGAGCGCGGCAGGCACGGCGGCATCGAGCTGCTCGCCGGGTTCCGCACCGACGTGACGGGGCTGACCGCGGACGAGTCGCGGGCCCTGTTCATCCTCGCCGCACAGGGCGCGCACGCCGCCCTCGGCCTGGACGACGCGCTCGGCTCCGCGCTGCGCAAGGTCATGGCCGCGCTGCCCGAACCGCACCGCCCCGCCGCCGAGTTGATGAGCCGCCGCGTGCTCGTCGACTCGGCGCGCTGGATGCCGGGGGCGCGCGAGGCGGCTCCGGCCGCCGTGGACCTCGACGCCCTGCAGGACGCCGTCTTCTCCGACCGGCGGCTGCGCCTGAGCTACCGGCACGGCGGCGACGCGGCGCCGAGCACCTACACCGTGGACCCCTACGGCCTCGTGTCGAAGGCGGGCGTCTGGTACCTGGTCGCGGACCGGCGCGGCGCTCCCCAGCTCTTCCGCGCCGACCGGGTGCGCTCGGCGACCGTCACGGACACCCCCGTCAAGCGCCGAGCCGGAGTCGAACTGGCCGATGTCTGGGGCGTGTTGAAGCGTCAGGTCGAAGACCGTCCGGTCGGCATCGAAGTGACGGCACGCGTGGCGCGCCGCCGCTTCCAGCTGTTCCTGCGGCTCCAGGGGCAGCACCTTGCCGGCCCCTTCGAGGACGACGGGGAGAGCGAGCGGATCACCGTCCGCCTCGGGTTCGGCGTCGTCGGCGAGACCCGCACGCTGCTGCCGTTCGGCGCCGATGTCGAGGTGCTCTCGCCGCCCGAGGTGCGCGCGGAGCTCGCGCGGGCCGCCGCGTCGGTCACGGAGCTGTACGGAGCGGGTCCCGCCGCAGGAACCGGCTGAGCTCGCCGGTGAGTTCGGCGGGCGCGTCCTCCTGGACGAGGTGTCCCGCGCCCTCGATCAGACGCAGCTCGGAGCCGGGGATCGCCTTGTGCAGTTCGTGGCCGCGCGCCACCGGGATCCAGGTGTCGTCGGTGCCCCAGCAGATCAGCACGGGCAGCTCCAACTCGCCGTACCTGCCCTGGATCTCGTCGGTGAAGCGCTGGTCGTTCTGCTCGATCTGCCGGTAGAAGGCGGGCCTGCCCTCCTCGGTGCACCAGGGCGCCACGAGCCGGTCGAGCACCGCGGGGTGCAGTCCGCGGTGGCTCGCGGAGCTCACGTACTCGCGTACGAGCGCCTCGTGCAGGGCCGGCGGCAGCTGCCCGAAGACCTCGGCGTGCGCGCCGAGCAGCCGGTAGGCGGGGGAGCCCCAGGGGGCGAGGGCCACCGGGTCGACGAGGGCGAGGCGGCCGTAGCGGGCGCCGTGCAGCAGGTGCGCGCGCAGGGCGACGCAGCCGCCGAAGTCATGGGCGACGACGGCGGGGTCCACCAGGCCCCAGTGGTCGAGCAGCTCGGTGAGCACACGGCCCTGCGCGGCGAGCGAGACGTCCTGCCCCTGCCGCATCTCCGAGGCGCCGTATCCGGCCAGGTCCCATACGTACACGCGGTGTTCGCGGGCCAGGGCGCGGGCGGCGCCGCGCCAGACGTACGACGAGAAGGGCGTGCCGTGGACCAGGACGACGGGCGGGGCGTCGGCGGGGCCGAGGGCGGCCCATCGGACGGTCCCCGACGAGCTGGGGAAGGAGTGGTCGAGGGGCCAGGTGCCACGGGCATCGGTCATGACTGTAGAGGGTAGTTGCCCCTTACGGCAGAGTCGAGGAGGGTGGCCGGGGTGACGGGTGTCAGCCCCCGTCCAGCCAGTGATGGCGGCCGACGCTGATCAGGCGCAGCTGCCTGCGCGCGGTGTCCGCCACCCGCTCGGCCTCCTCGGGTCCGGCCGCCAGGAGCGCCGACGCGGTCATCACCATGTGGTCGACGTACATCCGCGCGAGCATCAGCAGATCGTCCTCGGCCCAGCCCGCCGCCTCCGGCTCGCGGGCGAACTGTCCCTTCACCTCTTGGGCGAACAGGGCGAGTTGGCCGCCGATCGCGGCGCGCACCGCCTTGACGCCGCCGTGCTGCTCGCGGGCGATGAAGCGGACGTGCGCGGGGTGCTCCCGCACATAGGCGGCGATCAGGTCGACGGCGGCCGCGATGCGCTCCTCGCCGTCGCCGACCGTCGAGAGCAGTGCGGCGAGTGTGGTGTGCAGGCTGCCGAGCGCCTCCTCGACCAGGGCGACGCCCAGGTCGGACGTGCAGCGAAAGTGTCGGTAGAAGGCGGTGGGGGCGACGCCCACGGCGCGGGTGACCTCGCGCAGGCCCAGGCTGCTGAGGCTCTGCTCCTCAAGCAGCTGGAGCGCCGCGTCGAGGAGGGCCTGCCGGGTCTTCTGCTTCTGGGCCTGCCGGACGCCGAGGGTGTGACTCATGCCATGCAGTTAACAACTGTTCTCCGGGATTGGGAAGCCGGAAGGGGAGTAGACTCTGCGGTCAGTGAACAGTTGTTACCACAGTCGTTCACTGAATTGAGAGACCGCCGCAACCGAGAGATCACCGCAACCGAGAGGGATCTCATGCTCTTCCTCGTCGCCGCCCTCCTCCTGCTCGGCGTCGCCATGGGCTCCGTGGCCCACGCCCCGCTGTCCGTCACCCTCGTCGCCGCGGCCGCGATCGGCGCCTGGCTCGTCGTCTTCGCCGTCCGCGAGCGCCGGGCCCGGCACCGCTGACCGGACCCGGCTCCGTACGCCGCCTCCACCTGCACCTCCACCTGCCAGGAGTCGCACCATGGAACTCACCGCAACCACGCCCGCGGTCCGGCGGGACGCCGACGGCATGGCCGTCGCCTCCTTCGTCCTCGGGCTGCTCGGACTGCTCGTCCTCAATCTCTTCCTCGGGCCCGTCGCGATCGTCCTCGCGGGTCTCGCCCTGCGGCGCGGCACCGGCCGAAGGGGCCGTGCGCTCCTCGGGCTCGGGCTCGGCGTGGCCGACCTCGTCGTACTCGCCGTCCTCGTCTCGATGGACGGCACCGTCTCCTGGGGCCTCGCGGGCTGATACCACGTCCTGGGGTCTCGCAGGCTGATACCACCGGGGCGTGGGCCGCCGCACGGCTCGTAGAATCGTGCGCACCATGGCCTACCTCGACCACGCAGCGACCACTCCGATGCTCCCGGAGGCGATTGCGGCGATGACCGCCAAGATCGCCGTCACCGGCAACGCCTCCTCGCTGCACGCGGCGGGGCGCCGAGCGCGACGCACCGTCGAGGAGGCCCGCGAGACGCTCGCCGAGTCGCTCGGCGCACGCCCCAGCGAGGTGGTCTTCACCTCCGGCGGCACCGAGGCCGACAACCTCGCCGTGAAGGGCCTGTATTGGGCCCGCCGCGACGCCGAACCGGCCCGTACTCGCGTCCTCGCCAGTCCCGTCGAGCACCACGCCGTCCTCGACGCCGTGCACTGGCTCGGCGAACACGAGGGCGCCACCGTCGAATACCTGCCCGTCGACAGCTACGGCCGCGTGCGCCCCGACGCGCTGCGCGAGGCGATCGAGCGCAACCCCGACGACGTCGCCCTGGCCACCGTCATGTGGGCCAACAACGAAATCGGCACGATCATGCCGGTCCGTGAACTGGCCGACGTCGCCCAGGAGTTCGGCGTCCCGCTGCACGCCGACGCCGTGCAGGCCTACGGCCAGATCCCCGTCGACTTCGGCGCCTCGGGCCTCGCCGCGATGACCGTCTCCGGCCACAAGATCGGCGGCCCCTACGGCATCGGCGCGCTGCTGCTCGGCCGCGAGTACAGCCCCGTGCCCGTGCTGCACGGCGGCGGTCAGGAGCGGCACGTGCGCTCCGGGACGCTCGACGTGCCCGCCATCGCGGCCTTCGCCGTCGCGGGGGAGTACGCCGCCGCGCACCGCGAGCAGTTCGCCGCCGAGATCGGCGCGCTCCGCGACGACCTGGTGGCCGCCGTGCGCTCGGCGGTCCCCGAGGCGATCCTCGGCGGCGACCCGTCCCCGGAGGGCCGGCTGCCCGCCAACGCGCACTTCACCTTCCCCGGCTGCGAGGGCGACTCCCTCCTGCTGCTGCTCGACGCCCAGGGCATCGAGTGCTCCACGGGATCGGCCTGCACCGCGGGCGTCGCCCAGCCGAGCCACGTCCTGCTCGCCACCGGAACTGATCCCGACCTGGCCCGCGGCACGCTGCGCTTCTCGCTCGGCCACACGTCGACGAAGGCGGACGTCGACGCGGTGGCCGCGGCGATCGGCCCGGCGGTGGAGCGGGCGCGGTCGGCGGGGCTGAGCTAGGCCTTCTTCTCCGGTTCCGCCGGGCCTTCGCCTCCGCCAGGCCTTCTGTCCGGCGCCTCCGCCAGGCCTTCTGCCCTTCGCCTCCGCCAGGCCTTCTGCCCTTCGCCTCCGCCAGGCCTTCTGCCCGGCGCCTCCGCTAGGCCTTCTGTCCGGGCTTCGCGGTCGGCTCGGGCCGCTCCCGTGCCGCCCGCACCAGGCGCAGATACCGGTCCCAGTCCCAGTGCGGCCCCGGGTCCGTGTGGTCCGTGCCCGGTACCTCCACGTGCCCGACGATGTGCTCGCGGTCCACGGGGATGTCGTACCGCCTGCAGATGCCGGCGGTGAGCCGCGCCGACGCCGCGTACATCGCGTCGGTGAACGACGACTTCTGGTCGACGAAGCCCTCGTGCTCGATGCCGATGCTGCGTTCGTTGTAGCTCCTGTTGCCCGCGTGGAACGCCACGTCCAGCTCGCGGATCATCTGGGCGATGTGTCCGTCCTTGCGGACCACGTAGTGCGCGGCGGCGCCGTGGCCGGGGTCCTTGAAGACGCGCAGCGCGGTCTGATAGCCGCCCTGGACGACGTGGATGACGACGCGGTCGATGGCGTAGTCGTCGGGGCGGTCCGCGCGCCGCCAGTTGTAGTCGGACGCGGCGATCCACTGGGCGCCCGGGGTGTCGACCTCGCCCTCCTTGCGCTTCTTCACCACACCGGGAAGCCGCCACCAAAGCCGCCCGAGCTCGTCCCTGGCGAGCACGGCGGTGCCGACGGCCGCCGCGGCGCCGCCGATCAGCAGCGTCCGCCGGTCGATGCCGCGCCGACGCTTCGGCTCGGCGGCCCTGTCGGCCGTGCCCTCGGATTCGGTGGTTTCCCCCATGCGATCGTCAACGCTTACTCACGGGCGTCCGGTTCCCGCGGCCCCGTACCCTGTTAGGGCTATGACTTTGACCGAGACCCCGCAGCGTGCCCAGCGCCCCCTCCGCGTCCTCGCCGCCATGTCCGGCGGCGTGGACTCCGCCGTCGCCGCCGCCCGTGCCGCCGAGGCCGGGCACGACGTGACGGGAGTGCATCTCGCGCTCTCGGCGAACCCGCAGTCGTTCCGCACGGGCGCGCGCGGCTGTTGCACCATCGAGGACTCGCGCGACGCCCGCCGCGCCGCGGACGTCATCGGCATCCCGTTCTACGTGTGGGACCTCGCCGAGCGGTTCCGCGAGGACGTGGTCGAGGACTTCATCGCCGAGTACGAGGCGGGGCGCACCCCGAACCCCTGCCTGCGCTGCAACGAGAAGATCAAGTTCGCCGCGCTCCTCGACAAGGCCCTCGCCCTCGGCTTCGACGCGGTCGTCACAGGGCACTACGCCCAGGTGATCGTCCACGAGGACGGCTCCCGCGAGCTGCACCGCGCCTCGGACATGGCCAAGGACCAGAGCTACGTCCTCGGTGTCCTGGACGAGAAGCAGCTCGCCCACGCGATGTTCCCCCTGGGCGACACGGTCACCACCAAGGAGGAGATCCGCGCCGAGGCCGGGCGCCGCGGGCTCGCCGTCGCCAAGAAGCCCGACAGCCACGACATCTGCTTCATCGCCGACGGCGACACCCAGGGCTTCCTCGCCTCCCGCCTCGGCAAGGCGGAGGGCGACATCGTGGACGCCGAGGGCAACAAGCTCGGCACGCACGAAGGGGCGTACGGCTACACCATCGGCCAGCGCAAGGGCCTGCGGATCGGCACCCCGGCCCCCGACGGCAAGCCGAGGTACGTCCTGGACATCTCCCCGGTGAACAACACCGTGACGGTCGGCCCGGCCGCCGCCCTGGACGTGACGGGCCTCACGGCCATCAAGCCCCGCTGGTGCGGAGCGGCCCCCACCGGGCCCGGCACGTACACCGCGCAGCTGCGGGCCCACGGCGGCGAGACGGAGGTGACCGCCGAGCTCGTCGACGGCACCCTGAACGTCTCGTTCACCGAGCCCGTGCGCGGCGTCGCCCCCGGCCAGGCCATCGTGCTCTACGACGGCACACGCGTGGTCGGCTCGGCGACGATCGCGACGACGGAGCGGGCGACGGCGGTGGCCTGAGCGCTCCGCCGGGGGGCCGGTGCCACATCTGCGGGGCACGGCCCCGCGCCTTCGGGGCGCTAGCCGACCCGGAGCACGATCTTGCCCTGCGTGCGGCCCCGTTCGCCCTGCGCGTGCGCCTCGGCGGCCTGCTCCAGGGGCAGCACCGTGTCGATCTCGGCCCGCAGCTTGCCCTCGTCGACCAGGCGCGCGATCTCCAGGAGGCCGAGGCGGTCCGGCTCGACGACCGTCCAGCCGGCGTGGATGCCCAGCTCCGCGGCGCGCGCCGGGTCCGGCAGGCCGCCCGGGTCGGGCAGCGTGACCAGGTGGCCGCCGGGGCGCAGCACCTCCAGGGACCGCGAGCCGTACGCGCCGCCCACCCCGTCCAGGACGACGTCCACGTCGCGCACCGCCTCGGTGAAGTCCACGCGCGCGTAGTCGACGACTTCGTCCGCGCCCAGGCCGCGCAGGAAGTCGTGCTTCTCCTCGCGGGCGGTTCCGATGACGTACGCCCCGTGCGCCTTGGCGATCTGTACGGCGAGGTGTCCCACGCCGCCGGCCGCCGCGTGGATCAGCACCCGCTGCCCGGCGCGCAGCCCCGCCGTCTCGATCAGCCCCTGCCAGGCGGTGAGCGCCGCCAGCGGCAGCGCGGCGGCCTCGACGTGGTCGATGCCTGTCGGCTTGGGTGCGAAGCGTCGGGCGGGCGCGGCGACGTACTCGGCGTAGCCGCCCGCCTGCTCGGGGAAGCGGGGCATGCCGAACACCTCGTCGCCGGGCCGGTAGAGGGTCACTCCGGGGCCCACCTCCTCGACGACGCCCGAGACGTCGTAGCCGAGGATCGGTGTGTCCCCCCAGGTGCCGAAGGCGCCCTCGGCGCGGGTCTTCCAGTCGACGGGGTTGACGCCCGCCGCGTGCACCCGGACCAGGATCTCGGTGAGGCCGGGCTCGGGGCGGTCCACCTCCACGGGGACGAGGACTTCGGGGGCACCCCAGGTACGGGGGCTGACGGCGCGCATCTTCATGGTCTTCCTCTTTCGGAACGGCTTGAGGACCCAGAGTGCGTCGGCATGGACGATCACGGTGCTGGCAGTTTGGCCATGATGTGACAGGATTCGGCCATGGACTCGGCCATGGATTCGGTCATGACTTCCGGCGGCGGGCGGCACCGTGTGGCGGTCCTCGCGCTGGACGGCGCGTACGCCTTCGAGATGGGCATCCCGCCGCGGATCTTCGGCGCAGCGGAGGACGCCGAGGGGCGCCCGCTCTACGACGTCGTCGTCTGCACGGTGGACGGGCGCCCGGTGCGGACCGACGCCGGGTTCGAGGTGGCCGTGGAGCACGGCCCCGAGGCGCTCGCGGAGGCGGACACGGTGGTGATCCCGCCGACGAACCGCCTCTGCGGCGGCACGCTGGACGGCGTCCTGCCCGACGATCTCGCCGCCGCCCTCGGCCGGGTGAGGCCGGGCACGCGCTGGGTGTCCCTGTGCACCGGTTCGTACGTCCTGGCCGCCGCGGGGCTGCTCGACGGGCGCCCCGCGACCACGCACTGGAAGGAGGCCGCCCACTTCCGGCGGACCTTCCCCCGGGTCGCGGTCGACGAGGACGTCCTCTTCGTGGACGACGGCGACATCCTGACGGCGGCCGGTGTCGGCGCGGGCATCGACCTCTGCCTGCATCTGCTGCGCCGCGACCACGGCACCGCCGTCGCCCACCGCGTCGCCCGCTTCTGTGTGGTGCCGCCCTGGCGTGACGGCGGCCAGGCGCAGTTCATCGAGCGGCCCGTCCCCGAGCCCACCCTCGCCACGACGGCCGCCACGCGCGCGTGGGCCCTCGAACGGCTCCAGGAGCCGCTGTCCCTGGGCGATCTCGCCGCCCACGCGCGCATGAGCCTGCGCACCTTCACGCGGCGCTTCCAGGAGGAGGTGGGCATGCCTCCCGGGCGCTGGCTGACGGCTCAGCGCATCGAACTGGCCCGGCAGCTCCTGGAGTCCAGCGACCTGCCGGTGGACGTGGTGGCCCACCGCGCGGGGTTCGGCACCGGCAACTCCCTGCGCCAGCACATGCGTTCCGTCCTCGGCGTCTCGCCGGTCGCCTACCGCAGGACGTTCACGTCCGCGTCGTAGAGATGTCCGCGTCGTAGAAGCAGAAGTGGTCCTTGATCGCGGCCACGTCCGGCTTCGGTTCCGGGTACGCCCAGACCAGGTCGGCGGCGTCCGGCAGCGACCAGTAGGAGGCCGTCCCCTTGAACGGGCAGTACGTGCGGGTCCGCGACGGCGTCAGCAGATCGGTGCGCACGTCCTCCGGAGGGAGGTAATAGCGCGGGGGATATCCCGTCTCGCGCAGCACCAGGGGGCGGCGACTGTCCGCCACGACCTGCCCGTCACGCACCACGCGTACGTGGTCCGTGCCCTGCTCGACGGTGATCCGGTGTCCTTCGGCCATGGCCGTGCCCTTCTGGATCGGCGACAACTGGTCCCTGCGACCGCTCTCTTCAGCGTCGTGAAGGGCCGTCTTCTTCCCGCGGCAGCCATGGCACAATCACGCTCCGTAATCGCCAGTGACCCACCGTGATGGAGTGCTCCATGGCAGCCGACGGCCCGGACGAGAGCATGCCCAAAAGCCCCGACAAGGGCACGACCACAAGCCCCGACAAGGGCACGACCACAAGCCCCGACGAGGGCATGCCCAAAAGCGCCGACAAGAGCATGGCCAGAAACCGCAAGGCCCTTCTCCACAAGGTCCGTTACGCCCTGCGGCACCCCGGCCGCGTCCCCGCGTACGCACGCCGCGCCCTGCGCGATGCCGTGCTGCGCCTGAGGCACCGCGACCACGTCGCCTACTACCGGGCCGTGATGGCGTCCGACGCGGCCCGCAGCGCCGAGGCCGCGGTCGGCGGCGGGCCCTCCGTGGACCGCTGGACCTGGATCGGCAGGATGCAGTTCGACTACCTGGTCGGCCACGGCCTCCAGCCGCACCACAGGATGCTGGAGATCGGCTGCGGGAACCTGCGCGCGGGACGCCTGTTCATCGACCACCTCGACACCGGGCACTACTACGGCATCGACATCTCGCCCGACATCCTCATCGCCGCCAAGCACACCCTCGTACGCCACGGCCTGCGCGAGAAGCTGCCCTACCTGACCATCGCCGACGACCTCACCTTCGACTTCCTGCCCGACGCGCACTTCGACGTGGTGCACGCGCACAGCGTGTTCTCGCACTCGCCGCTGCACGTCATCGAGGAGTGCTTCGCGCACGTCGGCCGCGTCCTGACCCCCGAGGGCTTCTTCGACTTCACCTTCGACAGGACCGAGGGCAAGGAACACCACGTCCTGCGCGAGGACTTCTACTACCGCTCCGAGACCCTCCTCCGACTCGCCGAGAAGCACGGCCTGTCCGCGGTCTTCATGGACGACTGGGAGGACAGGCCGCACGGCCAGTCCAAGATCCGCATCAGGCGGCAGGCGCCGGTGTCGGAGGCGGAACGTACCGTGGGCGCATGAACATCTGCGTCTTCCTCTCCGCCGCCGACCTCGACGACCGCTACACCCGCCCCGCCCGCGAGTTCGCCGAGCTGCTCGGCAAGGGCGGCCACACCCTGGTGTGGGGCGGCTCCGAGAGCGGCCTGATGAAGGTCGTGGCGGACGGCGTCGAGGAGGCGGGCGGCCGGCTCGTCGGCGTCTCCGTCGACTTCCTGGCGGACAGGGCCAGGCAGGTCACCGCGCCCGACGAAATGGTGATCGCCCGCGACCTCGCCGAGCGCAAGGCGCTGCTCCTGGAGAAGGCCGACGCCGTCGTGATCATGGTCGGCGGCACCGGCACGCTCGACGAGGCCACCGAGATCCTGGAACTGAAGAAGCACGGCAAGCACACCAAGCCGGTGGTCCTGCTGAACTCCGAGGGGTTCTACGACGGCCTCAAGCAGCAGTTCCGCCGCATGGAGGACGAGGGCTTCCTGCCCGTCCCCCTGACCGACCTCGTCTTCTTCGCCGAGGAGCCGGTGGGCGCCCTGGCGTACCTGGAGGAATCGCAGGGCACCCAGTGATGCGAGCATGGCGGGTATGGCAACACATGTGATCACCGGGGCGGGCTCCGGCATCGGCGCGGCCGTCGCCCGCCGCCTCCACGCACGCGGCGACGACCTCGTCCTGCACGCGCGCGACGCGGGCCGCGCCAAGGAGCTCGCCGCCCAGTTCCCCGGCGCGAGCACGCTCGTCGGCGACCTCTCCGACCCCGACAAGCTGTCCTGGGCCTTCGGCCACCAGTCGCTGCCCCCGCGCGTGGACTCCCTCCTCCACATCGCGGGCGTCGTCGACCTCGGCCCGGTCGGCGAGCTCACCCCCAAGACCTGGCGCCACCAGCTCAACGTCAACCTGATCGCCCCCGCCGAGCTGACCCGCCACTTCCTGCCCCAACTGCGGCTCGCCCAGGGGCACGTGGTCTTCGTCAACTCCGGCGCCGGTCTCAAGGCGAGCCCCGAATGGTCCGCGTACGCCGCCTCCAAGCACGGCCTGAAGGCCCTCGCCGACTCGCTGCGCCACGAGGAGCACGCGGGCGGCGTCCGCGTCACCTCCGTCTACCCGGGCCGCACGGCGAGCGCCATGCAGGTCAAGGTCCACCAGCAGGAGGGCAAGGAGTACGACCCCTCCCGCTGGATCGACCCCGAGTCCGTCGCCACGACGATCGTCATGGCCCTGGACCTGCCGCGCGACGCGGAGGTCAACGACCTGACGGTGCGGCCGGGACGATGAGCGACTTCCGTTGGGGCCCGGCGACCGGCGTCGGGTCCATGCCGGGCGGCGACGCCCGCGAGGCCGCCAAGACCGTCACCGGCAGCTTCGAGGGGCCCGAGCAGGGCATCCCGTACCTCGCCGAACTTCCCGCGCGCGGACCCGGCGCCGACATGATCGGCCGCACCGCTGGGCTGCTCGTCGACCTCTACGCGCGCGTGGAGCCCAGCGGCTGGCGCATCGGCGACCGCCCAGGGCGCGACACCAGGCGCGCGAAGGCCTGGCTCGGCGAAGACCTCGACGCTCTTGAGGAGTTCACCCAGGGGTACGAGGGTCCGCTCAAGGTCCAGGCCGTCGGCCCCTGGACGCTCGCGGCCGCCCTGGAGCTCAGGAACGGCGAGGCCGCCCTCTCCGACCCCGGCGCCTGTCGCGACCTCGCGGGATCGCTCGCCGAAGGGCTGCGTACGCATCTCGCGGACGTACGCCGCAGGGTGCCCGGCGCCCAGGTGGTCCTGCAGCTCGACGAGCCCTCGCTCATCGCCGTGCTGCGCGGACAGATCAAGACGGCCAGCGAGTACCGCACGCACCGCGCCGTGGACCGCCAGCTCGTGGAGAGCACGCTGCGGGACGTCCTCGGCGTCCACGACGGACCCACGGCCGTGCACTCCTGCGCGCCCGACGTGCCGTTCGCGCTGCTGCGCCGCGCCGGCGCCGACGCGATCTCGTTCGACTTCTCGCTCCTCACCGAGCGTGACGACGAGGCGATCGGTGAAGCGGTCGAGGGGGGCACGAAGCTCTTCGCCGGTGTCGTGCCCGGCGTGGACGGCCGATTGTCAGACCCTGCCGGTAGCGTCATGGGTGTCAGGTCGCTGTGGCGCAGGCTGGGACTGAATCCGGGATCACTCGCGGAGTCGGTCGTTCTCACTCCGTCGTGCGGACTCGCGGGAGCGTCTCCCGCGTATGCGCGCGAGGTGCTCGCCCACTGCGTCCGGGCGGCGAGATCGCTCGCAGACAACCCTGAGTAATTGGGTATGACGTAACGGGAGGACGAAACGGTGGCTGTCGAACAGCAAGGCAATGTGCCCGCCGAGGCACGGGATCACCATGCCCAGCTGGCCGAACAGATCGAGGAGCACCGCTTCCGGTACTACGTGAAGGACCAACCGGTCGTCAGCGACGCCGAGTTCGACAAGCTCCTGCGTTCCCTCGAAGCCCTGGAGGAGAAGCATCCGGAGCTGCGCACCCCGGATTCGCCCACTCAGAAGGTCGCCGGTTCGTACGAGACGGAGTTCACCGCGGTCGAGCACCGCGAGCGCATGCTCTCCCTCGACAACGCCTTCGACGACGAGGAGCTGGCGGCCTGGGCCGACCGCGTCGCCAAGGACGTCGGCTCCCCGGGCTACCACTTCCTGTGCGAACTGAAGGTCGACGGCCTCGCGGTCAACCTCACGTACGAGGACGGGAAGCTGACCCGCGCCGCCACCCGCGGCGACGGCCGCACCGGCGAGGACATCACGCCGAACGTCCGCACGATCACGGACATCCCCGACCGCCTCAAGGGCGACCGCATCCCCGCTCTCGTCGAGATCCGCGGCGAGGTCTTCTTCCCGATGGAGAAGTTCGAGGAGCTCAACGCCCGCCTGGTGGAGGCGGGCGACAAGCCCTTCGCCAACCCCCGCAACGCCGCGGCGGGTTCGCTGCGCCAGAAGGACCCGCGCATCACCGCGACCCGCCCGCTCCACATGGTCGTGCACGGCATCGGCGCCCGTGAGGGCTTCGACATCGACTGCCTCAGCCACGCCTATGAGCTGCTGCACGAGTGGGGCCTGCCCACCGCCCAGCACAACAAGGTCGTCGACGACCTCCAGGGCGTGCGGGACTTCATCGCGTACTTCGGAGAGAACCGACACTCCGTGGAGCACGAGATCGACGGCGTCGTCGTCAAGCTCGACGAGATCCCGCTGCAGGGCCGCCTCGGCTCCACCTCGCGCGCCCCGCGCTGGGCGATCGCGTGGAAGTACCCGCCCGAAGAGGTCAACACCAAGCTGATCAACATCCGCGTGGGCGTGGGCCGCACGGGCCGCGTCACTCCGTACGCCCAGGTGGAGCCCGTCACCGTCGCGGGCTCCGAGGTCGAGTTCGCGACCCTGCACAACCAGGACGTGGTGAAGAAGAAGGGCGTCTTCATCGGCGACACGGTCGTGATCCGCAAGGCGGGTGACGTCATCCCGGAGATCCTCGGCCCCGTCGTGGACCTGCGGGACGGCAGCGAGCGGGAGTTCGTGATGCCCGCCGAGTGCCCCGAGTGCGGCACCGCGCTGCGGCCCATGAAGGAGGGCGACATCGACCTCCGCTGCCCCAACGCCCAGTCCTGCCCCGCCCAGTTGCGTGAACGTCTCTTCTACCTCGCGGGCCGCAAGAGCCTGGACATCGAGAACTTCGGGTACGTCGCCGCGGCCGCGCTCACCAAGCCCCTGGAGCCCGCACAGCCGCCGATCCTCGACGAGGGCGACATCTTCGACCTGAAGATCGAGGAACTGCTCCCCATCAAGTCGTACGTCCTCGACCAGGACTCCGGCCTGCCCAAGCGCGACCCCAAGACCGGCGAGGAGAAGGTGGTCACCTTCTTCGCCAACCAGAAGGGCGAGGCGAAGAAGAACTCCCTCGCCATGCTGGAGAACATCGCCGCGGCCAAGGAGCGCCCGCTCGCCCGCGTCCTCACGGGCCTCTCGATCCGGCACGTCGGCCCGGTGGCCGCCGAGGCGCTGGCCCGCGAGTTCCGCTCCATCGACCGCATCGATCAGGCCACCGAGGAGGAGCTGGCCGTCGTGGAGGGTGTCGGCCCCACCATCGCGGCCTCCCTCAAACAGTGGTTCGCCGAGGAGTGGCACCGGGAGATCCTGCGCAAGTGGCGGGCTGCCGGGGTGCGGATGGAGGAGGAGGCGAGCGGCGAGGACGAGGGCCCGCGCCCCCTCGAAGGCCTCACCGTCGTGGTCACCGGAACCCTTGAGCACCACACCCGGGATGGCGCGAAAGAGGCCCTGCAGAGCCGGGGAGCCAAAGTGACGGGTTCCGTTTCCAAGAAGACGGCATTCGTCGTCGTGGGCGACAACCCCGGATCGAAGTACGACAAGGCCATGCAGCTGAAGGTTCCGGTTCTCAACGAGGAAGGGTTCGCTGTGCTGCTCGAACAAGGACCGGACGCGGCGAAGGAAGTCGCGCTTCCGACCGAGGAGTAGCGGTTGAAGGCCACCCGTTCAGCGCATACCAGATGCATACGGGTGGCCGGGTCGCATTCGGGCAACCGTAGTCGACCGCTGCCCGTGGAAGCCTTCTGCGGCCTACTGTTGAGGTGTGCGCCTGCCGTGCCCCGCTGCGAACGGGGTATCTCCTGCTCATCAAGAGCTTGGAAAGGGGGCATCCCCTACTCGGCGCGAGTTCGGGAGTACGGCGTCCCCTGGCTCGTGAAGAGTTCGGGGACGGTTGTTCGGACACGGCCGACTCCGGGCCGAGTCCGTATGGCGTGGGCACCGCCGGCTGTGAGAGGGACGGGAATGGAACCGACCGAGAGCGTCGCCCCGGACTCACGGCTGCGCGCGCGCCTGTGGCGTGCGCCGAGCGTCTGGCTGCGCGGCCGCCGGGCAGCGACGACCACCGACCCCGGCCCGGCGGGCGGACCCGCACAGGCCTCCGGATCCGCCGCGCTGAGCACCGCCGTCGAACCCCGCGAGCGCGCCTGGAGCGCCCCCGCGGGAGCCGGCGCCGACAACACCGCCGCACTGGCGGGCGCGGGCGGCACCGTCCCGCACGACAACCGCGCCCCCTGGCCGCTGCTGCCCTTCGCGGTCGTCGCGGCGGCCGCGGTCCTGCTCGGCACGGGCTTCTTCCAGGCCTTCACGGGCAGACACGCGCTGTTCCCCGCCGGCGCGGCCGGCTGGTCCCTCGCGGTCCTCACCGGCCTCATCGTCGGCCATCTGGTCGCCCTCGGCCGCGACCGCTGGTGGGGCGGCACGGGCTCAGGCGGCGCGTTGACCGTCGCCGTCCTCCTGCTCTACGGCTGGGTGCCCGCCGGCATGGTCAGCCTCACCACCGTCGTCCTGGTCGGCGTCGCCCGCAGACACCGCTGGCGCCAGGGAGTGCTGCACGGCGCGGTCGACATCCTCGGCATCGGCGCGGGCGCGCTCACCCTGGCCGCCTTCGGCACCGCCCCGAGCGCCGAGTCGCCCTGGCTGCCCGAGACCTGGGATCTGTACACCGCGCCCGAAGTGGCCCTGGTCGCCGTCGCCTACCTCGCCGTCACCCGCATCCTGCTCTGGTACGTCCATGCGCCCCGCACCGGAGCCCTGCCGACGGTCACCCGCACCGCCCTGGTCAGACAGGGCCTCCTCGGCATCGCGCTGCTCGGCATCGCCCCGCTGATCTGCGTGGTCGCGATCTCCCTGCCGATCCTGCTGCCGCTCTTCGCGATCCCGCTGGTCGCGCTCGACTCCACGCTGTGGATCGCCCGCGCCAGGGCGGAGGAGCAGCTGCGCGACCCGCTCACCGGACTGCCCAACCGGCAGTGGCTCCTGGAGCGGACCTGGACGGCCCTCGACGACGCCGAGCGCATCGGGGCACGGTCCGCCCTGATGCTGATCGACATGGACCGCTTCCGGTCGGTCAACGACACCCTCGGCCACCTCGCGGGCGACCGGCTGCTGCTCCAGATAGCGGACCGGCTGCGGCTCGCGCTGCCGCGCGGTGCGGAGGCCGCGCGCCTGGGCGGCGACGAGTTCGCCGTGCTCCTCCCCATCGCCGACTCCACCACGTCGGCCACTCGGGTGGCCCGCCAGCTGGTCGCCGCGCTCGGCTCCCCGCTCGACCTGGACGGTCTGACCCTCGTCCTGGAGGCCAGCGCGGGCCTCGCCGTCTTCCCCGACCACGCGCTCGACGCGGAAGGCCTGCTGCGGCGGGCGGACGTCGCGATGTACCAGGCCAAGCGGGACCGCACGGGCGTCGAGGTGTACGAGTCCAAGCGCGACTCCAACACCCCTGACCGGCTCGGCCTGTTGGGGGACCTGCGGCGGGCGCTCGACGCGGGCGACGTCGAGCTCCACTACCAGCCCAAGGTCCGCTTCGACGGCAAGGTCGCGGGCCTGGAGGCGCTGGTGCGCTGGGTGCACCCCGAGCGCGGGAAGGTGCCGCCCGACGAGTTCATCGCCATCGCCGAGTCGTCCGGCCTCATGCCGCACCTGACGGAGTACGTCCTGGAGACCGCCCTCGGCCAGGTCGCCAAGTGGCAGGCGCAGGGCCTGAAGGTCCCCGTCGCCGTCAATGTCTCACCGCGTGACGTCCACACGCCCGGCTTCGCCGGAGCGGTCGCGGCGCGCCTCGCCCGGCACGGAGTCCCCGCGGGCGCGCTTCAGTTGGAGATAACCGAGCACGTCCTCCTGGAGGACCCGCAGCGTGCCGCGGACACCCTGGCCGGGCTCACCGGACACGGCGTCAAGATGTCGCTCGACGACTTCGGCACCGGCTACTCCTCGCTGGTCCACCTGCGCCGCCTCCCGGTCAGCGAGCTGAAGATCGACCGCTCCTTCGTGGCCCGCCTCGCCGTCGACAACGAGGACGCGGAGATCGTCCGCTGTACCGTCGACCTCGCGCACTCGCTCGGGCTGCTCGTCGTCGCCGAGGGCGTCGAGGACGACGAGACGTGGGAGCGGCTGCGGGACCTCGGCTGCGACGCGGTGCAGGGCTGGCTGGTCGCCGCCGCGATGCCCGCCGAGGAGACGACCGCGTGGCTGCGGGCGCGCGGCTCCCGCGGCTGGCGCCGCCCTGCGGACGTCGCGGCGGAGGCGGAAGCCGCCGACGGCTCCGACGTGGGGCGCTCTCCGGGACACGTGGTGCAGTAGCGGGACACGTGGTGCGGCGGGCGGCCCGAGGCCGTCACGGGGCGGTGGTGAGGCCCCTGAGGAGCGGTGGTGGGGAAACCGTTTAACGGGCACACCGCACCGCCCCATAGGATTGGGGTCACAACCCACACACTCACCCCTGAGGATCGCCGCATGCCTGGCATCACGCGCGAGGAGGTCGCCCACCTCGCCCGCCTTGCACGTCTGGAGCTGAAGGCCGAGGAGCTCGACCACTTCGCCGGACAGCTCGACGACATCATCGGCGCGGTCGCCCGCGTCTCGGAGGTCGCCGACCAAGACGTACCGCCGACCTCGCACCCGCTGCCGCTGACGAACGTCATGCGCGCGGACGAGGTCCGTCCGTCGCTCACCCCCGAGCAGGCGCTCTCGGGCGCCCCGGCCCAGGAGCAGCAGCGTTTCAAGGTGCCGCAGATCCTGGGGGAGGACTAAAGAACATGACGGACATCACCAAGCTCACCGCCGCCGAGATCGCGTCGGGGATCGCCTCCGGCGAGTTCACCGCCGTCGAGGTCACCGAGGCCCACCTGGCCCGCATCGAGGCCGTCGACGAGAAGGTCCACGCCTTCCTGTACGTCGACCGCGAGGGCGCCCTCGCGCAGGCCCGCGCCGTCGACGAGAAGCGCGCCAAGGGGGAGAAGCTCGGCCCGCTGGCCGGCGTCCCCGTCGCGCTCAAGGACATCTTCACCACCGAGGGCATCCCGACCACGGTCGGCTCCAAGATCCTCGAGGGCTGGATCCCGCCGTACGACGCGACCGTCACCAAGCGGCTGAAGGCCGCCGACCTCGTCATCCTCGGCAAGACCAACATGGACGAGTTCGCCATGGGGTCCTCCACCGAGAACAGCGCGTACGGGCCGACAGGCAACCCCTGGGACCTCACCCGCATCCCCGGCGGCTCCGGCGGCGGCTCCGCCGCGGCCCTCGCCGCGTACGAGGCCCCCCTCACCCTCGGCACCGACACCGGCGGCTCCATCCGTCAGCCCGCGGCCGTCACCGGCACGGTCGGCGTCAAGCCGACGTACGGCGGCGTCTCCCGCTACGGCATGGTCGCCTTCTCCTCCTCCCTGGACCAGGGCGGCCCCTGCGCCCGCACCGTCCTCGACGCGGCCCTGCTGCACGAGGCCATCGCGGGCCACGACGAGTTCGACTCGACGTCCATCGACGCCCCGGTCCCGCCGGTCGTCGAGGCCGCGCGCAACGGCAGCGTCGAGGGCATGCGCGTCGGCGTCGTGAAGCAGTTCGCGGGCGAGGGCTACCAGGCCGGTGTCGTCCAGCGCTTCAACGAGTCCGTCGAGCTGCTCAAGTCGCTCGGCGCCACGATCGTCGAGCTGGACTGCCCGTCCTTCGACCTGGGCCTGTCGGCGTACTACCTGATCGCGCCGTCCGAGTGCTCCTCGAACCTCGCCCGCTTCGACGCCATGCGCTACGGCCTGCGCGTCGGCGACGACGGCACGAAGTCCGCCGAGGACGTCACCGCGCTCACCCGCGAGGCCGGCTTCGGCGACGAGGTCAAGCGCCGCATCATGCTCGGCACGTACGCGCTCAGCTCCGGCTACTACGACGCGTACTACGGCTCCGCCCAGAAGGTCCGCACGCTCATCACGCAGGACTTCGAGAAGGCCTTCGAGCAGGTCGACGTCATCGTCTCGCCGACGACGCCGACCACCGCCTTCCCGATCGGCGAGCGCGCCGACGACCCCATGGCCATGTACCTGGCCGACCTGTGCACCATCCCGACCAACCTGGCGGGCAACGCCGCCATGTCGCTGCCCTGCGGCCTCGCGCCGGAGGACGGCCTGCCCGTCGGACTGCAGATCATCGCCCCCGCCATGAAGGACGAGCGCCTCTACAAGGTGGGCGCGGCCGTCGAGGCCGCCTTCGTGGAAAAGTGGGGGCACCCGCTGCTGGAGGAGGCACCGTCGCTGTGAGCGCACTGAACAAGGCCAAGGGCTTCAAGAAGTCCAAGACCGGTACGTATCTGTCGATCGGCACCACCGCGTTCGGCGCGATCTCCGTGCTCAAGCAGGCCAAGAAGGCCCGCCACGAGCACGACACGCTCCGCCTCGTGGACGCCGTCGTCTCCGCTGCCGCCATCGCCACCGGCGTCGCGCTGCTCTTCCGTGAGCTCAAGCGCCTCGGCGACGACGACGTCCTGCTGGGCTGAGAGGGAAAGTTTCACCGTGACTGCCACTACTGACCTGGTGTCGTACGAGGAAGCCCTCGCGACGTACGACCCCGTCATGGGCCTCGAGGTCCATGTCGAGCTCGGCACCAAGACCAAGATGTTCTGCGGCTGCTCGACCGCGCTGAAGCAGGACGCGAACAGCCAGACCTGCCCGACCTGCCTCGGCCTGCCCGGCGCGCTGCCGGTCGTGAACGAGATCGGCGTCGAGTCGGCCATCAAGATCGGCCTCGCGCTCAACTGCGAGATCGCCGAGTGGTGCCGCTTCGCCCGGAAGAACTACTTCTATCCGGACATGCCGAAGAACTTCCAGACCTCGCAGTACGACGAGCCGATCGCCTTCAACGGCTATCTGGACGTCCAGCTGGAGGACGGCGAGGTCTTCCGCGTGGAGATCGAGCGCGCCCACATGGAGGAGGACACCGGCAAGTCGACGCACGTCGGCGGTGCCACGGGCCGTATCCACGGCGCGTCCCACTCCCTGCTCGACTACAACCGCGCGGGCATCCCGCTCATCGAGATCGTCACCAAGCCGATCGAGGGCGCGGGCGAGCGGGCCCCCGAGGTCGCCAAGGCGTACGTCGCCGAGCTGCGCGAGCTCATCAAGGCGCTGGGCGTCTCCGAGGCCCGTATGGAGCAGGGCCAGATGCGCTGCGACGTGAACCTCTCGCTGCGCCCCAAGGGCCAGGAGAAGTTCGGCACGCGCAGCGAGACGAAGAACGTCAACTCCCTGCGCTCCGTGGAGCGCGCGGCGCGTTTCGAGATCCAGCGTCACGCGGCCGTGCTGTCCTCGGGCGGCACGATCATCCAGGAGACCCGTCACTTCCACGAGGACGACGGCTCCACGACCTCGGGCCGTGTGAAGGAAGAGGCGGAGGATTACCGCTACTTCCCGGAGCCGGACCTGGTGCCGGTCGCGCCGTCCCGCGAGTGGGTCGAGGAGCTGCGCGCCGGACTCCCGGAGCTGCCGCGGGTGCGCCGCAACCGCCTCCGCGAGGAGTGGGGCATCTCCGAGCACGACATGCAGTCGATCCTCAACGCCGACGCCATCGGCCCGATCGTCGCCACCATCAACGCCGGCGCGGACGCCGCTTCGGCCCGCAAGTGGTGGATGGGTGAGCTGGCGAGGAACGCCAACGAGCAGGGCGTGGAGCTCGGTTCGCTCCCGATCACCCCGGAGCACGTCGCCCGGGTGACCGCGCTCGTGTCCGCCGGTGACCTCAACGACAAGCTGGCCCGCCAGGTCATCGAGGGCGTCCTGAAGGGCGAGGGCACGCCGGACGAGGTCGTCGAGAAGCGCGGCCTGAAGGTCGTCTCGGACGAGGGCGCGCTGACGGCCGCCGTCGACGAGGCCATCGCCGGCAACCCCGGCGTCGCGGACAAGATCCGCGGCGGAAAGGTCGCGGCGGCGGGCGCGCTGGTCGGCGCGGTCATGAAGGCCACGCGCGGCCAGGCGGACGCGGCCCGCGTCAAGGAGCTGATCCTCCAGAAGCTGGGCGTCAGCGAGGGCTAGCCCCCGGCTGTACGTGGATGTGGGCGCCGTTCCTGAGGGAGCGGCGCCCCGTCGCGTTTCGGGCCGCTGTTCTCGGGGCCGGGCCTATTTCTTGAGGGTGGGGTCGCCGAGGACGAGGGTGCCCATGCTGCAGTCGTCGGCCGGGTCGTTGTAACTGATGGACAGGCGCAGGCCGTTCTTGACGTCCAGGGACAGCTTCTTCGGCTCACCGAGGCTGACCTTGCCGCCGTGGAGCGCCTTGCCGTCGACCTTGATGTCCAGACGTGCGGAGTACTGGGCCGAGTTGTCGTCGACGCCCGCGACCAGGTCCAGCTTCGACCACGCCCGGTCGAGGTTGTACTCGACGTAGCCACCGCAGCCGCTGTCCGCGACCAGGGCGTCGTCGTACTCGATGCTGTCGACCGGCGCCGCCTTGACCTCGATGGTGTCGTCGCCGTCGACCGAGCTGAACCCGGTCAGGGACGCCGTGTCCGCGGCCGCCACGTCGCCCGGGTCAGCCGATTCACTCGCGCTCTCCTCGGCGGACGGGTCCTCTTCGTCGGCGGACGGGTCCTCCTCGCTCTCGGAGGGTGTCGGCTCCGTCTCGGTCGGCTCCGCCGTCACCTCGGGCTTCTTGGCCTCCGCGGAGTCGTCGCCCGTGAGGGCCTGGACGCCGACCACGCCGAGCAGGGCCGCGATGATCACCACGAGGGCGGGGACCAGGACGCGGCGGCGCCTTCTCGGGGGCGTGAACAGCGGCGTCACACGGGGCCCTTCCGGGACGAAGCGCTTGGGGACGGCGTCCTCGGGCTCGGGCCCCCGGGCTTCGGGCGGAGCCGGCGCCGGGGTGGGCGTCGCCTTCGGCGGAGTCGAGGCAGGGGCATGGGCTGGGGCTGGGCATGGAGTCGGGGCAGGAGCCGGGGCGGGCGTCGGTGGCGCCGCGGGCGGGGGCTTCAGGGGCGCGCTCCACGTCGTGACGTCCGGCGTCGGCTCCACCGCGGGCTTCGGCGGCGTCGGCGTCACGGGCGGCGTTGCGGGCGGGGCCAGGGGCGGGGGCACGGGAAGTCCTGGCGGCACCGGCTCCGGGCCCGTCGTCGACACCACCACATCCCGGATGTCCCTCACCCACGCCCGCAGGCTCTCCGGCCGCTGCCCGGGCTCCGTCGCGCAGGCCGCGAGCACCCGCTGCCTGCGGTCCTGCGAGAGGGACGACACCTGCGGCAACGCCCCGAGCGCGGCCCGCAGTTGCTCCGGCGTGCTCGGCGGCTGCTGCCTGCTCAGGAGGTAGTAGGCGATCGCCCCGAAGGCGTACCGGTCGGTGTTCGGGGTGCGTCTGCCCTCGAAGACCTCGGGGGCCGCGTAGCCGGGCGTGAACCAGATGTCCGACGTGCTGTGGTCGGCGGACAGCTTGCTCAGGCCGAAGTCCACGAGCGTGGCCTGGCCGTGCGCGTCCACCATGACGTTGCCGGGCGAGAGGTCTCCGTGGACGACGGGCCGTCCGGACGGTGTGGCGTGGCCGGAGTGCAGCCAGTCGAGGACGTCGGCGAGCTGCTCCAGGGCGTTGCCCACCTCGCGCCGCTCCCGGTGCGTGGTGAGCGTGCGTTCGTCGCGCCAGTCGCGCAGGGAGAGCCCGTCGACGTGGTTCATGACGAGGACGAGAGCGCGCCGTCCCGGTGTGGCGGCCGCCTGGCCCGGCGGGTGGATCGGCGGCCCCTCGAAGTGCTCGCGCACCCCGACGACCCCGGGGCGGCCCACGAAGCGAAGGAGCTCCGCCTGCTCGTTCCACTTGGCGCTCAGGCGCTCGAACTGGTCCGGCGTCAGCGGTGCGTCCGAGGAGTCGAGGATCTTGACGACGACGGTCTCCGGCGCCCCGTCGAGCTGGAGCTCCGCGCGGTAGAGGACTGCCTCGCCGCCCCGCCCGATGGAGTTCAGGAGCCGGTATCTGTCCGGCGCCGCGTCCGGTCCGATGAAGTGCCCTGCACTGTTCAAGTTCCCCCCAAGCAACAGGAGTTGACGGGGGATCACTGTGCCGTCGGCGGTCACCCCGGTCAATGAAAGCGCAAGGGCTGGGCGGGGATCGGCCGAGAACTGGTCGCGCTCCGGGCACGGGTGGCGGCGGGCCCCGCGGGGGCTCTTCCGCGGGCGCCCCCGTCAACACTTCGGAGACCGGCACCTTTTGGACGTTCACCGCGACTTCGTTCCACGGTCTTCACAGCGAAACCGGACGTCACTAGCGTCCCCGCCGAACAGGTCAATGGATCATCAGAGAACCATTGGATGTCGGCCAGGAGCACTGGGAGGTCGTACGTGACTCAGGAGATTTCGCGCAGACGCCTGATGGCGATCGGCGGCGGCGCCATCGGCGCCGCCGCCGTCGGTTCCTTCCTGCCGCCCTCGCTGCAGGAGGCGCTGGCGAAGGGGCAGCCGAAGTACGGCGGCCTCGACTCGATCGAGCACGTCGTGATCCTGATGCAGGAGAACCGCTCCTTCGACCACTACTTCGGTTCCCTGCGGGGCGTGCGCGGCTTCGGCGACCGCAACGCCATCCGACTGCCCGGCGGGAAGTCGGTGTTCGAGCAGCCCGCCGCCCTGCGCACCGTCCTGCCCTTCCCGGTCCGGCAGGCCGCAGAGGCGCAGAAGAAGGACCTCCAGTACATCGGCGCGCTCGACCACTCCTGGAGCGGCGGCGCCAAGGCCTGGCACGACGGCTGGATGGACGGCTGGATCACCGCCAAGACGGCGGCCACCATGGCGTACTACACGCGCGAGGACATCCCGCTGCACTACGAACTCGCCGACACGTTCACCGTCTGCGACGCCTACCACTCCTCCATCCACACCTCCACCAGCCCCAACCGCAACCACCTGTGGAGCGGCAGGACGGGGTACGAGGCGAACGGCAAGCGGGCCGTCGGCAACGACGCCTACGACGAGGGCACGCACCCCGGCTACGACTGGGGCACGTACGCCGAGCGCCTGGAGAAGGCGGGCGTGAGCTGGCAGACGTACACGGAGTGGGAGAACTTCACCGACAACCAGATCGAGTTCTTCACCACCTTCAAGGCCATTGCCAAGAAGGTCCTCGCCAAGACCGGCCTCACCTTCATGGAGGCCTTCTACGCCAAGGTGCGCGACGCCAGGGACGAAGCCGAGCGCACGAAGCTGCTCGCCGCCCTGGACGCGGGCGTCGCCACGCTGACCAGGCGCGAGCGCTCCCTCTTCGAGCGCGGTCTGCGGCGCGTGCCGACCGGGAAGCTCGCCGAGACGTTCGCCGCCGACGTCGCCGCCGGCAAGCTCTCGAAGGTGTCCTACCTGGTCCCCTCCGCCCTGGACTCCGAGCACCCCAGCGTCTCCTCGCCCATCCACAGCGCGACCATCGTCTACAAGGTCCTCGACGCGCTCGCCTCGCACCCCGAGGTGTGGCGGCGCACCGCCGTCTTCATCAACTACGACGAGAACGACGGCTTCTTCGACCACGTGCCGCCGCCCGTGCCCGGCGGCGACTCGGAGGAGGAGAAGGCGGAGCGCTGGGAGGGGAAGCCGACCGGGCTCGGCGCGCGCGTGCCGATGCTCGTCGTCTCGCCGTGGACCGTCGGCGGCTACGTCTGCTCCGAAGTCTTCGACCACACCTCCGTGGTGCGCTTCCTGGAGAAGTGGACCGGCGTGCGGGAGCCCAACATCAGCGCCTGGCGCCGCAAGGTCACCGGCGACCTCACCGGCGCCTTCGACTTCCACCGCGGTCACCGGCAGCCCGACGTCGAACGGCCGGGCGCCATCCCGGAGTTCAGCGGCCGCTGGTCCCCGCAGCCGCCCCTGAACCAGACCATGCCGGTCCAGGAGCCCGGCACCCGCCGCGCCCGTCCGCTGCCGTACCAGCCCGACGCGGACGTGCGGCCCGGCGAGGACGGCGCGCTCACGGTGCGGCTGCGCAACGGTGGCAGCTCCAGCGCGCACTTCGCGCTCTATCCGTACGCCGGCGAGTTCACGGTCCCGCAGCACCAGGACGTCACGCGCAAGGGCTCCTGGACCGTGCCGGTGCCGGGGGACACGTACGCCTTCACCGTCACGGGGCCGAACGGCTTCCGGCGCGAGTTCGCGGGCGCCAAGGAGGGCGCGGACGGCAAGGGCGGACAGGGTGGAAGGGGTGGCAACGGCGGACAGGGCGGCGGCGCGCGGCTCTCCTCCGCGATCACCCGTCGTGAGATCCACCTCACACTGGCCAACCGCGGCCGCGGCGAGCTCGTCTTCACGGTCAAGCCGCTCGGATATGTGGATGAAGCGGACATCGGGCGGCGGACCCGGACTGTCCGCGTCAAGGGCGGCAGCAGCCGCACCGTCGCCTGGTACACCGCCGACGAGCACGGCTGGTACGACGTCGAGGTCACCGCCGACCGGGACGCCGCCTTCCGTCGTCGGCTCATGGGCCACATCGAGAACGGGCGCGCGAGCGTCTCGGGCTGACGCCCGGCGCGCGCGGGTGCGCGGAGGTTCCCCAAGGTCCTCCGCGCACCACTTGTGCGGCCCCGGCACACTCCTTGTGCCCTTGTGAGTAAGGCCACGAAAGGGACTAAGGATCTCCAAGGGCTGTCAAGGTGTCTGCGGCGCTCAAGTCACCCCTTAAGTCGCCACTCATGCGTTCTTTGCGGGCTGTTCGTCGCATCACGGCTGTTCCCGGTAAAGATCCACGAACCATCCAGGGAGCCAGCCCGTGGCAGCACTCGCACGGTGGTGCGTCAGGCACCGCCTCCTCGCCGTCCTGCTCTGGCTCGTCGCGCTCGGCGGCGCCACCACCGCGGCCGCCGTCGCGGGATCCGCGTACTCGAACGACTACGAGGTCCCCGGCACCGAGTCCGGTCGCGCGACCCAGCTCCTGAACGAGGGCTTCCATGGCCTCGGCGGTGACAGCGACACCGTCGTCTGGCACACCGGGTCCGGCACCTCCGTCCGCGCGGCCGACGTCGAACAGACGATGACCGACGCCCTCGACAAGATCGCCGAGATGCCGGCCGTCGCCTCCGTGACCAGTCCGTACGACGCCAAGGGCGCGGGCCAGGTCAGCGCGGACGGCCGCACGGCCTACGCCACCGTCACCTTCCACGAGCAGGCCGACGACATCGCCGAGGCGGACGCACAGGCCGTGGTCGACACCGCCAAGGCCGCCGAGTCCACCGACCTCCAGGTCGAGCTCGGCGGCACCGCCATCGGCCTCACCGAGTCCAAGAGCGCCGAGGTCGCCGAGATCGTCGGGGTCGCCGTCGCCGCCGTCGTGCTCTTCCTCGCCTTCGGCTCGCTCGCCGCGTCCGCCCTGCCCATCGCCACCGCGCTGGTGTCGGTCGGCACCGCGTACGCGGGCATCGTGCTGCTCGGCCACGTGATGACCGTCGCCGACTTCGCGCCGATGCTCGGCACCCTGATCGGCCTCGGCGTCGGCATCGATTACGCCCTGTTCATCGTGACCCGGCACAGAAGGGGCCTCAAACGCGGCCTGTCCGTGGCCGTCGCCGCCGAGCGCGCCGTCGCCACCACCGGGCGCGCCGTCGTCTTCGCGGGCGCCACCGTCTGCATCGCCCTGCTCGGGATGCTCATCCTGCGGCTCAGTTTCCTGGGCGGCGTCGCCATCGCCGCCTCGCTGACCGTCGCCTTCACCGTCGCCGCGTCCGTGACCCTGCTGCCCGCGCTGCTCTCCTGGATCGGGTCGCGCGCGCTCGGCCGCCGCGAGCGCCGAAGGCTCGCCGAGCACGGGCCCGAACCGGAGGTGCCGACCGGGCTCGCCGCCCGCTGGGCCGCCTTCGTGGAGCGCCACCCCAAGCTGCTCGGCGGCATCGCGGTCCTCGTCATGGCCGTGCTCGCGCTGCCCACCTTCGCCCTGCACCTGGGCACCTCCGACCAGGGCAACAACCCGGCGTCCAGCACGACGCGGCAGGCGTACGACCTCCTGGGCGACGGCTTCGGGCCGGGCGTCAACGGCCCCCTCACCCTGGTCAGCGAGGTCTACGGCGCGGGCGACCACACCGCCCTCGACGACCTCGCCGGCACGCTGAAGTCGACCGAGGGCGTCGCCTCCGTGAGCCCGGTGACGTACGACGAGAGCGGCCGCACCGCCTTCCTCACGGTCGTCCCCGACTCGGCCCCGCAGTCCGAGGCGACCAGCGAACTCGTCGACCGGCTGCGCGGCGACGTCCTGCCGAAGGCCGAGGCGGACAGCTCCCTGGACGTCCAGGTCGGCGGCGTCACCGCGAGCTACGACGACTTTGCGGAGATCATCGTCGGCAAGCTGCCGCTCTTCGTGGGCGTGGTCATCGGGCTCGGCTGCGTCCTGCTGCTCCTGGCCTTCCGCTCGATCGGCATACCGCTCAAGGCCGCCGCGATGAACGTCGCCGCCGTCGCCTCCGCCTTCGGGATCGTCGTCGCGATCTTCCAGTGGGGCTGGGGGAGCGAGCTGCTCGGGCTCGGCAGGGCGGGGCCGATCGAGCCCTTCCTGCCGGTGATCATGGTCTCGGTCCTCTTCGGGCTCTCCATGGACTACCAGGTCTTTCTGGTCAGCCGGATGTACGAGGAGTGGCTGGAGACCGGCGACAACCGGCGGGCCGTCCGCGTCGGCCTCGCCGAGACGAGCCGCGTGATCAACTCCGCGGCCGTGATCATGATTTCGGTCTTCCTCGCCTTCGTCCTCAGCGGCGACCGGGTCATCGCGATGTTCGGCATCGCGCTCGCGGCGGCCGTCGCGCTCGACGCGTTCGTCCTGCGCACCCTGCTCGTACCGGCGCTCATGCACATGCTGGGCGGCGCCAACTGGTGGCTGCCGCGCCGCCTGGACCGCCTCCTGCCGCGCATCAGCATCGAGCCGCCCGAATGTCGTTCGAACGCGCGCGGCGACCGTGCGAAGATCCCGGGACAGCGGGACGTACATGAAGACGTCCCAGGCGGGCTGAAGGAGCAGGATGTTCGCGATATCGCTGGGCGAGGGCGCTGAGCTGCGGCCATTGGAGCCGTGGCAGGCGCAGGAGTTCCTGGAGCACGTCGAGCGGGCGCGGGAGTACGCGGGGCCGTGGGTGCCCTTCACCGCGACCGTGACGGACCTGGACTCCGCACGGGCGCACCTCCAGACGTACGCCGACAAGCAGGCGTCCGACACCGGGCGCTTCTACGGCATCTGGCTGGACGACAAGCTCGTCGGCGGCGTCCTCTTCCGGATCTTCGACACCAGGGTCGAAGGATGCGAGCTCGGCGTCTGGCTGGAGCCGTCGGCCGCCGGGCGCGGCCTGGTGAACAAGGCCTCGCGCATCCTCGTCGACTGGGCCGTGGACCAGCGCGGCATGCACCGCGTGGAGTGGGTTGTCTCCTCTCTGAACGAGCGCAGCAAGGCGGCGGCCAAGCGGCTCGGATTCACCAGGGACGCCGTGCTGCGGGAGAGTTTCCCCTGGCAGGGGACGCGGCACGACATGGAGGTCTGGGCCGTCCTCGCCCCGGAGTGGCGGGCGGCGCGGGACGCACGCGACGCGCGTTAAGACGGCTCTCAGACTCCGTCCGTACGGTGCGGAGCCATGGGTACTAAGACTGATGACGCGGCCGGGGCCAAGGGCGCGGCCGAGACCGAGGAAGCGACCGAGGAGGGCGGCCCCGAGGACGCCGTCGGTACCGGGACGGACAAGGGCGCGGACCTTGCCAAGGACGCCACGTCCGGTGCGGCCGCGGAGGCCGAGACCGAGGCTTCAAACGAAGCCGAAGCCGAAGCCGAAGCCGAAGCCGACGTCGAGGGCGAGGGCGACGCGGAGCTCGACGCCGCGCCCGCCGCGCCCGCCAAGTCCACCGGAGTCGGCCAGGGCGCCGCGGCCGTCGTCTCCGTCGCGCTCGGCGTGATCGGGCTTTCCGGGGGGTGGCTCGGCACGATCGCGTCGGCCAAAGAGACCCTCGTCGGGAACATGGAGAGCCAGCAGGGCTCTGCCAGTCTCGCCACGACGATCCAGGCCGTGTACGGCGATGCCTGGAAGGCCACTGCGCTGGTCGCGGGCGTCTTCGCCCTCGCGGCCCTGGTCAGCGGCTTCCTGGTTCTGGTCAAGCCCCTGTTCGGCGCCCCCGGCCAGGAGCAGGCGACCTGGATCAAGTCCGTGGCCTGGGCGGGTGTCGCGCTCGGTGTGATCGGACTGATCCTTGCCGTCGCCAAGTACTCGAACCTGCTGATCACGCTGCCCTCGGCGCCGTCCTGAGCCGACCCGTTCACACGCCTAAGGCAAGGGCGGGGCAGGGGCTAAGGCCCCTGCCCCGCCCTTCGTCGCACCTAAGGCCCCCACCCCCCTTCAGATGCGGCACTCGCCCGATGTGGACGACCCCCCTGGGAGACGAGAGTGGAGACATCGCAGAGAGCGATGGGAACCACCGAGAACCACAACAACCCAAGGGGTACGAGATGTTCGAGTACGAGATGCACCAGCTCCGCGCCGCCGACCTGGGCCGGGAGGCCGCCGACGGCCGACTGCTCCGCGAGGCCCGCACGGTCCGCGCCGCCGCCCGCCGCTCGGCCGGCCACGAAGCCGAGGGGCAGGTGAGCAAGCCCCTCGGGAAGGTCATCGGCAAGACCCTTGGAAAGACCTTCGGGAAGACCCGCTTCACACGGGCCGCCTGAGGTGAAGGGGCTGGCGCCGGTGACCGCTCCGCGGATATCGGGTGCCGCGCGGCCCGCGCACTGTGCGATGCTCGCGGCTGTGGAGACCAGGTCCGTCAGCCCGGTGTTCGTCGGCCGAGCCGACGAACTGGGCGTACTGAACGAAGCGCTCGCCCGTGCCACGGGAACCCCTCTCGGCCTCGCCGAGGCAGAGGGCCCCGGTCCGGGCGAGCCGCAGGCGTTGCTGCTCGGCGGCGAGGCGGGTGTCGGCAAGACGCGCCTCGTCGAGGAGTTCACCGAGGCCGCGCAGCGGCAGGGCGCCGTCGTCGCGGTCGGCGGCTGCGTCGAGATCGGCGCCGACGGCCTGCCGTTCGCCCCGTTCGCCACCGCTCTGCGCGCGCTGCGCCGGCAGCTGCCCGACGAGCTTGCCGCCGCGGCGGAGGGCCAGGAGGAGGAGCTCGGTCGGCTCCTTCCCGAGCTGGCGGCCCCCGCCCCGCACGGCCACGGCACCGCGGGCAGGTCCGACGAGCAGGGCATGGCCCGTCTCTTCGAACTCACCGCCCGCCTCCTGGAGCGCCTCTCCCGCGACCGCACGGTCGTCGTCGCCCTGGAGGACCTGCACTGGGCCGACGCCTCGACCCGCAACCTCCTCGCCTATCTCTTCCGCACGCTGCGCGGCGGCCGCCTCGTCCTCCTCGCCACCTACCGCGCCGACGACATCCACCGCCGCCACCCGCTGCGCCCCCTGCTCGCCGAGCTGGACCGGCTGCGCACCGTGCGCCGCATCGAACTCGGCCGCTTCAGCAAGCACGAGGTCGCCCGCCAGATGGCCGGGATACTCGCGGCCGAGCCCGAACCGTCCCTGGTGGACGACATATTCGACCGCTCCGACGGCAACGCCTTCTTCGTCGAGGAGCTCGCCGTCGCCTCCCACGGCGGCAGCTGCGCGGGCCTGACGGACTCCCTGCGCGATCTGCTCCTGGTCCGCGTCGAGGAACTGCCCGAGGACACCCAGCGGGTCGCGCGGATCGTCGCCGAGGGCGGCTCCACCGTCGAGTACGAACTGCTCGCCGCGGCGGCGGGGCTCTCCGAGGACGACCTGATCGAAGCGCTGCGGGCGGCCGTCGGCGCCAACATCCTGCTCGCCTCGCCGGACGGCGACGGCTACCGCTTCCGGCACTCCCTGGTCCGCGAGGCGGTCAGCGACGACCTGCTGCCCGGCGAGCGCTCCCGCATCAACCGCCGCTTCGCCGAGGCCCTGGAGGCCGACCCCTCGCTCGTCGCCGCCGACCAGCGCGCCACCCGCCTCGCCACCTACTGGTACTACGCGCACGACGCCGCCAAGGCCCTGCCCGCCGTCCTCGGCGCCTCCGTCGAGGCCCGCCGCCGGCACGCCTACGCCGAGCAACTGAGGCTGCTGGAACGGGCCATGGAGCTCTGGGACGCCGCCCCCGAGGCCGTCCGCGAACAGCTCCGCCCCGCCGACTACGTCGAGGGCTACCCCGCTTGCGGCTGCGACCCCGCCACCGCGCCGCTGCGCTATCTCGACCTGATGGCCGAGGCCACCGTCGCCGGACGGCTCTGCGGCGAACGCGACCGCGCACTGAAGATCACCAAGCGCGCCCTGCGCCTCCTCGACGGCGAGAACGACCCCCTCCGCTCCGCCTGGTTCTGGGTGGCCCGCTCCCGTCTCGTCTCCTTCCTCGGCCGCGGCGACGGCTGGGAGGAGATCGCCAAGGCCCAGGAGCTGATGCGCGGTCTGCCGCCCTCCGAGGTGCACGCGGACGTCCTCGTGCACGCCGCGTCCTGGGGGATGCTGCACGACCCGGGCGCGGAGACCCTGGCCGCCGCCGAACGCGCCGTCGAGTACGCCCGCATGGTCAAGGCCGACACCATCGAGCTCAACGCCCGCCTCACCCGCGGCGCCCTCCTCATCGAAGCGGGCGCCCCCGAGGAGGGCCTCGCCGAGATGTACGAGGTCAGGGATCGCGTCGTCCGAGAAGCCCTGGTCTCGAACCTGAGCCGGGCCCACATCAACCTCCCCTCCTCCCTGGAGGGCGTCGGCCGCTCCGCCGAGGCCGTGCGGGTCGCGATGGAGGGCATCGAGTTCTGCCGGAAGTACGGCCTGGTGGACACCGAGGGCTGGGTCTGGGCCAACGCCGCCGAGTCGCTGATCTCCCTGGGCCGCTGGGACGAGGCGGCCGAAGCCGTCGCCCACACCCAGCGCTGCGTGACCAGCTCGAAGCCCCGGGTCTCGGCCGCCGAACGCACCGCGCGCATGGCACTCTTCCGCGGCGACCTCGCCGCCGCCACCCGCCAGATGCAGGTCGCCCACCAGCACCTCGGCACCCATGATCCACAACCTCAGTACCTCCTTCTGCTCTTCCGCATCGCCCTCGGCATCGCCGCCGGGGAGGGCCGCGTCCTGGACGGCCGCGCCGAGCTCGAACGCGGCCTCGCCACCGGCCTCCCCGTCGGCACCTACAAGTACGGCTGGCCGCTGGTGCTCGCCGCCGCCACGATGGAGGCCGACGCCCGCGGCCTGCCCGTCGCCGAGCCCGGACGCCCCGCCGCCGTCGAACAGATCCGCAAGGCCGCCAAGGCCCTCGCCACCCCCATCCCTCTCTGGCGCGCCTACGACGAGTGGACGCGCGCCGAACTCCTGCGCTCCGAAGGCCGCGACGGCCCCGCCGAGTGGTCCGCCGTGGTCGCCGCCCTCGAACCCCTCGACCGCCCCTTCGACCTCGCCCAGGCCCGCTTGCGCCTGGCCGAGTCCCTGCTCGCCCCGGACACCACCGACCGCGACCGCGCCGCCCAACTGCTGCGCCAGGCAGGCGAGGTGGCACAGCGGCTCGGCGCCCGGCCGCTCGCCGACTCCATCACCGGACTCGCCCAGCGGGCCCGCCTCACCCTGAACCCCACCGAGGCCGCGCCCGCACCCGCCGCCCCCGCCGACCCGGCGGAGGCGCTCGGCCTGACCAGCCGGGAGCGGGACGTCCTGAGGCTGGTCGCGGTGGGCCGCAGCAACCGCCAGATCGCCGAGGAACTCTTCATCTCCCCGAAGACGGCGAGCGTCCACGTCTCCAACATCCTCGCCAAGCTGTCCGTCACCGGCCGTGGCGAGGCCGCTGCCCTCGCCCACCGCCTGCGGCTGTTCCCCGCGGGAGACCAGCCGGTGGCCGGTTGACCTGCGCTCTTGCGACCCCGGCCGGTTTCCGGCGACCTCGCTTACGCTTGACGGCAGGATCTCGGCTCTTGGGAGGCGGAGTGTTCAACGCGATCGAGGCCCTGTTCTCGCCGGGGCGCAAGCACACCGACGACGAGCAGAAGCGCCTGGAGATGACCCGCGTCGACCTCGCCGACGGCGATCCCGGCCGGGGGCCGATCGATCTGACGTCGGGCAAGGTGGTCGTACGCCCACCTGTCCCGTCCCCGCGCACCGACGAGACATCGAGCCCCGACGACACCGGCGACGCGGAGCCCTCCGAGGGCGCCCGATCTTCCGGCGAGGCATAGCCCTCCGGCAGCTCACGCGGCGTTCCGGTGACACCCGGCCTTCCGGCGACCCCCGGCCTTCCGGTGATGCCCGGCCTTCCGGCGAAGCCCGGCCCCGCTGACGCGCGGCTCTCTGGCGACGCCCCGCCTTTCGGCGGTCCCCGCTTCCGGCGACGCACGGCCTCCCGGCGACACCCGGCTCTCCGGTGGTGCCCAGCCCTCCGGCGACGCCCCGCCTTCCGATGGCGCACAGCCCTCCACCGCGTCCGGCCGCTGAGTTACTTCACCTCCACCTCCAGGATCTTGTCGTCGCCCTTCTCCGGCGTCCCCCGCGAATCCGTCTCGCTCGTGACCAGCCAGAGCTTGTCGCCGCCCGCGGCGAGCACCGTGCGCAGGCGGCCGTGCTCGTCGGTCAGGAAGTCCTGCGGCTTCGGCTCGCCGTCCACGCCGCGCACCGGGATGCGCCACAACCGTTTGCCGCCGAGGGCCGCCATCCACACCGAGCCCTTGGCATGGGCGACGCCACTCGGTGATGCCTCGGAGGTCTTCCACACGGCGACCGGGGCGTGGAAACCCTCGTCGCCGTCGCCCTTGCCTTCGACCTCCGGCCAGCCGTAGTTGTCGCCGGCCTTGATCTCGTTCAGCTCGTCCCAGGTGTTCTGGCCGAACTCCGAGGCCCACAGCCGCTTCTCCTCGTCCCAGGCGAGGCCCTGGACATTGCGGTGGCCGTACGAATACACGGGGGAGTCGCCGAAGGGGTTGTCGGGGGCCGGCTCGCCGTCGGGGGTGAGGCGGAGGATCTTGCCGCCCAGGGACTCCTTGTCCTGCGCGAGGCCCGTGTCGCCCGTCTCGCCCGTGCCCGCGTACAGCATCTTGTCCGGGCCGAAGGCGATCCGGCCGCCGTTGTGGATCACGCCCTTGGGGATGCCCTTGAAGACCGTGTCGGGCGCGCCCAGTTGCTCGCCGGAGGGCTTCTTCTCGTCGTAGAGCATGCGGGCGATGCGGTTGTCGGACTCCGTCGTGAAGTACGCGTACACCATGTGGTCCGATGCGTACGAAGGGGAGAGCGCGAGGCCCATCAGGCCGCCCTCGCCGCCGGGGGAGACGCCGGGGACCGAGCCGAGCTCCGTCTTCTCGCCCGTCCGGCCGTCCACCCGGGTGATCGTCCCCTCGTCGCGCGAGGAGACCAGGAGGTCGCCGTCGGGCAGGGCGGCGAGGCCCCACGGGGACTTCAGGTCCGTCGTGAGCGTGCGCGTGACCTTTGCGGAACCCTTCTCCGGTGGGGCATCGGCGCCCGGCTTCCCGGTGGGGGACTGGGTCGACTTCTCGGGCTTCGTCGGGCTCTTGCCGTTGTCCGGTTCGTCCCCGCCCCCGGACGAACATCCGGCCGCGAAGACAAGGGCGGCAGCGGTCAACACGGCCGTAACAGCAGGTCGTTGCACGATCAGGATCCCTTCGACGCAGCGCTTCTACAGTTCATACACCGCTCGCGCCCCGCAGGTTCCCAATCCTCCGCCACGAGATCGCGCCCCGCAGCTCGCGGGAAGCAGCCCCCTCGGCCCCGGCCCCGCTCACCCCCCCAGCCCCGCTCACCCCCGGCCCCGCTCACCCCCGGCCCCGCTCAGCTCCCGGCCTCGCTAAGTCCCCGGCCCCACTCAGTCCCAGGCCCCGCTCAGTCCCACGACCCCAGCGCCGCCGGCAGTGCCGCGATCTCCGCCAGGTCCTGCGCCGTCAGCCGCACCGCCGCCGCCCCGGCGTTCTCCACCGCCCAGCGCTCCCGCTTCGCCCCGGGAATCGGCACCACATACCGCCCCTGCGCCAGCACCCACGCCAGCGCGACCTGCGCCGGAGTCGCCCCGTGCCGCTCCGCCACCCGGCGCAGCCCCACCACCAGCGGCTGGTTGGCTGCCATCATCTCGGCGGTGAAGCGAGGGTGCCGGGCCCGCAGGTCGTCCGGCTCGAAGCCCTGCCCGGGCGTCAGCGTGCCGGTGAGGAAACCATTCCCCAACGGCATCGCCGCGAGGAGGCCGACCCCGCGCGCCACACACCACGGAAGCAGCGAGTCCAGCGCCTCGGGCGACCACACCGACAGCTCGGCCTCCACCGCGCTCACCGGAAAGACCTGCTGCACCCGCTCCAACTGCCGGATCGTCAGGTCGTGCAGCCCCGCCACGGGCCGCCCCGGCACGGTACGCCGATGAGCGCGCGCCCCCACCGCGCACAGCCCCAGCGCCCGCACCTTCCCGGCGGCCACGAGCTCGGCCATCGCGCCCCAGGTCTCCTCGATGGGCACCTCGGGGTCGGCGCGGTGCAGCTGGTACAGGTCGATGGTCTCCGTCTGCAGCCGCCGCAGCGACGCGTCGCAGGCCCGCTTCACATAGCCGGGGCGGCCGTTGGCGACGATGTGCTGCTCGCCCACGAGCAGTCCGCACTTCGTCGAGACGAACGCCTCGGCACGCCGCTCCTTCAGCACCCTGCCGATCAACAGCTCATTGGTGAAGGGCCCGTACATGTCCGCCGTGTCCAGCAGCGTCCGACCGTCGCCACCGGCGGCGTCCAACGCGGCGTGCACGGTGCGCAAGGACGCGTCGCCCCGCTGCCGCGAGCCGGTGTAAGCCCAGCTCATCGGCATGCACCCGAGTCCGACGGCGCCCACTTCGAGCGCCCCCGCGCCGATCGTCCTGCGGTCCACCTGGCCGTGCCCTCCCCACTCCTCGTCCGGAGATCATCCAAACTAACCGCTGCCGCCGCGGCCCCGAGCGCTGCCTCCCCGACGGCGGTGTGCCGCTGGTCCGCACTAGCCTCCTGGCCATGACGACAGACGTATGGCTTCCGTTCGAAGCGCATGACATCCAAGGGCTCCCCGACGCGTCGGAAGCGGGGCTCGACTACCGCTTCTGGGACGGTGGCCCGGACTTCCCCGCGGACCCCGCCGACTGCGCCTTCTACGTGGTGCCCTACATGAAGAGCACGGAGATCGCCGTACGCCCCCTGTCCGCGATGACGTCCGTGCGCGTCGTACAGACACTGACCGCGGGCATCGACCACGTGGAACCCGGGCTCAAGTTCCTGGCGCCCGGTGTGCAGTTGTGCAACGCGCGCGGGGTGCACGAGACCAGCACCGCCGAGCTCGCGCTCGCCCTGGTCCTCGCGTCCCTGCGGGGCATCCCGCGCTTCGTGGAGGGGCAGCGGCAGGAGGAGTGGCGGTCCGGTTTCTACCCGGCGCTCGCCGACAAGTCCGTGCTCATCATCGGTTACGGATCGATCGGTTCCGCCATCGAGGACAGGCTCACCCCTTTCGAATGCGCGCGGGTGGCGCGCGTCGCGCGCTCCGGCCGTGCCACGGAGCGCGGTCCCGTGCACCCGCTCGCCGAGCTGCCCTCCCTGCTGCCCGACGCGGACGTCGTCATCCTCTCCACGCCGCTCACCGAGACCACGCGCGGCCTGGTGGGAGCGGACTTCCTGGCCCGCATGAAGGACGGCGCGCTGCTCGTGAACGTCGCCCGCGGCCCCGTCGTCGACACCAAGGCGCTCGTCGCCGAACTGGAGTCGGGGCGCATCACCGCCGCCCTGGACGTGACCGATCCGGAACCGCTGCCCGCAGGTCACCCGCTGTGGCACGCTCCCGGAGTGCTCATCAGTCCGCACGTGGGCGGATCATCGTCCGCGTTCCTGCCCCGCGCCAAGCGCCTGCTGGCGGCGCAGCTGACCGAGTACGTCGCCGGACGGCCACTGGACAACGTCGTGCTGACCACGGGCAGTTGATCAACCGGAGTCGCTTTGTGCACGCTCCGCACTCGCATGCGTGCGCCCCGTGTCCGCTTCTCGTCGGACAGTCACGCAGCGTAGAGAAGCTATGTCCCTGAGTGACGAGACTGGTGTATCGTCCCGACAGGGGATGCGCCGTGGACCCGTTCGGCGCAGGGGATGAGACATCAGACTGCGAGGGGGGCGACGGGCGATGCACGGCCTATGGGCGAACGATCCGACGCGGCGGGACCGCCGCCGGCGACTCTCACGCGCACCGGCCCGCAGACGCAGGCACGGCGGGAGCCGCACGAGCGGTCGGCGCCGGACGCATCAGCGCCAGTGCCGGCCAGGCCGGCGCGGGGGCCGGACGGACACGGGGGCGGCGCGGAGCAGGGCGGCCCGGTGAGCGCCCGCCCGTCCTCCACCGCCGTCCTCGAAGGGGGCCTGGCGACGGCACCGCTGCCGCCCGGGGCGCCGCTGACCAGGCGTCCCCTGCCCGGTGGCCGAGGCCTCGTCTCCCAGCTGGTGCTGCTGCTGATCTGTGGTGCGTACGCCACAGGCTCGGCGCTCGGCTGGGGATCGGACCGACTCGCCCTGATCATGGGCGACTTCGGGCTGAGCGTCGCCGCCGCGGCCGCCGCGATCTCCTGTTTCCGCTACTCCCGCACACGCCGCAGCCGGTTTCGACCCGCATGGCTGCTGTTCGCGCTCTCCTCCGCGATGGCAGCGATCGGCAACGCGGTATGGGGTTGGTACGAGGTCGTCCTCGAACGCCCCGTGCCGAGCCCCGGCCTCGCCGATCTCTTCTTCCTGTGCTTCGCCCCGCCCGCCATCATCGGTCTGCTCGTGCTCGCCAAGCGCCCGGTGACGAAGGCGGGTTGGGTCTGCCTCGCCCTCGACTCCTGGCTGATCGGGGGCTCGCTCCTCACGCTCTCCTGGAGCCTGGCCCTCGCGCACACCGCGCAGTTCGAGGGTCAGAGCGTCGCGCACGCCGCGCTCTCGCTCGCCTATCCGCTCCTCGACATCGCGCTGGTCAGCATGGTCCTCGCGCTGCACTTCAGACGGTCGTCGGCCAACCGCACCGCGGTGAACACCGCGATCGGCGCGCTGGCCCTGACCGTCATGTGCGACGCGCTGTTCACCTCGCCGCTGCTGCACGCCAGCTACCGCTCGGGCCAGATGCTGGACGCCGGCTGGTTCGCGGGCTCGCTCCTCCTCGCGTACGCCCCCTGGGCCGCCCCCTGGCACGCGCGCGGGGCGTACGGCCAGGCCCACGCACGCGTGCAGTACGACAGCGTGCCCGAGGAGCAGCAGCGGGCCGCCGCGACCCGTCCGATCGCCGGATCGCTGGCCGCCCTCACGCCGTATCTGGCCGCCGCCGTCTGCACGTTGGGGATCCTCTACAACGTACTGAGCGGCCGCAGCGTCGACCGCGTCGTGCTCTTCACCGCGGGCACCGTCGTGCTCGCGCTCGTGGTGCGCCAGGGAATCATGCTCCTGGACAACATCACGCTCACCCAGGAGCTGGCCCAGAAGGAGAACCACTTCCGGTCCCTGGTGCAGGGCTCCAGCGACGTCATCATGATCGCGGCGCCGAACGGCATCCTCCGGTACGTCAGCCCGGCCGCCGCAGGGGTCTACGGCCGCGACGCCGAAGAGCTCGTCGGCTCCGAACTGGCCTCGCTGATGCACCCGGAAGACCTCGGCCGGGTCGTCCACGAGGTCCGCAGGTTCCTCGCGGCCAACCCCGTCGAGGAGCCGACCACTCGCATCGAGTGCCGCTTCAAGTCCGGTGACGGCGACTGGCTGAACGTGGAGTCCACCGTCAACCGCCACCAGGGCGGCCTGATCTTCAACAGCAGGGATGTCACCGAACGGGTCCGCCTCCAGGCGCAGTTGCAGCACAACGCCGAGCACGACCCGCTCACCGACCTGCCCAACCGCGCCCTGTTCACCCGGCGCGTGGGCCAGGCGCTGACCGGCCGCCGAGTGACCGACCGCGGCACGGCCGTGCTCTTCATCGACCTCGACGGCTTCAAGGCCGTCAACGACACCATCGGACACCAGGCCGGTGACGAACTGCTCATCCAGGCCGCGCGCAGACTTCAGGAGGCGGTGCGTTCGGGCGACACCGCCTCCCGGCTCGGCGGCGATGAGTTCGCGGCCCTCATCGTCGGCGACGGGACCAGAGACCAAGCCGCGAGAGAACAGCACATCTTCGAGCTCGCCGACCGGCTGAGAATCACCCTGTCCCAGCCTTACGCCATCGACGGCAACGACGTACGCGTCGCGGCGTCCATCGGCGTGTCCTTCGCCGAACCGGGCATCGGCGCCGGGGAGTTGCTGCGCAACGCCGACCTCGCGATGTACCGCGCCAAGGCCGCGGGCAAGGGCCGCGTCGAGCTGTACGCCCCCCAGATGCAGGCCGACGTCGTCCGCAAGGCGGAGCTCGCCACGCGGCTGCGCGCAGCCCTGCACGACGGCGAGTTCGCGCTGCTCCACCAGCCCGTTGTCTGCCTCGACGACGGCCGGATCACGTCGGTCGCGGCACAGGCCCGCTGGCGCTCGGCGCAGGGCATCCTCTTCACGCCCGCCGAGTTCCTGCGGGTGTCCGAGGGCGGCGAGGGCCAGGACGGCGACCGCGCCACCGAGCTCGGCCGCTGGATGCTCGAAGAGGCCGTCGAGCAGGCCGCCGAGCGCGGCCGCACCGGCCACGCGGTGCCTGTCGCGGTGCGGATGAGCGCGCGCCGCCTGCTGGACCGGTCCATGCCGCTCGGCTCCATCGAGGCGCTCCTGACCCGGCACGGCCTGCCCTCCGGCGCGCTCGTCATCGAGCTCGCCGACAGCGACCCCCGGGTGTCCCTGGACGAGCTGGAGCGCCGTCTGACGGGCCTGCGCCGACTCGGCGTACGCATCGCGCTCGACGGCTTCGGCAGTGGTTACGCGGCGATCACGGCCCTGCGTCGGCTCCCCGTGGACGTACTGAAACTGGACCGCAGCCTCATCGAGGGCGTCGTCGAGTCCGCGCGGTTGCACAAGATCACCTCAGGGCTGCTGCGCATCGCCAACGACCTGGGGCTGCTCTCCGTGGCCGACGGCGTCGACCTGCCCGAGCAGGTGGTCGCCCTGCGCGCGATGGGCTGCACGCACGGGCAGGGCATGGCGTTCTCCGGGCCCTTGGACGAGTACCGGCTGCGCCGGGCGCTCACGATGGGCGAGTACCCGGTGCCGCGCTGCCCGGCCGAGCCGGTGTTCGCGGGCGGCCCCCCGGGGGCGTACGGAGGCGGTCCTTCGGGGGCCTTCGGAAGCGCCCCTTCAGGGAAGTACACAGGCGGCCCTTCGTCCTTCGCCCGCTCACATAATGAGACCCCCGTCCCACCTACTTGACAGGTGCTGCGTGCCGGGGGGAGGGTCAATGCCATGCGCACCCGAATTCTCGTACTTGGAAAGCGCGTCGGCTGAAGCTGGGACTGACCGGTCCGGACACCGGAATCCCCAGCGACCGCACCCGGCGCGCTCCCCTCGCTTGCCTCATGGCACGAGGGGTTTTTTGTTGCACTGGCACCTGCCAAACCCCCGCAAAACCCCCGCAAAAACCCTCAGCTTCGAGAAGAGAATGCCGATGACCGAGCAGGCCACCGGGGCCCACCATCCGCAGCCGCGGCCCCGATCCTCAGGACAGCACTCCGCCCCCGTCGAGCACGTCACGGGTGCGCAGTCCCTCATTCGTTCTCTCGAGGAAGTCGGGGCCGACACGGTGTTCGGCATTCCCGGCGGCGCCATCCTTCCCGCGTACGACCCGATGATGGACTCCACCCGGGTGCGCCACGTCCTGGTCCGCCACGAGCAGGGCGCGGGCCACGCCGCCACCGGCTACGCGCAGGCCACCGGCAAGGTCGGTGTCTGCATGGCGACGAGCGGCCCCGGTGCCACCAACCTGGTCACCCCGATCGCCGACGCCCACATGGACTCCGTCCCGATGGTCGCCATCACCGGCCAGGTGTCCTCCAAGGCGATCGGCACGGACGCCTTCCAGGAGGCGGACATCGTCGGCATCACGATGCCGATCACCAAGCACAACTTCCTGGTCACCAAGGCCGAGGACATCCCGCGCACCATCGCGGAGGCCTTCCACATCGCCTCCACGGGGCGTCCGGGGCCCGTCCTCGTGGACATCGCCAAGGACGCGCTGCAGGCGCGCACCACGTTCTCCTGGCCGCCGCAGCAGGACCTGCCCGGCTACCGCCCGGTGACCAAGCCGCACGCCAAGCAGATCCGCGAGGCCGCCAAGCTCATCACCGCGGCCAAGCGCCCGGTCCTCTACGTCGGCGGCGGCGTCCTGAAGGCTCAGGCCACCGCCGAACTGAAGGTCCTGGCAGAGCTCACCGGAGCGCCCGTCACCACCACACTGATGGCGCTCGGCGCATTCCCCGACAGCCACCCGCTGCACGTCGGAATGCCGGGCATGCACGGTGCGGTCACCGCCGTCACCGCGCTGCAGAAGGCCGACCTGATCGTCGCCCTCGGAGCCCGATTCGACGACCGCGTCACCGGCAAGCTGGACAGCTTCGCCCCGTACGCGAAGATCGTCCACGCCGACATCGACCCGGCCGAGATCGGCAAGAACCGCGCCGCCGACGTGCCGATCGTCGGCGACGCCCGCGAGGTCATCGCCGATCTGGTCCAGGCCGTCCAGGCCGAGCACACCGAGGGCCACACGGGCGACTACACCGCCTGGTGGGCCGACCTCAACCGCTGGCGCGAGACCTACCCGCTGGGCTACACCCAGCCCGAGGACGGCTCGCTCTCCCCGCAGCAGGTCATCGAGCGCGTCGGTCAACTCGCCCCGGAGGGCACGATCTTCGCGGCGGGCGTCGGTCAGCACCAGATGTGGGCCGCGCACTTCATCGAGTACGACAAGCCCGCGACCTGGCTCAACTCCGGCGGCGCCGGAACGATGGGCTACGCGGTCCCCGCCGCGATGGGCGCCAAGGCCGGACAGCCCGACCGCACAGTCTGGGCGATCGACGGCGACGGCTGCTTCCAGATGACCAATCAGGAGCTCACCACCTGCGCCCTGAACAACATCCCGATCAAGGTCGCCATCATCAACAACGGCGCTCTCGGGATGGTCCGCCAGTGGCAGACGCTGTTCTACAACCAGCGTTACTCCAACACCGTCCTGCACAGCGGTCCCGAGGACATCGGCCCCAACAAGGGCACCCGCGTCCCGGACTTCGTGAAGCTGTCGGAGGCCATGGGCTGCGTGGCGCTGCGCTGCGAGCGCCCCGAGGACCTCGACAAGGTCATCGCCGAGGCCAACGCCATCAACGACCGCCCCGTCGTGGTCGACTTCATCGTCCACGAGGACGCCCAGGTCTGGCCGATGGTCGCGGCCGGCACCTCGAACGACGAGGTCATGGCGGCCCGGGGCGTCCGCCCCGACTTCGGCGACAACGAAGACGACTGAGACCGAGAGCGAAAGAGAGACCAAGAGTCATGTCCACCAAGCACACGCTCTCCGTCCTGGTCGAGAACACCCCCGGCATCCTCGCCCGGATCGCCGCCCTGTTCTCGCGCCGCGGCTTCAACATCGACTCGCTCGCCGTCGGCGTCACCGAGCACCCCGACATCTCCCGCATCACCATCGTCGTGAATGTCGAGGACCTGCCGCTCGAACAGGTCACGAAGCAGCTCAACAAGCTCGTCAACGTCCTGAAGATCGTCGAACTGGAGCCGGGCGCCGCCGTCGCCCGCGAACTCGTCCTCGCGAAGGTCCGCGCCGACAACGAGACCCGCTCCCAGATCGTCGAGATCGTCCAGCTGTTCCGCGCCAAGACCGTGGACGTCTCCCCGGAGGCCGTCACCATCGAGGCCACCGGCAGCAGCGACAAGCTGGAGGCCATGCTCAAGATGCTGGAGCCCTTCGGCATCAAGGAGCTCGTCCAGTCCGGCACCATCGCGATCGGCCGGGGCTCCCGCTCCATCACGGACCGCAGCCTGCGGGCGCTCGACCGGACGGCCTGAGACCGCGCGGTCCGAGGCCGCACGGCCTGAACCCGTCCCCGGGTCCGCCCGCATGGCGAGACCCGTGAACTTCCCTCACTGAACCCGCCGTACGGTGGGACGCAACACCAGCACACATAGGAGATTCCCAGTGGCCGAGCTGTTCTACGACGACGACGCCGACCTGTCCATCATCCAGGGCCGCAAGGTCGCGGTCATCGGCTACGGCAGCCAGGGCCACGCCCACGCGCTGTCGCTGCGTGACTCGGGTGTCGACGTCCGCGTCGGTCTGCACGAGGGCTCCAAGTCCAAGACCAAGGCCGAGGAGCAGGGCCTGCGGGTCGTCACCCCCTCCGAGGCGGCGGCCGAGGCCGACGTCATCATGATCCTGGTGCCGGACCCGATCCAGGCCCAGGTCTACGAGGAGTCCATCAAGGACAACCTCAAGGACGGCGACGCCCTGTTCTTCGGCCACGGCCTGAACATCCGCTACGGCTTCATCAAGCCCCCGGCCGGCGTCGACGTCGCCATGGTCGCCCCGAAGGGTCCGGGGCACCTCGTCCGTCGTCAGTACGAGGAGGGCCGCGGCGTCCCGTGCATCGCGGCCGTCGAGCAGGACGCCACCGGCAACGGCTTCCCGCTGGCGCTCTCGTACGCCAAGGGCATCGGCGGCACGCGTGCGGGCGTCATCAAGACGACCTTCACCGAGGAGACCGAGACCGACCTGTTCGGTGAGCAGGCCGTGCTCTGCGGCGGTACCGCCGCGCTGGTCAAGGCGGGCTTCGAGACCCTGACCGAGGCCGGCTACCAGCCGGAGATCGCGTACTTCGAGTGCCTCCACGAGCTGAAGCTGATCGTGGACCTCATGTACGAGGGCGGCCTGGAGAAGATGCGCTGGTCCGTCTCCGAGACCGCCGAGTGGGGCGACTACATCACCGGCCCGCGGATCATCACGGACGCCACCAAGGCCGAGATGAAGAAGGTCCTCGCGGAGATCCAGGACGGCACGTTCGCCAAGAACTGGATGGACGAGTACCACGGCGGTCTGAAGAAGTACAACGAGTACAAGACCCAGGACGAGAACCACCTCCTGGAGACCACGGGCAAGGAGCTGCGCAAGCTGATGTCCTGGGTCAACGACGACGAGTGAGGGTGCTCGGGTCCGGGGCTCTGCCTCGGGGCTCCGCCCCGGACCCCGCTCCTCCAGCGCCGGAGGGGCTGATTTCACCGTCGGCAGGGGCTGACGTTCGCGCTTGTCCGCGCTGTCCAGCCACGGATGGGTGATCCTTCCAAAGAGGCGCATGAGGAGCCCCGTAACGCCACTACACTGCTGTTCAACATTCGCGTCGGGCCCACAGCGTCGTGCGTCTTCCACGCGGCTAGCACCCTCCACCGCCTGCGGCCGTCGGGACGGCCGTCCGCATTGGACTTGTGAGGACCCACGTGAGCTCGAAACCTGTCGTACTCATCGCCGAAGAGCTGTCGCCCGCCACTGTCGACGCCCTGGGCCCGGACTTCGAGATCCGCCAGTGCAACGGCGCCGACCGCGCCGAGCTGCTGCCCGCCATCGCCGACGTCGACGCGATCCTGGTCCGCTCCGCGACCAAGGTCGACGCCGAGGCCATCGCGGCCGCCAAGAAGCTGAAGGTCGTCGCCCGCGCGGGCGTCGGTCTGGACAACGTGGACGTGTCCGCCGCCACCAAGGCCGGCGTGATGGTCGTGAACGCGCCGACCTCGAACATCGTCACCGCCGCCGAGCTCGCCTGCGGCCTGCTCCTGGCCACCGCGCGCAACATCCCCCAGGCCAACACCGCCCTGAAGAACGGCGAGTGGAAGCGCTCCAAGTACACGGGCGTCGAGCTCGCCGAGAAGACCCTCGGCGTCGTCGGCCTCGGCCGCATCGGTGCCCTCGTCGCGCAGCGCATGAGCGCCTTCGGCATGAAGGTCGTCGCCTACGACCCCTACGTGCAGCCCGCGCGCGCCGCGCAGATGGGCGTGAAGGTCCTCTCGCTGGACGAGCTGCTCGAGGTCTCCGACTTCATCACCGTGCACCTCCCCAAGACGCCCGAGACCCTCGGTCTCATCGGCGACGAGGCGCTGCACAAGGTCAAGCCGACCGTCCGCATCGTCAACGCCGCGCGCGGCGGGATCGTCGACGAGGAGGCGCTGCACTCCGCCCTCAAGGAGGGCCGCGTCGCCGGCGCCGGCCTGGACGTGTACGCGAAGGAGCCCTGCACGGACTCCCCGCTCTTCCAGTTCGACCAGGTCGTCTGCACCCCGCACCTCGGCGCCTCCACGGACGAGGCGCAGGAGAAGGCCGGCATCGCCGTCGCCAAGTCGGTGCGCCTCGCCCTCGCCGGTGAGCTCGTGCCCGACGCGGTGAACGTGCAGGGGGGTGTCATCGCCGAGGACGTGCGCCCCGGCCTGCCGCTCGCCGAGAAGCTCGGCCGCATCTTCACGGCCCTGGCCCAGGAGGTCGCGGCCCGTCTCGACGTCGAGGTGTACGGCGAGATCACCCAGCACGACGTGAAGGTGCTCGAACTGTCCGCGCTGAAGGGCGTGTTCGAGGACGTCGTCGACGAGACCGTCTCGTACGTCAACGCTCCGCTGTTCGCGCAGGAGCGTGGCGTCGAGGTCCGCCTCACCACCAGCTCCGAGTCGCCGGACCACCGCAACGTGGTCACCGTGCGCGGCACGCTCTCGGGCGGCGAGGAGATCGCGGTCTCCGGCACGCTGGCGGGCCCGAAGCACCTCCAGAAGATCGTCTCCATCGGTGAGTACGACGTGGACCTGACGCTCGCCGACCACATGGTCGTCCTGCGGTACGCCGACCGTCCCGGCGTCGTCGGCACGGTGGGCCGCGTCCTCGGCGAGGCGGGCATCAACATCGGGGGCATGCAGGTCGCTCGCGCCGACGTCGGCGGCGAGGCCCTTGCGGTCCTCACCGTGGACGACACGGTGCCGCAGCCGGTGCTCACGGAGCTTGCGGAGGAGATCGGGGCGGAGTCCGCGCGCGCGGTGGACCTCACGGACTAGGGGTCCTGCGGGACCACGGCTTCGGTTGCCGTAGGTCACCGGCTTCGCCGAGTTCGTCCTCAAACGCCGGACAGGCTGGAATTTTCCACCTGTCCGGCGTTTTGGCGTGCGGATTCGACGGCACGCCGAGGTGTGTGCCGAGGGCTGTACGCACGTCTTAGGCAAGCGTCGCAGGGTGCCTTGCTCGTCGAGGTCTTCATCGCGCTCATGAGGGACACGGCCGGTGTCTTCGAGGCCGCGCCGGGCGACAGGGGAGCGGGTGAGGCCGGTTCGTTCGAGCGCTTCGAGGGGACGCGGGCGAACGCCATCCGCTCGTTCCCCGAGTTCCGGGCCATCTGGACGCTGAACCTGGAGGTCATCACCCAGAGGGCTCGCCGCGATCTTCACCGGCATCGACGAGCGCCGAGCAGCTCACGGAGGGCCTGCGGCGCGTGATGGAGCGGGCCAACCCGCAGTAGGGAGAAGCCTGCTTCGCACAACCAGTGGTTGTGGTGGTGTCCTTTTCGTTGTTTGATCCCCGCTGTTGCGTGGGGATTGGATGTCGGCTCAGACAACAGTCTGTTGTGCCGAGTCCGAGGAGTAGCGGAAGTGTCCCGATCCTTCACGCACCTGCATGTCCACACTCAGTACTCGCTGCTCGACGGTGCCGCCCGGCTGAAGGACATGTTCAACGCGGCGAACGAGATGGGCATGACGCATATCGCGATGTCCGACCACGGCAATCTGCACGGTGCGTACGACTTCTTCCATTCGGCGCAGAAGGCGGGCGTGACGCCGAT